>PLYM01000020.1 GCA_003153375.1 Planctomycetaceae bacterium
GCCCAAATCCGCCAGCAGACCATCCAACGCGTCGTCGTGAACGTCGAAGTCGTTAGCGATTTGCTCGACGGCTTGCAGGAGCTGCGGATTGTGCAAGGCGGTTTGAATGGCCTTAGCGACCGGCGGGCTGCTGAACACGTGCTGCATGGCACTGTGGGTCGGCGAGGAGGTGAGCGCGCTGGTGTTGAGGAAGCTCAAGCCGCTCAGGATCGTGCTGGTGGCGCTCGATAGTGAATTGGTGGGGCTGGCTGCCGATACAGCTGGAGTTACCGCCGCGCTGGCCGCCGGGGCGGCCGACCCGCCGCCGTTGGGAGCGAACGGGCCGGTGGGATTGGCCAGGTAGTGCAACGCGAACACGTTGCCGATCGCCGCCGTGGCATCGTTGCCGTCCACCTTACCGTCCTTCGTGTAGTCGGCCAGGTTCCACACCGGAGTCGTCAGACCCACAATGTTGCTGAACGGCACGTTGTAGTCGTTGCCGTCGGTCTTGGCCAACAACACCGTGTCGGCCGCGCCCGAGTCACCGATCACGCTGCCGAAGTAGAACACGTCGTTGGCGCTCAAGCCCGTGTTTCCCCCGGCATGCACGTCGACTTCGATCCATTCGTTCTTGATCGCACCCGTGGCAAATGTGATCTCCAAGCGATCCGAGCCCGCTTGGCCCGCACCCATCCGCACCGAGATGGCCGAGGGCGAAGGGGCCACCGACCACGTGCTCAGTTGATTGTAGGTCGTGGTGACGAACGTCGCCGGCGAGACCTTGAACGAGATGTNNCGGTCTTGTCCGAAGCGATGGCCGCGTCGTCGTTGGCGTTGATCGCACCGCTGTTCAGGTCGTACTTCGAGTTATTGTAGAACAACCGGTTGCCCAGCACTTGGCCACTGGCCACGTTGATGTTGATCGTAGCCGTCGTTGGCTTGCCGATATGCGTGCCGTCGTTGGCCACGAAGGTGGCCACAACCGGCGTGGCGCCGGGCCCGCCCACAGTGTTGTTGTAGTTGATGAACCGCAGGGCTTGCTGATAGTGGGCCACCGTGTCGGNNCGGCCGAGTAGCTGCTGGTCAGCGATAGGGTGATGCCGCCCAACGGTGCCAGGGCGAGCACGTCGCCGGTGTGGAACGTGGCCAGCGTGACCGTCAACGACTGCAGATTGACAGCATCCGGGAGCGCGTTGATATGAGCCAGCACGTTGTTTTGAATCGGCACTGGACCGCTATCGTACCAACTGGTGGTGAAGTCCGGCGTGCCCGAGCCCACGGTTAATATCACGTTCGGAGCCGGCATATTTATCCGTGCCAGAACTGGGGCGCTGGTGAGCGAGCCGTCGCTGGTCACGACCGTGGCGGTCTCAACGACCACTCCTGGGTCGTCCACGCTATTGTTGTAAGTGATCGAACGCAATACGGCCTGATAGTCCGCGATTGTGTCGGTACCCGTCAAGCTGAGCGTGCCGGCGTTGTAGCTCTGCGTGATCGCGGTGCCGGCGGTGCTGGCGGCCAAAACGTCTCCGGTGCGTGGGCTGGTAAGCGTGACGGTCATCGAGACCAGGTAGGAGCCGTCGTCGGTCACTGTTGCCGAGTCGGTGATCGCGATCGGCATGGCTCCGTCCCACTGGGAAGTAAAGCCATTGCCGGCCGCGGGACCGTTCAGATCGACGGTCGGAGCGGCATTGATATTGATCGTGGACGTGGCCGGCGCGCTGGTGAGCGATTCGTCGTCGGTGGCCGAGACATTGATGGTGACCGTGCGAGCAGGCAATGCCGAAGTTGGTAGCTTCCCGCCATTCTGCAACCCAACTACTAACTCCTTAGCAAGCGTGTCGCCAATGTCGGCGGCATAGACGCCCCATTTCCAGATCAGGCCCGCTGCGTTATCGGTGCTGCTCGACCAGCCGATATCCGCCAACACCAAATAGCTCGCTGCGGTCAGTGAGGTTGCGCTGACCATCGTTGCGCCGCCCATTCCGTCGGGCAGATAGACGTAAAATCCCGAGGCGTTCTTGCGAATGACGACGGTATTCCAGTCCTCCGGCGCATAGGGCAGCGTATTGTCTGCCTGGAAAATTGCGCCGCTGCCGGTACGCACTCGTATCGTGCTCGGTGGGGTCGAATCACTGCCGAGATATTCAACCTGGCTGTCACTCGAACCCAAAAACTCGCTGCCCTGCTGGTCTGCGCCATTGCTGTCGCCCGGCACCGTGTTCTTTGCCACGAGGTAGATCGTCTCGTCGCCCGTGAGCAACTCGGGTTCGCCGTTATTGGTCGTGCCAATTTGCTTGCCGTTGCTCAAGGCCAGTGCCGTATTCGTGATTGCCGTGCCAGCGAATTGTAGCGCCGTTTTTCCCTGGAAAGCGTTCGTGGCAATCGTGGGCTCGGCCGAGGCGTCTGACTTAAGTACGGCTTCGCGTTGCAATGAGCCCGGCTGCAGTCCCATCAGGCTGTCGAGCTCATCTTGTACGGTGCCCACACCCGCGCCGTTGGCCGTGACGTTCGTGGTATAGGTCGCGGGGTAGCTTGCGGTGTCGGCGAACATCTTGCTCGTGTCGCTGAAATCGAACTCCATAAATCCCATCGAAATATCTTCCGGGTTCAGCCCACCTCCGCCGACCGCGCCAAGTTGCCGCACCAACAGCGAACTGGAGCCCGCCGTGGTGTTCTCACTGACGACCTTGTAATTGTTCAGATAATTGCTCAGGTCGGTCGCCGAGGCCACGCCGTGCTGAATGACGATGTCGCCTAAGTCGCCGATAAACGGATTGTCGGAGCTGTCGTTGCTGGCGTTGCAGTCGACACCGACGGTCAGATTGCAAAATGCGTGATTGGTCATGAGCGGCGTGAGCGTGAGATCCGACGAGGAGGCGGTCGTAGATGAGCCCGATGCCGTCGTGACCGTGAAATCGATGGGCGCGTTTTGGGTCGCGGTGTGGCTGCTGTCGGTCCAGCGGCCGGCATACGTGATCTGCACGCAGCAGAGCGTATCGAGCGGCAACTGCGAGCCAGCGCCGCCGCCATAATTCATCTGCACCGTCGCGCCGTCGTCTAAATAGAACCCAAGCTGCGGCACACCGTCGGTCACGCTGGCCACGCGCACCGAAAAGCCGGCATGGTTGTCAGTGTCCGTCGTTCCGAACAGCACCGCACCTGGCGCTATGCCGCTGCCCGTAGCGACATAAGTCCAGAACTGAATCGTGAAGCCATCGCCTTGATTCAGCCAGCTGAACGCGTTGATGCTGTTGTTGACCCGAGTCGCCGAGGCATACACCCCGGTATTGCCACTATCCGTCGTACCGTAACTGAACATAGCACGAGTGTCGCTCGGCCCCGCTGGCACGGTGGTCAATAGCGGCCGATCAACACTCCCGTTCGCGTACTGGCCGGCGGTGTAGCTTCCATACGTCCCACCTGGGCAAACAACTTGGCCAATTGGCTGACCGTCGGATGGCGGAGTGAATCCACCGACCCCGGTTGCGCTACCCGGAATGTCGTATCCCTCCTGATACGCACCCACGCCACTTGTAGGAATCCAAATGGCCAGGTTGCTCAAGTCGATGGGGTTGGTAAAGGCGGGCGATACCGCGGTGGTGTCGAACGCCGCCGACTGCAGCACGGTCGAGTAGGCGGCCGCGCTGGCGCTGCCGCTAAGGGTGAGCGTCGCGGTGCCGTTACCGCTGACACCGACTCCTCCACTGGGCGTCGCGGTGAGAGTATCGCCCGGCAAGGGGTTGGCAACCGTTGCCGTAACCGAGGACAAATCCGC
The DNA here is from genome assembly GCA_003153375.1 of Planctomycetaceae bacterium. Classification (GTDB taxonomy): domain Bacteria; phylum Planctomycetota; class Planctomycetia; order Pirellulales; family PALSA-1355; genus PALSA-1355. The sequence continues at coordinate 3,758 of PLYM01000020.1, forward strand.
ACCATCGGGATCGGTAATCGCGGCCGTGGGGTCCGCGATATTCACCGCACCGGAATTATTCCAGGTCGTCGTGAAATCGTTCCCTCCGGCACCCGGTCCGTTCAAGTCGACCACGGGCGGTTGCGCGTCGTCGGTGATCGACATTACCGCGGGAACCGTGAGCAATAACCGCTGCTCTAGAGGTTCGAGTGAGAGATTGAGCCGAGGGTGCACCGGCGGCATCTTGAGGCTTCGGCTGCGGCTCAACAGTGTTTTTCCAGGACCTAACCGGCCGGATCGCCGCAAATCGCTGCGCATGATGAACTTCGATTGGGCGTCGATCTGCCAAGAATTTGCGGTCGGAGAGCCAAGCATCGCCAGGGTAAGTCATTATCAACCTCCCTGGGTTGCCGATAACTGTCACTTGGCTGGTCACCAGTGTAATTTCGGCAGCGGCTCAATACCAAAACCAAAGATCTGCAACGCAACGGAATTCGTTAATTGCACGTGTAATGAATACCTTGCAGGTGGTAAATCGATTTTGGGAAAACTTCTTGCGCATGGGCTCGCTGTGCTGGGATGGCTGGCTAGACGACGTTCGCTTTTCTTCGGTGAAACGACGAATGTGCAAACTGCGTTTGCCATCACTTCTTGAACCGACTCCTCGTGCGTTCGGGCGGGAACCAGCAGAAACCTCTTCAAAGTTTTATAGCAATTGCACGATGAAACGCTTGCAATCCATCGGTTATACGCCTAGACTTTCGGCAGTTCATGGGTTCCTTCCAGACACGAGTACCGCTCGCCTGAATCTACGGCGATTCAACCCTCTTCCAGCGGTACTCGCACTTCTCCTGCTTGTGGTCATCCGACCAACTTCGTGCG
>PLYM01000290.1:0-2484 GCA_003153375.1 Planctomycetaceae bacterium
CACAGATTCCGCTAGGGACCCCAATTAGTGAGGCACCCGCAAACGAAAGAGCGGGACACAGATAGGCTACACCTAAACCACCGCGCCACCTCTCGACTCTACTCTTGCAATTCAAAGTCCCGAGAACTCGTCGAAAGCGAGGTAGTTGACGCGGCCGTTTGCTCACGCAGCGAGTCGTCTCACGTCCACGGCGGTGCCTGCGCCGGCATTACACGCGGTTCGGCAAGTGGTGGCTCAAGCGTCGAGGGATCGCGTACCGTGGTTACTGGACAGTGCGCGTGACGAAGGACGTATTCGGCAACACTTCCCAACAGTAGGTGTCGAAGGCCGGTTCGGCCGTGTGTGCCCATCACAATCAAGTCGCAGTTGCGGTCTTGGGCCAACCAGCAGATGACCTCACCAGCGGGCCCAGCGTGCATGATTCGTTCAAGCTTGATTTCTGGATGCAGTGGGGTGATCTCTTCAAATTGCCGCCTGATCTCCGGGCGAGCCGGTTCGTACTGCCCGGCCGCGTCGTAGCTGGCCGGAGCATCAAAGGCGTGCAGGAGGATTAATTCGGTGCCAGTTTCCCGAACCAATCGCTCCGCAAAGAGCAATGCTTTCGCCGATGTTTCCGAGAAATCCACGGGACAGAGGACTCGCTGGAATACCGTCATCGTCGGGCCACCTGTGAATCGAGAGTCTGGACGAGACAATCCTCGGGGCGCTGGCGTCAGTTTAGCACACTTTGTTCCGTTGGCTGCGGACGTCAGATCTTACGGGTAGTGATGCTATAACCGCCCTGCGCCAGGAAGGCCCTGGTTCGAGGGCTACGATAAACGTTTCGCAGACGGTTTCGTAGTACCCCAAACCAGGAGACCTATCATGTGGCACGTAGGCATCGACTTACATCGGCAAACTGTCGTGATTGCGGCGGTGGACGATGAGGGCAATTCACGCGGCCCTTGGCGGATTGAGTGTCAGGATCGTGAAGCGATTATCGAGACGATGCGTTCGCTCCAACCGTTTCGAGCGGTGATCGAGGCCACGGGCACCTATCGTTGGCTGTTCGATCTGTTGAGGCCGCTCGGGACGATCCTGCTGGCCCACCCTTTGCGCCTTCGCGCCATGGTACAGCGCCGCAGCAAGACCGACAAACTGGACAGTCAACTGCTGGCCAACCTCTTGCGGATCAACCAGATCCCGCTGGCGTATATTCCTCCTGACAATTACCAGCAGCTGCGTGACGTTACGCGGCATCGGGCCCGTCTGTCACGCCAGGCCGCGGCCGCCAAGACTCAGTTGCAATGCTTATTGGCCCAACACAACCTCGTTGCTCCCTATAAGTCCGTGTCCGGCCCGCGCGGCTGCCAGTGGTTAGCCGAGACAAAGAATGGACATCGACGCGAACGCCAGGAAGCCCCATTCGTAGACCGTTCGTCTCAACCTCAACTGACGCCGGCGGGTTGCGAGGGCCTCGGTCATAGGTAGACCTCAGGCGTGGTGGCGCGCCGGCTCCGTTTCCTGGTCTCTGAGCCGCGCGTGCGAACGGGACGCGCGGACCTCCCCGCGGCGAGACTCTCTCCCGCAATTTTGATGCGAGAACCGTCCTGACGGCACTGCTCAGCGCAATTCCATCAGGACCCGCCAAGTTGACATTATATATGGCGTGGCGGCCGGCTATGCGATTGCCCCGAGCCGATCCGGTAGGGGAAGGGCCGGTCACGCGCTCGTCTGGCGGTACGGCCGGCGTCCCTGATACAGCAGCAACTGGCCCTTGAGGGCATCGGCATCGTCGGGGGCTGGCGAGGGGCCGCGGCTACCGATCAAGGCGAGCATGGCGCGCCGGCTCGGCGAGCGAGGGCCAAGCGGGGACGATCAACGCGGAGTCCGGTGTCGGCGACAGGCCAAAGCAGCGGCCTGCCGTCAAGCCGTCGAAGATGAGCTGAAGCGCCAAGTGCAGGTAGACTTCCGTTTTTGAAAACGGAAAGCTGGCTTCCAGCGGCCGCGGATCACCCCAATAATCGAGCAGTGCCGCTGCCTGTGCCATGACACCGCCCGCAATCGCCCACCGTCAATCCGCAGCCTGAAGTCTATTCGATGCCCAAATCCGCCAGCAGACCTTCCAACGCGTCGTCGTGAACGTCGAAGTCGTTAGCGATTTGCTCGACGGCTTGCAGGAGCTGCGGATTGTGCAAGGCGGTCTGGATGGCCTTGGTCACCGGCGGGCTGCTGAGCACGTGGTGCAGTGCACTGTGGATCGACGAGGAGTTGAGCGCGCTGGTGTTGAGGAAGCTCAAGCCGCTCAGGATCGTGCTGGTGGCGCTCAATAGTGAGTTGGTGGTGCTCGCTGCGGAGACGGCTGGAGTTACCGCCGCGCTGGCAGCCGGCGAGGCCGATCCGCCGCCATTCGGGGCGAACGGGCCGGTGGGATTGGCCAGGTAGTGCAACGAGAACACGTTGCTGATCGCCGCAGTGGCGTCGTTGCCGTCCACCTTGCCGTCC
>PLYM01000290.1:2569-4092 GCA_003153375.1 Planctomycetaceae bacterium
TTGAACGAGATGTCGCCGCTGGTCAGGTTGATTGCCGAGTGCGTGCCGATGCCGTTTTGCAGATCGACCATAATGCCGGTGATGCCCTTGTTGAATGAGCTCACGTTGGCGAACGTGGCCGTGCCGGTGCCGTTGTAGCCGGTCTTGTCCGAAGCGATGGCCGCGTCGTCGGTGGCCGCGATGTTGCCATTGTTACCGTCGTACTTCGAGTTGTTGTAGAACAACCGGTTGCCCAACACTTGGCCGTTAGCCACGTTGATGTTGATCGTGGCGGTGACCGGAGTGCTCGAAAGTATGCCATCAGTCGCCACTAACGTAGTCGTTATAGGCGACGTGCCTGGTCCGCCCACGGTGTTGTTGTAGTTGATGAACCGCAGAGCTTGCTGGTAGTGCCCCACGGTGTCGGTGCCGCTCAGGGTGAGCGTGCCGGCCGAGTAGCTGCTGGTCAGAGCCACGCTGACGCCGCCCAGGGGCGCCAAGGCGAGCACGTCGCCGGTGTGGAACGTGGCGAGCGTGACGGTCAACGAGCTGAGTGTGGTCACACCGGAGGGCGCACTAATTGTTGCCAGAATGTTGTTCTCGATCGGGATCGTGCCTTGGTTGTACCAGGTGGTATTGAAATTCGGTGCACCCGAACCGGCACCGGCGGTTAGGCTGACGACAGGTGGAATGTCGATCGTCACTTCGGCGAGATTGCTATTGAGCGTGCCATCATTGGCCACGAAGCTTACCGTCTCCGAGTCCACGCCGGGGCCAGTGCCTGTATTGTTGTAGGTGACGCTTCGCAATACCTGCTGATAGTGCTCGAGCGTGTCAACTCCGCTGAGGACGAGTATGCCGCCCGCAAACTGTTGAGTGATGGTCGTGCCCGTGGTGTTGGCAGCCAATACATCGCCCGTGTGTGAGCTCGTCAAGCTTACGCTCATCGACGCTAAGTTCGGCAAAGATCCACTATCGAGATCCGTAACCGTCCCAGTCGGGTCAACAAGATTAACGGGACTCTGTGTGCTGCCCCAGAGCACCGTAAAGTCCGTGCCGTCGGCCGACCCGTTCAAATCAATGGCAGGTGGATTCAGGTCGATACCAATCGTGGCGACGACTGGAGCGCTATCGGAGCGGCCGTCATTGACCACTATCGTGATTGTTTCAAAGGGCCCGGCGGGGCCGCCGTTCGTATTGCTGTAGGTAGCCGTGCGCAAGACCTGTTGGTAGTGCGCCACGGTGTCGAGACCGCTCAGGGTCAGCGTGTCGTTGGCAAATTGGGCCGTGATGTTCGTGCCACTCACATTGGCGGCAAGCAGATCGCCGGTTTGGGGTTGGCCGAGAACGAGCGCCGCAGAATTGAGATGCTCGACCGCCGGATCACTGACATACATTCGTGCCGGATCCACGAGGGACGCAGGCGCGCCACCCGGCACGAAGTTGGAAACAAAACCATTCCCTGCGGCCGCACCGTTGAGATCCACGACCGCAGCGTGGTCAAACGATAATCGTTGCACGATCGCATTTGCGCTTCCGTCACG
>PLYM01000128.1 GCA_003153375.1 Planctomycetaceae bacterium
TCGCCGACTTTTCACGGCGTACTCGCATCTCGGGCTTCACGATGGGCACCGGCTCGACATTGGCCCTGCTGCCGCCCGAAAATGCCACGGGCAACTTCGTCAAGGTGGTGCAGCGACTGCCGGTGCGGATCGAGCTGATCGACTACGACCCCGACAAGATCGCGCTATTCGTCGGCTTGTCGGTCACGCCCTACGTGCGCATCAAGGAGCCGCCCACCGGTCCCGACGCCGGCAAGCTGCTGCAACCCTTTCTGCCTACTACGCCCAATACGCCGGAGGCGAAGACCGAGCCCAAGAAGGAGCCGGAGCGGACGCCATGAGCACCGCGACGATGCCGTTGCCCCTGGCCCGCCCGGCGATCAGCCCCTGGCTCGTGGCCTTCGCCGTCGTGCTGCCCACGTTCATGGAGGTGCTCGATACGACGATCGCCAATGTGGCCCTGCGCTATATTGCCGGCGGACTGTCGGCGCCCGAGACTGACAGCGAATGGGTGATCACCAGCTACCTGGCGGCCAACGCCATCGTGTTGCCGATTTCCGGCTGGCTGACGACTCGCTTCGGACGCCGCAACTACTTTCTCTTCTCGATCGCGCTGTTCACCGTCGCCTCGGCCCTGTGTGGCATGGCTCAGAGCCTGGATGTGCTGATCGCCGCGCGCGTGTTGCAGGGCCTGGCCGGCGGCGGGTTGCAGCCTTCCAGCCAGGGCGTGCTGCTCGATGCCTTTCCGCCAGAGAAGCAAGGTGGGGCTCAGACCCTGTTCGGCATCGCCGCGTTGCTGGCCCCCGTGGTCGGGCCTACGCTGGGTGGCTACATCACGGACAACTACGGCTGGCGCTGGATCTTTTATCTCAACGTGCCGGTGGGCTTGTTCGCCTTGGCGATGTGCAGCGCCGTGGTCCGCGATCCGCCGTACCTGACCGAAGCTCGCGGCCGGCTGCAAAAGGAACACCGCGGCTTCGACACCGCGGGCCTGCTGCTGTTGAGCGTGGCCATGGTGTCGTGGGAAGTTCTGCTGAGCAAGGGGCAGGAGTGGGATTGGTTTGGCGATCCGTTCTGGCGTGTGCAAACGCTGGCGGTCGTGTTCGCGCTCTCGCTGCTGGCCCTGATCGTGCGCGAACTGCGAGTCAAGTATCCCTTGATCAATCTGCGGACTTTGGCCGATCGCAACTTCCGCTCCTGCTGCATCATCATCTTCTGCGCATTCGGCGTGCTGTATGCCAATACCACGACGTTGCCCACGTTGTTGCAGTCGCTGTACGGCTATGACGCCACGACATCCGGCCTCGTCCTGTCGCCCGCCGGGTTGTTCGCCGTGGTGATTTTGCTCATCGTCGGCACGTTGCTGACGCGCGGCGTCGATGCCCGCTATCTGATGGCCGCGGGGCTGATCAAGTTGGCGGCGGGCAACTATTGGATGTCGCTGTTGAATCTCGGCGTCAGCCCCTGGCATGTCGTCTGGCCGCGGGTGGTGGTGATCGCCGGGCTGTCGATGATCTTTGCCCCGTTGAACGTGGCGGCCTTCATGCACGTGCCCCAGGAGATGCGGGCCGGCGCGGTCGGCCTCCTGGCCCTGTTGCGCAACGAAGGGGGCAGCGTGGGCACGTCGGTCGCCAAGACGATCCACGATCGCCGCGACCAGTTTCACGCCCTGCGGCTCAACGAGCGGCTCGACGAACTGAACCCCGCCGTGAATCAGTTCCTGCAAGCCGGCGGCGCCTTCTTTCGCCAGCACACCGGCGACGCCGCCATCTCGCAGAGCATGGCGCTCAAGTCGCTGCCAAACATCCGCAACGTCCAGTCCTCGTCCCTGGCCTTTTTCGACGTCTTTTGGGTCTCGGCAGCCCTGGCCGCCTGCCTCGTCATCCTGGTCTTTTTGATGCGGCCCGCCATCGCCGAAAAGGGAACGCACATCGGGGCCGAGTAGCCGATCGGACGCGTGGCCCATCGCTTCGAGGGGAACGCCGCGTCCAGCCCCAACGGGTCCGAGCCACAGCTCGGCAGCGCCGAGCGAAAGAACGCAAGTCCCTCTCTTCAAGAGACTTGCAAAAGCCAGCGAAGGGAATCGAACCCTTAACCCCCGCATTACGAATGCGGTGCTCTGCCAATTGAAGCTACGCTGGCTGGAAGGACTTACGTCAATCCGGTATACTGAGTGACACCCGTTCTGACACCCGTTTTAATTCCAAGCGGTCTAAACCCCTCGATTTTCAGCGGACGACAAGTGCAAAAGTCTACCACAACAAAGCCGACTGGCAAACCGCCCAAACCCCACCCCGAATTCCCCCTATTTGCCCATGCAACCAAGCGATGGGCCAAAAAGGTGCGTGGCAAGCTGCATTACTTCGGGCCGTGGAGTGACCCCCAAGCCGCTTTGGCCAGGTGGCTGGACGAGAAAGACGCCTTGCTGGCTGGTCGGAAGCCTCGCCCCAAGGCTGATGGAATCACGGTCCGCGAGCTGGCAAATGCCTTCTTGACCGCCATGCGGGAGCGAGTTGACACCCGCGAACTGACACCCCGGTCCTGGTCGGACCTGTACCAGGTCTGCGCCAGGATGATCAAGGTGTTCGGTCCGGGCCGAGCAGTAGAAGACCTTCAGAGCGACGATTTCGAGCTGTTGCGCAAGTCGTTCGCATCAACTCACGGGCTCGTTACCTTGCAGTCCGACTTAACACGAACCCGAATTCTGTTCAATTGGGGGACCAGAACGGGGCGCATTTCGGATCGCAACTACCGGGCCATGATCGTGCGACCGACTGCCAAAGCGATCCGCCGCGACCGATTGACCAAGCCCCGGCGCGAGTTCTCAAGGGACGAACTGCACGTCTTGATCGACGCCGCCCCGCAGCCCATGCGCGCGATGATCCTCCTGGGCATCAACTGCGGCTACGGCAATCAAGATTGTGCCCTGCTGACACAAGATTATTTGGATTTGCAACGCGGCTGGGTGAGTTTCCCTCGCCCGAAAACAGGAGCCCAGCGACGCGCCAAATTGTGGCCCGAAACCGTGGCAGCACTACGCGAAGCGATCACACAGCGACCCAAGCCGCTCGACGGCTCTTTTGCATTGCGGGTTTTTATTACGTTCAAGGGCAACGGTTTCGAGGCCCGCACCAAAACGCCAGCCGCCGGCGACGGCGAAAAGCTGGCTGGTTATGAAGATAACCCGATTTCCAAACAGTTTTCCAAGCTGCTGACGTCCCTTAAGATGCGGCGCTACGGCAACGGCTTCTATTCATTGCGGCGGATGTTCGAAACGATCGGTGGCGGCTGCCTCGATCAAGTTGCCGTCAGTTTTATAATGGGTCATGTTGCCGATGCCGGCGATATGTCGGCTATTTACCGACAGCATATTCCCGACGAAAGGCTCGAGGCCGTCGGTGACCATATTCACGCCTGGCTGTTCCCGCCGAAGAAAACCAGGCAGCGTCGCAAGGCGAAGTGACCGCCGTGGCATTTCCAATATTGCGTTTGGCTAGGATTCACCCTGGCATGTTCAGAATGGTCGTCTGGCGAGGGAATTCGCGGAACTAGGGGTTCAGCGAATGCCCATGCCATAGCTCAATCTGACTCTGTTGCCATCAAACGACCGGCACGGCACGGCGGCCGAGCGGCTTCAACGGTTCAGCAGTCGCCGTTATGCGCACTCAATGACGTCGTCTGCCCGCGGCTAAGGCATCAAAGACGGTGAATTGGTCGCTCTTGCAAATGCGTTCCTCGTCGAGCCGGAGGTCCCGAATTGGGTCGCCAGCAGCAGGGCCGAGCACGGCGTTGCATAGATGCGGTATCCTATGTGGTTTAGGCTTGCCAGCCTGGCCATCCCGCCGTAGCCACAAACTCTAATTCGCAGACCATGCCCAACATCGACACGTTCCGTATCGCTGAGTTGGACGAACGGCTCACACAAATCAGGGCAATTGCTGAGAACGTTCGCGAGCCGATAGAACCGGCTCAAGGCGCACACTACGACGAGGTGACTGCCCTCAGCGCGGGTGACTTCATGGCGCGCTCGGGGGTGGTTCTCGATTTCGATAGATTACTCTTTAATCACCTTTGTCCATGGGCCGTTGATGTAGTGGATGCTTTCGGCATTGACAGTTTCCCGACGTACATCAAGGAGCCGCCCGCAGTTTGCGTGCCCGACTTTCTCGACCGCAACTGGGTTCCGACTTACAGCGAAGCGCCGCCGGCGACGGCTGCAAGCGAGGACATCTCATTGGCTCAGTGGTTGACGGGTGTCGATGACCTTGTTCAGGCGGGCCTCCGTATCATCTGGTGGGCGGCGGCTACTGGCGACCCAAAACGATTCGGGGGTAAGAGCGGAGGGCTCGGAGTCCAACGAGAGTGGGCAATGAAACAGCTCATTCGCGAGAGAGAATGTTATCGGGCCGGTGCCGAGTCGCTGGAGTGGATGCGTTTGGCCTTCGACCAATTGGTGGCAGAGTGGAACTCCAGGAATCCTGGAGGAATTAAAGGTGCCAAGAAAATTCGCATAACTTGCGACGTGGCCAATATTCGCGTTGGTGAGTTGCTCAAGGCTATGCACAGGAGGAAGCAAAAACCCAGCCTTAGGTTATTGGCTGAAAAGGTCAAATGTTCTAAAGCCTTGATCGCTAAAACATCAAACTGGAAAGCCCATCAAACAAGAGTTAACGTCATCAAACAGCCGAAAGCGGTCGGCTTAACTGACAAACTTCAGCAAGAGTTGGGCAAGGGAGATGCTGAGCTAGAGGAACTAATCGCTGATCAAAAGAAAGACCTCGAACAAAGCCCGCTGGTAGATGGCCCCAATGCACAGCGGCCTCGTCGCCGGAGAGTGTGAGCGCTCACAGCTATTTGGTGAGCGCCACCGGAAGGAATCGGCCAGAAAACTAAGGGTTCTGCATAATTCCGCCGTGAGCGCCGCCTAGAGGTAGGACACCCTTCCTTTAGGACCTGTACTTGTGGCCGAAAACAAGCTGCCGAAACTCACGACACCCGGACGAATCGCGGCGCTGCTTGGACAGCCGCTGCACCGGGTATTGTACGTGCTGTCGACTCGACCGCACATTCAGCCTGCCGCCCGTGCTGGCGCCATCAGGCTATACGGCCGGGACTCGGTCGCGATGGTGCGACAAGAGTTCGACGCGATCGATGCGCGGCGTGCGTCAAAGGCGCATCGCAATGGCTGAAAACAAACGCACGATGCTGACGCCGCCCGAAGTAGCTCGCCTGTGGGGCATTAGTTCGGAGAAAGTCCGGCGCTGGATTGAAACTGGAGAGCTGCGAGCAATCAACGTCGCGAAAAAGTCGATTGGCCGACCTCGGTATCGAATCGAAAAAAACGACTTGATCATTTTCCAGGACCGGCGGACCGCAACCGTCAAACAGCCCAAGGCCGTGAGGAATCGTCGAAAATCGCCGGGCGCGATTATCCAATTTTTTTGAGCGAAAAAAGCTGGGTGCTGCCCATTTCCAATTTCCAACTTGCCCCCCAACCAAAGGAACAAGACCATGAAAGAAAATCTGCCAGAACTTCAGCTCGATGGTCAAGCTGTCGAGCAAGCCGACAGCAGCCCGGCCGCTGCTGGGCAAAAAGCTGCCCCCAATCCCTTCGACCCCGCACGACTACGTTTGCCGCAAGATTTTGGGGCCGCACTAGGCGTCAAAAAGGCGCTGCTCACCATTCCCGTCCGCAAGCCTTCGAAAGAATGGTTCATCCAAGTACACCCCGACGAAGCCTACCGCGTTCAAACCGCCGTTTTAGAACTGAAAGAAGATCGGGAAACGTATTTGGTCGACCCGGAGCTATGGGCGGAACTGGGCACCCGGGAATCAACATTTGGGCCGCGATTAATCGTCACCACCATTAATCGTCAAGGCGTTGTTTTCCTATGGCCGATTCGTCTCCCCGGCTCCGACGGGAAGCTCGACGAATGGAACATGTCAGCGCTGGAGGCCGTGCAGTTGGCGACGGGCAAGTGGGTGCGCGTCGCGGCCAATATGAGCCTCGGCGCGTATGACGTTTTTGAGGCGACTGCCAAGCTGCCCGAACCAGAATGGCCCACCGTGGCGTTCGCCAAACTGCTGAAAGTCGCGTTTAAGAATCGCTATATCGACAGTCTCGATCATCCCGTGCTGCTGCGATTGCGGGGCGAGTCATGATCGCCCTCGACTGCTTCAACGGGATTTGGCTCGTTGATTTTGAATTCCACGCGCCACCGGGGGAGAGGCCAATGCCGATCTGTCTGGTGGCGCGTGAGTATCGAACTGGCCGCACGATCCGGCTATCGGGCGATGAGCTGAGCGGCAGCACCTTGCCGCCGTTCGACATTGGCGACGATTCGTTGCTTGTTGCGTACTACGCCTCGGCTGAACTTGGATGTTTCCTGGCCTTGGGTTGGCCGATGCCTGTTCGGATCCTCGATCTGTGTGCTGAGTTTCGGTGCCTGACATCGGGGCTTTCCGTGCCGTGTGGCCGCAGCCTGCTGGGAGCACTCGCCTATCACGGCATCGGCAGCATCAGCGCCAGCGAAAAGGCCGAAATGCGAGACCTCGCGATTCGGGGCGGACCATTCACCGCCAACGAGATGTCGTCGTTGGTTAAATATTGCGAGTCAGACGTGGTGTGCCTCGATGAGTTGCTGCGGGCGATGGCACACAAGATCGACATGCCGCGGGCGCTGTTGCGAGGCCGCTACATGGCCGCCGCGGCGAAAATTGAATGGAACGGCACCGCAATTGACGTGGCGACCTTGGCCGATCTGCGTGACAACTGGGAGTCAATCAAGGGTCGGTTGATTGCCGCTGTCGATGATGATTATGGCTGTTACGTGCCGACTGGTACCACCCTCGATCCCTCGACCCCGCTGGGCGCCGCTATTGTCAAAGAGGCCAACGACCGGGGCATCGACCGATACAGGCTGGCGGGGCGGGTCGAAGTGCTGTGGGCCGAGCAGGGCAGCAGAGAGCATAAGACCTCAAGCCATGACGCGCGGTGGGCGACCGGTTTAACCCCGAGTCGAACCACCAAGTCGGAGGAGTCGGGCCACGATTATTCAACCCGCCCCGGTCCCCACATGAGCGTGCGCCGTCTAGCTACAGAGCTGCCTGAGCGGGACATCGGTCCGGGTTCCCAGGGCGGCACTGGCCATGACGATACCGATTACGCAGGCGGCCTGTGGAACCACTTGTGCAAACCGTCAAGGCGCCAATCGAAACTTGATCTACTTACGCGAGCGACGGAGATGGTGGCAACTGCCGGTGACGATCATGCTGTCGGCCCGCTGTCGTTCTCGACTGCCCGATTCGCCGAGTGGCTGGTGCGGTCCGGCATCCCGTGGCCGCGATTGACGTCTGGCGCCCTCGATTTATCCGACGATGCCTTCCGTCAAATGGCCCGCCAGTATCCCGGCGTGGCACCATTGCGAGAGCTTCGGCATTCGCTTTCGCAGTTGCGATTGAATGAACTGGCCGTCGGATCGGATGGCCGTAACCGTTGCCTGTTGTCTGCCTTTGCCAGCCGCACCAGCAGGAACCAGCCATCGAATAGCAAGTTCATTTTTGGCCCGTCTGTTTGGCTGCGGGGACTGATCCAACCCGGGGCCGGCCGAGCCGTGGCCTATCTCGATTGGGGCCAACAGGAGTTTGGAATTGCGGCCGCACTGTCGGGCGACACGGCCATGATGGCCGCGTACACCTCGGGCGACCCCTATCTGGCGTTCGCCAAGCAAGCCGGCGCCGTTCCACCGGACGCCACCAAAACAAGCCACAAGTCTGAGCGCGAGCGGTTCAAAGTCTGCGCCCTGGCCGTTCAATACGGCATGGGCGATAAATCCTTAGCCGAAGCTTTGGGCCAGCCGGAAATCTGCGCACGCAACTTGCTGCAGCTACATCGTGAAACCTACCCGAAGTTCTGGCGCTGGTCACAAGCCGCCGTCGACCACGCCATGCTGCACGGCTACCTGTACACCGTATTTGGCTGGCGAGTGCATGTTGGTGCCGAGGTCAACCCGCGATCCCTGGCTAATTTTCCTATGCAAGCCAATGGGGCCGAGATGCTCCGACTGGCATGTTGCCTGGCGACGGAGCGGGGCATCGAGGTTTGTGCCCCGATTCACGACGCCCTGTTGATTGAGGCCGACGCCGACGCGATCGAACAGGCCGTGGCCGACTGTGGTGAGGCCATGCGTGAGGCCAGTGAAATTGTGCTCTCTGGTTTTGCGCTGCGGACGGATACCAAGATTATCAGGCACCCGGAGCGCTATTCCGACCCCCGTGGCGAGCACATGTGGGAAGTGGTTTCGGAGTTGCTCACCACCCAGAAGCAAGGTGTCCCATTTTAGACCCAAGTATGGACGCCTGTGGGACACCCGGTCAATCTTATTAGCTTCTCTTATATATAGATAAAGGTAAGCACCCCATGCCGCATATCCCCGAACGCCTGTCTGATGCGTCTCTTCGCCGCCGCCAAGAGCGCCAGAAGCATCGGGGGGGCGCTTTTATCAGAGGTCCAGTCCCCCTGGGCTGGCTGGCACGTGCTGCGGTGTTGCCGGGGTCTGCCCTGGCTGTTGGACTGGCTATTTGGTTTCTGGTGGGGATGTGCTGTAGTTGCAAGGCACTGGTAGTTTGCCCCACGCTGTTGTTGGAACGCTTCAACGTGTCCCGCAAGGCCGGCTACCGCGGTCTGGCGGCTCTTGAGAGGGCCGGGCTGGTCAAGGTTGAACGCCATCGAGGCCGATGCCCGCGGGTGACAATCCTAGAGGAGGCCAACAAACCAGCTTCAAAGCCGTCAGCGACGGTCTGAAAGATCCGCCTCGCCGCCGTGTTGGCCAAAACGGGTCAAAGCGGCCAGGACTTCGGCCTGTTTCCCACAAGGGGAATAGCCGGCCACCGATGTAGCGTTGATCGATCATTACCTTAAACCGGATCTCTATCACGGTTCGCAATTTGAACTTGGTATGATGAGCTCACCGCGGTGACTTCACCGGCCTGACGCCAAAGATGTCCGCGTAGCCACTTGCAAGGGACGGATCCCAAAATGCAACGCGCAGAACCAAAATCTGCCGCCGCATCCCGCGCGGTCGAAAACGCAACGGCCGCCGTTGATGCCACCACCGTTCGCCCCGGCGTACGACCGTTGGATCTCGAAGACTTGTCGAGTTGGCCGGTAGCGGCAAGGAAGGACCCGAAATGAAATCCGTTTTTGAAAACGTCGAATCGCCCGTCGTTGAAAAACCGGCGGCATCTCCGCCACCAGAGGCTACCGCCTCGCAGGCGAAGGCCGCGGCATCGGCAGCTCCTGACCCTCAGCCAGAAGCCGCGGACAAGAAACCTGGTACCAGTGCCGGTCCACCACCCGCGGCAGCGCCCACTCCCGAGCAGATACAGGCAGCGTTCGAGCATGAACGTCGCATCGTCGATGAGTATTTACCTGGCGTGCTGTTGCATCTCATCGCAAAACGCAGCACGGGTAAAATGGTCAGCGAGGGCGGCTTCAAGAAATCTCTCGATCAGTTCGTCAGCACGCTCGGCAACTCACACCCTGTAGCCAAGATGTTGGCCGAGCAGCTTTCCTGGTCGCACTATGGGGTCGCTAACTTGCTGGCAGGAGCGGCCTGCACTGAGTCGCCGGCATTGCTCGCGAACCTGTCCGCGGTTGCTTGTCGAATGATGACCGAGAACCGCCAAACGGGACTGGCCCTCATCGGGCTCGGCTCGCAGGGCGTCGAATCTGCTCGATCCGTCGATGGTCAAGCGAGTCATCCAAACAGCCAACTGGGAAGTAACCTTCAAGGAGGAAATGATGGCGGAAGTACCTCAGCTGACCGCCCGTCAAATCGCGGGCAAGGCAAACAGAGCAAAGCGGGGGCAACTAACTCCGCAAGGCCGACAGCGGCTGCGTGATGCGGCCCTGGCCAACCAGCCTTGGCAACATGCCACGGGACCCCGAAGCATCGAGGGCAAGCGTCAGGCGGCTGCCAATGGGCGTAGTCGGCAGCAGACGGAACTGTCGGTGCGAGAAGTCCTTCGTCTGAGCGGTGATATCAGTGCGATGATCAGATCCATGACGGAGCTGCGTGGTGCCATCACTGGCGGAGACTAACCCAGCCGCTGCTGGGCAGCAGGATGCTGTCAGCCGCGGACTGGCGGTCGCGGCGAGCGATGATCCAGCCGAACCAGGCCCGGCATCGCTGGGGTCGCGCTCACCCTTGCTGCTGGA
>PLYM01000039.1 GCA_003153375.1 Planctomycetaceae bacterium
GTTAAATGTTGGGATTGGTATAATACGGTCAGCAGACTGCTTCGTAACAAAAAACCGCGGCGTGCAGTCGATGCACGCCGCGGTTGCTGTTTTCGGGCCACGGACCGATTGGGTCCATGCCTACTTGATGAACAACATTTCCTGGTAGGTGGGCAGCGGCCAGAGGTCGTCGGCGACCCAGCCTTCCAGATCGTCGGCCCACTTGCGAACTTCGGCCATGGCCGGCAAGACTTCATCGCAGAAATGCGCCGCCTCGGATTGCAGTCCGTCGGCGTCATGGTGCGACATGGCCTTCTCGAGACCGCCCAGGCTCTCTTGCAGACCCTTGACCATGTCGGTCACGCGGTCCAGCGTGTCGGTGTCGAAGCTATACCCGACCAGCTTCAGATTGGCGCACGTCGAGGCCAGCTCGTTTTGATAACGAATCGCGGCCGGGAAAATCAGCGTGCGGGCCATTTCCAAAGTCTGCAAGGCTTCGACGCGAACCGTCTTGATGTACTGCTCAAGATAAATATCCAAGCGGCTTTCCAGCTCGCGATGCGAGAGGACGTTGTACTTGGTGAACAGTTCCTGCACGGCCGGGGCCTTCAACTGGCTCAAGGCGTCGACCGAGGTCTTGAGATTCAGCAGACCGCGCTTGGCGGCCTCCTGGTGCCAGGCGGCTGAATAGCCGTCGCCATTGAAGACGATCGATTCGCACTCCTTGATGATCTCGGCCAGCAGCGTCTGCAACGCGGCGCTCAGCTCCTTCTCATTCTTGGGATTGGCCGCCTCGAGCTTCGTGGCACAATAGTCGAGCGATTCGCACACGATCGTGTTCATCGCCACCAGGGCCCCGGCAATCGATTGATTGGCGCCCACGGCCCGGAACTCGAACCGATTGCCCGTGAAGGCAAAGGGACTGGTGCGGTTGCGGTCGCCGGCATCCTTGGGAAATGGCGGCAAGACGTCGACGCCGACGGTGAGCGTGCCCTTGGAAATCGAGGAGTTCGCTCCGCCCTTCTTGATCTGCTGGAAAACGTCGGTCAGCTGATCGCCCAGGAAGATCGAGATGATCGCCGGCGGGGCCTCGTTGGCGCCCAGGCGGTGATCGTTGCCGGCCGTGGCCACGACGGCCCGCAGCAGGCCCTGATGCTTGTGTACCGCGCGAATCACTGCGGCGCAGAACACCAGGAACTGGGCGTTCGTGTGCGGGTTGTCGCCCGGATCGAGCAGGTTGCCCTGGGTCTTGCTGCCCAGTGACCAGTTGACGTGCTTTCCCGAACCATTGACGCCCGAGAATGGCTTCTCGTGGGTCAAGCAGGCCATGCCGTACTTCTCGGCCACGCGGCGCAAGATCAGCATCACCATGTGCTGGTGATCGGTTGCCAGGTTGGCCGATTCGAAGATCGGGGCAATCTCATATTGTGCGGGGGCCACCTCGTTGTGACGCGTCTTGACCGGAACACCCAGCTTATAGAGCTCGTGCTCCGAGTCGTGCATGAAGGCCAGCACGCGCTCGGGAATGGCCCCAAAGTAATGGTCTTCGAATTCCTGACCCTTGGGCGGCTTGGCCCCAAACAGGGTGCGGCCGGTGGTGAACAGGTCAGGCCGGGAGAAATAGAAGTTGCGGTCGATCAGGAAGTACTCCTGCTCGGGACCGGCGGTCGAGGCCACGAAGGCCCCATCGGTGTGACCGAACAACTTCAGAATTCGCTGAGCCTGTTCATTCAGGGCCTGCATCGAACGCAATACCGGCGTCTTCTTGTCGAGCGCTTCGCCGGTCCACGACACAAAGGCCGTGGGAATGCAGAGCGTGGTGCCGTTGCGATTCTCGAGGATATAAGCCGGGCTGGTGACGTCCCAAATCGTGTATCCGCGGGCTTCGAACGTGGCACGGATGCCGCCGGTCGGGAAGCTCGAACCGTCGGGCTCGCCTTGAATCAGCTGCTTGCCAGTAAACTCGGCCAGCGCGCCGCCTTCGCCGTCGGGAGCCAGAAAGCTGTCGTGCTTTTCGGCTGTGGCGCCAGTGAGCGGGTAGAACACGTGAGCGTAATGGGTGGCGCCCTTGGCAATTGCCCAATCCTTCATGGCCGAGGCCACGGCGTCAGCGATTGACGCATCGAGCTTCTTGCCGGCTTCGATGGTCCCGAGCAATGTTTTGTAAACCGCCTTGGGCAGACGGGCCTTCATCACCTCGCGACTGAAGACGTTGGCGTTAAAGACCTCATGTGCCGGGGTTTCGGCAAAGTTGAGGGCCGGCGACAGGGGTTGCCAGTTGGTGACGGCCGAAATGGCCGACATGCGGGCCGAAGCATGCCCGCCACCACCACGAGAACTGGTAGCCGCCGCAGCCGCCGAAGCGGAACCATTTGACGAGGACGCACGCAGCACAGGGGTACTCACGAAGATCTCCTTCCAAAGCAAAGTTAACGCGAGAGGGAACCGCCTTCGGGACTTCGCATGCCCACGACGCTCCATCCCGACTCGACTTCGAGCCGGATTCATTGCGGCACCGCAAATGCAAGGATCGCGCCACTCAAACGTCAAAACCGGCGCCCACGACCCGCAGTCGACGTAATTGCCGTGCTATGGTGGGCTTTTGCGCTGCGGAATTTAACAGGCGCTGCTCAATTACACCGCCCTGCCCGGCCGATTTTGCCTCGTTATTATGCCACGATCGCGCGGATTTGCGGCATGCACTTGCCTGTTGACCTCTTGCGAGATCCCGACTTGGGGAGCAATAGAGACGATTTTTCACCCGCACGCAAGCCGCCGCCGAGACGCCCTCGGGCGGCCACGGTCGCGCCTTCAGGCGCTCTGCCAGCGGGCAATTCCGTGCTTGCCGGGAGGCCGCGCCCGGGTTTTCAACCCCCGTCGGATCCGGCCGTCTTGTGCCATCTCGAGCGCCACGGGTGAACGCGATCGTCCACCGGCACACGAACCAAGACCAGACCCCACCCGTAGCATCTAGCAAGCCGCCACGGAGAGGGGACTCGTCTCGCAATCGCACCAGGCTCCCGCGAAATCGGGCAGTCCCCGGCGGTTTTTGTTAGATTCCAACCGAGCGAAGGTCCGCGCTCGGAATGCGAAGGAATTCTGCCATGCGAGCCGTTCAAAAAATCGTGCGCAACGTGCCGCCGCACTGGGTCGGCGACGGCTTTCCGGTGCGAAGTCTCTTTTCGTATCAAGAAGGAGAAGCTTTTGACCCCTTCTTGCTGCTCGACTACGCCGAGCCCTATGAGTTTGCCCCGGCCACCGCGCCCCGCGGCGTCGGAGAGCATCCGCATCGCGGCTTCGAGACCGTGACGATCGTCTATCAGGGCGAGTTGGAGCATCGCGATTCGGCGGGCAACGCCGGCTCGATCGGGCCGGGCGACGTGCAGTGGATGACGGCCGCCGCGGGCATCGTACACGAAGAGTTTCACAGCGCGCGATTCTCGCGCGAGGGCGGCACCTTCGAAGTCGCCCAACTATGGGTCAACCTGCCGGCGAAACAGAAGCTGTCGCCGCCCCAGTATCAGGAGATCCGCTCGGCTCAGATTCCTGCGGTCACGCTGCCTCATGCGGCCGGCACGGCGCGCGTCATCGCCGGAGAACTCGCCGGCACGCGCGGGCCAGCCAAGACCGTCACGCCGTTGGAGGTCTGGGATCTCGAGCTAAAAGCGGGCCACGCGGTCGATCTGCCCGTGCCCGAGGGTCACACCGCGATCCTGGTGGTGCAGCGCGGAGCCGTGCAGGTGAATGGGTCGACCCGACTCGCGGCGGTCGAGTTGGCGCTCTTCGATCGTGCGGCGGGCGACATCAGCCTGCGGTGCGAGAGCGACGCCCGGGCCTTGCTGCTGGCTGGCGCGCCGATTGGCGAGCCAATCGTCGCTCAAGGTCCGTTCGTGATGAACTCGCGCGACGAGATCCATCAGGCGATCAAGGACTATCAGTCCGGCCGGATGGGCCACCTGACCTGAGGCGGCGACGGTTCGCGGCGAATGATGGTCACGTCCAGTGAACTGCCGCGTCAAACCAGCACGTCGCCGAGCACGTTGCCCTGCACGTTGGTCAGCCGGCGACGGATGCCGTTGTGATAGAATGTCAGGCGCTCGTGCTCGATGCCCAGCAGGTGCAGCACCGTGGCGTGAAAATCGTTCCAGTGCACCCGTTTGTCGACGGCCTGATAGCCGAATTCGTCGGTGGCGCCATAGGCGATTCCCTTGCGCAAGCCGGCGCCGGCCATCCAGATCGAAAAGCCATATTGGTTGTGGTCGCGGCCCAGGCCCACGACGTCGGCCGCCGATTGCGAGAACGGCGTGCGGCCGAATTCGGTGGTGAACAACACCAACGTGTCGTCCAACAGGCCACGCTGCCGCAAGTCGGCCAGCAGGCCCGCCACCGGGCGGTCGATGCGCTTGGCTTCCTGCGAGTGGTTGGCCGGCATGTTCTCGTGGCCGTCCCAGTTGATCCGCGGATTGCCGAACGAGCCGCCCGAAAAGAGTTGCACGAACCGCACGCCGCGCTCGAGCAGCCGCCGAGCCAGCAGGCAGCCGCGACCAAAATCGACCGTGTCGGGCGAGTCGAGCCCGTAGAGCGCATGGGTCGCGGCCGTTTCGCCATCGAGGTTCGTCACCTGCGGCACGGCCAGCTGCATCTTGGCGGCCAACTCATAGCTGCGCACCCGGGCGGCCAGCGCGTCGTCGGCGCCACGGCTGGCCAGATGGCGCTGGTTCATGGCCGTCAGCAGCTCGCGGGCCGCCCGCTCCTGGCCGAGATCGATCGGTCGGGCCGGCGCCAGATCGTCGATCGCGGGCCCTTTGCTGCGGAAAACGACGCCCTGGTGCCGGGCTGGCAAAAAGCCGTTCGTCCAATTAATCGTGCCGCCCGCCGGAAAGCCGCGGGCATCGGGAATGACCACGAACGACGGCAGCTCGTCGGTCTCCGAACCCAGGCCATAGGAGAGCCAGGCGCCGAGGGTCGGGAATCCGTTGAGCCGAAACCCGGTGTTTTCCTGAAACGTGGCCGGCGTGTGATTCGAAGTCTCGGCGAACATCGAATTGATCACGGTCAGCTCGTCGGCAGCCTGGGCGATGTGGGGAAACAATTCCGAAACCCACAACCCGCTGCGGCCGCGACGCTGGAACTCCCAATCGTTCTTCCGCAGCAGTCCCACCTGGCCAAAAAACACATCCGGCTTCTCGGAACTCGGCAGCGGCTGGCCGTGATATTTGGCGAGCGCCGGCTTGTAGTCGAAGGAGTCGATGTGGCTCAGCGCGCCGCACAGGCAAATGTGTACCACCCGCCTGGCCTTGGCCGGCAGATGCGGCGGCAGATCGGCCGCCTCGCCCGGCAAGGGCGCCGCCGAAACGCGGCCTTCGCGCAGCAGCAAACCCGCCAGCGCCGCGCCGCCCAGCCCCGAGCTCACCCAGGAGAAAAAATCACGCCGTCCAAGGGTCAGCGGCACTTCACGATTCGACTCACTACTCGACATACAGAAACTCGTTGCTGTTGAAGATCGCACGGGCCAGCACCGCCAGGCCGTGCTGGCTGACGGTTTGCCGCGCGAGCGTCAGTTCCTCGGGCCCTGGATCGCGCGAGTATGCCAATTGATACGCGCGCGTCACCTCTTGGTCGAGGTTCCCTCCGGCCTCGCGCTCGACGCGGCCGGCGAACGCATCGGCCATGCGGAGCACGAACGCATTGTTCAGCAAGGCCAGCGCCTGCAGCGGCGTGGTGGTGACGGCCCGCTTGGGCGAGGTGGTCGACGGATCGGGACAATCGAAGGCATCGAGCAACCCACTACGGCCGCCGCGCATCCAAACGCGATAGATGCTGCGCCGATTAAAGGCGTCACCGACGGGGTCGGCCGGCTCATAGGTGTACGTGCCCGAGCGGAGGACTTCCGTGCAGTCCCGAAAGCCCGGCCCGCCCCGCGCGTGATTCAACTGTCCGGAAACCGCCAGCACGGCGTCGCGCACCGCCTCGGCCTCGAGCCGCTGGGGACTTTTGCGCCACACCAGGCGATTGTCGGCGTCGCGCGCCACGGCGTCGGCCCGGCGGGTCGAGGCCTGGCGATAGGTGGCCGACAGCACGATCTCGCGGTGCAGTTGCTTCAGGCTCCAGCCGCGCGCCGCGAGCGTGGCGGCCAGGTAATCGAGCAACTCGGGATTCGCAGGCCGGCCGCCGTTGAAACCAAAATCGTTGGGCATCTCGACCAGTCCGACGCCAAAATGATAGTGCCAGAGGCGATTGACGATCACCCGGCCGAAGAGCGGATTTCGCGGACTGGTGATCCAACGGGCCAACGCCACGCGCCGCGCGGCTTCCGGCGCGTCGGGAGGCAAAGCAAAATTGGCGCTCGCTCCGCCCAGCGACGCCACGCCGCCGGCCGCCACGACCGGCCCGCGATTGCGAATGTCACCGCGGACCAGCAAGTGCGAAGTCTCAGGCTGTCGGGGCAGAACCGCATAGCAGACTTGCTTCGGGCGCGCCGCGCGCTCGGTTTCGAGCCGGCCGCGCTCGTCGATCGCCACGCGGCGCTCGGCGGTTTCCTCGCTGGATAGCCCGGCAACGATCTCGGCTTCCGAAACGAACGCATCGGCTCCGGCGGCCGAGCCGGCCACCTCTTCGGCGGTCAACGCCCGATCGAACAACTGCGCGCGGGCGATCACGCCCTCGAGCATGCGATTGCCGCCCACCGGCGCGTGACGCAAGCCGAACAGGATATTTGCCTCGCCGGCCCTGAACGTCACCAGGCCCGAGCTGCGATAAGGCTTGCCATAGGGTCGGCCGTCGCGATAGCCGGTGATCGCGCCGTCTTCGGCATACACGATCGCCAGATGCACGGTGCGCCGCGCGGCTTCGACCTCGGGCTCGCCGGCGAAACTCTGCGTGCGCAGAAAACTGTTGCTGCCCGCCATCCACTGAGCACTCTCACGCTCGCCAAACACGATGGCGTCGAACACGCCACCGTCGTTCGATTGCACGCTGATGGCACCGCCGCCGGCTTGTTGCAAATTGGCCAGTGACAGCCAGACTTCGAGTGTCTTGGCGTGCAGATCCTTTTCCAAGGGCCCGGTCGTGACGTGAGCCTCCTTGCCGTCTAAGTGCAGCCCATCGTCGCGCACCGTCACGCCGCCGTGCTCCTTGCCGTGCAATCGGCCGACGGAATCGCGCAGATCGCCGGCGAATTCCCACCGCGCCAAAGGAGCGGGCGGCAACACGGCCGATTTGTCGGCCAGGCCTGTCTTGCGGTCCGCCAGAATCCGCCCGCGAATGGGATCTTCGATGGCTTGAATGCGGGCCGAGAGCGCGGTGATTCGCGCCTGAGCCACCGCGGCGCGAGCGACAAACGCGACCAGCTCGGCCGGATCGGTGATGTCGCGCTCGCCGTGACGCACTCCCTCGAGACTACATGCAAGTTGATAGTATTCGTTTTGCCGGATCGGATCGAACTTGTGATCGTGGCAGCGGGCGCAGTGTACGGTGAGCCCCAAAAACGTTTGCCCGACCGTGCTCACGATGTCTTCCAACTCGTCTTGACGCACGACGGCCTTCATCGCCAGGCTTTGCTGATTCTGGCCGGCCGTGTCATAGGCCCCCGCCACCAGAAAGCCGGTCGCCTTGATCGCCTCGCGGTCGTCGGGCAATAGAACGTCGCCGGCCAACTGCTGGCGGGCAAACTCGTCGTAGGGCAAATCGCGATTCAAGGCATTGATCACCCAATCGCGATACGGCCAGGCATTGCGTCGCGGCTCGTCATATTCAAAGCCATTACTCTCGCCAAAACGGGCCAGATCGAGCCAGTGCCGGGCCCAGCGCTCGCCATAATCGGGCGATGCCAGCAGCCGGTCAACCAGCCGCTCGTAGGCCAGCGGATCGTCGTCGGCCACGAACTTCGCGACCTCCTCCGGCGCCGGCGGCAGGCCGGTGAGATCGAAGTACAAACGTCGCACCAGCGTGCGACGATCGGCGGCCGGCGAAGGCTCGAGGCCCTGGCTCTTGAGCCGCGCCACGACAAACTGGTCGATCGGGCCGCGTGTCCAATCGGGGCGGGCCGACGGCGGGGGCTCGGGTCGCACGACCGCTTGTAGCGACCACCAATCGTGTCCCGCCCGCGCATCGGACGTGAAGCGAAAGCGATCGATCGGATCGGTGCCCCAAACCGCGCCTGCGGCAATCCACTCGTGGAGCACCGCCTTTTCGGCGGCGTCCAGCGGCTTCTTGGGCGGCATCTCGTCACTGGCAATCCGCTCCCAGAAATAGCTCTCGTCCGGCTTGCCGGGCACGACGCGGGCCGACTTTCCCAGCACCCCTTCGGAGCGCGTCAGATCCAACTCGCCCTTGTTATCCGAGGCGTTGTGACACTCCAAACAGCGACGGGCCAGCAGCGGAGCCACGACCTCATCAAAACGCCGCGCGGCCGCCACTTTTTCGGGCTCGGCTTCCTCGCCATCCGCGCGCGCCAGCCCCCAGATCGAGCTGGCAAGCAGACACAGGACGAGTGTCGATCGGTGGCGGGCCATACCCGAGAGTATGACTTGCCGCCGGGCCCCCTGCCACTCCAGGCGGGCTAACTGCCGGCGCGGCGTTAGCCCAGACGGGCTTGCTCGACATCCTGCGGCATTTTGCGGCGGAGCGGCAGCGGGTTGGTCAGCTTCAGCGGATAGTCGATCGGCTCGAGCATCCAGGCCAAGAGCTTGTTGCCAGCGCGGCGACCGATCGCTCGACAGCGCGCAAGCCAGCTTTGCGAGGCCGCATCCGAGGTCCGGCCTCCGGCCTCGCGATCGGGAGTTTCGAATTTCAGAAATTCGTAGCGCAGATGAATCGTGGGCTGCCCCCATTCTTCGCGAACCTGGCGCGAGGTCATGCGATAGGTGCAGCGCGCCCTATCCGCGACATCGCACGAGCCCATACGATCGCACTCGGTGGTCGCGGGGCTGACGGCCAGGGTTAGCGTTAACTTCGACTCGAAGGTGGCGCGCGCCGTTTGAATGACGAGCCCGTCGGAAGGACCGCCGACAAAGTTCACGTGATACCGATAGGCATCCATTGCGGTTCTCATGACTCGACCTCCGCGGAACGGTTCGGGCGTCTGCCGCCTCGCGCCCGCGCTCCCGTTCTTGTTCGTCCGTCAGCCTAGCAAGCAACGCGCTAAATTAGCGTTAAAACGACCGGCACACCGACCGTGCGATGCCCTCCATTAACTCTACGGCTGAGGGCGTAAAGATCGCGTAAAAACTGCCATCTTCGCGGTCGAAATGCCGCCACCGCGCCAGGAGGCCGCGGATTTTAATACTTCCTTAACGCGCTCGGGCGCGCATTTGACGCCGTCTTGATGCGCTTCCTCGTATAGTTCAAGACGACGCGACTCCCCCACTCGCGAAGGTGTCTCCATGCCGGCCGATGACCACGAATTTTCACCGCTTCCCCACGCGACCCAGGCGGCGCCGCACGGCAAGCTGAAGATCTTTTTCGGCGCCGCGCCCGGCGTGGGCAAGACGTTCACGATGCTCGAGGCGGCCCGGACGCAGGCCAAGGAAGGCGTCGACGTCGTGATTGGCGTCATCGATTCGCACGCGCGGCCCGAGACGCAGGCGCTGGTGCTCGGCCTCGACGTGCTCGCGCGCCGCGAGCTAACGGTCGGCGGCACCCGTCGCGCCGAATTCGATCTCGAAGCGGCCATCCTGCGACAACCGCAACTGCTCGTCGTCGACCAACTGGCCCACGCCAATAGCCCCGGCATGGCGCATGGCCATCGCTGGCAGGATGTGGCCTCGCTGCTCAAGGCCGGCATCCACGTCTACACGACGCTCAACGTCGAGCAACTGGAAAGCCTGCACGACGTAGTCGCGCGGATCCCCGGGTTGTCGGTCCGCGAAGCCGTACCCGATTCGATATTCGAAAGCGCCGATGAGGTGGAGCTGGTCGATCTGTCGCCCGACGCCCTGCTCGAGCGGCTCGGCGAGACCGCCCGCGGCCCGGCGCGCGAGGCCGCCGGCGCCAGCACGGTCTACGACAAAGGCACGCTGATCGCGCTGCGCGAACTGGCGCTGCGCAAGGCCGCCGAGCGTGTCGGCGCGCAGATGGACGACTATCGCGAGGCGCACGGCCACGCCGGCCAATGGCCGGCCGGCGAGCGAGTGCTGGTCTGCGTGGGCGTAAGTCCGTTTTCGAGCCGGCTGGTGCGGGCCACGCGGCGGATCGCCGCCAGTATCAAGGCCCCCTGGATCGCCGTGCACATCGAAACGCCGGCCGGCGCGCGGATGTCGAAGACCGACCGCGACCAGCTGGCGCAAACGCTACACCTCGCCGAACAGTTGGGGGGCGAGACGGTCACACTCACCGGCCACAACTTGGCCGAGGAGTTGATCCACTACGCTCACACGCGACACGTCACCAAGATCATCGCCGGCAAGCCGCATCGGCGGCGTTGGCAGGATTGGTTCGTCCGCTCGCCGGTCGATGAGCTGACCCGCAACTGCGGCGACATTGACATCTATGTGATCAGCGGCGACCCCGACACGCCCCGCGCGGCTGCGTCCCGTCCCGCCGTGAGGGCGGCACAGGGCCGCGATTACCTGGCCGCGGTGGCCGTGGTGTTGGCCTGCTCGGCCGTCAGCGAGCTGTTGTCCCACTGGCTGGCTGCGACCAACCTGATCATGCTCTACCTGCTGGGCGTGGTGTTCATCGCCACGCGGTTTGGCTCGGCCGCCGCGATCCTGGCGGCGGTGCTGAGCGTGCTGGCGTTCGATTTCTTCTTCGTCCCGCCGACGCTCACCTTCGCGGTGCAAGATACCCAATATCTGTTGACGTTCGCCGTCATGTTGGCGACCGGCCTGACGATTAGCCGGCTGACGGCCCGCGTGCAGTTTCAGGCCGCCAGTGCCCGTAGTCGCGAGCAGCGGATCGCGGCCTTGTACGCGGTCAGCCATCAACTGGCCGCGGCCCGCACGCGCGAACAAATCGCCCAAGCGGCGATGCGCCACGTCGCCGACTCGGTCGACGCCCAGGTAACGCTGCTACTGGCCAACGACAGCGGCCGGCTGCTCAGCGTTTCGAGCGAGACTGCCGGTTTTGCTCCTAGCCCGCACGACCAGGCGGTCGCGCGGTGGGCGTTCGATCATGGCGAGCCGGCCGGACACGGCACGACGACCCTGGCCGTTGCCGATGGACTTTACGTGCCGCTCAACACGTCGCACGGCACCGTCGGCGTGTTGGGCATCTTGCCGCACGAGCCGTGGGCCACGACGGGACCCGAACGATTGCACCTGCTCGAGGCGTTTGCGGGCTTGATCGCACTGGCCATCGAGCGCGTGCAACTGGCCGCTGAGGCCGCCCGCATTCGCGTGCAGATCGAAACCGAACAACTCCGTAGCTCGCTGTTGAGCGCCGTGTCGCACGATCTGCGCACGCCCTTGGCTGTGATCACCGGCGGCGTCGGTACGCTGCTCGAAGGGGGCGACTCGCTCGATCGATCCGTGCGCCAGGAGCTGCTCGAGTCGGTCTTGGGCGAAGCCGACCACCTGAACCGGCTGGTGGCCAACTTGCTCGACATGACTCGGCTGGAAGCCGGCGGGCTGAAAGTGAACAAGGAGTGGCAATCGTTCGAGGAGATTGTCGGCGCGGCGATCGCCCGCGCATCGCAACAGCTGGCCGAGCATCCCGTGCTCACGAACCTGGCGGCCGAATTGCCGTTCGTGCCGATGGACGACCTGTTGATCGGGCAAGTGCTGGTCAACCTGATCGAAAATGCCGCCAAGTATTCCGCGCCGGGCACGCCGATCGAAATCAGCGCCGCGGCGCACGACGGACAACTGACGGTCGAGATCGCCGATCGAGGCCGCGGACTACCGCTGGAAGATTTGGATCGTGTGTTCGAAAAGTTTTATCGCGCCGGCAATGCCGCCGGCCGGCCCGGCGCCGGCTTGGGGCTGGCCATTTGTCGTGGCATCATCGAGTTGCACGGCGGCACAATCGTGGCCGAAAATCGCCCCGGCGGTGGGTCGGTGTTTCGCTTCTCGCTTCCCCTGGCTGCCACGCAGCCCAAATTGCCGCTGGGCGAAGCGCTCCTCAAAGCCTGAACGGAAACCCAAAACAGATGGTTGCCATCGTAAAGATCCTGGTGATCGAAGACGAACCCGAGATTCGCCGTTTCCTGCGGGCCTCACTGGTCACGCACGGCTATCGGCTGGCCGAGGCCGAGAGCGGCGAGGATGGTCTGCGCCAAATCTCTCGCCAGCCGCCCGACCTGGTGCTGCTCGACCTGGGCCTGCCGGGAATGGACGGCCTGGAAGTGATCCGGCAATTGCGCGAGTGGTCGCGGGTGCCGATCATCATCATTTCGGCTCGCGGACGCGATGCCGATAAGGTCGATGCCCTGGACGCCGGGGCCGACGACTACCTGACCAAGCCCTTCAGCGTCAGCGAGCTGCTGGCGCGGATGCGCGTCGCGCTGCGGCACGCGCGTGGCAACGGAGAGCCGGAAGAACCGGTATTCGAGCAGGACTCGCTGCGCGTCGACCTGGCCCGGCGGCAGGTTTTTGTCGCGGGCAACGAAGTGCATTTAACACCGATTGAGTACCGGATCCTGACCACGCTCATCCGCTCGCACGGCAAGGTGCTCACGCACCGGCAGCTGCTCAAGGAAGTGTGGGGCCCCGATAGCGTCTTCGAAACACAATATCTGCGCGTCTACATGACGCATCTGCGCCGCAAGATCGAGCCCGAGCCGGCACGGCCGCGTTTGCTCTTGACCGAACCGGGCATCGGCTATCGTCTGGCGGCGCATGCGTAGCAAGCCGGCGCGGGCGAGCAAGCTGACGGAATTGACGGATTTTTAGCGCAGCTCTTTGCTATCTTTTAACGAGCGACACGATAGGATGGGCCCAGTGGTGAGTGACAAGAGTTTCCGACACCGTGTCGAGGAAGAAAAACTCATGCACACCCAGGATGCCAGTGATTGTTTTCCGGAAGAGTTCGTTCGTGACTTTCGCATCGAATCGGCGCAGCGTGCCATCGCCGCCTACCAACGAGCGACCGTTTTGCGGAGGCTGGCCGTCGGCGCGATCTTGGTATTGGCCACCCTGCGGGTGGTGTGGCTGTATGTGGCAGGGCCGGGGGATCAAACGATTTTCAACTCGCCGTTCGTGTGGGCACTCACCCTGTTGGCCTCCTTTGTTACCTTCACCCTCGAATGGTCGACGAAAGCCCACTGCAAAGAGGCCCTCGCGCGATGCAGCATGCATCCCGGTGCCGGTGGATGAGCTCACGCGTCCCATCCGGCCCGTGCGAAACGCACCTGGTGTGCGGGGGCGAGCGATCGGGTACACTCGACACCGATCCGCACGGTTGCTGAGTTGATCGTGAGCGCGGCACCAGATTGAAGAATGGATGCGAACGAGGGGCAGAGTAAGACGTTAAGGGATGTTGTGAACCATTGTGACACGAGCGGGCTCACCGGCACACCAAATGCGATGGCCCCCTGGCCGCAGTCGGCAGGTAATGAACGAGAACCAGATTTTTCGATCCCACGAAATGGTTAATGCCGTCGCGGCCTGAGCTGAAGGGCTCGGTCGCGGGCGATTCGCCGAGAAGGCGCTGAAGGAGAGTTTTTCATGTGGACGTTGCCAGTTCTCATCCTCGCAGTGACGTTTGCCCTGGCGGTGCCGATCGGCCTGTTCATGGCTTGGATCTTTGACGGCCGCTACCGCGCGCCCGCGTGGCTTGGCGGACTCGAGCGGCGCATCGACACAGGTCCGCAAGACTGGAAAGACTATGCCATTGCCATGCTCGTTTTCAACGTGGCGATCTTCATCGTTGGCTTCCTGGTGTTGGTGCTGCAGCCCTGGTTGCCACTGAACCCCGATGGCAAGAAGATGCTGGCTCCCACGATGATCTTCAACACCGTGTGCTCCTTCTTGAGCAACACGAACTTGCAGCACTACTCGGGCGAAGTCCACTTGTCGTACTTCAGCCAGTTGTTCTTCATTTGCTGGAAGCAATTCATTACGCCCGTGATCGGCCTTTGCGCCTTGGTGGCGATCATCCGCGGATTACGCGGCGACCGCGACATGGGCAACTTCTATCTCGACCTGTGGAGGGGGGTCGTTTATCTCTTCCTGCCGCTGGCCACGATCGTGGCCGTCTTGCTAATCGCGGGCGGTTCGCCGATGACGCTCGAGGGCAACGCCAAGGTGGCGACGCTCGAAACGGGCGTGATGGGCGCGGCGCCGGACGGTTCGGCCAATCCTCAAGAGATCGCGCGGGGCCCCGTGGCGGCAGTCGTGGCGATCAAGCAACTGGGCACTAATGGCGGCGGGTTTTTTGGCGCCAACTCGGCCCACCCGTTCGAGAACCCGAATCCTTACACCAATTTCCTCACCTGCATGTGCATCATCCTGGTGCCGGTTTCCACGTTGGTCATGTTTGGTCGCATGCTCAAGGACTATCGGCAGGCGGGCGTGATCTTCGCCGTGATGTTGGTCCTGTCGGCTACCACGATCATCTGGGCCGTGAGCTTCGACAGCGCACAGCCGAACCCGGCCTTGATCGCGCACGAGGCAGAGAGCTTCAAGATTCCCGATCTGGCCGCCGAGACCGGCGAGCGGGATGTTCCCTGGCCGGCGGTCGCGGGTCTGCCCGTGGACCAACAGTTGGGCAACCTGGAGGGCAAGGAACTGCGGTTCGGCACCGCGGCCGGCCCGACGTGGGCCGCCTTGACCACGAACTCGTCGAATGGCTCGGTCAACGCCATGCACGACAGCCTGAACCCGCTGGCCGGCCTGACCCCGATGACGGGCATGTGGCTGAACTGTATCTGGGGCGGGGTGGGGGTCGGCTTCATCAACTTTTTCATCTACCTGGTGATTGGCGTCTTCCTGGCCGGCATGATGGTGGGCCGCACGCCCGAGTATTTGGGCAAAAAGGTCGAGGGACGGGAAATGAAGCTGGCCATGCTGGCGCTGTTGATCCACCCGCTGATGATCCTCGGGCCAACCGGAGTCTTCGCGGCGACCGATTGGGGCAATAAGTCCACCAACAACCCCGGCGCGCATGGGTTCTCGGAAATCCTTTACGAGTTCACTTCGTCCTCGGCCAATAACGGTTCCGGCTTCGAAGGCCTGGCCGACACCTACGGTTTCAACGACAACCCGACCCCCGCGCCGTTCGCTCCTCAATGGGACATCGCCTGCGGTCTCGTGATGCTGATCAGTCGATTTGTCCCGATCATCGCTCCGTTGGCCATTGCGGGGAGCTTGGCGGCGAAGAAGCCGACGCCATTCACAGCCGGCACGCTGCGTACCGACACGTTGACTTTTGGCATGTTCCTGCTGGGCACGATTCTGTTGGTCGGCGCCCTGCTTTTTCTGCCGGCCGCGGTTCTCGGCCCGGTCGCCGAACACTGGGGTCCCATTCCGTTCGGCTGGTAAGCCGGCTCGTTCTACGTTGGAGAAATGGACATGAATCTGGAAATTTGGCTGCCCACGGTCTTCATCTTGGGCCTGGTCACGATGGGCTTGATGATCGCGTTTGTTTACGTGTGCGACCGCGTCTAAGGGAGATCCCATGACTATTGTTACCGCCATCGTCACTGTACTGCTATTGGTTTACTTGACGGTTGCCATGGTGCGCCCCGAATGGTTCTGAACCGATGAGCCGATTGCGCGGCGTCAGGTACGACACATTCTTGCTTATTTGAGTTGCCACTTGGGACGCCTTGCGGCCCTGGGACAACATAACGAAACCGAGGATTCCGATGTCGAAGCAACTTCACTCAACGCCCACGTTGCACGAGCCCCCTTCCGCTACGCCGTCGCCGGTGCGCACGTCGGCGCTGTCGCGGAAGGCCAGCCGTCAGGCCGGATTGTTCGAGCCCAGCCTGATGCGGGCCGCGTTCAAGCAATCGTTCGTCATGCTGCGGCCCGACATTCAGTGGAAGAACCCTGTGATGTTCGTGGTCGAGATCGGCACCGTGCTGAGCATTATCTATACGATTGAAGCCGCGCTGGGCATCGCCAATCCCGAACGGCTGAGTTACTTTCTCGCCCTCGATTTCTGGCTATTCGCGACGGTGCTGTTCGCCAACTTCGCCACGTCCTTGGCCGAAGCGCGCGGCAAGGCGCAGGCCGACTCGCTGCGCAAGACCCGCCGCGAGACACCGGCGTTTCGGTTGCGTGACAACGGACAGGTCGAGCAAACCGTGTCGACCGCCCTGCGGATGGGAGACCGGGTCGTGATCGAGGCCGGACAAATCGTCCCCGGCGATGGCGAGATCGTCGAAGGCGTGGCCTCAATCGACGAATCGGCGATCACGGGCGAATCGGCCCCGGTCATCCGCGAAAGCGGCGGCGACCGCTCGGGCGTGACCGGCGGTACCTTGGTCCTATCGGATCGCATCGTCGTCGAAATCACGGGTGCCAGCGGCACCTCGTTTCTCGATCGGATGATCGCCTTGGTCGAAGGGGCGATTCGACAACGAACCCCGAATGAAATCGCGCTGGCGATCGTGCTGGCGGCGTTTACGCTGATCTTTTTGCTCGTGACGGCCGCCCTCTATCCGATGGCCTGGAACGCCGAGCTCTACATGACCGGTTATGTGGGCGCGAAAGACACGCTATCGAGCTTGGGCACGGACATTCCAACCCTCGTGGCCCTGCTCGTCTGCCTGATTCCCACGACGATCGGCGCGTTGCTGGCGGCCATCGGCATCGCCGGCATGGATCGCGCATTGCGGGCCAACATCATCGCCAAAAGCGGCAAGAGCGTGGAAGTGGCCGGCGACGTCGACACGTTGCTGTTGGACAAGACCGGCACGATCACGATCGGCAATCGCAGCGCCACACAACTGGTGCCGATGGGCGACTATACCGCGGCCGACTTGGGCAAGCTGGCGGCCATTGCCTCGTTTGCCGACGAAACGCCCGAGGGCAAGAGCATCGTCGAGCTGGTGCATAAACAGCATGCCTCGGTCGACGGCGAGGCCCGCGCCGCCGCAAGCGCAAAATTCGTCAAG
Organism: Planctomycetaceae bacterium; assembly: GCA_003153375.1. Classification (GTDB taxonomy): domain Bacteria; phylum Planctomycetota; class Planctomycetia; order Pirellulales; family PALSA-1355; genus PALSA-1355. The sequence continues at coordinate 16,982 of PLYM01000039.1, forward strand.
TTCACCGCGCAGACCCGCATGAGTGGCATCGATCTGCCCGACGGTCGCCGCGTTCGCAAAGGCGCCCCCGACGCCGTGGTGCGCCACGTGCAGCAACTCGGCGGGCAGATTCCCGAGGGCATGCAGGCACGCGTCGACCTGGCCGCGTCGCAGGGCAGCACGCCGCTGCTGGTCTGCGAGGAAAACCGCATCGCGGGCCTGGTGATCCTGGAAGACATTCTGAAGCCGGGCATTCGCGATCGCTTTGATCGGTTGCGGCGAATGGGTTTGCGCACCGTGATGGTCACGGGCGACAACCCCTTGACGGCCAAGAGCATCGCCGAGCAAGCCGGCGTCGATGATTTCATCGCCCAGGCCACGCCCGAAGCGAAACTGGCCTACATTCGCGCCGAGCAAGCCAGCGGCAAGATCGTGGCCATGATGGGCGACGGCACGAACGACGCCCCGGCACTCGCGCAAGCCGACGTGGGCGTCGCGATGAACTCGGGCACGCAGGCCGCCAAGGAAGCCGGCAACATGGTGGATCTGGATAGCGATCCCACCAAGCTCATCGAAGTGGTCGAGGTCGGCAAACAATTGCTAATGACCCGCGGAGCGCTGACCACGTTCTCGATCGCCAATGACCTGGCCAAGTACTTTGCCATCATCCCGGCCTTGTTCGTGGCCACGCTGCCGTGGCTGAGCAAGTTCGACATCATGCATTTGCACTCGGCACAGTCGGCAATCCTCTCAGCCGTGATCTTCAATGCCCTGGTTATTCCGCTGCTGATTCCGATCGCGCTGAAGGGCGTGAAATATCAGGCCGTCGGGGCCGATGCCTTGTTGCGGCGCAACGTGTTGATCTGGGGACTGGGCGGCGTCGTCGCGCCGTTCATCGCCATCAAGCTGATCGACCTGGTGCTCGAAGGGCTTAATCTCGTGGTCTGAGTGTCGTTGATCTCAACCGTTTGCTATTCCCTCGTCTTGCCAATACTTGAGGCTGATCCATGTTAAAACACGTGCGAGCCACCCTGCTGCTCGAGGCTCTGACCCTGGTCATTTGTGCGGTGATCTACCCCGCCTTTTTGCTGGGAGTTGGCAAGCTACTTTTTCCCTCGCAGGCCGAGGGTAGCCTGATCGACAAGAGCGGCAAGCCGGTCACCAACCCCGACGAAGCGGTCGGCTCCAGCCTGATCGGCCAGACGTTCGCCGACGAAGCGCACTTCCAGACGCGCCCCTCGGCCACCAGTCCCGGCTACAACGCGGCCGCGTCGGCCGCCACGAACTGGGGTGCAAACAATCCGCTGCTGCGCGATCGCGTGGCCCGGATCATCGGTCCCATCGCCAAATATGCCGACGGCCCGCAAAAAGGACAGCCCGTGGGACCGGATGTTGAAAAGTGGTTCCAGCAGGATTTGGTCGGCGGCAAGGAAAAAGGAATCGTCGCCGCCTGGGCAAAGAATTATCCCACGCTGGCCACCAACTGGGTCAAGTCCGATCCGTTGATCACCGAGTTCGTCGCCGGCTGGATGAAGGAACACGCCGACGCCGTGGCGAAGTTCAAGAGCGAACACGACGGCGCCGAGCCGCAGCCGCCTGACATGGCTGGCGATTTCTTTGAGAGTTTCGTCAAGACCTCGCCGGGGGCGTGGCCTTCCATCCAGGAAGAAAAAGCCGCCGACGGAACCGCAACCAAGAGCGTCAAGCCGGTCACGACGGGCTCCGATATTCAGACCTACTTCTTCGACATGTGGCTGCAAGAGCATGCCGACGCCAAGCTGGAGAAAGTTCCCGCCGACATGGTCATGGCCAGCGGTTCGGGATTGGATCCGCACATCACGTTGAAGAACGCCGAGTATCAAACCGACCGTGTCGCCGCCGCCTGGGCCGCGAGGACCAAGCAGGATGAAGGCAAGATCAAGAAAGAGATCCAGGAACTGTTAAAGCAAAAGGCGGATTCGATCATGGGAGGCAAGATTCGTACCTGGATTGTCAACGTGCTCGAAGTCAATCTGGCCCTCGAGGATAAATTCGGCTCGCAGGTAGTGAGCGACAAATAGATTTTGACAGCTCGAACGCGCTGCGGCCGGAATTTGGCGCCCGGACGCGGCGTTCGCGGTTGCCCGGCCGCGACACGGCCCGCTACAATTGCCTTCGCACGGTCTCGTAGCGGCCGGTCACCATGGCTCGAGCGCCAATGAATCCTCAAGATCCTGGATTAATCGAGTCCGCCCAAAAACGGGCCCAGGACTTTCTGGAGCTCGTGCATCGCGGCAAGCGTGGCAAGCTCAAGCTCTACTTGGGTTTCGCGGCCGGCGTCGGCAAGACCTATCGCATGCTCGAGGAATCGCACGCCCTGAAAAAACGGGGCGTCGACGTGGTCATCGGCTTCGTCGAGACTCACGGGCGTGCCGAGACCCAGGCCCTGGTCGCAGGCCTCGAGGTCGTGCCTCGCCAGCAGATCGAGTATCGCGGCCTGATGGTCGAGGAAATGGACCTGGCCGCGGTGATCGCCCGGCGGCCCGAGGTGGTGGTCGTCGACGAATTGGCCCACACCAATGCGCCCGGCTGCCGCCACCCCAAGCGCTACCAGGACGTGCTGGCGATTCTCAACGAAGGCATTAACGTGATCTGCGCCTTCAACATCCAGCACCTGGAAAGCCTGAAGGACGTCGTCGAGCGCGTCACCGGCGTGATCATTCGCGAGACCGTGCCCGACAGTTTCATCAAGCAGGCCGACCAGGTGGTGAATCTGGACCTGGCCATCGAGGACCTGCTGGACCGCCTGGCGACAGGCAAGATCTACAAGTCGGAAAAGGTGACCCAGGCGCTGGCCAACTTCTTTCAGAACGAAAACCTGTCGGCGCTGCGCGAGCTGGCCCTGCGCGAAGTGGCCGAAAGCGTCGACCGCAGCGTCGCCACCGATCTGCGCGGCCGCGACGAACGCTTCAAGGCGACCGACGCGCGGGTGATGGTTTGCATCGCCTCGAACTCGCCGCGGGCGCCCGTTCTGTTGCGCCGGGGGTCGCGACTCGCTGGACGGCTGAACACCGATTGGTTCGCCGTCTACGTGCAAACGCCGGGCGAGGCGTCGCACCTGATCGACGCCGCGGCCCAGCGCCACCTGTACGCCACGATCAGCCATGCCAAGGACCTGGGGGCCGAGCTGGTGCAGCTGCAAGCCACGAACCCCGTCAGCGCGATCCTGGATTTCGCCCGTTCGCACGCGGTCGGCTACATCGTGATCGGCCGTTCGAATCAATCCTGGTGGCGTCGGCTGCGTCGCTCGAACATGGAGCGGATCGTCGCCGAGGCCGACGGCTTCGACGTCCACATCGTGTCGTTCGATGAAGAGGAACCGCAGCCGTGAGATTGCGCGCAAAATTGTTATTGGCCCAGCTTCCGCTGGGGCTAGCCCTGATCGTGCTGGGAGTCCTCTCGGTGATGGCCGTCTCGCGGCTCAGTCGGCAGGCGCAACTGATCTTCGAAAACAATTATCGCAGCGCCCTGGCCGCGCAGCGGATGAAGGAGGCGATCGAGCGACTCGACAGCGCCGCGCTGTTCATTCCCGTCGGACGCCGTGACCTGTCAGGCGATCAGATCAAGCATAATCGTCGCCGATTCGAGTCCGAGCTCAAGGTGCAAGAGGGCAATCTGACCGAGCCAGGCGAAGCGGAAGCCACGGCGAACCTTCGCCACCTGTGGACCGAATATCTCCAGATGCTGGACCATTACCTGACGCTCGACAGCGACGACGCGCTCAAACAGGTCTACTTTGCCGAACTGCAACCCAAGTTCACGCAGGTCAAGGACGCGGCCGACGAGATCCTGTCGATCAATCAAGATGCCATGGTCCGCAAGAGCCAAGAGGCCGGCAATCTGGCGCAATCGATCGACACGATCATGGTCGCCGCGACCATCGCGGCCGGCCTGGCCGGTGTGCTGCTGTCGGGCAGCTTGACCAATCGGCTGTTGCGGCCGTTGTCGGTGCTCTCACAAGCCGTCAACCGCCTGGGGGCGGGCGACTTTGGGGCTCGCGCCCTGGTTGTGGGTCGCGATGAAATTAGCGATCTGGCCCATCAATTCAACGCCATGGCTGACAGTTTGCAAGAATATCGCAGCAGTTCGCTGGGCGAATTGCTGCTGGCGCAGCGGGCCTCGCAAGCCGCGATCGACAGCATCCCCGACCCCGTGATCGTCTTCACGCCCGATGGCAACATCCTCAAGAGCAATCACAGCGCCGCCGAGTTGACCACCGGCGGGCACGCCGAGTTGGCCGCGGCGGACTTGTTCGACCGCCTGACGCCCCAGGTGCGCGCGCTGCTCAACGACGCGCGGCTGCACGTGCTGCAAGGCAAGGGGCCCTACATGCCAGGCGGACTCGAGGATGCCTTTGCGGTCACCATCGGCAGTGGCGAGCATTACTATCTGCTGCGGGCCACGCCCGTTTACGAGGATCGGGGCGAGATCGTGGGCGTGACCGTGATCTTTCAGGACGTCACCCGCCTGCGCCGCTACGACGAGTTGAAGAACAACCTCGTGGCCACGGTGGCGGGCGAGTTGGGCACTCCGCTGCACTCCTTGCGAATGGCGATTCACCTCTGTCTGGAAGGCGTGGCCGGTCCGCTGACTGAGAAGCAGCTCGACTTGCTTCAAGCGGGCCGCGCGGATTGCCAGCGGCTGCAAACGATCGTCAACGAACTCTCGGACCTGGCCAGGCTGCAACCCAGCGCCAACGGGAAATAAGCCAGGGGAACCCCGGCTTGGGCAGGTCAGACCTGCCCAAGCCCGTTGGGGCGTCCCTCTGGCAAGCGGAGCCAGAGCCGCTACTTTCGATTCACATCATCGTTCAGGCGTCGATCGCGCCGCCGTGGATCACGAAGTCGGGATAGGCCAGGTTTCCCAGCTCCGGACCGTCGAGACCTTCCATCTCCACTTCGCGGCTGACGCGCATCGGCACGAACACGTTGCTCACCTTGAACCAGGCATAGGCGAAGACGAAGCCGAAGACGCAGAGCACGGCCGCATCGAGCAACTGGGCCCAAAGCTGCGAGGCGTCTCCAAAGAACAATCCGCGGACGCCGTCGCTGCCATACTTGGCGATCATCTCGGCCCGCGCCGGTACTCCATTCCAGCCCGCGCCAAACTTGCCGTCGGGCATCGCGCCACCGGCGCCGTACACGCCGTTGGCAAACAGTCCGAGCGAGACGACACCCCAAATGCCGTTCAAACCATGCACCGAGATGGCGCCGACCACGTCGTCGATGCCGACCTTCTCCCAAAAGAACACGCCCTGCACGACGATCACGCCGGCGATCGCTCCGATCACGGCCGCGGCCCAACTGTTCACGAACGCGCACGGCGCCGTGATGGCCACCAACCCGCCGAGCATGCCGTTGCACATCATCGAGGCGTCGGGCTTCATGCCCTTGAGCATCAACCACACCATCGCGGCCGCCGCGCCAAAGACGCTGGCCAAAAGCGTGTTGACCACCACGACGGTCAAACGCAGATCCGTGCCGGCCAGGGTCGAGCCCGGATTGAAGCCGAACCAGCCGAAGGCCAGGATGAAGGTGCCGACCACGACCATTGGAATGTTATGGCCAGGCAGCGCCTTGGCCTTTCCGTTGACATACTTGCCGATGCGCGGACCCAGCACCATGCAGCCGGCCAGCGAGATGATCCCGCCCATGCCGTGGACCACGCCCGAGCCAGCGAAGTCGACCGCGCCGTGGCCGAGGCCCCAGTTCTTGCCGGCCTGCGCCAGCCAGCCGCCGCCCCACACCCAGTTGGCATACAAGCAATAAGGGAGGGCAACCCAGCAGCCATAAACGCAGAAGTTCTTCCACGACCAACGTTCGGCCAATGCGCCCGTGGGAATCGTGGCGGTCGTATCCATGAACACCATCATGAAGAACCACAGCGCCAGCACGCTGACGTCTTCGACACCGTTGAGGAAAAAGCCCTTGGTCCCCATCAGGCCGTAGGTAAAGACGTTTGGAGCATTGGGATCGGCCACGCCGATACCCAATCCCTCGCTCAACACCGAAAGACCGGGACCGAGCGAGGCATACCAACCGTCGGGCACTGGACCGTTGAACCAGTTTCCCCAACCGATGGCAAACCCATAGGCCCAAAACCCGATGGCGCCCAGCGGATAGATCATAAAGTTCATGGCGATCGTGTGCGTCGCGTTCTTGGCCCGCGACAGACCGCACTCGACCATGGCAAAACCGGCCTGCATGAACATCACCAGAAAGCCGGTGACCATCGCCCAGACGATGTTGATCGAAAACAGATTGTGCACGATCCGGTCGTAGAGATCCGTAACCGTGCGGGCTTTCGGGTCACCATCGCCGATCGGCCCCGCCGAGGGACTGGTCCAATAGCCGGCGGCCGCGCCGGTGGCGTCGGGCCACGGGGCCGGCGCGGGCTCGGGCGGGTTCGTGCCCGTGAAGTAGGGCGGCAGCGCCGCGGCATCGGCCGGGGCTGCCGGAGCAGCTTCCGCAGGGGCTTCCGCCGGTTTCGCGGCGTCGGCCGGCGGCGCTACGCTTGCCGCGTCATCTTGCTTCTCCTCTTGCGCCCAGGCGGCGGACGGACCGGCCAGGAGCAGTACCGCAATACACGCCATCACGCATCGACTGACCACACGTCTGACAAGCAGGGTACACATGGGACTTCTCCGCTTTGCAAAGGGACTATCGATTCACCATCCGGGCGCACCGCGAGCGCCATCCACCATCCAAGCCTCTTCGCCGTGGAGCGCACGGTTCGTTTGGTTTGCAATCCGAATGCCGCTTGCACGGCACTGCCAGCTCAATGAGTACTCAAGCGCGGTTCAACCGATTCGCGAGAGCCGCTTTAAATAAAAACTTAATAAACACAGAAATCTATTCGGTCTCTAAATCGCAGCGAGTGCGCGCACAAAATGCGCGCAATGCGAGACCAGCATTTGAGCAAAACCTGGCTAAAAGGTGAAATTATTTTAGCGCTTTCTTAACGCTCGCGTCCTGATTTTAATACTTTATTAGCGCGCATGCGCGGCGTCGAAGAGACTAACGATCCGGCAACAAGAAGTGGTGAGCCGCTGGCCAAGACGTGTCGCGCGTCCGAGACGCCGACGCCGTCGGGCACTACATGGCGAAAGAATCGCCCCTGGCGGCGATCGGGGCCGACACTTCGGCAACCGAGCGATTGAGGCCGGCTTGCTTGGCGGCGTAGAGCAGCATGTCGGCCCGTTCGAGCACGGCGATTGCCGGCTCGTCGTTGTCACGGCCCGCCTCGACCAGGCCGATGCTGACCGTGATCGCCACGTCGGCTCGCTTGGTCGCGATCGGCATGGCGGCAATCGCCCCGCGCAAGCGTTCGGCGGCCAGAAAGGCTTCGCCGACCGGAGTGTCCGGCAACAGCACGGCGAACTCTTCGCCGCCATAGCGGGCCAGGACTTCGTCGTGCCGCAACAACGCCTTGGCGCGGCACGCGAACTCGACAAGCACTTCATCGCCGGCCAGGTGGCCGTAGGTGTCATTGACCACCTTGAAGCGATCGAGATCGACCATCAACACCGACAATGGACGACCCGTCCGCCGGCAGCGAGCCAGCTCGCGGTCGAGCACTTCCAACAGATAGCGGCGATTGAAAACCTGCGTCAGCCCATCGGTCGTCATGAGCTTGTAGACCAACTCGTGATACTGGGCTTCCAAATGGTCCGAGGCGAGATACTTGAAAATCTGGTTTCCCAGGCGAATGCGGTCGTCGGCAGTCAGCCGGCAACTGCCGACCCGCTGGTCGCCGACGTACACGCCGTTGGTGCTGCCCAGGTCGGTGATCACGTAGCCACCGTCGAGGGGCCCGATCGTGGCATGATGCCGCGAGACCGAATCGTCGTGCAAGTGGATGTCGCAATCGGCTTCGCGGCCAATCGTCAGGCAACGGTTCTCGAGTTCGAACACCTGGCCGATGTTGTCGGCCGGATAGATGCGCACCAGGCAGCCCGGCGACGCTTGCTCATCGCCGGCGCGCCAGCGGAAACAGGAGCTGGCGGAGTATCGGGTGAGCTCATTTTGCGTGACCATTCGCGGTCGCTCTCGCGCCTGTCGAAACGTGGGCCTGTCGAAACGTGGGCCTGTCGAAATGTGGAATGACACGCAACTTTAGGGCGCCGCCGGCGGCCCGGTGCCGCCGTAGCGGGGCCCCCACCCTACCCAGGGGGGATTTCGTGGATTGTTTGGGCGCAATGATGCGGGCCGTTCCGACCGTGCCGTTCGTAGGGGCGCGGCAGCGCCATCCGCCGGCCCGCGGCTTGCTCCCCCGGCGGCGGCTTGAGCTAGGGTTTTGGTGAACGAGCGGCGTTAACCCTACACGGCCGACACACCCTATGCGCGCGATGCGAGGAATGACAGCATGAGATCGTCGAACCCCTACGCGGCCCCCGTCAGCGATTTTGCCTGGGAGATCGCCGAAGGAGCGGATCGCGACAATTGGTTGGAGAAGAGCTTCTTGTGGCTGATGTTCTCATTCCGCGGCCGCCTGCCGCGCCTGGGCTATTGGGCCGCCTGCCTGGTCGTCGGCATCGCCTATTGCACGACCATTTTCGTCTGCACGAAGTTCATTCAGAGCCGCGATGTGCAATCGGTGGTGTTGCTGACGGTCATGTTGCCGCTGTGGTGGAGTACGCTCGCCATTTCGGTCAAACGCTGGCACGACCGCGACAAGTCGGCCTGGTGGCTGCTGCTCGGCATCGTGCCGTTGATCGGACCGCTGTGGTGTCTCATCGAACAAGGGTTCCTCCGCGGCACGTACGGTCCCAACAACTACGGCCGCGAGACCTGAAAATCGCGTCAAGCCTCGAAGTCGTCTGAAATACGGTTGAGCACGATGCGGGCCATTCGACGGCGGGAGGTCGCAGCTTGGACTCGCTAACCATTGCCGGAATCGTGCTGGGCTGTACCTTTGGCGGCACGCTATTGGGGCTGCTGCTGCAGTACGTGTTGCCCTCAGACCATTTGCACGCCGAATCGAAAGACGTGATCAAGCTGGGCACCGGCCTGATCGCCACGATGGCGGCCCTGGTGCTGGGCCTGTTGATCGGCGCCGCCAAAAACGCCTTCGACGCGCAAGCCGCCGCGTTCGAACGCCTGGCTACGAACATCGTGCTGGTCGATCGGGCATTGGCCCACTATGGGCCCGATGCCCAGGGGGCCCGCGAGCAACTGCGGCACACCGTGGCCACGGTGATCGAACACGTTTGGCCCGACCAGGGGCCGCGCATCGAGGGCCTGGCCATCGCCACGATCTCGACCGAGGGACAAGCGCTCTATCAGGCGCTGTCGGGTTTGCAGCCCCACAATCCCGAGCAACGCGACGCACAAACCCAGGCCATGCAGATCAATGCCGACATGTCGCGCACCCGCTGGCAATTGAACCAGTGGGACGACGGCTCGCTGCCGCTGCCGTTTCTGATCGTGCTGGTGTTCTGGCTGTTCATCCTGTTCCTCAGCTTCGGTCTCTTCTCGCCGCGCAACGGCACGGTCGTGGCGGCGCTGTTCGTGTGTGCGCTGTCGGTGGCCGGGGCGGCGTTTCTGATCGTCGACCTGGACCAGCCGTTCGAGGGCCTGATCCAGACTTCGAACGCCCCGTTACGACATGCCCTGGCGCAGCTGGGCCAATAAACAGCGCAGACGCCTCGCGACTCTCGACGAGCTCTGATGGGCCGCGCTCAACGGCCGCTGAGTTTGCGCCCCGCGCCGAACGGATCGCTGGCTGGCGCGGAACGACCGGAGTACGAAACGCCCCCCATCTCGCGCTCGTGCAGATTGTCGTGCAACGAGCGCAGCTCCTCATACGACCAGCGTTCGATTTCATAGTTCTTCAGAATCTGATGGCCGTGGGTGGGACCGCGCAGATGGCTGACCACTTTTTCGCGCGTCGGGTTCCAATCCTCATCGATCGACCAGTGGTTGCCACGCAGCGGATAGTGACCCGTGGTTTCGACGCGGGTCGCTTCGCTCACTGAGCCCGGCGGACGTTCGTCGATGCCTTTGGCCAGAAAGCCGAACGTCCAGGCATCCAAGGGCGTGGTGCAGCCTGACTTGAACGAGCGCACAATCTCTCCCTCGCTCACACAGGCCACGGTCGGATACTCGCGCACGCCCAGCTTCTCGACCAGCTCGGCAATCGCCTCGCGATCGACGATCTGCAAATGGCTGTCCGCGCCCGCGCCAATCTTCCAGCCCTGCCCCTGCATCTTTTCAAAATCGCCCCCCGCGCGGCGCAGGCGACTCAGTTCGGTTTCGCAGCGGGCGCAATCCTTGGAGGTGATGAACAGCACGCGCGGATTCCACTCGGCGGCGACGGTCGCGGCCTTCGGTTCGTCGGCCAAGCCCGAGGCGGCAACCGCAATCAGGATGAGCGCGGCGGTGAGGATGTGCTTCATGGCGCAGCCGTCTCCCTTCAAAAGTCGAAGGTGAAAACGAGGTCAGAGCCGCGCGGCGCATCGGGGCGAAGAATCGCCGCGCGTCTGTCGGCGCCGCCGCACCAACCGAATCAGTATTGTCAATTTGCCCGCGAGACGCAAATTCGAGCAGCAAAAACCAACAGTCAGGCGGGGACGAAACGCGGCTTGACTCAGCCGAAGTGGAAGACGCGCTTGGCGTTGCCGCTCAGAAATTGCTCGGTCGCCTCGGGCTCCAGTCCCAGGGCCTGCACCTGTTCCAGGCACTTCTTCCACGTCAGTTGTGGAAAATTGTTGCCGAACATCACTTTGTGCCGGCCATAGGTGCTGAGGAAGTGCACGAGTTGCGGTGGATAGTACCGCGGCAGATAGGCCGACGTGTCGATGTAGACGTTGTCGTGCTTCCAGGCGACGCCGATCATCTCGTCGGTCCAGGGGTGGCCATGTGGGCCACGATGCGCAGCTCGGGGAAGGTAAGCGCCACTTCATCCAGATAGGGCACCGGCCGGCCGGTCTCCGAAGGCATCAGGGGGCCGGTGTGACCAACCTGGGTGCAGAATGGAATATCCAACTCGATGCACTTCACGTACCGCGGATTGTAGAGCTTGTCGTTGGGCGGCAACTTCCACAGCCAAGGGACAATCCGCAGAGCCTTGAAGCCCAAACCATTGATCGCGCGTTCCAGCTCGCGCACGGCGGCCACCGGCTTCGCAAGATCGACCGTGGCCACTCCGAAGAAACGATTCGGAAAGGCCGCGACGAACTCGGCCACCTCGTCGTTGTTCCACAGCCATTCGCCTCAATCGACCCGTTCAA
>PLYM01000189.1 GCA_003153375.1 Planctomycetaceae bacterium
GCCTCTGATCCGGCCTCGGAAGAGATTCCTTCTTCCAGGTCGCCATCACTGGCCAAAACGTACGTGTAATGGTCAACGATACCGTGACCCGGTCGATTGAAGCGTGCTGCAAGCGCCACCTCGGCGATGGCCATCCCGACGGCGTTGGCTAGGCCTTGCCCCAAGGGACCGGTGGTGGCCTCGACGCCGGCGGTCTTGCCGTATTCCGGATGGCCTGGCGTACGACTTCCCCATTGGCGAAAGCGCTCAAGTTCCTCTAGTGGCAAGTCGAAGCCCGTGACATGAAGCAACGCGTACAGGAGCGCAGATCCATGTCCGGCCGAGAGAACGAAGCGGTCCCGGTCGGGCCAGAGGGGATCATGCGGGTTGAACTTGAGCACGCGATCCCAGAGCGCGTAGGCCATGGCCGCCGAACCAAGAGGCAAACCGGGATGCCCGGACTTGGCCTTCTGCACCATGTCCACGGCTAGGAAACGCAACGTGTTTACACAGAGTTCGTCCAGTTCGGGCCGAGCGATGGTGATTGAGTGAGTCATGTTGACGATGAACCCTCTTTGATCGTGATCGGGTCCCCATGGCGACTCTCGGATTGAGATTGAAAGTCAAATTGAACTGCGCCCTCGGCTCGCTTGGGGTCAACGAGAGCTCCTGGCGGCAGAGAGTCCGGCACGTCGAGACGCGCCACGCCTATCCGGCTGTCGGCCATCCCATAATAGACGTCGAACCGGTCCGGCGTGCCGAGGTCGTCGCGCCGGTCGATGCCGGTGGGAAACACAACGTTGGCGACGGTCCCCTGGCGTTCCTGCGGCAGGTCCGGCGTCAATACTGGCTGCGGCGAACGATAACGGATCACACGCGGATGCTCCTGGGAGAGCACTAGCACCCCGGCGGAGTAGCATAGTTTGTGCGCTGCACTGCTGGGTTCCGCCAGTTCGTGGACGCCGTGGTAAATGATCAGCCATCCGTGCCGAGTCAGGATCGGAGGAGTGCCGCCGCCGATCTTCAGCCGCTCCCAGGGCGCCACCGGACTGACCAGCCGGCTATGCAACTTAAAGTGACGGAGGTGATACGGCTTACTAGGATCCTTGTCCAACGGGCAGTAAGAAATCCAAATGCTCTCCCGATGGAGATCCACCACGCGGGACGCCGGTTGACGCACCGTTTCCTCCGGACGAGTTCCGGGAAAAAGCGGCCGGTGCAGGATAGCCATTGCCGGTTGCCCGGAGGGGTCGGGGATGGCGATGGGGAACACGCTCGCGTCCTTGTTGTCCACGCCGTCGAACTCGATGTCTTTATAGGGGCTGAAGGTCACCGGCCCCAAACGCTGCCAGTGGAACAGGTCCTCGGACAGGGCCAGGGCAATCCGCGGGCCTGCGGGCGAAAGCGCCGTGTAAGTCATCACATAACGCTGGATCGGTTCGACAAACGTGATACGCGGATCTTCGCAGCCGCCACCACTATCCGGCCGCCGCTCGTAATCCACTGCGGGCTCCAGTACGATACCCAGCCGCTCGACACCGACGGGGTCGCCAGCGTCATTGAACCGCACTCTTGCGATGCCGATGCGCGAGTAATTTCCTCGCGCGACCAGACGCGGGAAGAGGTACAGCTGACCATCTGGACCGCGGACAGCGGCCGGGTTCAGGACTCCTTCGACCTCCAGCGCATTGCCCGACTCGGGCTCCATCATCAGCCCAAGTCGCCGCATCTTGAATCCAGCCATCATTCCTCCTCACAAGGTCGCTTGCCAGGCTCAACCTAAACAAGCGATGATTGCCTCGATTACTCGCTTCGTTTCTTTCGGATCTCTGACTCGAATCGAAACGACGCCGGCTTGCTCAGCCGGATAGTCGTTGCCGCCAGGGAACAAGGCATCTCCGATAAAGATCATCTCTTCAATGGCAATCTTAAGAACGTCATGCAACTTTTTAATCCCATAGGCCTTGTCGATGCCGGGCTCCGTGACATCAATGGACGTCGCGCCGCCCAAGCGGACAGAAAACTCGGGAATCAACGTGTCGAGGATGGCTTTCATCTTCTTCCGCTTCGTGAAATCCGGGTCCCATTTCACTTTTTCTTTGAGGGGAGCTTCTTGGCCCAACGCGGAAAAGGTAATTTGACTTCCCCGATCTTCGATCACCTCTCCCCAAGTCTTGTCGGCCTTCAGGCCCGACTGCTCGATCGCCTTCTTCAGTGAACTGACGATTTTCTCTTTCTGTTCACTGGAGAAATCCTCTGAGTAGATCTTCTCCCACTTTTTGTCGTATGTGAAAAACTGAGTTCCACAGGTAGGAAGGAGCGAAAGATTCTGCAAGCGTTCGTCGCTGGCAAGGTGAGAGAGCACTTGTTTCTGAAATTGCGACCAATCGCCACCGGATATCACGGCAACCTTGATGATGCCGAGCAGTTTATTAATCAGCGCTGCCATCTCCGCATCGAGCGAAGACTTGCTCGCGGCGAGTGTTCCGTCGAGGTCGAAAACAACGAGCTTTTTCATTCTTTCTGTTTCCCAGTTCTTGGTCCTGCTCACCTTCTCGATGTTGCTTGGCTGGAACTATTCCGGTAGTGCGACTTCCAGCAAGCTGATTGCATTGTGTGGGCGACAGACACACGCGCCGACCTCCGCCGGCAAGAGCACGACATCGCCGCGGCCGACGTGATAATTGGTACCACCGTGCTCCAGATCCCCCTCGCCAACGATACAAACCAGCACCCGCGGTGTGCCCTCTGCGCCGACGGTGAACGGTGATTGTCCAGTTTGCCGCCACACCGAGAAATGCTCACAATGAAAGAGTCGCTCTCGCAGCACCGGTGCCGCTTGCTCCACCACCGGCGCCACCGGACCGATCGCGACTTGCTCGAAATCGAGGCAGGCAATCGCCTGCTCGACTTGCAGAGGTCGAGGCTTGCCTGTCGTGGGGTCGATGCGATCCCAGTCGCTCAGGCGGAATGTGACGTCACTGTTTTCCTGCACTTCGAAAACCACCAGGCCGCTGAGGGAGTGAACGGTGCCGGCCCGGAGAAACACGGCGTCGCCGACCCGCGGCGTGAAACTTGCCAGATGGTCCGCCAGCCGCCGGTTCGCGAGCGCCTGCTCTAGATCAGCGCGAGTATTGCCTGGCTTTAAGCCCGCATAGATGCAGCTAGCCGGCGACGCCTCCAGCACGACCCAGGCTTCGGTCTTCCCGCTCTCGCCCGGTGGGATATAGTCCTTCTGCCCATCCTTGGGATGCACTTGGACCGAGAGCTTCTCGCGTGCGTCGAGGAACTTGAGGAGCACAGGGAAACGTCGGAAGCGGCCTGCCAGCTTTCCCAGCATTTGATCCGGCGACTGCTCCAGCAATTGCCGGATGGTCGATCCTTTTAGCGGTCCGGCGGCGACCTTGCTGGAATGGTCATCGCGGTCGCTCAGCAGCCAGGCTTCACCGATGGGCCCGTCGCTGGGCAGCGGTGCCGTGAGCAGATCGGCCAGGCGCCGGCCACCCCAGAGCCGATACTGGTAAATCGGTGCGAATCGCAACGGATACATGGGCACTTTGATCATGTCCAATCTCGTTCCAAGGTCTTACAAAACCGCCGCGGGCACATGCTCTCGAAGCGGTGGCGTTCAATGATGGCCACAATTACTTCCACGATCAGGTCGAGAGCGACGCTCGGCCTGAGACTCTCGACGAACATGTCATGGCTATTCTCCAGCGGTGCGTCCGCTTGCCGGCTCGGCCTCCGGCCGCGTCTCATTGGCAGCAATCGTTCCTTGAATTCATTGTCGTTTGCTGGGCTCGCTTTCCTGCTGTTTGCTTGCCTGTTCTTGGCCCAGCGCCGTGGTGAGTGCCGTTAGCCCGGCAACGCTGCCGAGTTGCACGGTCTCCAGGACGGTGCTGGGCACGATGACGATTGAGGCATCCTATTTCAAACCTTCATAAATGCGAACACGCCGGGTGGTGGGTCGTGAACTTAAGACAACATCGCTTCCACTTAAAAGCAGTTTTAAAAAAAATTCGTGCAGTAAGCGGCAGTGCCGTGCATGGCTCTCACTTTGTGCTCAACAGCAGCGATCGGGCATCTTCTTCTGAACTCCTTACGGCCAGAGGCGCCGCCCTTGCGTCATGTCTTGACGTCGGGAGAGCGTCGACCGCCGGCGCGGGTTTTGCTGGGGCCTGTGCCGGGCGCGCTGGAATGCCAAACGCACGGATAAATAGCGTCAGGCCCCGAATCTGCTCTTGGCTCAACTTTTCGCCGAAAGCCGGCATGAGCGGCGGTTTGCCCTTTTGGATCAAATGCTCGATTGCCGTATCGCTGTGCGACGCTTGCCACGGCAAGCTGGCAAAATCGGGAATGCTTGGCATTCCTGCGCGGACCGTGCCCCCGGTGCCATCATCCCCATGGCATGCCGCGCAATTCTGGCTGAAGAGTTTGGCGACTTGCAGCTTCTGGTGGGCCCCGGCCGCGACCGGAGGAGGCCTGGGCACCGTGGTCGCCGGCTCGCGCATGCGCGTGTCGGTGGTAATTGCGAAGACGGTTAGGCTCACCAGCCCCGTGCTCCCCAAGGTCAAAAGAGACATTGCCACCGGACGCTGGCGCGGGTTGCGCGCCGGGTTGCGATCCAACAACGGCCAGAAAAAGAGCAGGAGGAAGAACAGCGACGGTAGCACAAACGTCCCGAAAACCTCATAGCCACTGGGGAAGTACTTCAGCAGTTGGAATAGAGACATGAAGTACCATTCAGGCCGCGCCTCGTAGGGCTTGGCTGGATCGGCCTCGGCGCGCAGCGGGGCAGGCCAGTAGTAGCACCAAACGGCCAAGGCCAGCATCAGCAGCAGTGCGGCGACGGTATCCTTCCAGGCTTGTCCCGGCCAGAACGG
The DNA here is from genome assembly GCA_003153375.1 of Planctomycetaceae bacterium. Taxonomy (GTDB): domain Bacteria; phylum Planctomycetota; class Planctomycetia; order Pirellulales; family PALSA-1355; genus PALSA-1355. The sequence continues at coordinate 4,863 of PLYM01000189.1, forward strand.
CTCCTTTGCCGCTTCAAGTTGTGCCGGCGATTTCCACCATGGTGGAGTAACTCCATGCAGCCGGAATAGATATAAGTGCACCACGGCCAGTAATGCCACGGCAATTGGCAAGACGAAGGCATGGAGCGTGAAGAAACGAGTCAGCGTAAGATTTCCAAGGTCGGGCCCCCCTTGAAGCAAAGTGCGCAGGTAGTCGCCAACCAGCGGCACCGTGGCGACGATCCCCAGCCCGACTTTGGTGGCCCAGTACGCGGCCTCATCCCAGGGCAAAACGTAACCGCTGAAGGCCAAGCCAAGCGTGCAAAACAACAACAGCACGCCCAACATCCAAGTCAGTTCGCGCGGCCGCTTATAGGCTCCCCAGACAAACGTTTGGATAATATGGACTAAGAGCAAGACGATCATGGCGCTGGCGCCCCAATAGTGCAGCGCTCTTATGAAGCGCCCGAAGGGCACCTCTCTGTCGATGAAGCTGACGCTCTTCCAGGCCGTCTCCACCGACGGCGCATAGTTCATTGTCAGCAGGATGCCCGTGATTACCTGCAAGAGAAACATGAAAAGAAGCAGACTGCCAAAGACGCTTGCCCAGCGCGATCCGCCGACGAGCGGCTCCAGCAGCAGCGATTCTTTCAGCCGTCGCCAACCGGTGCGGGATTCCCAGAATCCTCCGTCGTCGGGCTGTTGCGGTGTTGTGCTCATGCCGGGTACGATGCCTCACGCCGTCACGCCAGAACGGGAATCCGCTCCGGCACCCCGTTCTTGAAGTCCTGCCAACGGACTAGCAACCGGCCCGACTCAACACGGTGCTCCAGCGGATCCATCGACCGGGGCGGCGGTCCGGAGAGGTAGTTTCCATCAGAATTGAAAGTGCCGCCGTGGCAGGGGCAAATGAACTTCGATGCGTCGGGACGCCAATTGAGATGACAGCAAAGGTGCGGGCAGATCGGCGACAAAACGTCGATATCGCTGTCCGCAGGGCCGCGGCGGCGAATCCAAACACTTTGTGTCACCCGGCGCTTGTCCCAACCGTTCTGTTCGATCAACTCAAGGGACAGCAGATGCCACGCGCCGATCGGAACGTCGTCCACAGCGCCAACATCCTCAAAGCCGGCCTCAAACCCTTTTCCGCGCCGACGGAAGAACGGCGCTAGAATATATCCCACTGCGGGAGCAGCGACGCACGCGCCCATCAAGACGACCACTGCGCTCGTGGCCATCCCCAACAACCGCCTTCGATTTGTTGACCATTTGTACATCGGAGCACCTGCGTCGCAGTAACTCGATACTAAGCCGGAAATGCTGTCCCTCGCGAACGATCGTTGGGCCCGGGCACGGCGAAGGAAGGAAAGGCTTACTTTGTCTGGTCCGGCTTGGCGAGCGTCCTTAGATAGTCGACGAGGTCGCCAGCCTTAACCCCATCCAGATCATCTTTCCAAGCCGGCATTCTGCTCTTTCCGCTTAAGATGCTCTCCTTCAATTCAGCCTTCGAGTGCGCCGCCTGCCACGTTCTGTCGGTGAAATCTGGGAGGTCCGGAAAGATGCTATATAGATTGGGGTTGCTGCCGTTCGCACCGTGACATCGCTTGCACTGCTCCTGATAGAACTGCTCCGCGGTCGGCGGATCGGCATTCGCCAGGCCCGCTGGATATATAAGCGCGACGGCTCCAGCCACCCACGCGAATGCGCTCCAGCGGTGATCCCGGTCGCCCCGACCAATGCAGCAGTACACGACCGCAACGACTTTACGCGCCCACGCGAAACCAGCACACCCTCCAAGCAATGACTTGCACATAGCCTTTTTCCTTATGCCTGTAGGGGGCATTGGCGACTCATAATTCTCCACCGATTGTATGACTCCCAGGCCGCGACGGCAACTTTCTTCTGGCACAAGGGCGTAGGGCTCCGGTCGAGTCTCAACCGCAGCAATCGTTCATTGAAGTCACTGTCGTTTGCCGGGCTCGCTTTCCTGCTGCTTACGTACTTGTTCTTGACCAAGCCCCATGGTCAGCGCCGTGAGCCCGGCAACGCTGCCGAGTTGCATGGTTTCGACGACGGTGCTGGGCACGATAACGATTGTGGCGTTCTGTTTCAGTCCCTCATACAGCATGTTCATGGCTCTCAAATGGAGAGCCGTAGGATTGTTGGCATACGTCTTGGATGCTTCTCCAAACTTCTCGGCCACCTGTCGTTCCGAATCTCCCAGAATCACCCGGGCCTGACGTTCTCTTTCGGCTTGGGCTTGCATCGACATCGCGTCCTCCAAGGCCGGAGGAATTAGCACATCCTTGACCTCCACGGAGATCACATTGATGCCCCATGGCTCGGTACGCTCGTCAATGATCTTCTGCAACTCGCTACTAATCTTCTCTCGGCCCTCCAGCATGTCGGAAAGCATGGTCTTGCCGATGACATCACGCAGCGCCGTCTGCGAGGCCCAACTGATGGCGCTTTGATAGTCGGCTACGTCCAGGGCCGCCTTCTTGGGATCCAACACTTTCCAAAACAGCACGGCATCCACGTCCACCGGCACCGTATCCTTGGTAAGGGTCTTTTCGGCCTTGAACGAAGCCGTGATCACGCGGGTGTCAATCCAGTAGGGTATGGTGTCGACGATCGGAATAATGAAGAACAGTCCCGGTCCGTTCAGGGACCGGAAGTGCCCAAGCCGCAAGATCACCGCCTTCTCCCATTGATTCGCAACGCGAATTGCGGAAGAAACGACCACTGCAATCACGAAGGTGCAGACTCCAATCCAGGCACTTCCGACGTAATCCGACACTCTAAACGTGGCATATGTCAGTCCTGCGCCAATGCCAAGAATTGCGACGAAGACCAATATTGGAAAAGCGCTAGGCGTTCTCATCGCAATGAACTCCGAGGTTCCAGCATTTGAATTCGAGCCGTTTGTCGCGTTGATCTTCCCCAAAAGGATCCTCCCCGGAAATCGACGAAGAACCTTCATAGGGCCTGAGCCGCCATTGGCTCAGGCCCTCGAAATGGTGCCTTTCAGGTCGGTGGCTTTGATCTTTGCTGAGTGATATTCTTTGCGGATGTGCTCCAGGTTTACCACAGGCGGCGGGAACGTCATCTTTAGCCCTTCCAGGTATTCCACCACGATCCGTGCTATCGCAAGGTTTCTGAACCACTTGTGGTCGGCAGGGATAATGAACCAAGGGGCATGTTCCGTGCTGCAACGGGAGAGGGCATCTTCGTAAGCTGCCGTGTAGTCGTCCCAGTAAGTTCGCTCCTTGTAATCGGCCTCGCTGATTTTCCATTGTTTGGATGGGTCATCGAGACGATCCTTGAAGCGTTTCAGCTGCTCCTCTTTGGAGATGTGCAGGTAAAACTTGAGGATGTGAGTGTCATCTTCGACGAGGCCGCTCTCAAAAGCATTGATTCGATCGTAACGGCGCGACCATATCTCTTTCGGGACCAGGTTATGAACCCGCGCGATCAAAACGTCCTCGTAGTGCGAACGGTTGAAGATCGTCACGACGCCCCGGGCAGGCGTGACACGATGGATCCGCCACAGGAAATCGTGCGCCAGCTCCTTGGCAGAAGGCTGCTTGAACCCCACCACTTTGCAGCCTTGTGGATTCATCGATCCCAGTATGTGATTGATCGTCCCGTCTTTGCCCCCTGCGTCGAGCGCTTGCAGGCAGAGCAGGAGCGATCGCCGTCCATCGGCATAGAGCAGCTCTTGCAGTGCTCTCAGTCTCTGCCGGTAGTCCTCGATCTCCTTGGCCGCCTCCTTGTGGCCCTTATGATGGTTTGTAAAGCTCGGGTCGATGTCTTTAAGCTTGACGGAGGTGCCAGGAGGCACTCTGAAGCGTTCCACGTAGTTCATTGCGTTCCTCCTGCCAGCGTCTGCCGAACGATTTGCTGGGTATGCTGCATGGTGGCCTGCTGGTTGCGAAGGTCGCGGATTCCGGTCAAGCGTCCTGGAAGTCATCCCCTGAAAATGACTTCTCCTGTAGGTTCCGGTCAGGGACCGACCGAAAGCTTCTGTCACACGGATCTCATTGGCAACCCTCTGGGGTTGAGGCGCGGACCTTCCCGAGCACCTCGAATGCGAGAGGGATGGTGGTGAGGCCGCCGACCAGTAGGAGCGTCCACCCAACGGCCTTGCGTTGGCTCTCGGGCAGGCAGTGCGCCAGCAAGAGGCCGAGCCCCGTGCCGAGAGCTGCCCGCGTAGCGACGAGCAGGGTGAGTTCCGGCAAGGTAACTTGGACTTCTCTCATAGCGGGGATCCTCTCGGTTCGTCCCGGCACCGTCGTCGGGATGGGATGATGCCTTATCAAATTTGGTGAAAGTTTTGGTCGCAGACAGGCGGAAGCGTCGGTCTCTCGGATCTCGATGAGCTACATACCAATGGCGGTCTGTGCGGCATAAACCGTTGTTGTCTGGGCTTGATGCTGATGCAGGATGTCCTTGGCACGCTCGACTTCTTTGGGCGTGCCATGGGCAACCAGGAGGAGTTTGCCGTTCTTCACCTGGGTCTCGTATTGCACAAAACTGTTCTTCGGAATGCCGATACTGCACAATCCGGCGCCAAGGGCGGTGAGCCCGCCGACTACGGCAGCCTCTTCGAGCGCACCGACGATCAACATGACGAGCCGTCCCGCCACGAGCAGTTGGGGCATCCATGTTCGTGATCCTAGGAGCTCTTTACGTGGGTCTGGACCCGATATTCGCATGCCGGGCCTATGACCACTTTTTCACCAACACAACGGTCACCGACTCGTGCATTGCAACAAAAAAAACCGACGTGGCAGAACACCCGGAGGTCTTCCACCACGTCGGCTTACTCGTAAACGGACCTCCCAGCCAGGCTGGGTTGCCCTTCAATTAGTCATCCGACCAATTCAATTCAAGCGAATCGCGGAAGCGACTTGCCCATCGGTAAGGCCTCCGCGAATGCTTTAAGAATAGCGACTGTCACGGAATATGCAAACGGAATGCACGGGCCGGCAGTCGTCCTGTTGCGTCAAGCGTTAGGAAAAACGGCTAGGGGCGATTTCGACGGCGGAACAGCCAATTGACAAATACCGTAATCGCCAGAAGTGCGAACAGAATTGCCACTGTCGCGCTTAGCAGGCCGGCCCACGTAGCTTGGAGAATGTAATGATTTTCGTTCATGACCATCGATTCTTCCGGAGCGAGGATTCCGTTCACGGGAAAAACGTCCAACCGGCCTGCGATAGTCTCTGCGCTTGCTCATGCCATTCGCCATTACACATTCATACCGCGTCGAGACGCGGTACATCTCTTTTCAAGGTCGATGCGCAAATCCCACGGATCGCAGGGGCATGCCCTCGTCTCAAAGCGGCGCAATTCATCGGCATCGAGTTGTCGGCTAGTCGCAATGGTCGCCAACACCAAACGAGCGCTGTCTCGGTCTTCAATGTCCGATTGCAGTTGATCGTGCATGGCGCGAAAGGCATTCATCAGGATCTCAAATCGGGACCGCTCGTTCACGGCTTCCTCCTTTTAGACCGTTTGCCCCAGACATTCGCGACAACCTAGACATTCGCGACAACAAAGGGCGTTAGCATAATTGCCCCAGCGATCGCAAACCATTTCGTCTGAAACTCAGCCAGGCTCTCGTGTCCAAGACGATCGGGCACTTCACGGAGAATAACCGAGGCTGTTTGTTTTGTAAGAGCCCGCGGCGGCTCACACTACTCTCGCATCATGCTCAGAGCAAATGTTTGTCGCGCAAACTGCCTAAGTGACAGGCTGGCGATGCCGTGATAGAGCAAATGCGATGCCACTTGCAATCAGCCTCTTAATTCCGCCGGTCAAGAAAGACGACCGACGCGGTCCGGGGACGAATTCAGACAGCGGCAGCGGACTCGAGGCAAGTGTCTAAATCTGCAGGTCTTTCCACGTGAGTTGCCTCTCCGTCGTCGATCGAGGTTCTGTCCACACCGGGCTGCCGCACGCCAGACAAAAATGCAGTTCGCGAATGCGCCCATCGGCGAGCACGGCCGCGTAGCTTGGGGTTCGCAATAGGTCGCGGTGCCCATACCAATAGCAAAGCCAGCGTTCGATGATCCAACAGCCCATGTTTGATCCCGTCCTCGCAGTCGACCAACAGCAGTCACACGAGCGAGTTTGTAGGAGGTGCTTTGCCCTATTGCCAGCGTTTGGCAAAACGGGCAAAAAAAAAGCCGACGTGGCGGAACACCCAGAGGCCTTCCACCACGTCGGCTTACTCATTAACGAGCCGCTCGGCTCAGCAGGGCTGCTCTTTATCTAGTCGTCCCACGACTGCACAGTCAATGATACCGCTTGAAAAGGCGAAGGCAAGTGAGTTCCCCGATCGGATAATCTATGAAATACTGCCGTTTGTCACCTCTTGTCCTTAAAAGACCATTTATCACCGTTGCTATCTCAGAACAAGTCTTCAAACGTTGTTTTTGCGAGCTAGCCGACGTGACATCAGGGCGATCATAGAAATGTAAATCATGGTTTCACTCGTTTCAGTTTTGTGTTCGTAATCACGGCTGTGGCGGCGGTAGCGTGCCAGCCAGGCAAACGTCC
>PLYM01000107.1 GCA_003153375.1 Planctomycetaceae bacterium
GTTAAATGTTGGGATTGGTATAAGGTGTTCTAGGTTTTCCTCTCGAGTAGCTTGGGCTGGTCCCATCTCGGGGTTATATAATTCGGACATACTTTGGGCGTTTCGCCCTTTTTTCGCAGCAGCAATTCGTGCCTGCAACGACAGCGGCCCCCTCTAGTGGCCCATTGCCAATTTCAGGCTGTTTACTCCTCACCTGAGGCGCAAATGGGATTGCCGAGCATCGCAACTCGCACGGCTCCCCCTGCTCATTCCCCCTCTCGCCCCCGGTGTATCGCCAGCGCCGCGGCCAGGATTTGTTCGAGCTTGTCGAAACCGATGGCCAGTGAATTTGCGGAGATGACGATGGGGCTGCCCGTGAGGCGCGTGTTCATGGAGTCGAGCCATTGGCGCCCGCGCCACCCGCGGGCCTGGTACTTCCGTGGGTCGACAACGTCGATGACCAGCATGCGTTGGCGGTGCGTCGACCAGGCGCGATAGCCCGTGATCTCATCCCAGGGGATGCGCCCGGCGGCCACGGCGCTGGAGTTGTCGATCAGTCCTTGGCGGTCGATGATCAGCCCGGGCTTGCGGTCGAACAACTTGACCGCGCCATAAACGGCGCACAGGCCGAAAAAGCTGGCCCCGATGACGGCCACGAAGCGCAATCGCCCGCCAACGATCCAGCCCAGCCAGCCGGGGCCCTCGCCGGCGATCCACAGCACAATCGACAGCCCGACAAACAAGACTGCGCCGACCAGCCCGAGAACAAGCTTGGTCCTGCTCAGCGGAATGCAAATCCGGTCCGCCGCGTCATGAGGCGCCTTGTCATCGGTCGTCGCGTCGCCGGTCGTCGGCTCATCGTCCATCGCTGTGCTCAGCCCTTTGCTCGCTTCGCCAACGTATTCAGATCGACCAACTCCGCCCGGTCGCCGGCTTGGTTGACCAGGTCGCAAATCAACTCGATGGCCTGGAACTTTGGATCGGTGACGTACAGGCACGAGGGGTGGGCCAGAAAATCGTAGGCGGCGCCGTGCTCGATCGACCAGGTGACGCCGCGGCGGATGGCTTCGAGAAACGAATCGAGCTGCCAGCGGCCGTTGCGAAAGGCGCCGACGTCGCTGATCGGGCTCATCGGCACTTCGACCAGCCCGCTCGGATAGACGAACGGCTGGCTCGCGGCCTGCGCCGCCACGATCGCATCCAGCGCCGCGTCGCTGGCCTGCTTCATCGGCTCGCCCATCGCGTGCGGCGGATACAGGCTGCTGACCCAGGTGAAGCCCAGGTCCAGCAGCATCTGCTGCACGTCGGGCCGATCGCTCAAGCCCGTGGCAAAACCGCCCGGCGTGCGAAAGCCGGCCGGATCGACGCCCAGGCGTGTTTTGAGCGCCACGCTGGCCAGCCGGATGTTCTCGCGAATCACCTCGGCCGGCGGGCGCCCCTCGATCAGCCACGGCGAACGGCGGAAGCGAAACTGAATGTCCTCGCCGCGCGTGGCCAGCACGTTCACGTGGTCGTAGGTGTGATTGCCCACCGGGTGGCCGGCCTGCACGATCTGCTTCAACCAGTCGAGGTTCTCCTGCTCGCACACCCGGGCGACCGAAAAGCAGTGCAGCACCCCGCCCTGCGCCTTGACCCGGCGGCAGGCCTCGACCGTATAGCGCTTCGTCTCCTCGTTCAGGTTCCCCTTCTCATAGTCCCAGCGCATCTCTTCCCACACCGGAAAGTTGCGGCTCATCTCCAGGTCGAGCGTGATCGCGATCTGCGCCTTCGGCGGCGCGTCGGCGCCTCGCAGCCGCGCGGCGCCCAGGGCCGTCGCGCCGGCCGCACTGGCGATCAGAAACTGTCGACGTGAGAACGGTTTCATGATGTCTGCTTTCGAAGCTGGTTATTTCGTGGGCCGCTGGCCAACCACGGCCGGCTCGCTTTGCAAATAGGCGAACAAATCGCGCAGCTCCTGCGGCTTCAGCGGGCTGAGCAAATTCTCGGGCATCAGCGACGTCGGCGATTCGTTGATCGAATCAATCTGGTCGCGCTCGATCGTGGTCCGCTCGTTCTTGGCCCCCAACAGCGTCACGCGGCTGGGCGTTTGCTCGACGATCAAGCCCGTCAACACCCGGCCGTCGGTCGTCTGCACCAGAAAGCTCAAGAACTCCTTGCGGATGACGGCGCTGGGGCTGACGATGGTCGACAGCAGCTCGTCGAGGTTCTTGCGATTGGCGTGCGTCAACTCGGGACCGATGGGCGTGCCCTCGCCGAACAGTTGATGGCAGGTGCCGCAATGCTTGGTGAACAGCACCTTGCCCGCCGCCGGATCGCCACGGCTGGCCCGCAGGTCGTTGTTGATTCGCCGCATCTCGGCCAGTCGCTCCTCGGGCGTTCCTCCCTGGATGCTGCCCCAATGCTTTTTCACCAGCGCGTCCAGCCGCGCGTCATGGTGCAAGGCCACGGTGCGCAGCGAGTCGACCGCGATCGAAGTCGGTGCGATCCGCCCCGCGTCCACCGCGTCGAGCAGCCGCCCGGCCGAGCCCTTGCGACCTAATAGCACGTCGACCGCTCGATCGCGCAGGCGCGTGTCCAGAGTCGGCAGCCGTTCGACGAGCGTGGTGGCAAGCGCACCGTCGTCGAACTTGCGCAAGGCGTCGAGCGCGGCCAATTGAATCGTTTGCGGCTGCGTGTCGGAGAGTAATGCCAGGATCGGCTCGGCCTGCGCTGTGGTTGCCGCCTCGCCCAAGAGTTGCAGGGCGACGATCCGCTCGGCGTTGTCCAGGCTGCCGTTGGTCGCCAACGCCAACGCCCGTGCCAGGGCCGGCGGTTGTCCCAAGTGCGCGGCGAGCCGGATCAAGGTCATGTCCGACGTGTCATCGCGCCACAGCCGGTCGATCTGATCGGTGAGCTGCGAGGGCAACTGCACGGGTGTTGCCGGCGGCGCCGCCGCGTCGGGGCTCGCGCTGGCATTTGCCACGGCCAAGTTGGCGAACAACGTGCCCGCGCTGCTGCCGCGCGCCGTGTTGCGATCTCGCAATCCCTCGTCGAGCGCGGCCAGCATCTTGCCGCGTTCGGCGTCCCCTTCGGCCGCCGCCAACAGCGCGGCGCAGGCCCGATAGCCCGGCTCGCTGGCCTCGGCCGCATAGCGCCGCATCAGCCGCTCGAGGGTCCAATCGCGCACCAGCGGCAGCTTGCGCACTTCGGATCGGCTGAACAGGGGCACGAATTGTTCGCGGGCCGCGACGGCATGTTGCTCCACGGCCCACCATACCAACAGCGGCTGGAACGGATCGCTCTGGTCCTCATCGTGAGCCAGCAGCGCTGCGATGATGGGTACCGCGTCACCCGCCGGCAAGCGTTTGGCGGTGCAAGCAAGCTGAACCCGGACCGCGATCGCCGGGTCGCTCTTGGCCATTTCGGCAAACTGACGCGCGATGTCCGGCGCAACGCGTCCCTCGTCGCCCAACAGCCGCACCGTCCACCAGCGCACGTCGGGGTTGGCATGCTGGAGCGCCTTCGCGGCGAATTCGTCGGATAACCCCCCGCTGACATACAACGCCCACAGCGCTTCGAGCGCCCCGTGCGCGCTATCGCCCTCCAACACCGTGGTGCGCAGCGGCAGGATCGTCTCGGGATCGCGCCGATCGGCCAGCACCCGCCGTGCTTTGCGCACGTACCAGTCGTTCGTGTCGTCCAGCCGCGCCACCAGTTTGCTGCTCGGCAGCGTGGCCAGGTTTTCGGTTGGTTGCGGCACAAACTTTTCCGGCCGGATGCGATAAATGCGTCCGTTCGTGCGGTCCCAGTCGGCATCGGGATCGGGATGCGCCATCCGCGCGTCGTGCCAGTCGGCGACATACACCGCGCCGTCGGGTCCAACCGTGACATCGCTCGGCGCGAACCAGGTGTCGTTGGCCAGCAGCAAGTCGCCCGCCAGGCTGGCCGAGAAGGTCGAGCCGCGGGGCTCGAAATCGTGCCAGTAGACGGCATGGCCCAGCAGGTCGGCCGCGATGTACCGGCCGCGGAGCTGCTTGGGCAGCGCGTCGCCTTGATAGACGATGCCGCCCACCGTCACGTGGCCGCCGTGCAGCTTGGTGTGTGGCACGTGGTCGAAGTAGCCATAGGCATACGGATTGTGCAGCGCGCCGTGCTTGCCGAACTGTTTCCAGTAATAGCCCCCCTGCACGCCGTGCAGCATGGCGAAGCCGCCAAAGTTGGTCGAATAGAACAGGTTGCCATGCTCGTCGAAATCCAGCCCCCACGAGTTGCCGCCCCCTTCGCAAAACAATTCGAAGCGTCGCGAAAGCGGGTGATAGCGCCATACGCCCTGCTGAAACTCGATGCCGCGAATGTTCGACGTCACCGTGCTGCCCTGGCAGCCATAGAGCCAGCCGTCGGGTCCCCAGGTGAGCGAGTTGGCCACTGAATGGGCGTCGTCCATGCCAAAGCCGGTCAGCAGCACGTCCGGATCGCCATCGGGCACGTCGTCGCCATCGCGGTCCGCATAGAACAGCAGATAGGGAACCTGCAACACGAACACGCCGCCGTGGCCGAATGCCAATCCGCTGGTCAGGTTCAAGCCGCTGACAAAATCCTTCGCCCGGTCGGCCCGGCCGTCGCCGTCGGTGTCTTCCAGAATCGTGATCCGGTCAGCGCCTGCGGGCCCGCGCGGCGGCGGAGCGGGAACCTTGTCGTACGTGGTGCGTGAGTAGCGGTCGACCTTGGCCCGCTTCAGCCCGGCTGGATTGGGATATTGCAGATACTGAATCACCCACAGCCGCCCGCGATCGTCAAACTCGATCGCCACGGTCTGCCGCACCATGGGCTCGCCGGCCAACAGCTCGACCGAGAGCTTGAGCTTCGCCGGCAGCGTCATCTTTCCCGCCGCTTCGGCCAGCGAATAGCCCTGGCCCCAGGCCGTGTTCGAAACACCGCCCAGCCCCACGGCCGCACACGCCAGAATTGCCAGCCAGCGAAACTTCATAGCGCCCCATTGCGATACATTCGACAGGCATCAAAGTTGCCTCAAACCTAATCGCTGTCCCAGGCTGGGTAAATAGTTGCCGCCGCCGGCTGCCGCCGGATTCCATTGTGCCAGTCGTCACCCGCGCCCTCGTGCGTGGGGGCTCCACCCCTACTGGCCGAGCCGCGTATGATACAGGGATGCTCTTTGCCGACTTTCATCCCGTCGTGGCTCGCTGGTTCGCCGAACGCTTTGGCGAGCCGACCGCGCCACAGCAACGCGGCTGGCCCGAAATCGAGGCCGGCCGGCACACCTTGATTGCCGCTCCGACCGGCTCGGGCAAGACGTTGGCCGCCTTTCTGGTCTGTCTCGATCGCCTGGTACGCCGCTGGCTCGATGGCGCGCTCGAGGAGCAGACCTATGTGGTCTACGTCTCGCCGCTCAAGGCCCTGGGCAACGACATCCACCGCAACCTCGAAGAACCGCTGGCCGAACTAGCCGAGCGATTCGAGGCCGCCGGTTATGGCAAGTTGCCGATTCGCGCCATGGTTCGCACCGGCGACACGCCAACCGCCGAGCGGCAGGCGATGCTGCGTCATCCGCCGCACATTCTGGTCACCACGCCCGAATCGTTCTATCTGATGCTCACCGCCGGCAAGAGCCGCGAGCTGTTGCGCTCGGTCGAGACGGTGATCGTCGACGAAATTCACGCCTTGGTGCGCGACAAGCGCGGCAGCCATCTGGCGCTGTCGCTCGAACGACTCGAAGCGCTCTGCCAGCGCCCGCCGCTGCGCATCGGCCTGTCGGCCACCCAGCGGCCGATCGAAGGGATCGCCCGTTTTCTGGTCGGCAGTCAGCGTGTCGACGACCAACGCCATCCGAATTGCAGCATCATCGACGAAGGGCATGCGCGCGAGCTCGACCTGGGCATCGAAGTGCCTCCGAGCGAGCTATCGGCCGTCTGTTCGAACGACCAATGGGCCGAAGTCTACACCCGGCTGACCGAGCTGATCGCCCAGCATCGCAGCACGTTGGTGTTCGTCAACACCCGGCGGCTGGCCGAGCGCGTGGCGCATCACCTGCGCGAACTGTTGGGCGAAGAAGCCGTGGCCAGCCACCACGGCAGCCTGTCGCGGCAGATTCGCCAGTCGGCCGAGCAGCGGCTCAAGGCGGGCGAGCTCAAGGCGATCGTCGCCACCGCTTCGCTCGAGATGGGAATCGACATCGGCTACATCGACCTGGTTTGCCAGATCGGCTCGCCCGGCGCGATCGCCACCTTCCTGCAACGCGTCGGCCGTGCGGGCCATTCGCTGGGCAAGATTCCCAAGGGCCGGCTGTTTCCTCTCTCGCGCGACGAATTGCTCGAATCGCTGGCCCTGGTGCGGGCCGTGCGCGGGGGGCAGCTGGACGCCATCCAAATACCCGAGCAGCCGCTCGACATCCTGGCCCAGCAGATCGTGGCCAGCGTGGCCTGCGAGGAATGGGACGAAAGCGAACTGTTCGAGCTCTGCCGCCGGGCCTGGCCCTATCGCAACCTGAGCCGCGAAGACTTTGACGCAATCATCGAGCTGACCAGCGAAGGCGTTTCGCCCAAGCTCCGCCGCGGGGCTCACCTGCACCGCGATCGTATCAACGGCCGCGTTCGCGCGCGGCGCTCGGCCCGGCTTGCGGCCATCACCTCGGGCGGAGCGATTCCCGATACGGCCTTGTATCGCGTGGTCTCCGAGCCCGAAGGAACCTTTGTCGGCACGGTCGACGAGGACTTTGCGGTCGAGAGCATGGCCGGCGACGTCTTTTTGCTGGGCAACACCTCGTGGCGCGTGATCCACGTCCGCGGCGGCGAGGTGCTGGTGCGCGATGCCGAAGGGGCCCCGCCGAGCATCCCGTTCTGGCTGGGCGAACGACCGGGTCGCACGCCCGAGCTGTCGGCAGGGCTGTCGCAATTGCGAAAGGACCTGGCCGCCGCGGCGCCGCGATTGGCGGTCGATCCGCAAGGCGCGGTCGACTGGCTGATAACCGAGTGCGGGGCCACGCCCTGGGCCGCCGAGCAGGCGCTGCGCTACGTTGAAACCCAGCTGGCCGCGCTGGCGGTCGTGCCCACGCAGGAAGAAGTCGTCTTCGAGCGGTTCTTCGACGAGTCGGGCGGCATGCAGTTGGTCATTCACGCACCGTTCGGCGCGCGCATTAATCGGGCCTGGGGCCTCTCGCTGCGCAAGCGGTTCTGTCGCAGCTTCGATTTCGAATTGCAAGCCAGCGCCGACGATGACGGCATCGTCCTCTCGCTCGGACCGCAGCACAGCGTGCCGATCGAGGGCCTGTTCAAGATGCTCAACGCCGACAATGTGGCCACGCTGCTGGAGCAGGCCGTGCTGGCGGTGCCAATGTTCCAGGTCCGCTGGCGTTGGAACCTGACGCGGGCGCTGGTCGTGCTGCGGCAACAGAATGGCAAGCGAGTGCCGCCTCACATGTTGCGCTTTCGCTGCGACGACTTGATGGCCGCCGTGTTTCCCGAAACCGTCGGCTGTCTGGAGAATCACTCGGGCGACATTGTCGTGCCCGATCACCCGCTGGTGCGGCAGACGATGCACGACTGCCTGCACGAAGCGATGGACATCGACGGCCTGGTGGCGCTGCTCGGCCGCGTCGGCGACGGCACGATTCGTTTCGTGGGCCGCGACACGCGCGAGCCATCGCCGTTTAGTTACGAACTGCTCAACGCGAATCCCTATGCGTTTCTCGACGGTGCCCCTCTGGAAGAGCGCCGCGTGCGGGCCGTGGCCACGCGCCGCGTGCTGTCGACCGATGAGCTGCGCGACCTGGCCCGGCTCGATCCCGAAGCCGTCGCCCAGGTCCGCGCCGAAGCCTGGCCGCTGGTGCGCAATGCCGACGAGTTGCACGACGCGCTGTTGAACCTGGTGACGATTGACGGCTTGGAAGCCGGTTCCTGGTCCCACTGGCTGGCCGAGCTGGTCGCGGCTGGTCGCGCTGCCCGGATTGCGCTCTCCAGCGGGCGCGAGTTGTGGTTTGCCGCCGAGAAGTGGCCCATCGTCCACGCGGCCTATCCCGCCGCCGCGCCCGAGCCGCCGATCGCGCTGCCCGAGCACTTGCAGCAGGAAGTCTCCGCGAGCGAAGCCTGGACGGCGCTGGCGCGGGGGCGCGTCGAGCACTCCGGTCCGACGACCGCCGCGGCCTTGGCCGATTTTCTGGAGCTCGATGTGGGCGCCGTCGGTGCGGCGCTCGAAGCACTCGAAGGTCAGGGACTGGTGCTGCGCGGCCGATTCACGACCGATGCTCAGCAACAGCTCGACCGGCCAGCCGATGAGTGGTGCGACCGTCGCTTGCTGGCGCGTATTCATCGACTCACGCTGGCCGGCTTGCGGCGGCAGATTCAGCCGGTCGAGCCACGCGACTTCCTGCACTTCCTGGCCGGCCATCACCACCTGCTCGATGGCAGCCGCTGGAGCGGCCCGGTCGGCGCCCGCGAGGCGATTGCCCAACTCCAAGGTTTCGAGTTGCCGGCCGGGGCTTGGGAGCAGCGCGTGCTGGGAGCCCGCGTGGCTGAGTACGATCCGGCCTGGCTCGACAATCTATTCATGGCCGGCGAAGTCGTGTGGGGACGACTGAATCCGCCGCGCCGCGACGAGGACGAGCGGCCCAGCATGGCCACCCTTTCGCGCGTCGTGCCGATCTCACTGTTGTTGCGCGAAGAATTGCCCAACTTGCTGTCGCCCGAGCGCGAGATTCCCAGCGGCGCCCTGCGCTCCGGCGCGCGGGCCGTGCTCGAGGCGCTCACGGCGCGGGGAGCACTGTTCTTTGGCGAGCTCAAGACCGCCACGCAAATGCTGCCGACGCATTTGGAAGAAGCCCTGCGAGAACTGGCCGCGGCCGGCCTGGTCACTTCCGACGCGTTCGCGGCCGTGCGAAAAATCGTCGAAGGCGATCGTCCGCGCGGCTCGCGACGGCGCACGAAGACCAAAGTCCATTCGGTTGCGGCGCCGATTGGCCGCTGGTCGCTGTTTCCCGGCCCGGTTGCGGTCCCCTCGCGCGAACAATATCTCGACGCCTGGTGCCGGCAGTTGCTGCGCCGCTGGGGCGTGCTGTTTCGCGACCTGTTGGTGCGCGAGACCTCGGCCCCCTCGTGGCAGGAGTTGATCGGCCCGTTGCGGCGCCTGGAGCTGCGCGGCGACGTGCGTGGCGGGCGATTCGTGGCCCAAGTTGCCGGCGAACAATATGCACTGCCCGCGGCGGTCGATCGACTGCGCGAAGCCCGACAACAAGTTGCCGCGGCCGAGCCCCAGCCCTGGATCGTCCTCTCGGCGGCCGATCCCTTGAACCTGTTCGGCGTCGTCACACCCGGCGACCGCGTTCCGGCCACGCATCGCAACGCCCTGATCGTCGAGCGCGGCCGGCTCATCGCCTCACGCCAAGCCGGTCACGTGGAGTTCCACGAAACCGTCGCCGCGGTCGCCCAATGGGAAATGCGCCGCGCGATGACCCTCGGCCGCCGCCCCGAAGCCGCCGAAGACACGCAGCCGGCTACGATCGTACGCTAAGGCCGAGTCATGGCTTGGCGTCAGCTTTTCTCTGCCATCAGCGATAGCCCGGCCAGCGCCCAACTGGTCGCCGGCGTGCTGATGAATTGATTCTTGCCGTGCGGGTCGCCATTGTCGAACAGCACTTGCACGGGCTTGGCGCGCGTGGCCACAAACCACGAGCCGTCGTCCTGCTGCGTCTTGAGCAAAAACTCGGCTGCGCGCTGGCAAGCCGATTCGGCGGCACTCAGTCCGCTGGCCCGCAACACGACGAGTGCCTGGCCGGTGCTGTAGGCGTCACTTTCCATCTCGGCCATCTGCGACCAGCCGCCGTCGGGGCGTTGCGCGCTCAACATCGCTGAGCGGGACGCATTGAACTCCTCGCTGCCCGGTATCAGTTGGTGCATTCCCCACAGCCGGGCCGCTCGGTCTTCCTGGTTTTCTGGCACGCGGTTGACCAGCCAGACTTTGGCCTTGCCGATCGCCGCCTCGATCGAAGGCTTCTGCTCGTCTGTCGCGAACCGCCGCAGGCCGCCGACGGCCAGCACCGTACACGTCGCGTACGATTCTTCCATGGGCGGCCGCAGCGCTTGCCCCTCCCAGTGCCCGTCGTCCTTTTGAGTTTTCAGCAGATACTCGACCATCGCCGTGGTCGTCTCGTCGGCCGGCCGGTTAGCGAGAGCCAACGTCCATAGGCCATAGCTCACGGTCAATGCGCGCCCGCCGATGCCGCGACCGGCGCGCAGGTCTTCGATCTCGCCAGCAAACGACGCCAGCGTGAACTCCGCCTGGCTGGTCAACAGTGCCTCGTTGCCGCCCAAGCCGGCTTGGCGAGCGCAGACCATGGCCAGCATGGGCAACGTTTGATGATGGCAGGAGAAGCACTTGCGATGCGTCGGATAGTTCTCGGCTGCCTTTTCGACCAGTGGCAGCCCGCGCTTCACGGCCGCGGCGATCCGCTGGCCCAGCGGCTCCTCGGCCACGAGTGCTGACGACGCCAGCAGCACGATCGACGCGACGGTCAACGCCTGGCAGATTGTTGCACGTGTCGTTCGACCGATCATGTCAGCGCCCTCCCCTTGCCTGGACACGCGCCTTGAGCAGCAGCTCAATCCACGGCCGGATGTAGTGACCGTGGTCGTGATAGGTGCGACCGCTGACCAGATTGCCGTCGATCACGCAGGGCGCGTCGACAAACGTGCCGCCGCAGACCTCGAGGTCGAACTTGCACTTGGGCACCGTGGCCATCCGCCGCCCTCTGACGCAGCCCGCCCGGGCCGGAATCTCGACGCCGTGGCAAACGCTGGCGATCGGCTTGGCGGCCTCGAAAAAGTGCCGCGTGATGCGCAGCAGGTCTTCGTTCTCGCGAATGTATTCCGGCGCTCGCCCGCCGCTGAAGAAGATGCCCAAATAATCGTGTGGGTCGACGTCGGCAAAAGCCACGTCGGCCTCAATCGTGTAGCCTTCCCATTCCTTGGTGATTGTCCAGCCGGGCTTCACTTCGTGCAACACCATCTGAAAGCGTCGCCGCTCGGGACCGGCCACCACCGGCACGAAGCCGTCCTCTTGCAGGCGATAGAACGGATAGAGCGTGTCCATCGTTTCCGAGGCATCGCCCACGATAATCAGAACCTTGTCCATGGGCGCCAATCTAACCCAGCGACGGTCGCGGTTCCACTGTCTCTGGAAAGCAGCCGCCGCGACGGGCTACAATGGGGCTCGCACGGTTCGACTTTGTCGCGTTCGACCCAGCCGCGAGTGTTCACACGATGCCTTTTCCGCGCCGCGGACATTTCCCGATCGATCGCCGGCAGTTTCTGGCTGCCGGGGCGCTGGGGTTCTTTGGTGCCAACCTGGCCGTGGCCGCCGACAGCCCGCGCAGCTCGACGCGGCGCGTGGCCAAAAGCGCGATCATGATCTGGCTCAGCGGTGGGGCCTCGCACATCGATACCTGGGACATGAAGCCGCTGGCGCCCGAGCAGTATCGCGGGCCGTTCCGGCAGGTGCCAACCAGCGCGCCAGGCGTCGAACTGTGCGAGCACCTGCCCTACCTGGCCAAGGTGGCCCATCATCTGGCGATCGTGCGCTCGGTGGGTGATTTCGGCCGCGGCACCGGCGACCACCATGCGGGCTACTACTACAATCTCACCGGCCACGCGCCCGATCCCTCGTTCCCCCGATTGCTCAACGCTCGCGTACCCGAGCCGACCGACTGGCCGTCGATGGCTTCGGTCGTGGCTTTCAAACGGCCGCCCCACCCGAGTCTGCCCTCGGCGATCACGCTGCCGCACAAGGAAGGCGCGCCCGAATATACGCGGCCGGGCCAGTTCGCGGCCCGACTGGGGTTGGAATACGATCCGCTGTTCGTCGACGGCTCGCGAGCTGCCCCGCTCGAGTTCTCGGTGCCAGCCCTCAAGCTCACCGGCGACATGACGGTCAAGCGGCTGCTCGAAAAGCAATCGCTGCTGACCGCGATCGACAGCGCCCAGCGACGGTTCGACAACAGCCATGCGGTCGATGACTATCGCTTGCAACAGCGCAAGGCGGTGGCGCTATTGACTTCGCGCAACACGAAGAACGCTTTCGACCTGTCGGCCGAGCCGCTGGCGGTGCGCGACAAGTATGGCTCCGGCATCAACGCGATGTCGATGCTGCTGGCCCGCCGGCTGGTCGAGGCCGAGGTGCCGTTCGTCACCGTGTTTTGGAAGGGGGACAAGGAACTCGACACGCTCTGCAAGAGCGGCGGCGGCTGGGACACGCACGGCAACAACTTCAACTGCCTCAAGGATCGCCTGCTGCCCGAGTTCGATCGGCCGTTTGCCGCCTTGCTGTCGGATCTGGCCGAGCGTGGGTTGCTGGACGAAACGCTGGTGCTGGTCAGCAGCGAGATGGGACGCAAGCCCAAGATCGGCGATCCGCGCTCCGGCGGCGCGGGCGGAGCCGGCCGCGATCACTGGACCAGTTGCATGTCGATCCTGATGGCCGGTGGCGGCGTCCGCGGCGGCCAGGTCTATGGCTCGAGCGATCGCCGCGCGGAGTTTCCGGCCAACAAGCCAGTCGCGCCCGAGGACATTGCCAAGACCGTCTTCCACGCGATGGGCATCGACGACCTGAGCGCCACCGATCGCCAGGGCCGCCCCTTCAACCTGATGGACGAAGGCCGGCCGATCGCGGAGTTGTTCTGACGAGCCTAATTCTCGCAGCGGAGACAACCGATGCGCCGCGGGTGCCATGCTTGCGCCCCGCAAGCATGCGTCTCGAGCAGCGATTCGGAACATGCTTGCGAAGCGCAAGCATGGCACCGGAAACTTTGAGTGTGCTCTATTTCTCGCGGCGCACCCGGCGCGCCAGCAGGGCCAAGGTCGCAGCGAAGACGACCACCCCGGCCAGCACGATCGCCACGGGCCCGAGTGTGGGAAACGCCGCGAAGCCCACGCCCATCACGGCCACCGCCGCAACACTCGGCACGATCGTGAGCACTACCGGCGGCAAGGGAATTCGTTCTGGCTCGTGGGGTTCGTTCATATCTTAATTCTAGCACGTTAAACCCCCGCCTCGAAACCAGACGCGTTCCCGCCAGTAAAGCGTCCTATGAAATGGCAGGCGGTTTGCATTCCGCACGGGCCGGTACGTATCATGACGCTCTGGCTGGCCGCCGCTGGTCCTTTTGGGTCTTGAATCTTCACCAGGAATTTACACGATGAAATCGTCTGCCGCGCGCCTTGGACTGTTGGCTCTGCTGTTGCTTGTCGCCACCGGGGCGTCGCTGCGAGGACAAACCGTTTTCCCGGACAAAGAGTGGCAAGAGTCGAAGCCCGAGACGCAGTCGATGTCGTCGGCGGGGCTCGACAAGGTGCGCGACTGGCTGAAAGACAACGGCAGCAAGACGGGCATGGTCGTGCGGCACGGACAGATCGTCGGCCAGTGGTACTTCGACGACGCCAAGCCGGACAGCAAGTACCTGGTCTATTCCACCAGCAAGTCGTTTGCCAGCACGGCGGCCGGCCTGGCGATCGCCTCGGGCAAGCTCAAGCTCACCAGCAAGGTCGGCGATTTCTTTCCCGACGCCAACCCGCCGTCGAAGCGCGACATCACGGTGCGGCAGTTACTCTCGATGACCTCGGGCGCGCACAACGACAACGCGATTCTGACCCGCAAGGATCTGTTTTCCTACGTGCTCAACGAATTGCCGATGGATGCCGTGCCGGGCGAGAAGTGGGACTACAACAATTCGGGTTTGTCGCTCTTGAGCCCCGTGGTTCACAAGGCGACCGGCCAGAACATCGATCAACTGCTGGACGAGAACATCTTCCAGAAGATCGGCATCGCCCGCGACGAATGGACCTGGGAAGATCGCGACGGCATGCCCATTCCCTACTCGGGCCTGCACATCACGGCCCGCGGCCTGGCTCGCTTTGGCCTGCTGTTCCTGAACAAGGGAAGCTGGCGCGACAAGAAGCTGCTCTCGCCCGACTGGGTGAAGCTGGCGACGCACACGTCGCAGGATCTCAATAAGCGCTATGGCTTCCTGTGGTGGAACAATAGCACCGACGTTTATCCCGGCGTGCCCTCCGATGCGTTTTCGGCGATGGGCAAATTCGACAACGACATGCTGATCGTGCCCAGCCTCGACTTGATCGTGATTCGCCAGGTGGGCGACGACTCGGCCGCCAAACGCCAACTGAAAATTGGTGAGCTGTTCGCGCTGGCCGTCTCGGCCGTGACCGACGCCAGCCCGTCACTCAAGGTGCGCGAAACCGCCACCAATGTCGAAGTCACGCGGGCGTTTCCGAACCTGCGCATCAATCGGGCCATCCTGCTCACGCACGCCGGCGACGGCAGCAACCGGGTGTTCATTCCCTCGCAATTGGGCACGATCAGCGTCCTGCCCAACGATCCGGCCGTCGAAGAGCCGAAGGAATTCCTCAACATCGAGTCGCGCGTCGTCTATGAGGACAAGGAAAACGAAAAGGGCCTGCTGGGCATGGCTTTCCATCCCAAGTATCGCGAGAACGGCCAGTTCTTCCTCTATTACACGCCCACCAACACCAGCAAGCCCCACACGGTCGTCCTGTCGCGGTTCCACGTTTCGAAGGACGACCCGAACAAGGCCGATCCCAACTCCGAGGAAGTCTTGCTAGAGGTCGAGCATCCCTTCTGGAATCACAAGGGAGGCACGATCGTCTTCGGACCCGACGGCTATCTCTACCTGGCGATCGGCGACGGCGGAAAGGCCAACGATCCCTATGGCAACGGCCAGAGCCTGACAACGCTCTTGGGCAAGATCCTGCGGATCGACGTCGACCACCACGACGCGGGCAAGAAGTATGCCATCCCCAAAGACAATCCCTTTGTTGGCCAAGGTGGTAAAGCGCTGGGTGAGATCTGGTCCTATGGCATGCGCAATCCCTGGCGTATCGCCTTCGATCGGCAAACCGGGCTGTTATGGTGTGCTGACGTCGGCCAGGATTTTTGGGAAGAGATCGATTTGATTGCCAAGGGCGGCAACTACGGCTGGAACCTCCGCGAGGGTTTTCATAAGTTTGGCGCCGCCGGATCGCCGGCCCGTGCCGATCTGGTGGAGCCCATCTGGGAATATCACCACGAGACCGGCAAGTCGATCACCGGCGGGTTCGTCTATCACGGCAAGAAGGTGCCCGAGCTGAACGGCAGCTATTTGTATGCCGACTACATCACCGGCCAGGTCTACGCGTTGAAATACGACGAGCGGAGCAAGACGGTCACCGCCAACAGCACGATTCGCGGCAACATCATGCCCGTCATGTCGTTTGGTGAGGACGAACAGGGCGAGGCCTATTACATGACCGACGGCGGCCAGTTCTACACCTTCCAGCCGATCGCCAAATAGTCGGGTCCGCCCGGGCGGACGTCTGTCGAGCAAGTGGCGCGTGAACAAGCGCGGAAGTTGGACATGCCAAGCATTCACGACCTGGCCGCGATCGAGCTAGTGCGCCGCCGGCTGAAATTCGACCGCTATCGCCTGCGACAAGTCCGCAATGCTTTCTACAAGAAGTACCTGCCGGCCGCCGTGGCGCTTGAAGAAATCGCCGAACCCCACCGCACGGCGCTAGCCGCCGAGGTCGAGTTTCACGCCCTGACACTCGAAAGCCGGCACGATTCGCGGATCGACGGGGCCACGAAGCTCATTTTTCGCACCTCGGCCGGCCTGCTGATCGAAAGCGTCATCCTGCGTCTGACCACGGGACGCACGACGCTCTGCGTTTCGACCCAAGTGGGCTGCGCCGCCCATTGCGATTTCTGCGCGACCGGCAAGATGGGCATCGCCCGCAACCTGTCGGCGGCCGAAATTGTCGATCAACTCGTGCAGGCCAATCAACTGCTGGCCGCCGAGAGTCGCTCGGTGCGCAATCTGGTCTTCATGGGCATGGGGGAGCCCTTCCACAACGAGGAGCAGCTCGAGGCGTCCATTCAACTCCTCATCGATCCCGCCTGCTTCCACCTCAACCCACGGCGGCTGTTGATTTCCACCGTGGGCATTCCAGAGGCCATGACCCGCATGGCCCAGCGCCATCCCCAGGTGCGCCTGGCGCTCAGCCTGCACAGCGCCCGGCAGGACGTGCGGCGGCAGATCATGCCCATCGCCGAACGCTATCCGCTCGAAGTGCTGCGGCAAGCGCTCGTCGAAGTGTTCGCCCTGCAGGGCCATGAGGTGATGATCGAATACCTGCTGCTGGCCGATGTCAACGATCAGTCAGACGATGCCGCGGCCTTGATCGACTATGTGCGCGACATCCCGGTACACATCAACCTGATTCCCTATAACCCGATCGCCGAAGCGCCGCACCTGAGGGGCAGCGATCGCCCGCGGCGCGAGGCGTTCTCCGCCCAGCTCAAGGCCGCCGGGCTGGCCGTGACGACGCGCTACTCGCTGGGCGCCGACATCGCGGCGGCTTGCGGCCAACTGGTGCGCCAGGAACATCGCAAAAATGCCGGCGCGGCGCGCGTCGTGACTCTCAAATCAAACCCCCCTGCCAACGTCTCGTGACCAGGGAGACCACCATGCTGCAAACAATCCGCGCTTCGATTGTACTTTCGGCCGTGCTGTCGCCGCTCGCCTGCCGGACTGTCGCGGCGGCCGATGAGTCGAAGCTGAGCGGCAAGTTGCTCGTTGCCGCGGCGGCCAGCACCACCGATGCGATCGAGCGCATTCGCGCCGATTTCGCAAGGCTGCATCCGGGCGTCACGGTCCGCGTCAGTTATGCTTCGAGCTCCACCCTGGCACAGCAGATCAGTGCCGGCGCCGAGGTCGACTTATTTCTGTCGGCTAGCAGCGAGTGGGCCAATGTTCTCAGCGACAAGCAGCTTGTGGAGCGGCGCCGCGACCTGTTGAGCAACGAGCTGGTGATCGTCGTGCCGGCCGATTCGAAGCTCCAGGTCAAAAGCCCCGCCGATCTCGTCCAAGCCGGCATTCGGCGACTGGCCCTGGCCGATCCGCGCTCGGTTCCGGCGGGCGTGTATGCTCGGCAGGCTTTGGAGAAATTGAAACTGTGGAGCAAGGTCGAAGCCAAAGTCACCGGCGCGGCCGACGTGCGGCAAGCGCTCCACTTTGTCGACACCGGCGCGGCCGAGGCGGGCATCGTCTATGCCACCGACGTGAAGGACGACAAGGCGGTGCGCATCGCCGCGCGAATCGATGCCAAGCTGACGGATCCCATTCGCTATCCCCTGGTGCTGCTCAAGCGTGGCACGGACAATCGAGCTGCCGTCGCGTTCTACGATTATCTCGCTTCGCCGCCGGCGAGCGCCGTGTTTCGCGAGTTGGGCTTCGTCGTGCTACCCGCTTCCGAGAAAGACAAGCCTTAGGTCGCCCCCAGTTGGATTGCCCCGCATGGATTGGTTAACCGACGAAGAATGGGTGGCCTTGCGGCTGAGCTTTCAGGTCGGCTTGTGCGCCGTCGCGGGCAGCCTGGTGCCGGCCGTGGCCGTGGGCTATGTCTTGGCCCGCTGGCAATCGCGCTGGAAGTGGCTGCTGGAGCTGGTCGTCAATCTGCCGCTAGTGATGCCGCCGGTGGTGACCGGTTATCTGCTGTTGGTGTGCTTCGCTCCGCGCGGGCCCCTGGGCAGCTTGCTCGAACGTTGGCTCGGCCTGCGAATCGTCTTGACCTGGTGGGGCGCGGCGTTGGCGGCGGCCGTGGTCAGCTTTCCGCTGATGGTCCGCGCCATCCGCCTGGCGTTTCAGGCGGTCGATCCGCGGTTGGAGTTGGCCGCGCGCAGCTTGGGAGCGCGGCGGTTCGATGCCTTCTGGAGCGTGACGCTGCCCTTGGCCCGTCGGGGCGTGCTGGCCGGCTGCGTGTTGGGGTTTGCACGCAGCCTGGGCGAGTTCGGGGCCACGATCGTCGTGGCCGGCAACATCATCGGCGAGACGCAGACGATTCCGCTGGCCATCTTCAGCTATTTTGCCGCCGCCAACCGCCCGGGCTCCGACGCGCAGATCTGGCGGCTGGTCGGCATTTCGATCGCGCTGGCCGCCGGCGCCCTGTTGGCCAGCGAATGGTTGGAGCGAAGGCAGGCATCGCGTGAATCGACTTAGCTTTCACTGCACGCACCAGTTCGCCGGCTCGCTGGCGCTCGACGTGGCCTTCGACACCTCGGCGCAGGTGACCGCGCTGTTCGGCCACTCGGGCTCGGGCAAGACCAGCGTGCTCTACATGATCGCCGGACTGCTGCGTCCGCATGCCGGCTCCATTCATTTCGAGGACCAAACCTGGCTCGATACGCGCCGTGGAATCAACGTTGGGGCCGCCGACCGCCGCGTCGGCTTCGTGTTTCAAGACCATTTGCTGTTTCCCCACCTGAGCGTCGAGCGCAATCTGATGTACGGCCGCCGCCGGCGCAGCTCGGCCATCGAGCCGCGTCGTGTGATCGAGGTGCTCGAACTCGGCGATTTGCTCGCCCGCTATCCACGCAATCTCTCGGGCGGCGAAAAGCAGCGCGTGGCGCTGGGCCGCAGCCTGCTCAGCGGCCCGCAGTTGCTGCTTCTGGACGAGCCTTTGGCGGCGCTCGACGAAGCCCTGAAGGACCGCATTCTCACTTACTTTCAGCGGGTCGTGGCCGAGTGGCACGTGCCGACGATTTATGTGAGCCACAGTCCGGCCGAAGTGTGCCGCGTGGCCGATCACGTGATCGTGCTCGAACAAGGACGCGTCGGCCAGGTCGGACGCCCCGCCGATGTGCTCTTGCCCAATCAATCGTCCTGGTGAGCCGCGGGCTCGCCCGGTTTTCCTGGTTTGAGGGGAACGGCCCCTGGAGCGGGGTCCGCCGGCTTGTCGTCAGCCGCCTTCGCGGGCGGAGCGGGCGTCAGGGCTTCGGGACCGATGAGTCCCTTCTTCACATATTCTTCCACGCCCAACAGCTTGGGATCGCGAGAGTTCTCGCCTTCGATGATCGGCATGGGACGATGGTCGAACCATTCGTTGAAGGGAATCGTTCCCATTTCCACGGGCGGGGCTACCGCGGGATTTCCGAAGGAGCCCATCCACAGATCCGAGTCGTCATCCAGCCTGCCATCTTTGATCGCCAGGTCATAGCGAATGCCAAATTGCGCGTCGCCGTGCACCAGCCCGTCGTTGATTTGCCCGATATAGAGATAAATCAGTCCCTTCAGCCGCTCTTTCGCGTCGGCCGCCGAAGGCAAGGGAAAATAGACCGCCCATCGCCAACCTTCTTCGACCGTTTCGAGCTTCAGGAGGTCGTCCGTGGCGTCCCGCTTTTCATTGCTATAGAACGTTTCACTGAAGAACACCGAGCCCATCATCTGCTCCGAAAACAAGTCGGCGGTCGTGCCCGGTGCGCGCTCGATCTCCAACCGCACGCACACTCCCTCGGCCGGCCACGGATCGCCGACTTCCAGCGGGTGGTGCCGCGCATCGCACAGGCTCAAATGAAACGACGCCGTTCGATAATTGCCGTTGTTGAACAGTTCCGCATTGCGCTCACAATTGCCCCGATAGTACCAGCCGCTGATTCGCTTTGGATGATCGGGTCGAACGGGCGTGGGGGGATATCCAAATACCGACTTGGCCCACACGTTGTCGACACGGGACCGGGCAGCCTCGGCGGCGGCCAGGTCGCGTGCCAGTCGCTGCTCATGACTCCAGAGCACGATAAAACTCAACCCCAGTAGTGACAGTAGCCAGGTCAGCCCCAACTCCTTGGACGTGATTCGGCTGCACCACTGGGCAATGCGTTGCCCGCGCCAGTTGTTCTCGGCGCCTCGCCGGACAAAGGTCCTCTTGCCGCGCGCCACCAGCAACAGCAGGATTTGAATGACGAGGAACGCGACCGCAAAGGGCAGCGCGAAAGCGTACTCGAACTCGTAACGCTCCGTCCAACTACTGGCTTTCAGCAGCCAGCGTTCATAAAAGGGTCGGCGCTGAATCGATGCCCCAGAATCATTGGTCGGCCAGGGCGTTTTCTGTTCGACCCAACGGCGGATCCGATCGATTTCGTCGGCCGACAGCGGCCCCGCGTTTTTCGGCATGCGAAACGTTCGGTCGTCCGAAGCGACATGACGATAGATCTCGTTGGTCTCCAGCGTGCCGCCCAGGATGGGCCCGCCCGAATGGCCGCCCGCCATGGCCCCCTCCGGCGAATCGAGCCGTAGGCCGCTGCTCTGCCGATCCGGTCCATGGCACATCAGGCAATGCGCGGCCAGAATCGGCTGAATGTCACGAGCGAACTCGATCGGAGCCGCTGAAACCCCAGCCGGCCGAGGCGAATCGTCTTTCGAAGTCGCGGGAGCCTCGATCGGGGTCGTTTCTTCGGCCGTGGGCTCGTCCGTCCGCGCGCTGCACGGCGCGACGAACCGGGTCGTCAGCAGCGCGGCTAGCGCCAGCGCGCACCACGGGGCGGCGCCACGACGAGACGGATTGTCGAAATGGTGCATTGCCGGCTCGTTCCACCGAAGGCTGGGCTGAATGCCGCCGGCTGCTGCTCCGCCGCGCCAGCCCGTTAAGATCTTACTTTCAATATAGTTCCGATCGACCAGCTTGTCGCGGCTTGGCACCTTGAGCGACAGCGGCTTATACTGGCCCGGCAATTTCTCGCCTGCTTTCCCCGAAGGATTCCCCCGTGCTACACATTCTGGCTTTGCTGCCTCTGACTTTCAGTCTGGCGGGCGCTGACGCGGCGTCCGAGGCGGCCAAGAAACTGGATTTGGAGAACTTTCAGGGCACCTGGACCGTGGTCTCGATGGAATTGGATGGCAAGCCGCTGCCCGAAGAGCAACGCCGCAAGACCCGGCTGACCATTAAGGGCGAGAACTTCAAGTTCAACAACGGCGGCGGCGACGAGCCGGGTCTTTATAAGATCGATCCCACTAAGAATCCCAAGGAATTGAACATCGTGATCACCGAGGGCGCGGACAAAGGCAAGGTCTATCTGGTGATCTACAAATTCGCCGACGGCAAGATGATCCAGTGCATGGAGCTGGAGAAAAAGCAGCGCCCCCGCGAGTTCACCGGCAAAGCCGGCAGCGGCTGCGCGCTGGAAGTCTGGCAGCGAGAAAAGTAGCGCTCCGCCCAATCGGCGGGAAAACCAGCCTTTAGCGCCGCCGCCGTTCGGGCGATAATCCCCGGCATGTCTCCGGAACTCCCCATCGCGCCAGCCGCCGCTGAATCGGCCCCTGCCACCCTGCCGCGCAACGTGCGCTTGCTGGGGCTGTCGAGTCTGCTCAACGACATTGCCGGCGAGATGATCTTTCCGCTCATCCCGGCATTCCTCATCCACGTGCTGGGCGCGAGCACGGCCGCGCTGGGCGCCGTCGAAGGCGTGGCCGACACCACGGCGGCTCTGGTCAAGCTGTGGTCCGGTGCGCTGTCGGACAAAGCCGGCAAGCGCAAGGTCTTCGTCATCGCCGGCTATGCGCTGGCCGCGCTGTCGCGGCCATTGATTGGCCTTGCGACCCGGCCCTGGCAGGTCTTGCTCGTTCGCAGCAGCGATCGTTTTGGCAAGGGCATTCGCTCGGCTCCGCGCGACGCGCTGGTGGCCGACTCGACTCACCCGGCCGCGCGGGGCCGCGCGTTCGGCTTTACCCGATCGATGGATCACCTGGGCGCGGCGATCGGTCCGGCCCTGGCGTTTGCCTTCCTGTCGGTTTGGCCCGATCAGTTGCGAACGCTCTTCTTGTTGACCGCGATTCCTGGCCTGCTGGTCGTGCTGCTCGTGGTGTGGGGCCTGCGCGAGCAACCGATCGCCAGCCGCGCGGCGGCCGATTTTCGGCTCACGCTGGCCCCCTTCGACCGCGACTTTCGCATCCTGCTCTTGGCCTTGGTCGTGTTCACGCTGGGCAACTCGAGCGACGTGTTTCTGCTGGTGCGGGCCGGCGAGCTGGGCGTCTCGGAACGCATGCTACCGCTATTGTGGGGCGCGTTCCACATCGTCAAAAGCGCCGGCAGTCTGCTGGCCGGACGGGCTGTCGATCGGTTCGGTCCCCGGCCATTGATCTTCGCCGGCTGGACGATCTACGCCCTGATCTATCTGGCCTTCTCGCAAGCCACGACTATGGCCGAGGGCTGGGGCTTCTTTTTGATCTACGGACTGTTCTATGCCCTGACCGAGCCGGCCGAGCGCACGCTCGTGGCCAATCTGGTCGGAGCCGAGCGCAAAGGTCTGGCGTTCGGCTGGTTCAACTTTGCGATCGGCATCGCGGCCCTGCCGTCGAACCTGCTCTTCGGTTGGCTCTACGAAGAGTACGGCGGCACGGTCGCTTTTGCCTCGAGCGCCGCGTTGGCCCTGGCCGCCGTGTGCATCCTGGCCGCCGTGGGTCGCAGAACCCCCCGGCCCGAGGGCGCGACCACCGTCGCTTAAGACGGCGAATGCCGGCGATCTGACAAAGTTTGCACGGCTGGCCGGGCGACCTCCAGGCACAGCGGCCTCATCGTAAGTCCTTGCGACCGTGGGAAGAACGTGCGAATTGCAGAATGTTTGTAGTTACATGCCCCCCGAGCCGATTAAAAGTCCTGGTATTCGCACGTTCTTGTCTGCTTCAGAACGTGTCGCCAAGGCAGTGACAGCACGCCTGGCCGCGACCCTTAAATCCGACAAAATCGGGCGCTTCGGCGCCATCGGACCGCACAGCGCCGCTGCCCCGCGCCTGTGCGGTTCTTTTTTGCGCATTCGGGCATCTTTGACGCGCCCTTGGCTGCGGTCCATGTAAGCCAGCCTCGGCGGCTCGCTCACGAACGAGCGGCCTCGCTCCGTGCGAGTCGGCCGGCCTTGACGATGCCACCCTGCAGGACGGCAATCAAGCGCCCGCGATCTTCGAGCACCGAAATATCGGCCAGCACGTCGCCGTCGACCACCAGCACGTCGGCCAGTTTGCCGCGCTCGAGCGTGCCGAATTCGGCCTGCCGGCCCATGATCTCCGCGCCGGTTTGCGTGGCCGCGCGGATCGTCTCGAGCGGGCTGAAGCCGACGTGCCTGACGAAGAACGTCAGTTCCTTGGCATAGGTGCCGTGCGGGTTCCAGGCGAAGCCATAGTCGCCTCCCATGCCCAAGCGTCCGCCGGCCTGCAAGATCATCCGCGCGCTCTCGGCGCCGGCGTCGAGCGTCTCTTGATGCCCGTCGATCACCTTCTGCGGCATGTTGAACTCGGGGCCGTGGACGATGCTGGCATATTCGAATTGCAGTGCCGGCACCACCGGCGTGTTGCGAGCCAGCAGCAGGTCGAGCGCTTCGGCGTCCATGAACGTGCCGTGCTCCAGCGTGTCATAGCCGGCCCGCAGCGCGTTCTTGATTCCCTCGTTGGCCCGGCAGTGCCCCGTCACTTTCAGCTTGTGATTGTGCGCTTCGGCCACCACGGCGTGCATCTCCTCGAAAGTCATGCACAGCGTGTGGTGATCGTTCGTGTCGGGCGCGGCCGCGTCGCCGGTCGGATAGGTCTTGACCCACTCGACGCCGTCCTTGACCAGCTTGCGCACCGCGCGGCGTCCTTCGTCGGGCCCGTTGATCAATAGCACCAGACCTTCCATGCCGAGCTTGCGGAAGTCGGGGTTCCAATCCATCAGGCCGCCGACGCCGCAGATCTCGCGTCCGCTGGCGGCCATCCGCGGGCCGGGCAGCAAGTCTTCCTCGATCGCCTTCTTCAACCAGAAGTCGATGTTGAACAAGCTGCCGCCGCTGCGCGCGGCCGTATAGCCGCACTCCAGCGCCAGCGCCGCGTTGGTGCCCGCCAGCAGCGTGACGTATTCAACCGGATACTTGATGTCCAGATCTTCCAGGTTCGCCACGTCGAAATACGTGGGATGGAAGTGCGCCTCGACCAGCCCCGGCATGATCGTGCCGCCGCGGGCGTCGATGCGCTTCGCGTCGGGCTCCACGCGTGGCGCGCCGGCCGCTGGGCCGGCATACTCGATGCGCCCGTCGCGTGCCGCGACCACTCCGTCGCGCACCGCCGCGGCGCCCGTGCCGTCGATGAGCTGGCCGTGCGAGATGATCGTCGTGCCCGTGGCTGTTTTCATGGTCCGCCAGTCCGCCTGCTAGACGTCGTCCTTGAGCTGTCGCTCGAGCGCGGCCCGCTCGCGGTACAGGTCGACCCACTCAGGCGCGATCGTCGAGCTCAGCGTCGGCTGCATTTCGGCCATGCGAGCCACGACTTCGGCCAGCCGCCGCTCGGTCGCTGCGCGTTCTTCAGGAGATAGTTTGCCCATGGCCGGCATTCTATCACAAAGTTTTTCCGCGAGACCACCAGGGGCCGCACCTTGCTGGAAATCGCCGGCGCGGTGTGGTAGAACCGACCCGGTCATTTTTCAGATCGTGTCAGCCCGCGGCGAATGGTCTGCCCGCTCCAGCATGTCCGCCACCCAAATCCATTCGACGGTCGATTTCGCTCGCCCCGGCAAACAGCAGGGCACGCTTTGCATTCCCTATTCGTACAACCTCGGCGGCTGGGCCAATTTGCTGGTGCCGATTGCGGTGGTGAACAATGGGCCCGGCCCGACGGCCCTGGTGATGGCCGGCAACCACGGTGACGAATATCCCGGCCAGGTCGCCACGTTGCGGCTGATGCGCGAGCTGGATGCCCGGCCCGAGCAGGTGCGCGGCCGCCTGATTCTGATTCCGGCGCTCAACATGCCCGCGGCCAAGGCGGCCACGCGACTCTCGCCGTTGGATGGCCGAAATCTCAACCGCTCGTTCCCCGGCCGGGCCGACGGCTCGCCCACCGAGATGATCGCCCACTATCTGACCACGGTCCTGTTTCCGCTGGCCGACATCGTCATCGACATGCACACCGGCGGGCGCAGCGTCGACTTCTACCCTTGTGCCCACATGCACCTGGTCGAAGACCGCCAGCAGCGCCGCCAGATGGTCGCCGGCACGCTGGCCTGGAACAGCGACTTCGCCTTTCTCTATGCCGACATCGCCGGCACCGGCTTGCTGCCGGTCGAAGCCGAGCGGCAGGGCAAGATCGTGATCACTACCGAGATGGGCGGCGGCGAGCCGGTTTCGGCCGCCGTGCATCGCTTGACGCAAACGGGCCTGCGCAACGTGCTCGTTCACTTCGGCCTGCTCGAGGGCAAGAAGGTCACGCGGGCCGAACTGAACCTGCCGCCCACGCGCTGGGTGCAATCGCTCGATCGCGAGGACTATCGCTTTGCGCCCGAGTCGGGCATCTATGAGACCTTGCTGCCGCTGGGCAACGAAGTCGAGCGCGGGCAGCCGGTGGGCTTGATCCATTTTCTCGAACGGCCCGATCGCGAACCGACCCCGGTCGTGGCCAACACCGCCGGCGTGCTATTGGCCACGCGCGGGCCGTCGCTAGTGGCGCAAGGCGATTGCGTGGCCTGCATCGCACACGACGTCGATCCGGCCATTTTGGAATAACCGACCCGCGGGTCACGGCCCCTCGAGGACTCGCAACGATGTTGGTGGGTTATGTCAGCGACGAGCGGTACGTGGCGCTGGCCGACGTGCTGTTGGAATTCGAAGGCCCGGCCGGCTCGATCGAAGCCCGTTCGCGGGCCAGCGGCGCCGTCCATGCCGAGCTTCCGCCCGGCACGTATCGCGTCACGCTGCAAAAGCCCGGCTATGGCGCCAAGCGCGTGCAGATCGAGTTGCCGGCCCCCGCGCCCCATCACTTTCGCTTGCTCGCCGACGGGCTGCTGGGCTATGCCTGGCCCAAGTGGGTGCGAGCGGGCGAGCGCGCCGAGTTTCGCATCCACTCGGTCGAGCCCTACAAGATCGATCTCTGGCGCTATGGCTGGCGCAAGGAACTGGCCGCCAAGATTGGATGGTTCGATGAGCACGGACCGCTGGCCACGATGCAGATCACGCCCGATGGCGACTACACCCAAACCGGCGTCGCGTGGAACAAGCACGGCTACGGCAGTTGGCAACACGCGCAGCGCGTCGCCGCGCCCGAGCGCTCGGGCCTGTACTACTTTCACGCCCGAACCGACAGCGGCCGATTCTTTGCCTTTCCTTGGATCGTCGCGCCCGCCGCGCCGACGGCGCCCATCGCCGTACTGGCCTCGAACATCACCTGGAACGCCTACAACAACTTCGGCGGACGCAGCAACTACATCCATGCCGATCGTCTGCCGCCGACCCCTACGGTCAACGCCCGGCTCGAGCTGGCTCGCTACAACGATCCCGAGTTCGGCACCTGGAACGCCGAGGAATACGCCCCGCTGTCGTTCGACCGTCCCGAACCGATCAATCACATTCCCGAGCAAACGCAAATCACCGACCCGATCGAGGGCCGCGCCGCCTGTCACGTCGCGCCCACCGAATGGCGGTTGCTGGGCTGGATGGAGCGCGAGCGGTTGGCCTACGATCTTTATGCCGAAACCCAACTGCACGCCGGGCAACTCGATCTGGATGCCTACCGCGTGCTGGTGATCAGTACGCACCCGGAGTATTGGTCGCGCGAAATGTATCAGGCCGTCAAGCGCTGGGTGTTCGAGCGCGGCGGGCGGCTGGTCTATCTGGGCGGCAACGGAGTGAACTGCGAAGTCTCGCTGCCTGATGCCGGCACGATGATCGTCCACAACGGCGACAGCCGCAAGTTGCGAGCCAACCCGCGCTACGAAAGTCGATTGGGCATGCGGCTGGAGTCGGAAGCGAACCTGCTGGGCGTCGTCTACACCGAGACCGGTGTCATGACCGCCGCGCCCTACCGCGTGCTCAACGCCGAGCACTGGGCCTTTGCCGGCACCGGGCTGGCCAACGGCGACGAGTTCGGCGCCGCCAGCCTGCACGAGCGAATCCCCGGCGGAGCCTCGGGCCACGAGACCGACAAGATCTCGCCCAGTTCGCCCGCGGGCGTGCAGCACCTGGCCAAGGGTCTCAACCCCGACGACGGCGGCGCGGATCTGATCACCTTCGAAACCCCGCGCGGCGGCGCGGTGTTTTCCGTTGGCTCGATCTGCTGGCCCAGTTCCCTGTTGGTCGACGAAAGCGTTTCGAAAATCACGGCCAACGTGCTGCGGAGATTCGCTCGCTAGCCTTTGTCCGGCGAAGGCCCCAAAAACGTTCGAGATCCCTGCGTGACTTCCTTGCGCGAAACCGCCGCCGAACCCCTTGCGTCGCCTGCCGATGGGCCCGCGACGCACGCCCGCTTTGGCGTGCTGGGCTTGCTCTGTTCGCTGGCATTCATTCTCTATCTCGATCGCGTCTGCATCGGCAAGGCCGTGGTGGCGATCGAAACGGATCTGAATCTGAGCGATACCGAGATGGGCTGGGTGCTCGGCGCGTTCACGATTGCCTATGGACTCTTCGAAGTGCCGACGGGCCGCTGGGGCGATCGGTTTGGCTCGCGCGGCGTGCTGGCGCGGATCGTCCTCTGGTGGTCGGCGTTTACGGCCCTCACCGGCGCGGCCAACGGGCTGACCATGCTGCTGGCCGTCCGCTTCCTGTTCGGGGCCGGCGAGGCCGGCGCTTATCCGAACGCGGCCCGCGTCATCGCCCGCTGGTTTCCGCTCGAGGAGCGCGGCCGCGTGCAGGGCCTGATGCTCACCGCCGCGCAACTGGGCGGCACCGTCGCGCCGGCGCTGGCGGCCTATCTGATTGTCGCCGTCGGCTGGCGCTGGACCTTCGTCGTCTTCAGCGCGCTGGGCCTCGTTTGGGCGGCGGCCTTCTACTGGTGGTTCCGCGACGATCCGGCCACGCACCCGGCCACCAACACCGCCGAGCGAGCCCTGATCGCCGCCGGCTCAACCTCGGCGCAAACCGAACACGAGCTGCCCATCCCCTGGCGGGCGATCCTCTCCAGCAGCAATGTCTGGCTGCTGGGTTGCCTGCAAAGTTGCTCTTCGTTTTTCTCCTACATGATCATGAGCTGGTATCCGACCTACCTGGAGAAAGGCCGCCACGTCGACCCGATCGAGGCGGGCTGGCTGTCGTCCCTGGTGTTGGCCGGCGCGGCCGTGGGCTGCCTGTCGAGCGGATTTGTCACCGATTGGCTGGCCCGCGTGACGCACCGTCATCCGGCCCGTCATCGCTACTATGGTTTCGCCGGCACCGCGCTGGCCGCGCTCGCCCTCTGGGCGGGCATCGAGTGCGAATCGCCCCTGGCCACCAGCCTGTGGGCCGCGCTGGCCTTCATGGCCGCCATCTCGCAGCAAGCGACCTTCTGGACCGTGACGATGGAGATCAGCGGCCCGCACCTGGGCACTGTGTTCGGCCTGATGAACTCGATGGGCGTGCCCGGCGCCTTTGTCTCGACGGTCTTTCTCGGCCGGTTCGTCGACTGGATGGCCGCTCACGGCTATGCCGGCCGCGCACAGTGGGATCCGGCCTTCTACATCTACGCCGGCGTGCTGGTGATCGGCGCCTGCTGCTGGTTGGCCGTTGATGCCAGCCAGAAAATCCCCGACAGCGAGCCAGCGGCGGACTGACGCGCTGCTACTTTTTCGGCACGCCCAGCTCTTCCAGCTTCTTGGCGATGTCCTGGCCGGCCTGCTTGGTGTTGATCATCTTGTCGACGGCTTTCACCTTGCCGTCGCTGCCGATGTAGAACGTCCACCGTTCGGCCACCGCGCGGGCGGGATGCACCACGCCATAGGCTTCGGCCGTCCTTTTGCTTGGATCGCTGAGGATCGGGAAGTCGAGGTCGAGCGATTTGGCAAAGTCGGCGTTCTTCTGCGGTTCATCGACGCTGGCGGTGAAATAGGCGACGTCGAAACCGTGCAGCGCCGCGCTGCTGGCTTTCATGTCCTTGCACTCAGCGGTGCAGCCGGGCGTGAACGCCTTGGGGAACCAGGCCACGACGACCATTTTCTTGCCGGCAAAATCGGCCAGCGCATATTCCTTGCCGTCCGATCCTTGCAGTTTGAAATCCGGAGCCTTCTCGCCCACGTTCGGCGCGTCGGCCCAAGCGGATAGCGGCACGAGGGCGACGAGCGCGGCGGCGATGGCAAAGCATTTCATGGTGTGATTCTCCTAGGCGGTTGCAGTCGGGGCGCCGGCGAATTGCGAGGCCCGCGAGGGACGATATCGAACGGCCAACTGCGGCGTGTCGAGCCGCTGGTGGCCGCGCACTTTCGAATCGAGACACAGATCCAGAATGCCGCAGACGAGCTGCGTCCGTTCGGCCGGATAGGGCGCCTGGCCGGTGGCGAACATTTCTTGGGCCTTGTGCATCAGGCTGGCCGAGTAGACCACGTTCGGCGTCGGCGGCAGTTGGAACAACGTCGAAATGTATTGCGATTGCCCCCGCAGCCGGCAGGCGAACGTGTAGTCGGTGACGGCGCCGTTGAGCATCAGCAACGTGGCCCGCAAGCCGTCGGTGTACTCGATAAAATACGCGGCCGGCTGCTTGACCAGTTGCTCGAGCTCGCCGCTGTGCGTCAAGTCCTGCGTGCGGCCGTCCTCCAGCGCGATACCGGTGCGCGATTGTGATCGCGACAGCGCGGCTTCGAGCAGGCGGCGCGACCAGCGACCATCTTTGGCGGCCTGCCACACGGCGGGGCCTTCGATCATCTGCACGGCTTTGACGCCCGTCTCGCCGTTGCGGCGCCGTTCGAGCATGCACTGCATGGCTTCCAAGGCGTGAAAGTCCATCGCGTCCGAACCGCCGACGCCGACCATCAACGCCTCGTCGATCTGGCAGTCCAGCGGCAGCTCGATGTTCGGCAACCGCCAGGTCACGGGCAGGCTCGAACCGGCCAGCAACGGAAAACCCAGCCGCTTCGATGCCGCCACCATCTTGCTGGCCTTGTCGAAGCTGTACGACAAGTGTTTGTCGTTGAACACCGGCACCGCACGGCCGTCCTTGTCGAACACCACCACGATCTGTTCGAAGAACTCGTAGCGCGGATAGAGAATCTGTCCCTTTTCGTTGCTCGGATACTCGCCGTGCTCGCCGATCACCAGCACCGCGTCGACCGCCAGTTTCTCGCCGCCGCACCGCAGGGCCTCGGCGATCGTGGGATAGACGGTGAAGCCAAACTCCTGGGCTCGAGAGGCGCTTTGATCGCCGGCCGGCTTCTGGTCAACGTAGAGCGAAACCACGTCCATCTCGGGCCGGTGCCAGCGGCCGTTCCACGGATAGCCGACCAGAAAGCGATCGCCCATGTGCTGCGCGTGCGACTGATAAGTCCACACCGTGGTGACGATCGCCAGCCGCTTGCGAGGTTTCTTGTCTGCGTCGCTCATCGTGCTTTAGGTCCTGCGAAACGTCGAGTTGGGATTCGGCTGATAGCGGATCGCCAGATGGGGCGTCTGCTGCACGGCCCCTTTTTGCCACAACGATTCCACGCCGGCCGCCACCAGGCCCGTGGCCAGCAGCGTGCGTTCGACCGGATAGGGCGATTGGCCGGTCTTGATGAATTGTTCGATGTGCCAGACTAGCGAGTCGAAGTTGTGCGGCTGCGTGCCGTGATCGGGACCCAGCAACATCAGCGACGACAGCGGCTCGGCCTGTCCCTTCAGCCGGGCGGCAAACGTGATGTCGTTCACCACGCCGTTGAATAGCAGCATCGTGGCCTTGACGCCGTCGGCATACTCGAAGCGATAGGCCACCGGATCTTTCACCATCCGCCGCATGTCGGCCGCCGTGGGATAGCTGTGTCCAAAGCCCTCGCGCGCGGGCACCAATTGCTGACTGCGGCACAGGCAGGCTTCCAGCAATGCCGGATCCCATCCGCCGCTGGCCCACGATCCGGCTTCCAGGGCCTTCCACACCGCGTCGCCGCTGAGGGCCTGCAACCGCACCACGCCCTGCTCGCCGCCGCGGCGCCGTTCCACAAACGCTTGAATCGTTTCCAGCGCGTGAAAGTCATAGCTGTCGACGCCGCCGTTGCCCACGGCCATCACTTCCTCGACGTCGGCATCCAGCGGCATTTCCACTTGCGGCACGCGCCAGGTGATCGGCACGCTCGATCCGGCCATGAACGGGATCTTCATGCTCCGCGCCGTGTCGACCATTTCCTTCGCCCGGTCCCAGTTCCACGACAGGTGCTTGTCGTTGAACACAGGCACGCTCCGCCCGCTGTTACGAAACACGTCCACGGTTTGCTTGAAGAACTCGTAGCGCGGATAGAGATACTGTCCTTTTTCGTTCTGGCCGTAGTTGCCGTGCTCGCCGATGAGCACCACGCCATCGACCGCCAGCTTGTCGCCGCCCAGCGTCAGCGCCTCGGCGATCGTGGGATAGATCTTCAGATCTTTGAAGCGGCTGGCCCGTTCGCGGCTCAAGTCGCCCGGGGGAAACTGATCGACGTACAGCGAAACCAGGTCAACTTCGGGGCGATGGTGTTCGCTCTCCCAGCCGTAACCCTCGAGCAGCCGATCGATGATCACCTCACCGTGCGAGAGCTTGCGCACCTCGGTCACCAGCGCCGCGATCCGCGGCCGCCCAGCCGGCTCGGCCGCCGGCGCAACATACGGCTTCCCCAGCGTCAACAACGCCGAAGCGCCCGCACCGGCCAGCACCGTCCGCCGCGAAACCCTCAACCGCTCATCTCGTGCGTCGCTCATCGTCCGCTCATTCTGCAAGGGACCCTGATTCGTCGTGCCGCGACTGCCCTCTAGCGTAACCAAATTCACCGCCCAATCCAGCATCCGCCTCGTCTGTCCTATCTACAGCCTACGGCCTCCTCCCCTCCTCACCACGTCCGCCCATTCCAATCGAGCATCCGTTCCAGCAGCGTGACCACGTCGGCCGTAAAGATTTTCAGCAACGCCTCGCCCTTGGCGGCGCTGGCGGCGCTGGGTTTGCCGATGTGGCCGATCGCGCTGCGGTCCTTGGTGGTCCAGCCACGATACACCGGATCGAACGTCCCGCTCGGGTCGACCGTCGTGGCGTTCTGGTAGTCGCCCACCAGGTGCGGCGCGAGCGACAGAATCATCGACGTCTCCCATTCGCAGGCGTGGCCCATCGCGTGTTGCACGAGCGACGGATCGGATTCGTGCGGCTGCGAGCCCAAGGCCCAGTAACAGGCAAACAACAGCAGCAGATCCTCGCGCTGCCGATGGCGCTGCCGCACTTCGAACACGGCCTGCTGCCCCGGCACGTTGTTGCCGCCATGGCCGTTGACGAGCACGATGCGTTTGAAGCCGTGCGTGATGAAGTTCTCGATCATGTCGACCAGCAGATCGAGATAGCCGCGGGGCGAGGCCGATATCGTGCCCGGAAAATCCAAGTGGTGCTCCGAATTGCCCAGCCACATCACCGGCGCGAACAGCACCCGGTCGTGCAACTGGCGCTCGGCACGCCGCGTGATCTCGCCCACCAGCATGCTGTCGGTGAACACGGGCAGATGATGGCCGTGTTGCTCGAGCGCCGCGATGGGAATCGCCACGGGCGTATCCTTCGACAGCGCGGCCACGGCGGGCCAGGTCATTTCGACAAGTTGCACGGCTCGATTCTCCCGAGGACGTTATTCGTCGTCGTCATCATCATCGTCAAAGCCGGCTCGCATGTCGTCCGGATCGTCCATCTTCGGCGACTTCAGCAGGCTGTTCCAATCGAATCCATGATCGAACGGCTTGAGCGCCTTGGCCGGATCGAACAGCCGCTCGTCAACCCGCACCAGGTCATAGGGTGTCAGGTCCGGCTGATCGGCAAAAAAGTCGCGCGGCAGCGAGGCCCCGGCGTCGAACTGGTTCAAGTAAGGCAAATCCAACACCGTGAAGATCATCTTCAGCACCGAGCCAAAATTCATCAATTGGCTCGACACGAAATGCCGCTTCACGTGTGGGCTGATGAGCAGCAACAGCGATCGATGTGCGTCGACGTGGTCGCGGCCCCCTTGCGGATCGTCCTCGGTGACGACGATCAACAGGTCTTTCCAGAACGGCGACCGCGACAGCGTTTGCACCAGCCGGCCCAAGGCCAGATCGTTGTCGGCCATGTACGACTCGCCGAACGGATAGCCCGCCTCGGGCCGCTCGCCCGACAGGTGATCGTTCGGCAACACCATCGTCACCAGCTGGGGAAACGGTTCCTTTCCGCTGGCCCAGCGGTCGCGAAATTCCTTCTCGAACACGTCGATCCGATACTGATCGGGAATGCTCATGTTGAAGGTTGGATAGGTGCGCGAGGTGTGATCGAACAGCGGCTTGGGCAGCGGGAAACTGACGCTCATCTGCACGCCGGTGTGCTTGTGAATCTGCTCCTCGAGCGACATCGGCATTTCGGTGCCGAAGCCAAAATTGAAAAACGGAATCCCCTTGCGGTCCAGATGCTCCCACAGCGCCCCGGCTTCGTTGTAGTCCTCGGGCAGCACCGTGGCGCTCGAGCCGTTCACATAGCGCCGGCCCGGCGCCTTGCTGAACGGTCGGGCTTCGATTCGCGATCGGGCGTTGACCTCGACCCATTCGTTGGGATACACCCCCACCACCCAGCGATGGCCCGTGTTCGACTGGTCGGCATCGCAATAGAAGTTGTCGCTGATCGCGAACCGGTCGGCCAACGCCTGATGATTCGGCGCCACGTTGACGTCGGCATAGGTCTCCAACCGCTTGTTCACCACCGTGGCCGACCGGCCAAGGTGCGCGAGCGTCGGATCGCCCGCCACGTCGGGGCGTTCGCCATAAACCTGGTCGAACGTGCGGTTCTCTTTGACCACGAACACGACGTGCTTGATCGGGCTGGCGCGCAGGCCCGAGGCCGGGGGCAGCGGATTGCGGCCGTCGTCGGCCACTTCGCGGCGGCGATAGGTATTGTCGACGACCTGCTGCGTGAAGCCCTTCAGTTCTTCCGCATTGGGCACCGCCACGCGTTGAAACAGCCCCTGCATGATGTCGCCGGGATGCGACCCGCGCTCCGGCGGCACGAAGCCGCGTCCGCCGTTGGGCCCCGAGCCAAATCCCTTGGCGCTCGACACGAACAACTCGCGCCCATCGCGCGAAATCTCCACGAGGGCACAGAACCAGCCCGCGGGAATGTAACCCTCGAGCTTGCGCGCCGCCGTGTCGACCACGGCCACGGCATTCAAACCCGCGCAGGCCACGTAGAGTTTCACCTCGTCGGGGCTCAGCGCCAGCCCAAACGGCAGCACGCCGCGCAGATCTTCCAGCCCCGGCACGTTCAGCTCGACCTGGGCGACGATCTCGTTCTTCGCAATGTCGATGATCGAGATCGTATCGTTCGTGGCGTTCGACACGTAAGCAAACTGTCTGTCCACGGCCACCGTGCTGGGACTGGCGCCGCCGACGGTGTTGATGTTCTTGCGTCGCGCGCCAACCAGGTAACCCGTCTTGAGCCGCGCTTCGACGCGGCCATCGGCCAGGTTCACCTTGAACACCGACATCGCGTCGGGGTGATTCGGAGAGCCCAAGCCGGGAATGAAGACCCCCGCGACGACCACGCCCTCCTCCGCTTCCTTCGAGGGAACGC
This sequence comes from Planctomycetaceae bacterium, assembly GCA_003153375.1. GTDB lineage: Bacteria > Planctomycetota > Planctomycetia > Pirellulales > PALSA-1355 > PALSA-1355. The sequence continues at coordinate 34,280 of PLYM01000107.1, forward strand.
CATAGGCCGGAAACGCCAGCCCGGCCGTGGCCCGTGTCGTGGGCGTGACGCCCGGCAGCAGCGGATACTCGAACATGCCGACGTTCGACACCCAGGCAAACTTTTCGTCGGGCGACAAGCAGACGCCGAACGGATTGCGGCCCACGCGCACCGATTGCGAGACCTTGCCGCCTTCGAGATCGACGGTCACCAGCCGATAATTGTGCTGATCGACGGCGACGATTCGCCGGCCGTCAGCGGTGACGACGAAATCGCCGACAAAGCTGTCTTCGTATCCGTCGCCATCCAGCGGAATCGACGCCATCTCCTGCCGCGTGGCCACGTCAAAGCTCAGGATCAACCCCCGGTTCGCGCTGCCCACATACAGCTTCGAACCGTCGGGCGAAAAGGCGGCGCCCATGTACATGCCGTCGGCCCCTTTGCGCTTCGGCTGATTGGGCTGGTCGCCCGCGGGCACGGTCCGCTCGCGCACTTCCAACGGATCGAGCCCGATCCACTGAATGGCCCCGGCCGAGATCAGCGCGGCCGTGCGCTGGTCGGGACTGACCGCCAGGCCCCAGCTATACGATTGCGTGCGCACGTGCTTGCCGGCCGGCGTCAGATGCCGGCCATTGATCAGCACCGCGTGCTCGGCATCGATCGACGGTCGCGACATCGCGCCCGGTGGCTCGAGCACCGTCACCATCCGCGGGCCCTCGCCCCGCGCGCTGCCCGCCAGCATCGCCCACGCTGGGCCGACCCACGTCAGCCAGAGCCACGTCGCTCGTCCGAAACGCTTCATCCTGTCGCCTGCTTCCGTTCCCGGTGCTCGCTACTCGGCTGAAATGCAATACAAGTACTGGTTGCCGCGCAGGAAGATCTGCTTGCCCACGATCGCGGCCGAGGCGTCGAAGCGGTCGTCCAGTTTGTTCGTGGCCAGAATCTCCAACTCGCCGCCGCGCTTGATGACGACTGTCGTTCCCTCGCGGCCGGTGATGTAAACCTTGTCGGCGGCTCCGACCGGCGAGGCATAAATGTTCTCGATGCCCTCGACGCGCGTGCGGTCGAACACTGGCTCGCCCGTCTTGGCGTTCAGGCACGATAGCATCCCTCGATTGCTCGACAGAAAATAGAGCAGGTCGCCCCACAGCAGCGCCGAGGGCACATAGGGCGTGCCCGGCTTGCGGCGCCGCCAGGCCAGTTTGTCGTCGGCGCCCGTGATGTCGCCCGTTGAGTCGAGCGGAATCGCAAAGCAGGCATTGCCCATATAGCCGGTCATCAGAAAGGCCAGACTGCCATCGCTCACCGGGCAGGGAATGCAGGCCATCGCTTGCCCGCCACAGGCCCAAATCACGTCGCCTGTTTTCAGGTCATAGCTCCGCACGCGCTTGGTGCCGTGAACGATCACCTGCGTGCGTCCGCCGTGATCGATCACCAGCGGCGTGGCCCAACTGGTGTTCTCGTCGCGATCGACCTTCCACCGCGTTTCGCCGGTGGCGGCATCGAGGCAGATGATGAACGACCCGCCCTGGTGGTCCCAGTTCAACACCACGGCGTCGCCGTGGACGACCGGCGAACAGCCTTCGCCAAACGTGTTGTAGATCAACATCCGGCCGAAGTCGCGACCCCACAGCTGTTTGCCAGCGAGATCATAGGCATACACGCCGCGCGAGCCGAACGAGACATACAGCCGCTTGCCCTCGGTCGTGGGCGAGGCCGAGGCAAAGCTGGCGTCGGGATGATGCCCTTCGTGCGGCACCTCTTCCTTGGCCATCTGCTGCCAGCGCACCTTGCCCGTTGGGCGGTCCAAACTCATCACGACGAACTGATAGACGTTTTCCGGCCGCTTGATGTTGAAGGGGTTCTTCTTGCCGTCCGCTTCGCTCGGTTCCAGCTCGACCTTGCGGTCCGTCTTGATCGCCGTGACCAGAAACACCTGGTCCTCCCACACGATCGGCGTCGCCGTGCTCGCGCCGGGCGTCTCGACTTTCCACTTGATGTTCTTCGTCTCGCTCCACTCGCTCGGCGGATCGCCCAACGGCGCCACGCCGGTAGCCAACGGCCCCCGCCACTGCGCCCAATTGTTCAATTCAGCCGGCGTCGGCTCGCCCTCTGCAGCGCGAGCCGTCGAACCGGCAAAGGGAGCAAGGGCCCAGCCGGCCAGCATGCCGAGAGCCAGAAGAGTTTTTGTCATGGGGGTGTATCCTGAGGGGGGGTGGGATGTCGTTGGAGGGCGCACTCATCGAGCGAGTAACAACGTACCATGCCGGGCTCCGCGCTGCACGTTTGCGGCGTTTTTCGCTGCGGCAAAGGGTCAGGCGGAAATCAGATTTTCGGAAAAGGCGGCCCGCGACTAGAGTAGCCCCGCGCGATAAGCCATGAAAAAGCCTGCCGCATAAATACCGGCGATACCCACAATAGATCCCGCGCCGTCCCACCATGTGCCCTTCAGGAGCAGTGCTAAGGTTACGCATGCCGCCCCCCATGCAACTGCCAGCACAATGAGGAGTGGCCGACAGCGTTTCGCAGAGTTGTATGGGCCATCAGACATGGGGCCTGTATCCGTCAATCCTGTCGTCGTCGCCAAAACTCCCGCACCATCAGGACCGCAGCCGCCAACAGGCTGACCAAGACCGTGATCGCGATCCAGTCTGGAATCTCCCAATACTCAACTTCAATGACTTCGAATTTCGCTTCAGGCATTGAGTTGTCCCAGCGCTCGCGGAGTGACGAAAGCCGCCTACCGCAGCGATTGCAAAAACGCGATCAGGTCGGCCAGGTCTTGGCGGCTGAGCTGGGCGTCCATGCCCTCGGGCATGATCGAGACTTTGCTCTGCGTGATTGATTCGATCGCCGTGCGGGGGACGCGGGTCTCGACGCGCGAGTTGTTGACGATGTGAATCGCTTCGGCCGTTTCGCGGGCGATGATGCCCGAGAGCACCTGGCCGTCGTCGGTCACCACGGCGAACGACTCGAACCCGCGGGCGAAGCTGGCGCTGGGAAAGACGATTGCCTCGAGCAGATCGCGCGGGGCGCGGATGGCGCCGATCTTGGTCAGGTCGGGCCCGATGCGGCCCCCCTGCCCTTGCACCGAGTGGCAGGTGGCGCAAATCGCCTTCTTGTTGGCAAAGAACAAATCGCGCCCGCGCTGAATCTCGCCGCCGGCCAGCACATCCTGCAACTCCGCCAGCCGAGCCTGTTGCTTGGCGCCATCGACCTTCAACTGCTCCAACAGCGGCCCCGCCGCCTGGCGAACCGAATCGGGATAGCCGCGCAGCACCGCCGTCAACGATTCGACTTGCAAGCTCTTCAGCCCCGGCGAATGCCCCAGCGCCGCGAGCAACGCCTGGCCCACCGCGGCGTCGGCCGAACGCTCGAACGCCGGCAGCAGCTTGGGAACTTCCAACACGCCGGCCGAGGCCAGCGTGCCGCACAATGTCTTGAGCTGCGCCGCGTCGAGCTGCGACTTGCCCAACGCTTCGGCCGCGTCGAGTCGCACCAGCGGCGGCCGGTCGGCGGCCACGCTGGCGCGCAGCAAATCGAACAGCCCCGGTTCCACACTCGCCAGTCGCGTGGTCACCGCGGCGCCGGCCTGCACGCGCACGTCAAGCGGCACGCTCGGGTCGTTCGCCAGTCGCAACAGCGGGGCGTCAAACTCGCTGGAGTCGACATCCGGAAACGTCTCGACCGCGCCGCCCAGTTCATAGAACTCCGCGATCAACCCTTTCTTGAGCGCCGCCGGCTCGCCGGGCCGGGCCGTGCGGGGACGATGAAACAATACCTCGGCCGGAATGATCTGCTTGTCGTGATCCGGAAACTGCCACGACATTTTGCAGCCGGCTTCCCCCTCGTCCTGAATGAAATCGAGTCGCAGCGCGTGCTCGCCGGCTGCCAATTGCACGCGTCCCTCGCGCTCGCGCATGCCGTGCAGGCCGCCGTTGTCGACGACCAGCTTGCCGTCGATGAACAGTTGCGAGCCGTCGTCTGAGTCGGTGAAGAACGTATAGGTCGCCTCCCGTGGGCAGCGGATCACGCCCGACCAGCGAACGCAAAAATTCTCTGACAGTCGCGTGCCGGCAAAACGCTTTTCGGTCTCGGGGAAATTCACCTGGGCGTCGACCCTCAGAATCAGCGGACGTTTATCCAGTGGCATGGCCCGTAGCGTCGCCACGGTCTGCCGCACCACACGCTCATCGGCATCGGCGATCGACGCTTGCAGCGGCGCCATCCACGCTCGCGGCAGCTTGCCCAGCGGGGCCTGCGCCATGACTTCCAACAGCGCCAATCGCGTAGCCACCGGCGTGCGGCCGTCGGCCACGGCCGTGCCAATCAACGCCTGCACGTCCTGGTCGCCGGTGAAGGCCAGCAGTTGCCGCTTGAGCTCCTCGCGCCGCGCGTCGTCCAGATCTTTTTGTCCGATCCATTGGCGAAAAAACTCGACCATCGCGCTGCCCCAGTCGCCGTGATGGCCGATGACCCACAGCGCCGTCTGCTCCATCAGCGGATCGCCGGGCGCCAGGTACGGCGTCACGGTCTCGGGCGTCAATTGCCCGCCGTCCATCTGGTCCAGCGCGATCAGCGCCCCGCGTTTGACCGGCGAACTGGCGATCTCCAAACCGCGCAGCGTGTTGGGCTGATCGCCGATGCGAATCAGCGCGAAGATCAGGGCATGCTCCAAAAACCGATCGCCCGCAAAATTCAAACCCGTGAACAGCGCCGGCAGGGCCTCGCGGTCGCCGAGTCGTCCCAGCGCCGTGGCCGCTTCGCGCTGCACGGCCGGCTCGCCCGCGTCCGTCAGGTCCATCAACGTGTGTAGTGCCTTGCTGTCGCGGTGCAGCCCGGCCGATCGCGCCGCGGCCTGGCGCACGCCCGCGCTGGAGTCTTCCAACGCTCGCCGCACCGCCGTCCGCGCCGGCTCGCCGTCGATGCGAGTCAACGCCCACACCGCCGCGCACTTTGTCTCGGCGGCCGCATCGCCGTTGAGCACCCCGAGCAGCGGTGCCACGGCCGGCGCGCCCTGTTTGGCCAGTTGGGCCACGGCCCGATCGCGCACCGCGAACCGGGAATCGGCCAGCAGTTTGGTCAACTCCGCGGGCGACTGCGCACTCCAGGCAATCTTCGCTCCCCAGGCGTCGGCAACCGCCGGCGCGGCCGTCTTGCGCACGCGATAGATGCCGCCCAGCACGTCGGGCTTGGCAATCTGCGAGGTTGGGCAGCCGATGCGAAACCAGGCACCGGTGTCGATCACCAGCAAGCTGCCGTCGGCGTCCTCCATAACGTCGGTCGGGTGAAAATCGGCCTGGCTCGAAACCAGAAAATCCTCGTTGCGGCACGTGAACGAAGCGCCCGAGCGTTCGATCTTGTGCCGCACGATCTTGTGCATATTGAACAGGGCCGAATAGAGATTGCCGCGAAACTCCTGGCCCCAGGCGTCGCCGCGATAGATCGTCAGGTCGGAGGCGGCCGCTACGCCCAGATGCGTCAGCGGCGGCAGCAGGTCGCCGGTCCGCTTGTGTTCGTGCAACACCCGATCGCGCACCGGATACTCGCCGCCGTCGACGCAGTGAATCAACGCGTCGCGCAGTCCCGCGCCCATCGAGTTGGGAGCCAGGAACGTGCCGCTGGCGAACATGTCCCCCTCGCAGGTGAAGGCCACGCCGACGGCATTGCCCTGCGATCCGCACACCACTTCCAGATCCGAACCGTTGGGCCGGCAGCGCAGCACCAGCGGCGCGGTGCCCTCGTGAATGACCGGCCCGTCCGGCCGTTGGATCTTGTGTGGAAAGCGGCCCGCGCACCAATAGATCCGACCATCGGGCCCCAGGCTGCCGCCGTGCATGTCGTCGGCCACGCCCGTGTTGGCAAACCCGGTCACCAACTCTTCGCGCTTGTCGGCCACGCCGTCGCCATCGGTGTCCTCGAGCCGCCAGAAGCTGGGCGGCGACGAACAGTAAACCGCGCCGTCGTGCCACACCACGCCCTGCGGAAACACCAGCTTGTCGGCGAACACCGTGCTCTTGTCAAAGCGGCCGTCGCCGTCGGTGTCCTCGATCATCCGAATCACGTGCGGCGGGTTCTTGGCCAATTCGGCCCCCCGCAAATTCACACCCGCCGAGTCCGCCACATACAGCCGCCCCCGATCATCAAAACTCGCCAACATCGGCCGCTCAACCAACGGCGCCCCCGCCGCCAGTTCCACCGTAAAACCCTTCGGCAACCGAATCGCCTCCACCCCCGACTTCTCATCGGCAGCGCGCGCTGCGGCGAAGGACAATAGCGAAAATAAGATAAGTGCGCTGACGATACGCGTTGAAAAATGACACAGCATGGATAATTTCGCACTCCTTGTCAGAGAAGCATTTCAATGCAGATTCAAATTCGAGTGAAACGATCTATTCGAATTGTGCGCCATTCCACTACGGCTCCCGAATGATCTCGGTGATAATCGTCCTCGCGAACGAAGATGTGTGACGCGCTTCAATCAACATTTCGTCGAGCATCGCTCTGTGAGGGCGAAGATCTTGCTGACCAAGACGTCTTAGAAATTTGGTTATATCCCCAGTAATGCCAGCGTAGAATAGCGCGACCTGTCGCCACCAAGGATCAAAGACGTTCTTGACCAACAGCCCAATATGCTGGCCCAGCGCGACACCATTTGCCGCAAGATATTCTTGATATGACAAATGGCCAAGCGAATAACGGTCCCGAGATTCGTGAAAGATCACGTTGTCGACGGAACGCAATTCTGAGAGTAACTCTTGCACAGAAACGTCCGGATACGTCCTGGAGAGGCCCTCGCGCCAAATCTTGTCTGCGTCCGCCAACCCAAACTCACGGCGATGCCCTTTTTGTAGCAGCAGTGCCATTCGAACAAGGAATGTCATCTTATCACCCGGCATCAATCTCGCCCGCAGGACAACTTTTCTGATCGGATCCCATCGCTCCAGGAGTAGGGCGAATCGTGTTCGATAAATGTCAGTCCGTGATTGGGGCAGCGGCAGTTCCTTTTCGTGAATTGCGGCAACAATTGTGGCAGTCATAGGTGTCCGGCAGATTTCCCGTACACGCGGATTTGCTTCGAGAAATGAGATCACCTCTTCACTCTTGCGGCTTGCCCCACGGAACCATCGCTCAAAAAATTGGACAAGTTGCTCGTCATTAAATGGCAGTACGCGCAGGCTTCCGAATGTCCGAGGGAGTTCAAGAGGTTCGGCCTCTCTGCTAGTCACAATGATCCGCGGGCTCGCGTTGGCAACCTGCAGTTGAAGTCGTTCAAACGCCTTTTCCCACGGCGTCCCACGATTCGCGCGAATTACGCGGCGCCAGTCCGAGCTGTTGATTGGATCGGAGATTTCGAGGGTAGCCGTGCGATTTCTCTTCGTTAAGGTCACAGTAAACGCGTCAATCAAGTCATCGGGAATCCAGTAGTTCGCACTTATCGGAAACGGCAGTGTGACGGAACTGTTGGAGAAACTTAGGGCCAGTAGATCGCTTGCGAGACGCGTACGATATGTGGCGGCTTCATCACAGCCATCTAAAATGATCAGGTCGGCATTTCTTTTGATTGTTGCGAACGACGTGCCGGGTTCGAGTGCATTTATCGACGACAAGAAGTCAACGATTGCAATATCTAGCGGCGTCTCGCTATCTTGGATTCGCGAGCAAGGGAAGTAGACACATTTTGCCTCGGTGCCGAGTGATACTTCCGCTAACACGCGAGCAATACACGTTTTGCCTGCGCCAGCGTCGCCCAAAAGACAGATGTTGTCCGGCATCTTGAGGATTGATGCAGGCTCGACGTGCTCGAGTCGCATGTCCGTTGGGGGCGCCCCGCTCCCTCGTTCGATCAGGTCCGCACGAAAGTGAGAATATAATGCGTCGGCAAGTCGCCCGGCGGTCGCAACGACGTCAACGATCTCGGATAGAAGTTCGATTCGTCTGTTTGGGTCTTTCAGTCGAGCCAGTTGCCTTTTAGCACCTTTGACATATGCAAACACCGATCTGCAAAACTCTTTAAAGCGGGGTCTATAGCGGAATCTGTGGGT
>PLYM01000135.1 GCA_003153375.1 Planctomycetaceae bacterium
GTTAAATGTTGGGATTGGTATAAGGTGCGGACAAAGCCGCTTGCTCTCGTTCGAATCGCTGGAAGAGCGGCAGCTCTTGACGGTCCAGGCTTGGAGTGTCGTGCCGGCGAGTTCCGCGTATTTTACGCCAACCGGCCAGCCGACGGTTGAGGCTTGGCATGGAGCTAACGGCACACCCTTGGGGACCACGGGACCCAATGGATTCACGCCGGCTCAACTTCGCCACGCCTACGGCTTCGATCAGATCACGTTCAGCAATGGCACCATTCAGGGTAACGGCACGGGGCAGACGATTGCGATCATCGATGCCTACGACACGCCGACAATTGCCGCGGAGCTGGCTGCCTTTGACGCGGCCCTTGGCCTGGCAGCTCCCCCCAGTTTCAAGCGAGTCGCCCAGGACGGCTCGACGAATTATCCGAGCACGGATTCCAGTGGGCCGGGCACGAACAATTGGGAGTTGGAGACCGCCCTGGACGTGGAATGGGCACATGCCCTGGCACCCGGGGCTAACATCTTGTTGGTCGAGGCCGCGACGAACAGCTTCACGGATTTGATCAGTATCTCCGTCAATTATGCGCGCCGGCAACCTGGCGTGGCGATTGTTTCGATGAGCTTTGGCGCCCTGGAATTCTCCGTCGAGACGAGTTTTGATTCGACATTCACGACGCCCAACGGCCATGCTGGGGTGACTTTCGTGGCATCGACAGGCGACAGCGGCACTCCGGCCGAATATCCGGCCTTTTCTCCCAACGTCGTGGGTATCGGTGGCACGTCACTTTCGCTCAATGCCTCGAACAACATTATTTCTGAAAGCGCATGGAGCGGCAGCGGCGGCGGCACCAGCAGCTTCGAATCTCAGCCGAGTTACCAAAATGGGGTGGTCACGCAGAGCATCACGAAGCGCACGACTCCCGACGTGGCTTTCGACGCCAATCCTAATTCGGGCGTGGCGGTTTATGACTCGTACAATAACGGCACGTCGGCGCCGTGGGTCAAGGTCGGCGGCACGAGCTTATCAGCCCCGTCTTGGTCGGCGTTGCTGGCGATTGCCGATCAGGGGCGGGCCGCGGCCGGACTTTCGTCGCTGGACGGATCCAGCCAGACCCTTCCAAAGCTGTATGCCTTGCCCTCGAGCGACTTCAACGACATCACCACCGGCAGCAACAATACTTACACCGCGGGCGTCGGCTACGATCTGGTTACCGGGCGCGGCTCCCCCAAAGCCAATTTCGTCGTGGCCGATTTAGCGTCGACTTCGTCCAGCTTGTGGCCGACATCGCCGACTCCCGCGATCGTCGACAGTGGCGACAGTCAGGCGGTCGAACTGGGTGTCAAGTTCACGTCGGACACGAACGGTTGGCTGACGGGTCTGCGGTTCTGTAAGAGCGCAGCCAACACCGGAACGCATGTGGCGAATCTGTGGACCGCCAACGGTCAACTGCTGGCGACCGCCACGTTTGCCGGCGAAACGAGCAGCGGCTGGCAGCAGGCCAATTTCGCGAGCCCGGTCGCGGTGACGGCGGGCACGACCTACGTGGCATCGTACCACACCACGATGGGCCACTATTCGGTGAGCCGCAGCTACTTCACGTCGCAGTACAACAACGCCCCGCTCCACGCGCCGGTCAACGGCGGCGTCTATCTCTACGGCATGGGTGGATTCCCCACGAACTCCTTCCAAGCCAGCAATTACTGGGTCGATGTCGTGCTCAGCACGACTCCGCCGTCTGATACGACTCCGCCAACCGTGACCATGTTCGCTCCGGCCAGCGGCGCTTCGAACGTTGCGACCAACACCACGGCGACGGTCACTTTCAGCGAAGCGATGAATGCCTCGACGGTCACCGCGGGCACGGTCTTTCTGCGCGACGCGAACAACGTGGTCGTCTCGACTAGCGTCGTATATAACTCCTCGACCCACGTGGTGACGTTGACCCCGAGCAGCGCCTTGGCGAACTCGACGGCCTATACGATCGTGGTCGAAAGCGGTTCGGCCGGCGTCAAAGACCTGGCCGGCAACGCGCTGGTCGCCGACGCCACCTCGTCCTTCACTACGGCGGCGATCTCGACTTCGTCCAGCCTGTGGCCGACATCGCCGACTCCCGCGATCGTCGACAGTGGCGACAGTCAGGCGGTCGAACTGGGTGTCAAGTTCACGTCGGACACGAACGGTTGGCTGACGGGTCTGCGGTTCTATAAGAGCGCAGCCAACACCGGAACGCACGTGGCGAATCTGTGGACCGCCAACGGTCAACTGCTGGTGACCGCCACGTTTGCCGGCGAAACGAGCAGCGGCTGGCAGCAGGCCAATTTTGCGAGCCCGGTCGCGGTGACGGCGGGCACGACCTACGTGGCATCGTACCACACCACGATGGGCCACTATTCGGTGAGCCGCAGCTACTTCACGTCGCAGTACAACAACGTCCCGCTCCACGCGCCGGTCAACGGCGGCGTCTATCTCTACGGCACGGGTGGATTCCCTACGAACTCCTTCCAAGCCAGCAATTACTGGGTCGATGTCGTGCTCAGCAGCAATGGCAATGCCATCGTGGCGTCGGCGGTTCAAGCGACAAACGCCCAAGTAAACTGCAACGACTTGCACAAGACGGTCCTCGCGAGTTACACAGCGGTGGCCCGACGCGCGGCCATCCCCAACTGTTTCGCTGACTCTCGCTGGCTCGCAATTCTTCCTAGCGACCCTGAGATCTGATTCGCGCTGCGCGCCAGACATTTCCGCTCGCGGCAGACTGGGTAAGCCCCGAGCAATGGCGGGGACGGCGGAGGTGGTCGGCAGTCGCTCCGGGCCGCCGCGAGGGCCAGCCGCGACGATTCATTGGGCGGTAGCAATGAATCGAACGCGGCAGCCAGGTTCAACGAAGTCCCGTCGGCACTGCCCCGTGGCCGTTCGGAACCCGTTCACTCGGCGTGATTAATGCCGGCACGTCTCCGGCACAAACGGAAACAGGCCGAATTTGGCCACCACGTGCAGCAGTCCCGCGGCCGACTCGACGTTCATTTTCCGCATGATGTTACTGCGATGCACTTCGACCGTCTTGGGCGAGATCTCCAGGAGCCGGGCGATCGACTTGGTGATTTCCCCGGCCGCCACGTACCCCAGAATTTGCTTCTCGCGCGGCGTGAGCGATTCGACCCGGGCGACCACCACGGCCCGATCGGCCTGCCCGCGGCGACTCTCGGCATCGCGCGCCAGCGCTTCCTCGATGCAGCCGCGCATCCGTACGCTTTCGAAGGGCGGCTCAATGCAATCCAGCGCGCCGCGGTGCATGGCTTCGACCGCCGCTGCCACTTCGCCGTCTCGGAGAACAAACAGGAACGGCTGCCGACAGCCCTTGGCCCGCAATTGTTCGTGGACACGCAGCCCACCGGCGCCGCGAATCCGCTGCTCGAGCAGAAAGCAGCCGGGCATTTCGGGTTCGCAAAAATTCAGTGCGTCTTCGGCCGAGGCGAAGGGGCGAACCGCGAACATCCCATCGACCATCGTGCTCTCAAGACAATCTTGGACGTCTTGCGCGTCGCCCAAGACGAAGACATTGGCCACAGCTTCAACATTTGCCACAGCATGCATTGGCTGCCCCTTTCAAAGGAATTACACCCGCGGCGCCGCGTCACGGCGACTCGGGTAGACCGCCCTCCCTGGTCCGCAATGATCGTGCAAACGAACACACCCCTCCTTTGGCAATTCACGGCCGAGGTGCGACCGGAATTCCCAAGTGGAATCTATCTTCGGTTGTCAGCTCAGTTTCCCCAGTCAGGAAATCCCTGAATTCGAGGAATCCAATCCCTCGATTCGCGGCCAGCACACCCCGACCGAGTCCATCGCCAGACCGCTCTGAACCGAGGGCGCGCACGCCCACGAAGAGGGCGCGAGGGGTCGGTGGCGACCGCGACGTCCGAAGTGCGCGGGCTACGATTCCAGATTGCGCGTGTCGGGCAGGTGCAAATGCCAGACTTCGTCGATCGCGTCGGATGTTGGAGATGTTGGATCTCGTCGAGTTGGTGAAGCGATCGAGCGCGCCTTGGCGATCGGCGCGCTCACGGTCGACGCCATCCGACTCCTGGCTCAACAGGGGCGTGAACAGCCGTCGCAATGGTNNGATGAAGCCAATCGAAACCAAAAGCCTGGTGCTGCTCCAGCATCACCTGAAAATGCTACGATTGGCCGCGTATGCGTGATCCCGGCGGCCTCGATTTACTGGCGCTCGCGCAGAAGGTCGTCCTGGCCAGCCCACCCCATCCAGCGTGCGCTCAACTGGGATTCAAGAAGCCGCACATCATTGTCACCATTGGATTATGCGCCGAGATGCAAGCTAACGCCCGCGAAGAATGCACCGAGCGGCAGGGCAGTGGCCACAAAAAATGCTTTCATCTGTCGACTCGTAAGCTGGTTGCTCTCTTGACCGAGGCGATGGGCCTACCCATTTCGCAAACGGAATCCCAGAAAACGTTGCAAGCCCTCGTAGCGGTCGGTGTACTTGAGGTGGTGGTTAAGGGGAAGGTAGGCCGCGCCACTCGCTTCCGATTCATCTGGACTCCTGGGCCGTCTCCGAGCCAGGAATTGCCTTACTGGCTCAAATGAGGCATGCCAATATGGTCGCATCAGTGGGGATTATGGGACCGTTCTGTCTGCGAACAGCGGCCAGTTTTGTGCGTAAATACAATCGAAAGGTAGGTTCAACGTGAGAGTGTTTCGAGCGGTCTATAAGGACCGGCAAGGGCGGCGGCGGGAGGCAGCCAAGTGGTACGTCGAGTTCGCCGACCACATGGAACAGGTCCGGCGCGTGCCCGCATTTACCGACAAGAAACGGAGCGCCGAGTTCGGCCGCAAGATCGAGAGGCTGGTCGCCGCGCGGTCCAACGGCGAAGGACCAGACCGGGATTTGTCGAAGTGGCTGGAAAGCCTGCCGGCGCGCATCCGCAAGCGGTTGGCGGAGATCGACGTTATCGAAGGACGAACGCTCGCATCCAGCAAGCCTCTCAAGGACCATTTGGATGATTTCCACGCCGCACTGATGGCCAAAGGCAACACCGAAAAGCACGCGAATCAAACCCGGCAGAGAGTGCGCCTTTTGTTTGATGGCTGTGGATTTCGATTCTGGACGGACATCAGCGGGAACAGGATCGAGCAGTTCCTAGCGGAACTACGTGACCAAGATAACGAAGACCAACCCAGTCGAGGCAAGCGGACGAGTAACTACTATCTGGGGGCGGCCAAGCAATTCTGCCGGTGGATGGTTCAGAGTCAACTGGCGAGCCAAAGCCCTTTGGAACACTTGCGAGCCGTAAATGCGGCGAGCGACCGCAAGCGGACGCGCCGCGCGCTTTCGGTCGACGAACTACGTTGGTTACTGACCGCCTCGCATAATGGTCCCGAAGCCTTTGGCCTAGCTGGCAGGGAGCGGGCATTGCTCTACTGGCTGGCTGTCGAGACTGGCTTACGGGCCAACGAACTGCGGTCCCTAACGCGGCAAAGCTTTCAGTTTGGCTCCAAGGTGGCTACAGTGACCGTGGAAGCTCGGAGCAGCAAGCGGCGGCGGCGAGATGAATTGCAATTGCGACCAGAACTGGCTCGGGGGCTGAAGGCTCACTTGGCCCATAAGCTACCCACTGCTGTACCCATTCACGGGACTTTTTGGCGGATTTGCTCTTCACTAGCAGGGGTGTGCATCGTGTAGGTTGGCAGAATGCCGACTGCTGCTGCTGATGCCTGCCCCAATTGTGCTTTGCTGCGACGACAGGTTGCGGAGCTGAAGGCCGAGCTCGCCGTCGCGAGTAAGAACTCCGGCAACTCGTCCAAGCCGCCTTCCAGCGATATTGTCAAACCACCGCGACCGGATTCCGCCGGAGGCCGTAAGCGCAAACGGGGCGGGCAACCCGGTCATCCGCGGCATGAGCGGCCTCCGTTTGAGCCGCACGAGATCGACCAGGCCTGGGAATACACGCTCGACGAATGTCCCGATTGTGGTGGCCGTTTGCAGGACGTTGACGTGGACCTGGACATCGCGCCGCGCGTGATCCAGCAGGTGGAAATCGTCCAGCGACCGATTCGCATCGAAGAACATTGCTCGCTGCCACACTGGTGCCCGAAGTGCCAGCGCGTGCATTACGCCCCGTTGCCGCCAAGCGTCGTGAAATCGGGTTTGGTTGGGCCGCGGCTCACAGCGTTGGTGGGCTACCTGAAGGGGGCCTGCCACGCCTCGTTTTCCACGATCCGCAAGTTTTTGCGCGACGTGGTCGCACCAGCGGGAATGTTTGAGCACGGGTTCGTACCCGTCTT
>PLYM01000219.1:0-25352 GCA_003153375.1 Planctomycetaceae bacterium
TCCACAACTTATTGCAATATCTCAGAATAATCTGGCGAAAATGACTAAGAACTTGCTTTGCCTGCTCCAACTATACCACAATGGCGGTTGACTTGGTGTCGCAGGACTTCGCTATTACGGGCCACTTCGGCTTCGCCAGACGATGGACTAGGCAATCAACCTTCCGACCAGATAGGACCCACTGCGATGGAAAACTCACCTTTGAATCGCCGCGATTTCCAACGGCTCTCAGCCGCCGCCATTGGAGGACTGATGGCCGGCGCCACGCTATCGAGTTCGGCTTACGCGGCTGACGCCCCCAAGAAGGATAAGGACAAGAATCCGATGTTGGGCGAGCCCCACGTCTGTCGTGGCATCAACATGTGCAAGAGCCTGGGAGCCTCGAAAGAAAACACCTGCGCCGGGCAGGGCACCTGCGCCACGGCCAAGGCCCACGGCTGCCATGCCGACAACGAGTGTCGCGGCCAGGGTGGCTGTGGGGCCAAGCCGGGTGAGAACAGCTGCAAGGCGATGGGCGAGTGCGCCGTGCCGATGTCGGGCAAGACCTGGAAAAAGGCCCGCGCCCGTTTCGAGGAGTTGATGATGAAGGAAGGCAAGAAGGTCGGTCCCGCACCGCCGGCAAAGGCCTAGCTTTCGCGAGATCAACTCGACGCGCCGCTATCGGTTCGTTGCGCCATTGTTCGCTGGTCCGCTCGCGGAGCTGCCATTTGTTGGCATGCGCACGTGGTGTACCCAGGCGGGCGGCACATTGGGCCAGATCCAGTCGCGGCGGACTTCATGAGGTTTGAGCAGGCCATCGAGGGCCTGACCGATGCCGCGCAGCCGTGCGCGCTCGGCCCGGCCGCTGACCAACGAACGGGCCGGGCGAATGGCAATGTATTCGAAGAACGAAAGCATGCCGCCGGGTCGTAACAGCCGGGTGATGGCCGCGAGCAAGTGTTCGACGTCCGCCACCGAAAAGTTGTTCAATGGCAAGCCCGAGACGATCACGTCATAGCGCGTATCCGCAGGCAATTGCTCAACCGGCAGGTGCAGGACGCGCGATTGCTGGGCCGCGGGTTGAAAATGCGCGTCGCGGGCAAATCGCTCATTCAGCCGCCGGACAAACTCGGCGTTGAGCTCGACCAGATCGAGCCGGTCGTGAGGGCCAAGCCGCCGCACGATCTGCGAAGTCACGGCGCCCGTACCCGGTCCGACTTCGAGAATGCGCTGCCCCTCGGGTTGCTGGCCGACATAGCGCGCCAGCGCCCGCGCCAGAAAGCGGCCGCTCGGCAGCACCGCGCCGGTGGTGTGAAATTCCTCGCGAAACTGCCGCCAGAAGACCCGCTGATCGTGCCACCAATTGCTCATCCGAGCGTTATAGCTCAGCCGAGGTGGAGTTCTCAAGCAGGGAGGGAGTAGCGCGGATATTTCCGCCAGCACGAAACTTGCATCTGCGTGCTCCAACGGCTATTAGTGATGGCTGCTCGTCGGCCGCGAACAGGTAGCTTTGCCGGTCGTGCGAGAGTGCCCTTCCCGCGAATCTTTTTCCCTTCGGAGCTCGACCCATGTTCAAGCTGTTTCTCCTCCTCACCTCGGTGGTGACGCTGGCCTGCGGCGTACAAGTAAGTCGGGCCGAAGACTTGGGCGAAGAGGGTTTCGTCGATTCCGACGGCGTGAAGATCCACTACGTGACGGCAGGCAAGGGACCGCTGGTGGTTTTGATCCACGGTTTTCCTGACTTCTGGTACACCTGGCGGGCGCAAATGCCCGAGCTGGCCAAGCATTTCCAGGTCGTGGCAATCGACATGCGGGGCTACAACAAAAGCGATCAGCCCAGCGGGGTCGAAAACTACGCTCTGCCCAAGCTGGTGGGCGACATTGATGCGGTGGTCAATCACTTCAAGGCCGACAAAGCGGTCATTGTCGGCCACGACTGGGGCGGCATCGTCGCCTGGAGCTACGCGATGCAACATCCCGACAAGACGGATCGGTTGGTGATCCTCAATCTGCCGCATCCCAAGTGTCTGCAGCGCGAACTGGCCAATAATCCGGCCCAGCAAAAGAACTCGCAATACGCTCGCGATTTTCAACAGCCCGACGCAGTGGCCAAGCTGTTGGCCAAAGCCAAGCAGGGCGTGGGCTTGCTCGGTGATCCGAAGGCCGACGACCGGGAAGTCATCGCTCAGGGCCTGTCGTTTTGGGTCAAGGACGGGGCGGCTCGCAAGAAGTACATCGAAGCCTTCAAACGCTCGAGCACCGAAGGCATGCTGAACTACTATCAGGCCAACTATCCGCGCGAGCCGTATACTTTCTCCGAGGACACGCCCAAGTATCCCCCGGTCAAGTGTTCCGTGCTGATGATCCACGGGTTGAAAGACACGGCCCTGTTGCCCGGCGCTCTGAACGACACCTGGAAGTACCTGGAAAAAGACCTGACCTTGATCACGGTTCCCGGCGCCAGCCATTTTGTGCAGCAAGACGCGGCCGACAAAGTGACCAAGAGCATGGTGATGTGGCTGACGCAATAGAAGGATATGAAGGATGAGTGCGGAAGGATGAAAACGAAGAATTGAAGGCGTGATTCGCCCGCGTTTTTTACGTCATCCCTTTCACCGCTTGTGGCGTCATTTCCACAAGGAAGTTGCTTCTTAACCGGTCCCTGTCTCATGTCGCTTTTGGATTTCAGTATCGTGCCGTTGGGAGTGGGCGAGAGCGTGAGCCTCTACGTGGCGCGGTGCGTGGATTTGATTGACCGCAGTGGGCTCGATTATCGGCTGCACGCGATGGGCACCGAAGTCGAGGGAGAGACCTCGGAATTGCTCGACTTGTTGGGACGGTGCATTGAGGCCTTGGCCCAGGATTGCGACCGTATCTCGGTAACGGCCAAGCTCGACTATCGCAAAGGGCATAGCGGCTCGCTGCGAGCGAAAGTCGATAGCGTCGAGCAAAAGTTGGGGCGAGCCGTGCGGAAGTAGCGCCTCGGCGGCCGGTCGTGGATGTCCGGGCACCGCCTAGTTTCGCCACGGCCTGACGGGCTATAATCGGGGTTTCCCTCCCGTTCCCGCGACGTGTTCTGAGAGGCTATCCGGAAAGCAACCGCTGGATTTCAAGGATTTCGCGATGCCAGCAGTCGAACGCTTGCAGTCTAATTCCGGCAAGAGTTGTTTTTGAACCCGAATGCTGTCGCCACGAATCCCTTGTTTTTCCACAGTTCGTTTCCGGATAGCCTCTGAGACTCCCGGTGATTTCTTCCGCGTTATTGTCTGTCGTCGACGAGTTGCAAGCGGCGGTCGGCCGCGAAAACGTGCTGGCCGCGCATGCGGAGTTGGTCGTCTACGAGTGTGACGGCTTCGTTATCGAGAAGAACTGCCCGGACGTGGTCGTTTTTCCGCGCTCGACCGAGGACGTGGCCAAGATCGTGCGCATCTGCAACTCGGCCGACGTGCCGTTTCTGCCGCGGGGGGCCGGCACCAGCCTGGCAGGCGGCTGCCTGCCCGTGGGCGGCGGCGTGCTGATCGTGTTGACGCGGATGAAGCAGATTCTGGAGATCAACCTGCGAGATCGCTATGCGGTCGTGCAGCCCGGGGTCGTCAATGTCTGGCTGACCAATGCACTCAAGGGCACTGGCTATCACTATGCCCCCGATCCTTCGAGCCAGGGAGCTTGCACGATCGGCGGCAACGTCGCCACGAACTCCGGCGGTCCGCACACGCTCAAGTACGGCGTCACGGTGAATCACACGCTGGGCATCGAGGCGGTGATGGCCGACGGCACGATCGTCCAGTTCGGCGGACCGGCCGAAGACCCCACGGGTCTCGATCTCACCGGCGTACTGGTCGGCAGCGAGGGCACCCTGGCGGTGGTGACCAAGGTCTGGGTTCGCTTGACCAGAAATCCCGAGGGCGTCCGCACGATGTTGGGCATCTTCGATTCGGCCGAGGACGCCACCAACGCGATCAGCGAGATTATCGGCGCTGGCATCGTTCCGGCGGCACTCGAGATGATGGACCAGGGCATCCTGGTTGCCATCGAGGCCGCGTTTCACTTCGGCTTTCCGCTCGACGCCCAGGCTATCCTGCTGATCGAAGTCGACGGGCTGGAAGCGGGGCTCGATGCCGAACGCGACAAGATCATCGAGCTCTGTCTCAAGTGCCAGGCTCGCGAGGTGCGGCAAGCGCGCGACGCGGCCGAGCGCTTGCTCCTTTGGAAGTGTCGCAAGCAGGCGTTTGGCGCGGTGGGCAGGCTCAGTCCCAGTTATTGCACTCAGGACGGTGTCGTGCCGCGCACCAAGCTGCCACACATCCTGCGCTGCATTCAGGCGATTGGCCAAAAGTACGACGTGCGAATCGTCAACGTGTTTCATGCCGGCGATGGCAATATCCACCCCATCCTGCTGTTTGACGAGCGTGACCACGCCCAGGTCGAGCGTGTGCTGGCCGCCAGCGGCGAAATCCTGGAAGAGTGCATCGCCTGTGGCGGCAGCGTGACCGGCGAACATGGCATCGGGGTCGAAAAAATCAGCTTCATGCGCAAACTGTTTAACGACAATGACCTGGCCGCGATGGAGCGCATGCGGTTGGCCTTCAATCCCCACAATCGCCTCAGTCCCGGCAAAATGCTGCCGACCGCCGGCGCTTGCGGCCTCGAACAAAAGCATCCTGGACGCCGCGCCGCGCTGTAATCCATTGAACGTGCTCGCCGTCGATTTAGCCAACCAGCCAGCTTGAGTCTTTCGCATGACCGCCGTTGCCGACAGCTTGCCGCTCACCGAGACGCACACGCCACCCGACCAGGCGGCGCTGGCTGCCACGGTGGCCGACGCCTATCTGGCTGGCACGCCGGTCTATCCGCTCGGCGGGGGCACAAGCTTGGATTACGGCCAGGCGGCCTCACGCCCCGGCATCGGACTTGCCACCACGGGGCTCGATCGAGTGATCGACTATCCGGCGCGCGACATGACGATCACGGTCGAAGCCGGAATCACGATGCAGAAACTTTCCGACGTGCTGGCGGCGGAACGGCAGTGGTTGCCGATTGAAGTGCCGGCTGCGTCGAGCGCGACGCTCGGCGGGGCCGTAGCAACGGCTTTCAGCGGGCCGCGCCGGTACGGTTCGGGCACGCTGCGCGATTACGTGATCGGCATTAGCGCCGTGGACGGCGGCGGCATGCCATTCAAGGCCGGCGGCCGCGTTGTGAAGAATGTCGCCGGATACGACTTCTGCAAACTGCTTACGGGCTCACTGGGCACCTTGGGCGTGATCACGCAATTGACGCTCAAAATCAAGCCGCGCCCAGCGGGCAGTGCTTTCTTGGCTTGCGATCTGCCCGACTTGCCGACGGCCGAACGGCTGCTCGCGGCGCTGGTGAATTCCTGCACAAGTCCCGCAGCCGTGGAGTTGCTCGCCGGTCCCACCTGGCGCGACAACGCGGCGCTTGGAAACGCAACCGCCGGCACCGTAGCTCGCCTGGCGGTCGGCCTGGAAGGCATGCCTGGCGAAGTGCAGTGGATGCTCGGGCAGTTGGCCAGCGAATGGCGGTCGTTGGGCATCACGTCCTCGCGTTTGCTCGACGACGAGCGAGCCCGGCAATTGTGGAGCGACCTGAGCGAGTTTCCCGCCAGCCCGACGGCACCGCTCGTGATCAAGGCCAACCTAGTGCCCAGCCGCACAACGCAATTTGTCGAACTCGCGTTGCGGATTGACCCGCAGGCCTCGATCCAGGCCCACGCGGGCAACGGCATTGTGATCGTGCGTTTCGCTGGCTTCGAAGCGGGGGATGTGTCGCGCTCGTTGATCGGGCGGCTGCAGCCGGCGGCACAAGCCGCCGGGGGCAACGTCGTGGTGCTCTCCAGTTCACTCGGCGGACTTACGCGGCAAGCGATTTGGGGTGGTGCGACTGCCGCCACGGAGTGGATGGCCAAGGCCAAGCGGCAATTCGATCCCAAGAATATCTTGAACCCCGGCCGGTTTTTGTACGACAACCTGTGAGCTTCGCGATGCAATTGTCCCCCAGCCCAATTACGCAAGCCAAGTCCGACGCCGAGCAGGTCAATCCCGGCGCGGGGATCGACTATGGCTTGTTTCTCGACTGCGTTCATTGCGGCTTGTGTACTGCGTCGTGTCCCACGTATGTCATCACCGGCAATGAGAACGATGGCCCGCGAGGGCGCATCTATCTGATGCGGAGCGTGACCGACGGCCGGCTTGAACTCGGCAACGAAGTGCGGCGGCATCTCGAGTTATGCCTCGATTGCCGGGCCTGCGAGACCGCGTGTCCATCGGGCGTGCAATATGGCAAGTTGATCGAGCCATTTCGCGTGGCGATGGAGCAGCCTGGCACGGCGCGCAAAACCGACGACTGGTTCCACCGCTGGATACTGTTTCGGCTGTTCCCCTATCCGGAGCGGATGCGCGCGGCGCTAACGCCCGCGCGGTGGGTGCAATGGCTGGGTCTCGATCGAGCCGTGGCCGCGTTGGGGCTGCTGCGCCTGCTGCCGCCGCGATTGCGGCAGTTGGTCGAGATGCTGCCGCCGCTGCCCAAGGCCGAGCCGCAATTGCCGGAGTTTCTGCCGGCCATCGGGCCGCGACGGGCCCGCGTGGCGCTGTTTACAGGCTGCGTCGGCGACGCAATCTTCAGGCCGACGAATTGGGCCACGGCGCGGGTGTTGCAGCAAAATGGTTGCGACGTGCTCGTACCGCGCGACCAGGCGTGTTGTGGGGCGATTCACTTTCATGCCGGCAGCAGCGAGCCGGCGCGGCAGTTTGCCGACGCCAACGTACGGGCCTTTGCGCTCGACGACGTCGACGCGGTGATCGTCAATGTCGCCGGCTGCGGCGCGATGCTCAAGGATTATGGCCATCACTGGCACGACTCCAGCCAGCCGGCCCGCGAGCAATTGGCCAGCAAGGTCAAGGACATCAGCGAGTTTCTCGACACGCTGGGGCTGATCGCGCCGCAGGGAGAGATTCCGCTCACGGCCACCTATCACGACGCCTGCCACTTGGGTCACGCGCAGAAGATTCGCGAGGCGCCGCGGCGATTGTTGGCCAAGATTCCGGGGCTGAAGCTGAAGGAACTGCCCGAGGCCGAGCTCTGTTGCGGCGCGGCCGGCACCTACAACCTCACCGAGCCGGAAATGGCCTCGCAGCTCAGCCGGCGCAAGATGCAGAACATCGTCAGCACCGGCGCTCGCTTGGTGGTGACGGGAAATGCCGGCTGTCTATTGCAAATCAGTCGCGAAGCCCGCCAGCAGGGAGAAAAGCTGTGGGTCGCTCATCCGATTGATTTGCTCGATCTTAGCTATCGCGGCCAACAGCCGCCGCTGTGAGTCCGCCGCGGTCGACGGTGCCACGTTCGGCAAAGGTTTCGATCTCGAGCGCGGCCAGTCGATTCACCAGGTCGGCGAGCGATGGCCGGCGGAGCGGTTCCTTGGCCAGCATCTGACGCGCCAGCCGGGCGGCTCGCGTCGGCAAGTGCGGCACCAGGCTGCGCAGATCACCAGGCAATTCCTGGCGGTGCTGGTTGGCCAGCTCGGCAATGTCCTCGGCATCGAAGGGCACTCGGCCGGTAAGCATCTCGAAGAGCGTGACTCCCAGGCTATAGACGTCGCTGCGGATGTCGCCGCCCAGGGCGGAATAGAGCATCTCGGGCGCGAGGTATTGAATCGTGCCCAGCACGGGTCGATCGGCGATCGAACCCTTTTCTTCCAGTGGACGTGCAAAGCCCAAGTCGATGAGCGTGGCGTGACCTCGAGACGAGACGAGGATGTTGCCGGGCTTGACGTCGCAGTGCATCCAACCGCCCTGGTGCAGCGCTTCGAGCCCCTGGGCCACTTGGCGGGCGATCCAAAAGGCGACGGGCAGATCGAGCTGGCCCTGGGCGCGCAACTTCTCGTTGAGCGGCGTCCCTTCGAGAAAGGGCATCGTAACGTAGTAGGGCGGTTCAACCAGTTGCGCCGCCAGGATTGGCACTAGGTGCGGGCTGCTGACCTTGCGGCCAACGAGCGTGGCACGGGCCAGTGTGGCCAGTCCCCGCGAATCGTCTTGCCATTCGGGGCGCAGAACTTTGACAGCGTAGCTGGCAGGCTGATCGATTGAATTGCCCATGGGGCGTGCCTGATAGACGCTAGTCAATTGGCCTTCGCCGACCAATCGCACCAGGTCCCACGTGCCCAAACGGGTCTGGGGCCGGTTGCTGGGGCGCGCATTGCGAGCGGCGCTGGCACGTTGTGAGTTGGATGAGACGGACATTCGGGCGGGCGCGGAGAGGCAGATCGAGCGCGGAAAGGAACCTAGGGATTGAATCGGTTTTTCGGGCCTGGAAAGTTGAGCCGCCGATCGCGTGGCAATGTCGAAAAACATTCAAGTTGGGGTCCGGCCAGCGATTCGCTCGCCCGCCGATGGGCCTTCAACGCGGTACTTGCGACCGGTCGGAAGCCGTTTTAGAATCTGTGTTTCGGCTTGCTGAGAGAGACCTCAATCGTAAGGAAAGCGTCATGAATTCGAAGTTGATGTTGCTGTGCGGTCTGTGTGCCGTGGCGTTGTTCGTGGGTTGCAACAAGCCGGGCACCAGCAGCGCCGAGAAGAAGGCCCCGCCGAGTCCGCCCGCCGCCGCGCCGGCCAACACCACCGATTCCAAATAACGCTCGCACAATCGCGGGCCGATTGTTCCAACGACGAGAGGGCTGCATGCGGTTCGAGCGACAACGCCTATCCATTTCGCGATCTCTATGCGCCCCGGTGGCGCTGCTGCTGGTGGTGGCACTCGGCATGACCGGGTGCGACAGCTCGGGCGCCAAGCCGGCGCAATCGACCAGCAGCGACGCGGGCGCAGCCAAGGGCTCGGCCAAACGGATCATTCTGTTGACGAACGGCGCCGACCCGTTCTGGGACGCGATGCGCGTCGGCATGCAAGACGCCGAGCGCGATTTCAAGTTGGCCGACTCCGGACTACGAACCGTGATGGACGTCAACGATGGAAAGCCCAAGGGGCAGATTGATCGGCTGCGGCAATACGCCAATCAGACCGACATCGCGGCCGTGGCCGTCAGCGTCACCGACTCGAAGAACCTGGCCATCGCACGCGCGATGGAGGATTGCCAGAAAAGCGGCATCAAGGTGATCGCCATCGACTCGGACGTTGATCGCAAGACCAGCCGAGGCGCCCGGTTTGCCTACCTGGGCACCGACAACGTGTTGGGCGGTCAGGAACTCGGCAAGGCCGCCGCCGGCATTCGCCCTGAGGGAGGCAAATACGCCACCTTCGTGGGGCTCAAGGGAGCAGCCAACGCCATTGAGCGCATCGACGGCTTTAGCCAGGGCGCCGGCGACAAGTTCGAGCGCGCCGAGAACTTGGGCGACAACATGGATCTCAGTACCGCGCAAAAGAACGTCAAGGACGCGCTCGACCGCCATCCGGACCTGACCACACTCGTCGGCATCTGGGCTTACAACGCACACGCGATTGTCGAGGTCGTGAAGCAACGCAACCTGCGCGACAAGATGAAGATCGTTGTATTCGACGCCGCGCCCAAGGCGATTGGCCACATGGGCGACGGCAACATCGACGCCATGGTCGTGCAGAATCCTTATGACATGGGTTATCGTGGCACGCGGCTGATGAAGGCCTTGGTCGAAAACGATCACGCCACGATTCACGAAATGCTGCCGGCTTATGACGCCGAGAAACGCACGTTCACCGATCCCGAGGGAGATGTGCTGACCACGGGCCTGCGGGTGGTGCACCCCGACGCGGCTTCGCCATTAGCCAAGGAAATGTTCGCTCCCACAACCGAATTCCTCTCCTTGCGCGATTTCAAAAAGTGGTTAGATGCACACAACCTTAAAGGTTCATAGAAACGCCCATGGTCGAACGCGAATCGAACGGGCTGGCGCGGCGGTGGGCGCGCCTGCATTCGAATGAATTCGGTTTGCTGCTGACCATCTTGGTCGTGGTGGCCCTGACGGCACTCTTCAGCAGTGCTTATCGCGACAAGCCGCTGCAGAATCTGCAAGAGATCCTCCGTCAAACGTCGCTCTTGGGCGTGTTCGCCCTGGGCGCGGCGATCGTCATTATCTCGGGCGGGATCGACCTCTCCAGCGGATCAGTCATCGCCTTCAGCGGCGCCATTTGCGCGTCGATCATGCTAGCGTTGGCGCCAGTCGACGAAGCTGGCAATCCGATGACGCAAAATCTGGGCGCTGGCATCTACACGGCCGCCATCGCCGGCACGCTGGCGGTCGGTTTTCTGATTGGCACGCTGCACGCCTGGCTCATCACGGCCGTGGGCTTGCCGCCGTTCGTGGCCACGTTGGCCTCGCTCGTCGGGTTGCGCAGCCTGGCGCGCGTGTTTGTGCAAGAGGTGACCGCCAGTCTGACGACCACGGGCAAGACCACACAGATCTATATCTACGACGAAAACTTCAGCAAGCTGGGCACTACCTGGTGGATTCCGCTGTGCATCTTTTGTGGGCTGAGCTTCCTGGCCTGGCTGCTGATGAGTCGCACGGTCGTCGGCCGGCATCTGTATGCCATGGGAGGCAACGAAGCGGCCGCCCGGCTGAGCGGCATTCGCACCGACCATCTCAAGTGGCTGGCCTATTGCCTGGGCGCGATGACGGCCTCGATCGCCGGAATTCTGTACACGGCCGAGGTCGGAACCAGTTACCCACAAGTGCAAGGCCTAGGCTATGAGCTCAACGCGATCGCGGCCGCCGTGGTCGGCGGGTGCAGTTTGCAAGGCGGCGTCGGCCTCATCTCCGGCACTATGCTCGGCGTGCTGTTCCTGCGAGTGGTGATCGATTCGGTGGCCAAAATTATCAAGTTCGGCAGCGCCGATGACTACGAAGGCATTATCGTCGGGTTTTTGGTCGTACTGGCCGTGGCCTTCAACGAACTGCGCCAGGCGCGCAGTGGAACAGGCAAGCAGTTCTTTCCGGGGGCGTTGGGCATCGTGGCGATCGGCGTGCTGGCGCTGCTGAGTGGTACGTTGGCCACGATTACGGTTGGAAAGCAGGCGGGAATGGTCGTGTTTGGCGTGCTGATCGTGCTGGGCGCCGCTTCGCGCTTTCGGCAGCGCGTCTCGCGGCAGCATCCGCCGCAAACTGGGTGATTAAGGTGTTTAATCTGCCATGGCCGAATCTCCGCTGATCGCGATTCAACAGGTCTCGAAACGCTATCCGGGCGTGCTGGCCCTGTCCGATATTACGCTCGACATCCTGCCGGGCGAGTTATTGGCCATCGTCGGCGAGAACGGGGCCGGCAAGAGCACGTTGATGAAGATTCTGGCCGGCGTGATCACGGATTACGAAGGCCAGATCACGCTCCGCGGCAATACCGTGCGCTTTGCCAGCACCCGCGAGGCCGAGAATCTGGGCATCAGCATCATTCACCAGGAGCTGAACCTTGTTGAGCAGCTCTCGGCGTCGGCCAATATCTTTCTCGGTCGCGAATTGAGACGGCCGAGCGGATTCTTAGATCAACAGGCCATGGACCGCCGCGCCGGCAAGCTGTTGGCCGAGTTGGAGTGTCACATCGATCCCAGCGAACTGGTGCGCAGGCTGCGCGTGGGCGATCAACAGCTGATCGAAATCGCCAAGGCCCTCTCGCTCGAGACCGGCATCCTGATCATGGACGAGCCAACCAGTGCGCTAACCGAGTCGGAGGTCGCCCGGTTGTTCCGCGTCATCCAGCGGTTGCGGGAGCGCGGCGTGACCATCCTCTATATTTCGCACAAGATGGATGAGGTGTTTCGTCTGGCCGATCGCATCGCCGTGCTGCGCGATGGGCGACTGGTCGAAGTGCTCGCTCGACGCGAGACCGATGCTCGCAAAGTAACCCACTTGATGGTTGGCCGGGAGCTGGCAGAGACCGACGTCTCGAGCCCCCGCTCGGTGGGCGACGTGGTGCTCGAGGTCGATCGCTTGTGGCTCTCCTGGCCTAGGCACGCGCGCGGCTGGCGGCTGGAGGATATTTCCTTCGCGCTGCGGCGCGGTGAGATTCTGGGGATCGCCGGGCTGATGGGCGCGGGCCGCACCGAGCTGTTGGAGTGCCTGTTTGGCGCCAGCGACGAGGTCCCCTCGGGCCGCATCGTGCTCGATGGCCAGGAGGTGACGTTCTCACATCCCGCCGAGGCCCGCGAGGCCGGCGTCGCGCTGGTCACCGAAGACCGGAAACGGCTGGGGCTGTTCGCCGAGATGACCGTCGGCCAGAACATCACGCTCTGCACGCTCGAGCAATCGCTGCGCGGAGGCCTGTTGAGCCGTGGCCTGGAACAGCAACATGCCGAGGGAATCGTGTCACGGCTAGGCGTGAAAACGGCCTGCGTCGAGGCACCGATCACCAGCTTGAGCGGCGGAAACCAGCAGAAGACCATCATCGGCCGGTGGCTGCTGACCCAGCCCAAAGTGCTGCTGCTCGATGATCCAACGCGCGGCGTCGACGTCGGCGCGAAGGCCGAGCTCTATCGCCTCATGGATCAACTCTGCCGCCAGGGGCTGGGTATCATCGTCACCTCGAGCGAGCTGCCCGAGCTGCTTACGCTGTGCGACCGCATTCTCGTGCTGTGCGAAGGGCGTCAGACGGGCGAATTCAGCCGTCGCGACGCCACTGAGCAGCGGATCATGGAAGCCGCCACGATGCGCCGCGTGTCCGCCTCCGCATGCGCCGTGTGAAGGGGATGCGTCAGGTGCCGACGTATTTGGCGTAGAGGGTGCGGGCGACCGCGATGTCGTCGGTGCCTCCGATGATGGCCCGGCCATCGGGAAAGATCGTCAGCAGATAATCGTCGATGGCGGCGCGCAATAGGTAGCGGTTTTGGGTCACCCGGCCGACGCCGCGCAGCTTTTCGGCCAACGATTCCAGCGAAAGCGTCGCCCGCTCGGGCGGACTAAGTTGCACGGCATTACGGCCACAGAGCACGGCCGTGTGGCTCGCCCGACGGCCTTCGAGCCAGGGAAACTCCCGCCCGTGGCAGGCCGGACACTGGCCGGCGTCGAGCGCTCCGAGATTGACCTGCCGGATGCGATTGTCCCAGGTGTCGACAACAGTCAGCGAGCGGTTGATCGCCTGGCGATTGCCGCTGAGGATCTTGATTGCTTCGTTGGCCTGGAGCGAGGCAATGATGTTGACGATCGGCGCCAGAATGCCGGCCGTGTCACAAGTCGGCGTGGTACCGGGCGGCGGCGG
Source organism: Planctomycetaceae bacterium (assembly GCA_003153375.1). Lineage (GTDB taxonomy): Bacteria > Planctomycetota > Planctomycetia > Pirellulales > PALSA-1355 > PALSA-1355. Next base: position 13,168 of record PLYM01000219.1, read on the forward strand.
CTCTTGCATCAGGCAGCGCAAACAGGCGGTCTCGCCGGGCACGATCGTCATCGTTTGCCCCTCGGCGCCCAGGCAGCCGCCATAGATCCAAGGGATGCCGCGTTCCAGAGCGACGTCGTTGAGCAGCATGCGAATTTCGAAGTTGTCCGTGCCGTCGAGAATGATGTCGATGCCGTCGGTCAGTTCGCGGACGTTGGTATGGTTGACGTCGGCCACCAGGGGCTCGATCGTGATCTGCGAATTGATCGTGCGCAGCTTGTCAGCCGCCGCGATAGCCTTCGGCAGGCCGGCGGCCACGTCCGCCTCGTCGAACAGCACCTGCCGTTGCAGGTTGTTGGTCTCGACAAAGTCGCGATCGACGATACGCAGCAAACCGACGCCGGCGCGGGCCAAGGTATTGGCAATCACTGTGCCCAGCGCGCCGCAGCCGCAAACCAACGCGCGCGACGCGGCGAGCCGTCGCTGCCCTTCTTCGCCGATCGGCGGATAGCGCATTTGCCGGGCGTAGCGATCGAATTCGTTTGGGTTTTTAGGGTCGGAGGCCATGCGCGTGCGCTCGAAGTCTGGGGGCACCGTCATACAATGTAACCGGAAATGTCGAGCGGTCCGGCCAAATCGCGTTGCAACGCGTCGCAGAGCCCTCGGCCCGCGGTCACCGACTCGAGCGGGCCGTCGCTCGCGCGAGTCGCGATCAATGGAATCGAGCAACCCGCCGCTCGACGGGCCAGGTCGAGTTCCTGTCCGGTTTCGCAAATCGCTACCTGGGCCCAGGGGGCCGGGGTGATCGGCTGACCCGAGGCAAACCGTTCGGCAAGCAGCAGATTGTGCGCCAGCCCGCCCAGTTCGAGCGGAGCGCGATTCGGCAGCGAGACGATGCCGACGGCCGGCCAGCGGCTGAGACGTTGAATTTCGCCGACGTCGGCCGAGTCCAACTCGGCCACGATCAAGGCGCCGACACGACTCGCCGCCTGGCAAAGTGTCTCGTCGGGGTGGCGAACCACGATGGCCGTGTCCGCGTCGCGCCAGGCAGAAAGCTGCGCCTCGGCGACCGTGTCCTGGTGGGCGCCGCGCAGCACCCAGCGTTTGCCGTCGTAGAACAGCTTGCGTCCAGTCGCGCCCAAGGTCCGCATTCCCACGATGCGTTCGGCTCGGGCCACGACATTTCCTGCTTGGCGCAGTTCCATCGTTGCCTGATAGATCTGCGGCATGTCGGGTGTCCAGAAACAGGGCTCGGGCACGATGGCCACCGCCACCAGCGAATTGCCAGGTCCACGGTCGACGAATTTAAACGTTGCCGGCAGCGTTTCGGCATAAAGGCACGCGGGACCGGTCAGTCGCCCCGCCAGTTGAAAGCCCTCGGCCGTGGTCCGCCCGCGCAGCCGGGCGTAGACGTGCGCGATCGTGTCGTGCCCTTCGCCGAAAAAGAGTTCGAGCCGGTCCGCAAAGTCCGCAAACGTTTCCACAAGATGCTCCGCGACTTAAGTGGCCATCTGACGTTGCCGAGCGGCCTTTTCGTCGTCAGCCAGGGCCTTGGCCAGAAACCGGCCGGTGATCGACTCTTTGGAACGGGCGACGGCTTCGGGCGTTCCTTGCACGACCACCCGGCCGCCTTCGTCAGCGGCGCCTGGGCCGAGGTCGACGATGTAGTCGGCGGCCTTCATCAATTGCAAGTTGTGCTCGACGACGATCAGCGAGTGTCCGACGTTGACCAGGTTGTCGAAGCAGTCAACCAATTGCATGACGTCGTGAAAATGGAGGCCCGTGGTGGGTTCGTCGAGGATGAACAACGAACGCCCGCGGCGTGTGGACGACATGTAGGTGGCCAGTTTCAGCCGCTGCGCCTCGCCGCCCGAGAGCGTGTTGGCCGGTTGGCCCAGGCGTAGGTAGTCGAGTCCCACGTCGATCAGTCGCCTCAGCCGGGCTTGCACCTTCGTTTGACCGCGAAAGAACGTGAACGCCTCGCGGACGGTCATCTCCAGCACTTCGGCGATGTTGCGGCCACGATAGCGAATGTCGAGGATTTCTTTGCGATAACGCTTGCCGCCGCATTGGCCGCACGTCATGTAGACGTCGGCCAAAAACTGCATGTCGATGGCGATGAAGCCGTCGCCCTCGCAGGCGCTGCAGCGGCCACCGTCGACGTTGAAGCTAAAGTGGGCCGCATTGTAGTTGCGCGTGCGGGCTTCCAGCGTTTCAGCGAACACCGCTCGAATCTCGTCGAAGGCCTTGATATACGTCACCGGATTCGAGCGCGGCGAGCGGCCAATCGGGCTCTGGTCGACCAGGATCACGTCATTCAACTGCCCGTCGCCATAGACGTCGTCGTAGTCGTGAGGCTTCGGCGCCTCTTTACGCATGCGGCGGCACAAGGCCGGATAGAGCGTACCTTCGATCAGTGTGCTTTTGCCGGCGCCGCTGACGCCCGTTATCAGGCAGAGCAGCCCGAGCGGGAATTCGACGGTGATGTTTTGCAGATTGTGGCCCCGCGCCCCGGCCAGGCGAATCCAACCATGATCGGGCGACCGACGCCGCTCGCTGGGAGCGACACCGCGACGACCCGAGAGGAAATCGCCGGTGAGACTGCGCGGGCTGTCGAGCATTTCACTGGGCGTGCCTTGAAACACGACCTCGCCGCCACGCTCGCCGGCTCCGGGACCGATCTCAATGACCTGATCGGCGGCCCGGATCAAGGCTTCTTCGTGCTCGACCACCACGACCGAGTTGCCCCGGTCGCGCAGCGAGTTGATTGCACCGATCAGCCGGTCGACATCGCGTGGGTGCAGCCCGACCGACGGCTCGTCAAGCACGTAGAGCATGTTCACCAGGCTCGAACCCAGCGCCCCGGTGAGTGATACGCGCTGTGCTTCGCCTCCGCTGAGCGTGCGAAGCATGCGCTCGAGCGTCAGATAGCCGAGTCCCACGTCGACCAGGAATTTGAGCCGCGACTCGGCTTGCGCGAGCATCACGTGGCCGACCTGACGCTCCCAATCGGTCAATTCCAAGCGGCGGAAGAAATCGAGTGCATTGACGGTCTTCATGGCCGAAATCTCGGCGATGTTCCGGCCGCCAATTCGCGTGGCTAAGGCCTCGGGTCGCAATCGGGCACCACCGCACGTCGGGCAGGGGCGATAACTGCGCCAGCGACTGAGGAACACGCGGATGTGCATCTTGTATTTGCGCCGCTCCAGCCAGGCAAAAAAGCCGGCCAACCCGCCGAAGTTGCGTTCCTTGACCCCCTGGTGGATCAAATTGCGCTGATCGGTCGTCAACTCGTGGTACGGAACGTCGACCGGCAGGCTGTAATCGGAGGCCAGCGCTAGCAGTTCGTGAAGCTCGTGGGAGTAGGCCGGCGTGTTCCAGGGGGCGATCGCTCCCTCGGCCAGGGTTTTGGACGGATCGGGGACGACCAGATCCATCTCGATGCCGATCACGTTGCCGAATCCCTCGCAATCGGGGCAGGCGCCCAGGGGACTGTTGAAGCTGAACAACCGAGGCTCGGGCTCCAGATAGTCGATCCCACAGGCTTCGCAGCGCAAGGTGCTGTTGAAGACGATCTGTTGCCAGGCCACGCCATCGATTGGAAACGGCGTGCCCGAGGGCAGCGTGGGAGTTGAGCCACTGAGGCCCGATTCGAGGAAGACATACGCCTTGCCGCCGCCTTTGCTAAATGCCGTCTCGAGCGAGTCGCGCAGCCGCTGGGGCGAGGCGCTGCCGGCCGTGAGGCGGTCGACGACGGCAAACACATGGCCGGGCTTCGCCTCATCGCGCACCTGCGACCAAGGCTCTTCGGCCAGGTTGACCAACCGATTGGCGACGATCAGCCGGACAAAACCCTCCTCTTGGAAGGCCGGCCAGAGCATTTCGGTTTGGCCGCCGCCCGCTGGCACGGCCAACGCGATCAAGAAGCGATCCCCCGCCGGCAGCTCAGCGAGCGTGCCGGCAACGGTTTGTGGCGTGTGGCGGCGCAGCTCCTGGCCGCACTGATGGCAAAATACGCGACCGATTTTGGCAAACAGCAGTCGCAGATAATCGCTCGTCTCCGTCGTGGTCCCAACCGTCGAGCGGCTCGAGCGGCTGGCATTCTTGTGCGTTACAGCAATCGCCGGAGGGATGCCCTCGATGCGGTCGGCCGCCGGTTTCTCGAGTCGCTCGAGGAACTGCCGGGTGTACGCCGAAAAGCTGTCGATGTACCGACGCTGGCCCTCGGCATAGAGCGTGTCGAGCGCCAGGCTAGTTTTCCCGCTGCCGCTCAGGCCGCACATCACCACCAGCTTGCGGTGTGGGATATCGAGGTCGATCGATTTCAGATTGTGAACTGCCACGCCGCGCAGCGTGATGAAGCGCTCTGTCACAAGGACCTCAAATACGAAGAGAGCAAACTCTTTATTCTAGAGCCGGCCCAGTTCCACGGCCAGCGCGCACTGCGGCCGTAAACAGCTCATTTTGCAGGTGGAAACGGGACAGAGGCTCCGGCTTATTCGAACGGGCCGGGCGCAAAGAGGGAAACGCCGTGCGTGCTGCAGGATGGTCGGGCGGCAGACCGCTGGCATTAGGCAACGTCGCGCGAATTAGCGGCGACGGGCAGGGTAGAAGTGGCCGTAGTTCATGAAAAACGTCTGATGTCCCGTCATGCGTCCGCCGCTAGCTGAAGGTCGCGACGAATTCACTTGCTGTTGCAACTGCTGCACGGCAGCTCCTTGCCGTTGCAATGCATTTTGCTGGTCTTGCATCGGCCTGATTATCGTCTGATAGTTGGTGTTGAGGCCCTGGCTGTTGGACTGCAGCAGGTTCAAGTATGGGCTGACCGTCGGTCCATTGGGGTTGTCCGAATGACCACCGAAGTACATGCTCGAGCCTGGGCCTTGCGCAAGCGCCGCGCGGGGGGCTGCCAGGGCAGCACAGGCAATGGCAGCAGCCAGTAGGGCGTTTTGTGGTTTCATAGGGGGCTTCTCCTGATGAGACTTCGGCCGTTGGCGTTGGACTATTTCAGTATAGACCTGCACTGCAGCAAATAAAAGCATTTTGGCGGAGGAATCAGCGCCCTTAACCTAATAAGCCGGGTCAAGTTTGCCGTTCACACAAGGTCTGTTGCCTCGCCGGTCGGGGATATTGCGCGTCCGGCGGCCGGACCCCCGCCCCCATGAAGGCTGCCGTTGGCGGAGTTGGTAACGATTGGCCAGAGAAGAGTGGTTGTCGCAATCAGGTGCTCTGGCGATCAAACAAGGAAACGGCCAAACAAGGAAACGGCTGGGAGCAGCCTTGAGCCATCTTCTCCGTGGGCTCGGCGCCTCGCGCTTGCCAGCGTTTTCCTTTCTCGGTTACACAATCTGGCAAAGCCCGCTCGCGGAAGCGCCACCGCAATCGCCCCCTGTGGAAATTACAAACAATCGGTGTTACCATCGGGCGATCTGTTTAAATGCGGATGGCGGCCCAACTAGCGTTATAGTTTCGCCCAGTTCACCGCTAGATATTTGAACCCGTTGCGATCAGACGTAAATCCTCGGGAAGGTCCTGAGACACTAGGACGCCGTTTCCGCCAGAAGGTCGCGATTGCCCGATGCTCGATGCACTGCTCAAACTGCAACGGAAAGCGTCTCGGGCGTGTGAGCGATTGATCTATCGCGCGGACCTGGCCCTGCACGGCCGGCAGGGCTCCGTGGATGGAATCAAATTGCTGCTGCCAAAGCGTACACTAAGCACCGACATGGCGTACCGTTTGCTCCACGGAGGAATTGATGGCGAGGACCGTCGCCTCCTCCCACGGTACGCCGTGCCAGGCGACTTCGTGTTGAATATCGGTGGTGGCTGCGGCCTGTCGGCGATGGCGGCCTGGCGGCAGGTGCAGCCCGGCGGAGCCGTTGTGGTTGTCGAGCCCGACCCGTTGATGCATGACTTGGAACGACGAAATTTCGAGATTAACGGCATGGGGACGATTCGCTCCATCAATGCCGCGGCAGTGGCGGATCGGCACACGAAGGAAGTGACCTTTTACCGCAAGAAAAACTACCATGGTTCGAATCTGCTCCACACGGATGGCGAAGGGCGAGCGATGCAAGTGGCGGCAGTTTTTCCGCCGGACCTGATCGAGGCCAATTGCCCTGGGAGGCGGATTTTGCTCTGCGATGTTGAGGGTTATGAAACAACTTTGCTGGCCAAATCAGAGATAGTTGATTGCTTCGATCTGATCATTACGGAATTGCACTTCTGCATTCATCCCAAGGACCGGGTATCGCCATTGGTGGGCATGTTCGATCACCTCTTCTCACGCGGTTTCAAGATCATCGACATCGATGATGAAGGGTTTGTCTTTGAAAAGATACCTTCAGCCGAGCGAGCCGCTCCAGTGCCGGCTTAATCGAGTCATTACCGCTTGGTTAAGGTCGTCGCATTCCGTCGAGCCGGCCATGCAATCCTCTCTATTAGCAGCATTTCTCCATCAGAGCAGAACGATTTTGGACCAAGCGGTGGGCGTGCGTCCCTGCGTGTCGGCTTAGCTCGGTGGGAATAGTGCCCCCGGTTACGAACCGCACCCTTTCGAGTTGAATTGCCGCCGATTGCTCCGCCTCAGCCAGGTGGGCGTCCCGCGGCTTCAGGAGTTCTGCGGAGGGGCGACCGGGTCCGTGAAAATTTTCGCCGGCCAAGTTCGTGACGATTGGCCCCAGAAGAGTGGTTGTCGCGATAAAATGCTCTGGCTATAAAGAAGAGAATTGGAACAAGGTTGGGCCTTCTTCTCCAGGGCTCGCCGCCTTTTCGCCGTTTCCGGCGTTTTCTTTTCGGTTCTCGATGCCTTCCCATTGAGGTTGCGCTATTAAGTGCAACCTGGCGAGCCGGTGTCGATTTTCCACTTGGCTTCTGCGCTTTGCATCAGGAAAAGGAGGTTAGTACGCATGGATTCGGGCCCTTTTTCTAGGAGACTTCAGCGTTCTGTCCAAACCATCTTGCGGACTCGTGCACTCGAATTGCTCGAACCGCGAATCGCCCTGACGGCCTCGGCCGATGTGACGTCCAACGCGCCCGCGCTGGCTGCGTTGGCGACCACCGGGCCGACCGCCAGTCCCTTGGCAACGGTCAGCTATCCGGGCGGCGTGACGGTGACCAGCACGCAAATCCTCACCGAGGAGGACATTATCCCAAGGTTCGTCGCCAATCCGACGGTCACGAGCATCAAGAGCGGCAATTGGAGCGACCCGACGATTTGGTCGACCGGTCAGGTGCCGACCGACAATGACCGCGTGATGATCCCGGCGAACATCACCATTCAATACAGCTCGCTGAGCAGCGTTCATCTGAACGGCATGGAAATCGACGGCTCGCTGATCTTTTCTACGACGGTCAACACCCAGCTGATCGTGGGCAATCTGACCGTAATGCCGACCGGCACGCTGCAAATCGGCACAGCTGCCAACCCCCTGCCCGCGTCGCTCAAGGCCGAAATCGTCATCGCCGACCAGCCGCTGAATCTGGTCACCGATCCGCGGCAATTCGGCACGGGCCTGATCGCGCTGGGAACGGTTTCGATTCACGGCGCTGCGCCAAGCACGACCTGGATTGGACTGGCAGCCGAGCCTCATGCCGGCGATAGCAGCTTGACCGTATCCAGCCCGGTCACCGGGTGGCAGCCCGGATCGACACTGATCCTTCCCGATACGCGTCAGGATGGTAGCAGCGCGTCGCCGCAATGGGAGCAAGTGACGATCGATCACGTGGTCGGCAACCAGATCTTTTTGACTGCGCCGCTCCAATTCGATCACCTGGGCGCGCGGAACACGAGTGGCGTGTTGGAATTGCTGCCGGACGTGGCGCTGCTGGATCGCAACGTCGTGATCCGCTCTGAGAATCCGCTAGGCACGCGAGGCCATGTGTTTTTCACGGCCCGGGCCAACATCGACGTCGAAGACGCGCGCTTCCAGGATCTAGGACGCACCGACGCGCTGCGGCCTTTGGACAATTCAACGTTTGACGCCAATGGCAACGTGACACACGTCGGCACGAACCAGGTCGGCCGTTACGCGGTGCATTTTCATCACGTGATGGGACCGGCGAACGCGACCAACACCGGCTATCAGTTCAAGTTCGTCGGCAACACCGTCGACGGCTCGCGGAAGTGGGCGGTTGCGATTCACGATTCAGATTTCGGCCTGCTCGACGGCAACGTCATCTACAACGCGCAAGGCGCGGGCTTTGTGACTGAGGAAGGCACCGAAATCGGCAACATCTTCAGCAATAACATCACCATTCGCATGCAGGGCACCGGTAGCGACGGCAAGGACGGCACTCAACAGAACGATTACGGCCGGGGTGGTTCGGGCTTTTGGTTTCGGCGCGGTGGCAACACGGTCACCGGCAATGTCGCGGCCGACAGCACATTCGCGGGCTTCGTAATCGATGGTTACTTCAGCCTTGCGCCGATGACCCTGCCGAAGTTTCGTGGCGCGGATCCCATGCAGCCCGATCAGAACATCGTCACCGCGATGAGCCCGGACTCGCTGTGGATGAACAACGAAGCCTATGGAATGAGCACCAATGGGCTGTGGGCGGCATTCATTTCCGGCGGTTATGGCGGCACGCAACCGACCGTCCTATTCCAGAATCTAAGGCTGTGGAACATCAGCAGTGTGGGCGTCGACATCTACTATACGAACGGGGTGACATTCGACGGATTGCTGGTGCTGGCCGATCCCTCGACGCAGGACGTTTATTCGGGCGTGGTCGGCATGTTCTTGCGAACCTACCCGAATCGGAATCTGGTCGTCGAGAACTCGCGGATTGAAGGGGCCCAGAGCGGCATCGTCACGCCAACTTCCGATGCCAGCATTGCGGGCGATTTGCAACCGACGATCATTCGCAACACCACGCTCAAGAACTACATCAACATCCTGGTCAGTCCGGCCATGGACAACCTGGATGGCGGCAACGGGAATGCGCTTGAGGTGCGCGATGTGAACTTCACGATGATCTCGCTGCCGCGCGGTTCCGCGCCGGCAAGCGTCGTCATCCCGCCGGCTAACATCTCGATGAACCTGAAAATATCCAATGGTGCCAGCCCGTATCCGGTGGTCGCCTTGACGCAGCCCAGTGTCGTCAACGTCTACAACTACAACGGGGTCGCGGGGGATAACTTCCAGGTCTTTTACAAAGAGCAGGCCGCCAGTTTCGTAATGCCGCAAACCACTTCAAGCTTGCTCACGGGAGTTGGGACGGGCACGATCGGTTCGCCCGCGGCCGGTCGGACGAATGCCCAAAACTGGAAGTCGTCCGGGCTGGCCGTGGCCGGCGCTGTTGCGCCCGCCAGCGCCACAGCCCGCACGGGGATTACGGGACTCGTGGCTCCGCTTCAGTCCACGTCGTCCGTTCGGCCGCAAGTCGTGCTGGTGACGCCGTTCGCTTGGACTCAGGTCCCAAGCGCCGGCACAGTCCGAATTCGCTACAATGTTAACGGCACGTTGCCTGCCGGCTCTTCGGTCTATCTTATGATCGATAATAGTGCCCTGTTACCCGTGACACAGGACCGTTACTACCCGTTCCAGTCCGGGACACACTTGATTCGGGCCTTCATCGGCGACGCCAACGGTCTTCCAATACCGGGCACGATCGATGCGGTCCGGTACTTTGTGGTTGGGGGCACGCCGACCGCGACTTCGCCGGCCGTTAGCCAATCGGGCTCGGCCGTCACGGCGGCCATGGCGACCGCATTGGCCAATCCCGCGCCTGCCTCCATGCTCGGCGCGCAGCCAAGTCACCCACTCGTTACGGCGACCACGGGGCCCCAGACGCCATCGGCCAGCACGGCCCCTTCCGCGACCGTTCAGACGGCCAAGGATGGATTCGCAACCGCCATCTCTGACCTAGCCGTTGAGAACTCTCTGACGACGACCAGCGACGAACTCATTGCACAGTTGGCCGATGTCCAAGTCCGCCTTCGCCATTCCAGTAGGGGCGGAGCGCGGTGAGCTTCGCCGAATCGTCGCACGCCAGGAATAGTCCGGACCCGATATCGCGATTAGAAGCGTTGGACGGGCGGGTCAGGCCGCTCCTGGCAGGCGACTCGGATCGATCGTCGATTTCTAAGGCGAGAGGCTATGGGGAGACCCTTCCTGATTAGGTGAATTTGTTGTTTTTTGCATCGTTTTCAGGTATCGTTGAAGAATCTGCGGAACAGATCAGCCCGGTGTTTCAGATAGCCCAAGCCGGGAACTCATGCGCCTCTCATTCCCGGCCGGCCGTGAGCGTGGCTTTGAACACCCCAGTCGACGTACATCATGCGGTGTTGGCTAGCGCCCTGGAACAATGGCCGCGCTGAAGGGCGCCGAGCCGCCCATCGACGAGCGCTTGGTTCCTCGGCTCGCCGGCTTGAAAGCCGCAGGCCGGTGATCGAAGCGTTCGAAGAGCGCTACCTGCTCAGCGTCAGCGCGCCCAACGCCGCCGATGCCGTTATCTATGCCAATTCGACCACGGCCGATGCCGCCGTCGCGACGGTGGGCAACACCTCGTTTAGTGGCGCGCCGGCGTATGCGGATTTCCCTGGTGGGACGGGGATGGAGCCGATTGCGCCGCACGTGGTGGCGCGGAGTGTTTTCTATAACAACTCGCCGCAGGATGGGAACGACCCGAATCCGAATGCGGCGGACGATGGGGCGATCGCCACGGACAAGTCGGCCCTGCTGCCGGGGAGCACGGCCAGCACGGCGAACTACACGACGAGCGGCCAGGGCATCAATGGGATCATGGTCGATGTTGCCAGTTTGCGCGGCGTGCCGTCGCTGGCCGACTTCGTCTTCAAGATCGGCAATACGGCCGACCCCAGCCAATGGTCCGTGGCGCCCCAGCCCAGCAATATCACGGCCCGTGCGGGCGCGGGCGTCGACGGTTCCACGCGCGTGACGATCACCTGGGCCGACGGCGCAATCGAGAACGAGTGGCTGCAAGTGACCGTTGAGAGTACGGCCGAGACCGGGCTGACCGCGAACGATGTCTTCTACTTCGGCAATTCGATCGCCGGCGCCGCCACGCCGTTGGTGACCCTGTCAGCGCCAGCGCTCGCCGCGGCCGTGGCCCAGCCGCAGCCCCCTGAGTTGTTCGACCCGGGTGACGGCGGCTACCACCTGTTCTTTTCGCCGAACCTGGCGCAGACCAAGAACGGCAGCGTACTGGCCGTGGCCGAAGCCCGCACGACGACCGGGCAGGACCAATCGGCCTATGCGATCGTGATGCGCCGCAGTCTGGACAATGGCGCCACTTGGTCGTCCATATCCACGATCTACGCCATCGCTCCGGGCGGTCCCGATTACATCGGCAATCCTTCGGTCGTCGTTGACTCGATCACTGGCGACATCTTCGTGCTGTTCTGCCAAGACAACAACCTGGTCTTTGTCGTTAAGAGCAGCGACGACGGCCTGACCTGGACATCCCCCACGGATATCACCAGCAGCGTCAAGGTGACCGCCGCCGGCAACCCCAATCCAGCCGAATTTCCCTCGACTCCATGGGTTTGGTATGCCACCGGCCCGGGCCACGGAATTCAGTTGGAGCAAGGCGCGCACGCCGGGCGGCTGATCGTGGCCTGCGATCACCAGGTCTTGGGGGCGCCCAACATTCCCTATACGCACACGATCTACTCCGACGATCACGGATTGACCTGGCACTTGGGCGGCGGGCTCGACCAGACGCAGGCGGTCAACATGTTCTCGGACGAAGCTAGCATCGTCGAACGTGGCGATGGCAGCTTGTACATGAGCATTCGCGTCAACCAGTCAATCTACCACGGTCATTCGATCAGCTATGACGGTGGCGCGACCTGGTCCAACCTGGTGTTCGATACGGCGCTGACAACCGGTTCGGTGCAAGGCAGCATCGTTCACATTAACGACAACACTTACGTCTTTTCGGCGCCCGACAGCACGACCGGTGAGCGTCAGAAGCTGACCATCTGGGTCAGCTATGACGACATGCAGACATGGATCAAAACCAAGACGATCGATTACAGCGATGCCGCCTATTCCGACATGCTGCAGGTCAGCCCCGACACCGTCCTGGTGATGTACGACGGCGGCCGCAACGGCACCAATGACCAGTATGTCGGCTTGGCGGCATTCAATTTGGACTGGCTCGAAAGCTCCGCTCCGGATCAGTTCACCTGGAACTTCAACGAGCAGGCGCCCGGCACGCTGGCCTCGCTGACCGGGCCG
>PLYM01000219.1:25360-190123 GCA_003153375.1 Planctomycetaceae bacterium
AACGGCGTGATCATCGGCAAGCGGCCGGGGATCCAGGATTGGAACCTGCAGGTCGTTAACGGTTTCCTGGTCTACACGGTGACCGATCGCACCAACGTCGCCTTGATCCAAAGTTCGGCGCCCATCAACGACGGTCAATGGCACCGGATCGTGGTCGAGCACGACGGCTCGTCGCGCACCTTGACGATGTACATCGACGGTGTGCAAATCGGCACACCCGTGGATTGCGGGCTGGTGGGCAACACGATGTCGGCCGATCCGGTAATGCTGGGATCGTTCGTCGACGGCACCGACCATTTGGATTTTGACATCGACACGCTGCGCGTGACGCGCGCGGCGCTAGCCCCCAGCCAGTTTTTGTCGGCCGACTACACGGCTCCCTTGCGCGCGCCACTGACGACCCCGCCGGCCAATGGTCCGACGGCGCTATCGGGCTTGCAGCTTTGGCTGCCGGCCTACGACCCGACACGCTATTTTTCCGGGGATGGCATTGGCGATCCCCTGCCGATCGCACCCGTGACCGGCACGGCAGCGCACTGGGCGCTGGACGCGTCGCCCAATCAGTTCTCGGCCTACGTGACGCTGCCCAACCGCGAATTGCTGTACGCCAACGATCCCGGTATCGGCGCCAACTGGGCTTTTCCCGCGCCCCAGGGCGCGGGCGAGCGATTGCTCGTGCCCAACTCCAACGGCACCGGCGCCAAGAACTTCGACTTCGTCCAAAATACTGGCGTCTTCACCCTCTCCACCTTCGTCAATTTTGGCTCCACTTTCGCCGGCTACATGACGTTGTTCGACACGGCCGACACCTCCACGGTCAACACGGGTTTTACCCTGAAAGTGACCAGCGACGGCCAGTTGAGCCTGTCGATCGCCGGCGTGGCAGGAGCGAACTCGGTGGTGCGTTTCAACGAGAGTACGGCCACCGGAACGATCGCCAGAAATACCTGGTATCAGATTGCCGTCGTGGGCAACGGACCGGGCAACCCGATCACCTTTTACATCACGCCTGCCACGAATTCGACGGTGATGGCCCAAACTTCGTCCACGTCGATCACCGGAGCAGATGGTAACTATCCGACCGACAGTAACCACAATCTGTCGATTGGCTCTTCGGACATTTTGGATCGGGGCTTCTTTCACGGCCAGATGGTCGATCAGTCGATCTACAATCGCGCGCTGTCGCCTATTGAAATCCAGCAATTGTTCAACTTCACCACGCAGACGCAAGGCGGCCATGGCGTGGGGCCCGTCTTCCTGAGCAGCACGAACCTCGACTATGGCGTCGTGCCTTACCTTTCGACCCCGACCCAAACGTTACGGCTGGTGAATGGCACGAACGATACCAACCAAGGTAGTCCCACGAACCTGACGGTGCTCTCGGCCACGATCTCGGGTCCCGGCGCGTTGCATTACAGCCTGCAGGGATTCGTGCCCGGCGCGGTGATCGCGGCCGGCGCCGCGCTGCCCATCAGCGTGAGGTTCGACGGCACGACGGGCAGTCTTGGCACGTACAACGCAATGCTGACACTGGTCACCGATCAGAGCGCGGTCACGGGATCGCCCGGCCAGACGTTCACGGTGCCACTAACGGCCGGGCTGGCGGCAGCCGTCGATTTGAATGGTCCGGCAGTCGGCACCGGTTATATTTCGACGTGGACCAACGCCGGACCGATCGGCATCGTCGATCCCAGCCTCGCCAGTTTTACCGACGCCGGCAACACGAGCCCCGTGTCGATGACCGCCACACTGACTGTGCCGCACGCCGGCGATGTCCTGTCGGCCAATACGAGCGGAACTAATCTGACGGCCAGCTATTCGGCCGGCACGCTCAGCTTGACCGGCAGCGACTCCGTGGCGAACTACACGAAGGTTTTGCGGACGATTGCCTATACCAACACGAACGACGGCCCAGGCGTGTTGTCGGAAACCGTCAACATCTCGGCCAATGACAATGCGCTCAATACCGTCGCCGCGGTCGCCACGATCATTATTGACCTGGTGCCGCCGGCGATTGATTTGAACGGCCCAGCTGCGGGCGGCGATTTCGTGACGCCGTGGACGGTTTTCGGTCCGGTGAACGTCGGAGATCCGTTTTCGTCGACGCTCACCGACGCCGACAGTACGAACATGGCGTGGCTGACGGTTACGCTCGATCAACCCCGACCGGGCGACGTGCTGGCAGTGAACAACTATGGCAGCAGTATCGCGGCCAGTTTCTCCGGGGGCACGCTTAGCCTGAGCGGCGTTGATCTGGTCGCCAATTACCAAAAGTTATTGCGGACCATAACTTATGACAATACGAATGGTGGGCCGGGCGTTCCCTCCGAGACGCTGCACGTGTTGGCCTGTGATGGCGCGTTGGTAAGCACGCCGGCGATGGTCACGGTCAACATCGACTTGACTCCGCCAGTCGTCGACCTCAATGGCGCGGCGACGGGCACCGGATTCACTTCGACTTGGACTGGCGCGCCGGAGAGTATTGTCGACTCAACGAGCACGACGGTTCTCGATACCGGTACCGGCACGCTGCTGTCCATGGCATTGGCGATCACGACTCCGGCGACCGGCGATTTGTTGGCGGCCAATACGACCGGCACCAACATAACATCGTCGTTTAACAACGGCTCCTTGACGCTGAGCGGCGCCGACTCGTTGGCCCACTATCAGCAAGTACTGCGCACAGTGACTTATACGAACACCGTCTCGGGCCCCGGCGTTAATATCGTCAAGGTCACGGTCATCGGCTACGACGGCACGGCTCCCAGCAACACGGCCGTAGCGACGATCGACGTGCCGCCGATCGTCGACTTGAATGGACCGGGTGCGGGCAACGACTTCAGCACCCCGTGGACCGTGTTTGGCCCGTCGAACATCGCGAATCCGACTGCGTCCACGATCAGCGTTGCCGACAATGCGAACCTAGCTTGGGCCACAGTCTCGCTAGACAATCCTCAGCCCGGCGATGTGCTGGCAGCGAATACGACGGGCACCAATATTACGGCGAGTTTTGACGGCAGCGTGCTGACCCTGCTCGGCGGCGATTCGGTGATGAATTTCCAGAAAGTGCTGCGGACAGTTACGTATGACAATACGGACGGCGGACCGGGCGTTGCTTCCGAGACGCTGCACGTCGTGGCCAGCGACGGTCTGTTGGCCAGTGGGCCGTCGGCCGTTACGGTCAACATTGACTTGACGCCTCCGATCGTCGATCTCAACGGCGCAGCAGCGGGCACCGGTTTTGTGAACACTTGGACCAACGTCCCGATCAACATTGCCGACGCGGCCAATGCGACGGTCGTCGATGGCGGCAGCAGCACGCTGCAAAGCATGACGTTGGGGCTCACGGCTCCCAAGACTGGGGACCTGTTGGTTGCCAACATCACCGGCACCAGCATTGCCGCCACGTTTGCCAGCGGCACGTTGACCCTGACGGGCATAGACACCCTGGCGCACTATCAGCAGGTACTTCGCACGGTTACCTACACGAACACGGCGACCGGACCAGGAGTCAGTTCCGTCACGGTCAAAGTTGTAGGCTTCGATGGCGTCGCGCCCAGCAATGCCGCCATGGCGACCGTCGGAATTCCGCCGGTGCTGAGCCTGACCGGCTCTTCGAGCACGCCGAACTACACAACCAACTGGTACAATAGCGGCTCGGTGCCGATCGTCAACATGGCTCAAGCCTCGTTCGTGGATCCCGCGGGGGTGACTCAGTTGGCTTCGCTGACGGTGAAGCTAACGACGTTCCACGCGGGCGACGTGTTGAGCGTTCCGACGTTGGCGAGCACGACGATCACGTCGAGTTATGCCAACGGCACGCTGACGCTCTCGGGCGTCGATTCGGTTTCCGATTACCAGCGGACGTTGCGGTTCATTAATTACAACAACACGGCGGGCGGGCCAGACGTCCCCAGCGTGACGGCCACGCTGGTGGCCAGTGACGGCACGTACTCGAGCAGTCCGGTCACCGCGACGATCAACATCAACGTGGCCTCGGGCCAGGTGTTGGGCAACCGGCTGTTTTACAACAACTCGAAGTACGACGGGAACAACGGGGCGATCAACGCCAACGACGACGCGGCGATCGCCTCGGACAAGCTGGGTTTCAACGGTGTTGGCACGGCCACGTTTGCCAACATCAGTTCGTTCAGCCGGGGTATCACCGGGGTGATGGTCGACCTGCAAGCCGGTTTGGGCGCGCACAGCCTGATCAACCTGACCAGCGGCGACATCACGTTCAAGGTCTCGCCGACTGCTTTCGTCGCCTCGACTTACAATCAGCTCAGCACGTGGACCACCGCGCCGACTCCGGCGAATATTTCGGTGCGGCTGGGAGCAGGTACCGGTGGTTCGGACCGGATTGAGATTACCTGGCCGAATGGCACCATCAAGAACACCTGGCTCGAGGTCGACGTCCACTCGGGCGGCCATAGCGGTCTAAGCTCGGACGATATCTTCTTCTTTGGTAGCCTTCCTGGCGACTCGGGCGTGGGCGACCTCGTCACCTTGGCCAAGACGGATGGAAACGATTACAACGCCACCTTGAGCAACATCGCCGGCCTAACGACGCCCGTCTGGAATGCACTGGATTATTCGAAGGACGGCAAGGTCGACGGCAGTGATTCCAACGTGTCGATCAATAACATTTCTTCGCTCCGCTATATCGCCAACCTGGTTACGCCGTCGACGCCGGTCGTCAATTTGGCTGGGGCCGCGACGACTTCCACGTCAACGTGGACCCACGTCGGTCCGGTTGCAGTGGCCGGAAACGCGGCATTGGCCGGTGGGCCCGGTCTGGCGTGGCTGACTGTTTCGCTTTCCAGCCCCAGGACCGGCGACATTCTGGCCGCTAACACGACCGGCACCAGCATTACGTCAGCATTCATCAACGGGAGCCTGATGTTCACCGGCAGCGATACGCTGGCCCATTATCAGCAGGTGCTGCGCAGCGTCACTTATGACAACATTTCGCCGACTGGGCCCGGTGCGAACTTCGAAACGATTCAGGTCACGGCCAACGACGGCACATTCTCGAGCCCGCAGACCACGGCGACCATTACGATTCCGCCGGTGCTGAGCCTGACCGGCTCTTCGAGCACGCCGAACTACACAACCAACTGGTACAATAGCGGCTCGGTGCCGATCGTCAACATGGCCCAGGCGACGGCAATTGATCCGGCCGGCGTGACCAATCTTGCCTCGGTAACGGTGAAGCTGACGACGTTTCACACGGGCGATGTGCTGAGCGTGCCGACGTTGGGCAACACCACGATCGCGTCGAGTTATGCCAACGGCACGCTGACGCTCTCGGGTATCGACTCGGTCGCCGATTACCAGCGGACGTTGCGGTTCATTAATTACAACAACACAGCGGGCGGCCCGGGCACCGGCAGCGTGACCGCCACGCTGGTGGCCAGTGACGGCACGTACTCGAGCAGTCCGGTCACCTCGACGATCAACATCAACGTGGCTTCGGGCCAGGTGTTGGGCAATCGGCTGTTCTACAACAACTCGAAATACGACGGGAACAACGGGGCGATCAATGCCAACGACGACGCGGCGATCGCGTCGGACAAGCTGGGTTTCAACGGCGTTGGCACGGCCACGTTCGCGAGCATCAGTTCGTACAGCCGGGGCATCACCGGCGTGATGGTCGACCTGCAAGCCGGTTTGGGCGCGCACAGCCTGATCAACCTGACCAGCGGCGACATCATGTTCAAGGTTTCGCCTGCCGCTTTCGTCGCCTCGACTTACAACCAGCTCGGTACGTGGACGACGGCGCCGACGCCTGCGAACATTTCGGTGCGGCTGGGAGCCGGCACCGGTGGTTCGGACCGGATTGAGATTACCTGGCCGACTGGCACCATCAAGAACACCTGGTTGGCCATCGACGTCCATGCCGGCGGAAACACAGGGCTCAGTTCCGACGATATTTTCTACTTCGGCAGTGTCATCGGCGACTCGGGCGCGGGCGATTCGGCCACTCTCGCTAAGTCGGATGGAAATGACAACACGGCGGCGATCAATAACATCGTCGGCCTGACAACGCCGGTTTGGAACGCCTTGGATTTTTCGAAGGATGGCAAGGTCGACGGCAGCGATGCCAATCTTCCGCTCTCGAGCGTCTTTGCTTTGCACTACCTCGCCAATCCGACCGGCTCGTTCGGTTCACAGTCGGAGTCGCCGGGTGCATCGCCGGCGGCCGCGCCTGCAGCGGTGGTGTCGTCCGCGACGCCAATCACGACGGCAGTTTCCACCACGGATCACGTCGTTGACGCCAGTCTGCCGAGCAGCCTGTCCCTGGGAGCACCGCTGTTGACGCCGAATTGGATTCCAGGTGGTCCGTTGCATTCGACAGTCGTCAGCGCGCCAGACGGTCGGTCATCAACCCACGCGGCGTCCAGCCGACAGTTCTTGGAGGCCATCGACCAGATCGCCCGTAAATTCGACGCGACGGACGAGTCGCTCGATAGTCTGTTGGCGGAACTGGGATTGCGCTAGCGCAGCGCGGGCCGCTTGCCGAATCGCCGGCAGTTTCGCCTTGGCTGAACGTCATTTGCCCAACTTTTGGCGTATCCATTGCACGTCTTCCAATCGTCTTCCATAGAGCAGCGGCTCGATGGCATTCGAGACGATCGAGAGCTTGAAGAAGCCAGTAAAATCGGAAAAGGCGTCGAGCAGCAGTGGCCCCTGAAGGCCGCCGGGTTCGTTCATCGTGGCCGTCGCGGACTCGCCCGCCCGCAGATAACGGGTTAACACGGGCTTGCCCTGCAGATCGCGGAGCGAGATGTAGGAGCCGTCGTTTGGTCCGGCCGCGGTGAACGTGAGTCGGATGCGGCCGCTCGTCAGCGGCACCAGGTAACCCCGAGTCACGGCCGCGCAGAGCGTGTTCGGATCGTTCGAGTCGCGCAGCTTCGAATTCTTGAGCACCTGGCACTCGCGTTCGGTCGTCAGGGGTTGGAAGATCCCGATGCGCTCGCTGCCGATCAGGGCGGTGTACAAGCCCGGGTCAGCCGCCGGAATGGGATAACGCTCGCCAAAGCAGTACCAGGTCGAGGGCCGCACGCTACGTTTTTCGAGCGGCAGCTCGGGAACGTTCAGCAGGTTTTGTCGCTTTGCCGAGTACAACAGCAGCCCAGCGGGAAACATGCCGCCGCCACCGATCGCGTGGGCTTGCACGTCCAGGGTGGCCGACTGCGAGTCGCGCCAGAATAGAACCTTAATACCGCGCGCCGCCAGTGCTTCACGATGGCCGGCGAGCGCCGTGCTGGAAAAGTAAGTGCCTCCATCGTCCGGCGGCGGCAACGACGTGATGTGCGCGTCGCGCAGAGCCGCGGCAAAACGATGCCATTGCAGCATGAAGTGTCCGTCTCGCGGGCCTGGCGCCAGGCCATACAGATCCCAGCGCTTGTCAGACGCCTGGTCGTGAAACACCCGCCGCACGCAGCGGTCGAGCGTGCCGGCATGTCGCCGGAGCAGGGATTCGTCCTTGGTGATCTGATAGGCGGTTGCGCACAAGGCCAGGGTCCAAAAGCCCTCGATGTTCGTGCCGCTCATCTGGGCGTTATCGACGATGAACTTGTTAAAGGCCGCGTCGTCGGGAAACAGCTCGTGATAGCGAGTCAGCCAACTCGCCTCAAAAATCGCGCCGGGCTGCTGCTGCGCCAACGGCACGCTTGACAGATCGTGGACCATGCCTTTGATCGCGGTGAGAAACTCAGGCCGCGGGTCATACTCATAGGCCGTGATGGCGTGTACCAGCGTCGTGTTGACTTCGCGCCTTGTGCCCCCGGTGGGTAGCTTGACGTTTTGCAGCCACAGGTCGTAGCCGTCCTTTGCCCAGCGGTTCGCGTCGATCAGCCAGGCATAGAGCAGCGCCGAGGGATCGGGCCAATGACCCCACTGAGCGGAATCGGAATCCGACGCTTCCGTGCCAAAAGCGCGGCCGCCCCAGGGGACGAAGGCCTTGCAATGCCAGAATGACGCCGGGCGATGATAGCGCACGTCCGAGGTGTCGTGATGCTGGCCCTTGCCGTCCATGTATCCGCGCATCCCGTCATAGCGCACCTCTCCGATACTGGCATAGTTGTCGGTGCAAACGCGAGCCCAGCGCAGCAGTCGTGGGTCGGCGTCTAAGGCGGCCAGTCGCCACGAGGTGCTGACATGCTGGTAATGGTTGTTGTTCCACACCCGGTGCAACGACGGACGCCCGCCCGCGACGCCGGCGGCCGTGGGATTCATGATCTCTTCGCTGTGCGTGTTTCCATAAATGCACCAGCCGTAGTCGCCATAGCGCTCGATCGAATGGCCATATCCCAGCATGCCTTCGCGGGCCGCCCGATCGATTTCCGGAAACGGAGTGGGCGTGGCGACCACGTAGCCTAGCGCGCCACTCGAGGCGATTTTCTCAGGGCCAACCGTGGCGATCGGGCTTTGGTCGTAGAGCTTCTCAAGCTGCTCAAAGTAGCGGTTGTCGCGGCGCCCGCTCGGGGCGGCGGGCACGATGGCCAGCGCAAACTCGTTGTGCATCGCCACGCCTTCCAGGTTGGCGCCGCGGGCGAACTCGGCTTTGCACTCCGTCGTATCGGTTTGGGCCTCGAGCACCGAAAAATACTCGCTGGGCAGCCGTGAGTCCAATAGCCGGCCGGTGAGAAAGCACTGAAACTTGTAGACGCCGTCGAGCCGCAATGATGTTTCGTCGGGAAAGGCGAACTGGCCGTGCTTGGGCCATGCGTAGTAGACCAGCTCATCACGGCTGATCTTGATTTCCTTGGGATATTTCTGCCAGAAGTCCTTGGTCAGCAGCGCCACGTGATGATCGGGCAGTTCGGCGCTGAACCAGCCCGCGCTGCGCGCCTCGGTTGTCGAGACTCGCAAAGGCCCGGCACGGTCGTCGCCCGCTTCGTTGAGCGTCAATAGCCGATCGGCCGAAACCTGCGCGAGCCAGATCGATGAGGTGTCGTCGCGCAAGTTTCCGTTGCGATTGCCGGAGGAGAACTGCCTGGCTCCGGCCAGCGCGAAGGTGAACGCCAACTCCGAAACGGCCTGTTTGCGCATGTCGTCGGCAAAGATCGTGGCATGGTCGAACTTAACGATCGCCGAACCAGCAAACGCCGAGATCCGCGTGACGAACCGGCAGAACGGCTCGATCTTGCGATCGGCGCTCTGATACCAGCCCACGCACCTGATGGTCACTTGCGCGGGCCCTTGTTGCTCAATGACTACCTCGGCCTTGTCGTCGAAGCTGGCGCGCCACGTGAGGCCGCGGTCGTCCACGACGCTGGGGCCGCCGACACCTTTGAGCACGGTTGTGTCGCCATACTTGGCCAGCGTGATGCCGGCGAAGGGTCGAGGAATGGTGAGCGAGATGACACCCGTGTTAATGTGAATGCCGCTCGCATCGTCGGTGACCACCAG
This sequence comes from Planctomycetaceae bacterium, assembly GCA_003153375.1. Taxonomy (GTDB): domain Bacteria; phylum Planctomycetota; class Planctomycetia; order Pirellulales; family PALSA-1355; genus PALSA-1355. The sequence continues at coordinate 34,781 of PLYM01000219.1, forward strand.
CGGCGACTTGGGCTGCGGCTGCGCCGGCACTTCGGTGGTGAGCTCATAGCGGGCCGGCATGCCGTTCTGGTAGCGATAGCCGGCGTAGGCGTGGAGCCACTTGGCCGAGCCGTCGGGCCAACGCGCGGCCACCTCGACCTGCGAGACGATCGGGCGGTCGTTCTCCAGCACGCAGAACTGGGCATCCGGCTTGATGGCGCCGGCGGGCACCGCCACGACGGCATGCGTGGGCCAGGTGACGTCCGCTAAATGTACTTGAGGTTGCAGTAGCAATGGCAGGCTGCACAAAGCGTAGGCCGCCAAAACCGCCGAATACATTGCGAAATCCTTGAAGGAAAATCGGTCGTACATCTTCGAGCCGAAGACGCACGCCACCCTGTCGGGCATCTCTCAATTTTACCGCAACGGCCGCGCGAAGCGTATTGTCGAAGTGGTGCTGTGGAGTGCGATTGCAAGGCGTCGCCACCCGATTGCGTGCGCGGGGCCGTGTCGCCAAATGTCACCTCCGGCGTCGCCACCCCGCCACATGCCGATCGAGGCGACGCGACGGTCGGCACGATGGCTCAGCCTACGGTGGGCATCACAGCCTGGCCAATCGCTACAGTCCGGCATTAGCTGCCTGTTAGTCCGCTCAGGCATTCGGTTTGCAAACGGTCGGGATGTCAGGGAAAATGCTCCGTCGTGGATGTTTCCCGGTGGCGGCCAGCAGACGGACGGAAATTGATCTGATAAACTAGAGGTTTGGATCGATCCCATTGCTGCCGCCTGGGGGCTGGCATTCTGCTACTCGGCAGAGGCTTTCGCCCGACGTGTTCGATCACGGCGGAAAAACAAATGAACTCAACCGGGGACCTTTGTCACCCATGGGAACGGAGTGCGCGCCCCGGGGGGGCGACAGTCACGACTTTCTCGGGGAATTGCCGAATTAGAGGCCTCGCCCAAACTGGGCTCGCCCCACGACGCGGAATGCTGCCTGATGCCGATCTTGCCCGCAGAGCCCGACATATTTCCGCCGGAATTGCTCGATCGCGCGCTCGTGCCGTCCGAGACGCCGGCGTCGTGGTGGGCCATGTACACAATGGCACGGCGCGAAAAGGAACTGGCGCGACGGTTGCGCGGCTTGGGGATTGGTTTCTACTCGCCATTGGTGCAAAAGCGCACTCGGTCGCCCGGCGGCCGGATGCGAGCCAGCTTTGTCCCGCTGTTCGCCAGTTATGTGTTCGTGCAGGCCACGGAGCAGCAGCGCTATCAGGCCCTGACGACCAATTGCGTTTCGCGGTGCCTGGCGGTGCCCGACGGCGTGCGGTTGGTTCACGATCTGCGCCAGATTCGCCAACTGATCGAGTTGGGAGCGCCGTTGACGGTCGAGGCGCGCATCGAGCCCGGCCGGCGCGTGCGGGTGCGCACGGGTCCGATGTCGGGCATGGAAGGCACGGTCGTCAAACGGCGCGGCAAAAACTGGCTGGTCGTGGCGGTCGAATTCTTGCAGCAGGGGGCTTCGGTCCTGTTGGAGGATTTTCAAGTCGAGCCGCTATGAATCGCGCTCAAGGAACGCCAGCCGCTACGGCCAGACAATCGTTGCGACAGGTATTGTCTTTTGGTTCGGTGAAACCAGTTGCTAGCTAGACGTTTGAATCGCGTCAGGGATTTTTTGATTTCATTGAACGAATTCGCGATTGAGGTTATGCTGCCAGACGAGGCCGCGCGGCCGCGCCTGTGGGCAAGCCGCGAGCGATTTTCGACCGCTCCAGATTGGCACCCCGGCAAATCGCATGAGTAGCACCCTGTTTCCCCAGCGGCCCACCAAGCGCGCCGTGGCCGTGCTCTTTTTGCACGCGATCGTGTTCGTGCTGGTCTATTGGTTTGCCTTCTCGGTCCGCAACGACTTTTCGATTCCCGCCGAGGATTGGCGCACGCTGTGGCTCACCCTGCCAGGCGTGGTCATTCTCAAGTCGATCATCTTCTACTACTACGGCCACTGCCATCGGTCGTGGTACAGCGTCTCGTTTTCGGATCTCGTGGCCTTGTTCCACTCGGCCACGCTGGCAGTGCTGTTCTTGTTGGCCTTCGACCGCCTGTTTGGCCACAATCTGCACCCGCCGCGGGGCGTGTTTCTGCTCGATTGGGCCATGACCATCCTGGTGCTGGGTGGACTGCGGGCCGTCGGCCGCATGTCTCGCGAAGAACTTAGCCCCCGTCTTTGGCGAACGGGATATCGAAAAGCGTTGATCGTCGGCGCGAACCAATCGGGCGAAACGCTGGCCCGGCATTTGTTGTCCGACCGTCGTTTGAAGTATCAACCGGTCGGATATCTGGATCACGATGAGAGCCGAGAGGGTTCGACCGTGGGCGGCATTCCGGTCTTTGGCGACCCGATCGACGCACTGTCGATCGCCACGCGATTGGGCGTCGAAGACATCCTGGTGATTTCCGGCGTACTGACTGGCCCGCAATTGCGCAGCCTGATGGAAAGTTGCGGTACCGCAAACATCGCGCTCAAGGTGATTCCGGCCTATGACGACCTGCTGGCCAGTAACTACACGCCGCAGATTCGCGACATCGACATCAACGACTTGCTGCGTCGCGAGCCGGTGCAACTCAACAGCGACGCGATCAGCAACTTGATCGCGGGCCGCATCGTGATGGTCACCGGGGCCGGCGGCAGCATCGGCTCGGAGATTTGCCGCCAGGCGCTCAAGTTCCGCCCCAAGATGCTGTTGCTGGTCGAGCAGGCCGAAAACAGCCTGTTCCTGGTCGAGCAGGAATTCCGCGCTCTTAGAACCGAGTCGGTAGTGATCCCTTATATCGCCGACATCACCGATAAGGCTCGCATGAACCAGATCTTCGGCGAGCACCGGCCGTCGATCGTGTTTCATGCCGCGGCACACAAGCACGTGCCGATGATGGAATACAACCCGGGCGAGGCGATCAAGAACAACGTCTTGGGAACTCGCCAACTGGCCGAACTGGCCGACGAACACGGCGTGCAAGAGTTCGTCATGATCTCGACCGACAAGGCCGTGAATCCCACCAGCATCATGGGCGTGTCGAAGCAATTGGCCGAGCGCTTCGTACACGCCTTTTCGGAAGTCGCCAGCACGAAATTCGTCGTGGTCCGCTTCGGCAACGTCTTGGCCTCGAACGGCAGCGTGGTGCCGATCTTTCAGGAGCAAATTCGCCGCGGCGGACCGATCACGGTGACGCACCCCGAGATCGAACGCTTCTTCATGACCATTCCCGAAGCTTCGCAGCTCGTGTTGCAGGCCGCGGCCATGGGCAAGGGGGGCGAGATCTTCGTGCTCGACATGGGCGAATCGGTGCGGATTGTTGATCTGGCTCGCGACCTGGTCCGGCTTTCGGGCCTCAAGCCCGACGACATCGACATCGTGTTCACCGGCTTGCGGCCGGGCGAAAAGCTTTACGAAGAGTTGTATTTCGACGATGAAGAAATGCAGCCCACGCCGCACCCGAAATTGTTCGTGGCCTATCACCGGCCCTACACCTTGGCGGACGTGCAGACGGCCATCACCGCGGTGGCCGCATTGATGCACGAACCGGCTGACGTGCTGCGGTTGAAGATCAAGGAACTGGTCGCCGAATATGCGGAGCCGGGCACATCGCCCGAAGGAGTGACGAAACCGCTCGCAGACAATTCCGTTTACGCTCCCACGCGGCGTGCCGGCCCGGCGCCGCCCGAACCGCGCTACGTGCTGTAGCCCGGGGGCTTTCCTGGCCCTCGCAATCTTCCTTTCCGAGTCCGCGACGGCGGAATTTTTCTCACCGTTCGTGTCCGAGCCGATTCTCATTGCCGGATTTGGTTCCGCCGGGCGCAGGCACTTTCAAAACCTGCGCGCCCTGGGCGCCGGCAATTTCGTGTTCTATCGCACCTTTCAGGCGACGATTCCCGATCCCGAAATTGCCGCCTGGCCCTCGACTGCCAACCTCGAAGAGGCCCTGGCCCTGCGTCCGAGGATCGCGATTGTTTCGAATCCCACGGCACGGCATCTCGACGTGGCCTTGGCAGCGGCCCGGGCCGGCTGCCATTTGTATATCGAAAAGCCCCTGTCCCATTCGCTCGACCACTGTCAGTTGTTGGCCGAATTGGTGCGGCAGCGGGAGCTAACGGCGATGGTCGGTTGCCAGTATCGCTTCCATCCGTTGCTCAAGAGTCTGCGCGACCAATTGCACGCGGGGCGAATTGGCGAGGTGCTGGGCGCTCGGGCCGAATGGGGCGAGTACCTGCCCGATTGGCACCCTTGGGAAGATCATCGCAAAAGCTACAGTGCTCGCGGCGACCTGGGCGGTGGCGTGGTGCTAACGCTGATTCACCCGCTCGACTACTTGCACTGGTTGTTTGGTCCGGTGCGACACGTGCAGGCCTCGATTCGCAGCGTGCCGAGCCTGCAAACTTCGGCGGGCGACGATTGGGCCGAAATCACGCTCGAGTTCGCCAGCGGGGTGATCGGACAGGTACACCTCGATTATGTGCAACGTCCTCCCGTACACCGACTGAGCGTTTGGGGCGATCGCGGACGGGCCACATGGGACTTTCATGCCGGCACGCTCGATTGGCAAGCCCCCGACGGCAGCACCGAGACCGAACGCGTACCTACGGGCTTTGAGCGTAATACGATGTTCCTCGATGCTCTGCGCAGTTTTCTGGAGGCTGCCGAACATCGCCGACCCAGCTCCATTCCGTTGGACGACGGGATCGCGGCGCTGGACGTGGCATTGAAGGCCAAGCATAGCGCGGCGCGAGAGGGGTGTCATGTCTAACGAAGTTCCGGCGATGTTCGACCTGACCGGCCGGGTGGCCATTCTGACTGGCGGCGCGGGCTTGTTGGGCCGCCAATACACCCGCACGCTGTTGGAGGCCGGGGCCAGGGTCGTGGTCGCTGATGTGAACGCCGAAATCGCCTGCTCGGCCGCGCAAGCCGCCACGGCCGAAGTGGGGGGCGAGGCCATCGGCTGGGGAATCGACGTCCGCCGCAAGGCCGAGGTCGAGAAAATGGTCACCGACGTTCACGAGCGTTACCAGCGCGTCGACATCCTGATCAACAATGCCGCCATCGATCCCAAGTTCGACGCCGGCACCGCGGCGCGTCAGGCCAACACGTTCGAAGACTATCCGCTCGATCTGTGGCAAGAGTCGTTGGACGTGAACCTGACCGGCGCGTTTCTGTGCAGCCAGAGCGTTGGCAAAATCATGGTGGCCCAGCAGCGCGGCGCAATCGTCAACATCTGTTCAACCTATGGCGTCGTCGCCCCCGATCAGCGGCTGTATCAACGCCCCGGCGAGGCAGAGCAAAAGCTGTTCAAGCCGGCGCCCTATTCAGTCACTAAGGCTGGCATTGCCCATCTAACCCGCTATCTGGCGGCCTACTGGGGCGACAAGGGAATTCGCGTCAACACGCTCACTCCCGGCGGCGTCTACAACTCGCAAGACGATGACTTTGTCACGAAGTACGCCGCGCGCACGCCCTTGGGTCGGATGGCCCGTCAGAACGAGATGAACGGCGCCATGCTGTTCCTGGTCTCCGATGCTTCGTCCTATATGACCGGCTCGAACCTGGTCGTCGACGGAGGCTGGACGGCATGGTGAAGCGCCCGGAAATCTTGGCCGTCGTGCAGGCCCGCGGCGGGTCGAAGGGTTTACCCCGCAAAAACCTGCGGTTGCTCGGCGGTCACCCGTTAGTGGCCTACAGCATCGCCAGCGGCCTGGCGGCCCGCTCGGTCACTCGGGTCATCATGTCGACCGACGACGAAGAAATTGCCCAGGTCGCGCTACAGTACGGCGCCGAGGTGCCTTTTCTGCGTCCGCCCGAGTTGGCTCGGGACGACACGCTCGACTTTCCGCTGTTCGAGCATGCGATCCGCTGGCTGGCTGAATCCGAGAATTACCATCCCGACGTGATCGTGCAGTTGCGACCGACCACGCCGCTGCGACCGCGCGGACTAATCGACGAGGCGGTGCGGATTTTGGAGTCGGATGCGGCCGCCGATTGCGTGCGCGGCGTGACGATTCCCAAGCAAACCCCCTATAAAATGTGGCGCGACGGCGACGACGGCTGTCTGTTGCCGCTGATGGATACCGCGTTCGCCGAGCCTTTCAACATGCCCCGGCAGCAGTTGCCGATGGCCTACTGGCAAACCGGCCACGTCGACGCGATTCGCACCACGACGATCACCAAGAAGGGGTCGCTGACCGGCACCCGGGTGCGGCCGGTGATGGTCGACGGAAACTATTGTGTGGATATCGATACTCTGGTCGATTTTGATCTGGCCGAGCGGGCCATGCGACAAAAACATCTCGACATCGACGTGCCCCAGGGAGCCGGTGCGCGGACGTTGCGGGCCTGGCCTAAGCAGATCGACCTGCTGGTATTCGACTTTGACGGTGTGTTTACCGATAATCGAGTCCTTGTTCTCGAGGACGGCCGCGAGGCGGCCTGGTGCAATCGTGGCGATGGGATGGGCTTGTCGTTGCTGCGAGATACCGGGTTGCCCATGTTCGTGCTGTCGACCGAGGAGAACCCGATCGTCCTGGCACGCTGCCGCAAGCTGCAGTTGGAGTGTCGTCACGGTCTGGCCGATAAGCGCGCGGCATTGATTGAGTTGGCACGCGAGAGAAATGTGGACTTGAGCCGCGTCGTCTATGTGGGTAACGACGTAAACGATGTGGGTTGCATGGAAGCGGCCGGATTTGCGGTGGCCGTGGCCGATGCTCACGGCGAGGCGCTCGCCCGAGCCGACCTGGTGCTTTCGCGACCCGGAGGCCAGGGCGCCGTGCGGGAATTGTGTGACCTGCTTTTGCAACAAATGAGGTAAAGCGAGATCATGGCACGAATTGTTGAACTCAACGGCCGGCCCACGGGCGATGGTTGTCCCAACTATGTGATCGCCGAAGTCGGCATCAACCATAACGGCAGCCTTGAGATCGCCAAGCGGCTGATCGACGTGGCCAAGGCCAGCGGCTGCGACGCCGTAAAGTTTCAAAAACGCACGCCCGAAAAATGCGTGCCGGCGGAAATGCGCGACAAGATGCGTGAGACCCCCTGGGGTTACATTTCCTATCTGGAGTATCGCTACAAGGTCGAGTTCGGTCTGGAAGAATTCCAGCAAATCGACAACTACTGCCGGGCCCAGAAGATTGCCTGGTTCGTCTCCTGCTGGGATCCTGACTCGGTCGATTTCATCAAGCCGTTCAAAACGCCCTGCATCAAGATTCCCTCGGCGTCGCTCACTGACCGCGAATTGCTCGAATCGATTCGTGACTCGGGTCACCCGGTGATGCTCTCGACCGGCATGTCGGACATGAATCAAATTCAGGCCGCGGTGAAGTTGCTGGGCACCAAGAACCTGCTGTTGGCTCATGCCACGAGCACCTACCCATGTCCCAAGGAAGAGCTGAACCTGCGGATGATCACCACGCTGCGAGAGATGTACGATTGTCCGATCGGTTATTCGGGACACGAAGTCGGTTTGGCGACGACCGTGGCCGCCGTGGCCCTGGGGGCTTGCTTCATCGAGCGGCACATCACGCTCGATCGGGCGATGTGGGGTAGCGATCAGGCGGCGTCGATCGAGCCGGGTGGCTTGAAACGGCTCGTCAAAGACATTCGCAACGTGGAGACCGCCTTGGGCGATGGCCGCAAACGCGTCTATGACAGCGAAGTGGCGGCTGCCAGCCGCTTGCGTCTGAAGCAAACCCTGGTCGTGTCGGACAAGAAGTAGCCACGACGGGGCAAGGCGCGAGCGCGCCGCGAAATCCTTTCAACTCGCGAGGTTCTAGTGAATTCGAAATTCTGGCAACAGAAACGAGTGCTAATCACCGGCGGCTGCGGCTTTGTCGGTCGCTGGGTGGCCCGTGCCTTGCATCCGGCCGAGGTCGACCTGCACATCCTCGACTTGGCCCCGTCGAACCACTTGGACGAGAAGCACACGTTTCATCGCACCAACTTGTGCGATCTGACCGCCACGCGCGAACTGATCGGCTCGCTGCGACCGGCAGCGATTATTCACCTGGCCGGCCAGCCGGGCGTGGCCTCGTCGCACGACAATCCGGTGGGAGCGTACGAAGCCAACGTGCTGGCTACTTTCAATTTGCTCGAGGCCTGTCGCCAGCAAGGGGGCGTGGAAGCCATCGTGGCGGTGTCGAGCAACCACGTCTACGGCGAACAGCATCACCAACCGACGCCCGAAGACGCACCACTCAACGGCGACGGCATGTATGCCGTGTCAAAATTGGCCGGCGACGTGCTGGCTCGCGCTTATGGCAAGACCTATGGCTTGCCGGTTGGAATCGCGCGGATGACCAACTCGTTTGGCGGCGACGATCACCACTTGGCCCACATCATTACGGCCACAATCCTATCGACACTCAAGAACCAGCGACCCGTCATTAAGCAAAGCGGTCGCGATCGCAAGGGCTATTTGTATATCAAAGACACCGCTCAGGGCCTCTTGGCTGTTGCCGAGGGAGTTGCCGGTTCGAGAGATTTGCACGGGGACGCTTTCAATCTGGTTCCCAACGAAGTCCTGCCGGTCACCGACCTGGTGCGGGCTATCCTTGCGGCCGTGGGCAGCAAACTCGAGCCTGAGATTCTCAATCCGACGGCGGCCTTCGAAGTGGAACACTTGGATAACAGCAAGGCTCGCGAGTTGCTCGGGTGGACTCCGCAATTTGATTTGCCGGCTGGACTGGCCGAGACGATTGCCTGGTATCGCAGCCACGGTCACGGCTAACGCGAGTGACCCCGTGGCGGACTTTCATTTGTTGGGAAACTGACGAGCGCGATGGAGCAGGCGGTTTGCCTTTTGTGCGGCGTTGAGGACGAACGGGCGCTGCTGCGCCGCGCCAAGCCGCGCCACGTTGTCTGCCGTCGTTGCGGCCTGGTCTATCAAAATCCACGGCCCACGTTGGAGGAGATATCGGCCTACTATCAACAAGGCTATTGGGAGGATCGGGGGCCGATCGCCGCCAACGGCGCCAACGGCGCCGAGCCCATCCGGCCAGCGTCGCTCGATCGTGGCCGTTTCGTGGTCGAATGGACGCAGAAGTACATCGGGTCGGTCGAACGTGTGGTCGAGATTGGCTGTGGCCGGGGAGAAATCCTGGCCTACGTACGCGACCACTTGAATTGCCAGGCATTGGGCGTGGAGCCCTCGCGAGCCCAGGCCACGACTGCTGCCCAGCGGTTTGGCCTGGAGGTGCACAACGCGACCTTGGACGACGTGGATTTGCAGGGTCGTAAGGCCAACGCCTTGGTTTTGAGCCATGTGGTGGAACATTTTCACGACCCTCGCGCCGCGCTGATTCGCTGCCGTGATTTGCTGGCCGACGGCGGCTGGATTTTCGTCGAAGTGCCCAACATTCTCGAGCCCAACCGGCACAAGCGACTCAGCAAGTGGCTGGCTTTCGAGCACATGTACTATTTCTCGGTGGGCACGCTCAGCCGTGTTCTTGCCGAAGCCGGCTTCGCAGTGAAGCACACCGAGACCAAGGCGTTTGTGCGTGTGCTGGCGCAAATGCAGCCCGTGGTGCCCAAAGGTTGGGCTGCCATGCCAGCCTCGGCGAACGAATATCGCGACGTGTTGCGGGCACTGCGACGGCACGAGTTCATTTATTGGCCACGCTACGCGGTGCAACGTGCGGCGAGCTTGTTGTCGCGCGGCCGCGCAGTGGCTTCATCCTCTGCGGAAAAGGATCAGGACGACTAGCTCGGCGGCTTGCGTCGCGGGGTTGCTGTTTTCAGCATGCTGAAGAAATTGTTGGCACTCTTGTCGGACGCCGCGATTTATGGCGTCAGTAATGCGCTCAGCCAACTGATTAACCTGTTCTTGTTGCCGCTGTTCACGGCCTATTTGACGAAATCTGACTACGGCATGATGGGCCGGCTGACAATGTTCGCGGCCGTTTACAGCCCCTTGGCCAACCTGGGTATGACCAACGCCATCTATCGCCGGTACAACACCGACAAGCAAGAGGCCCAGCGAAATGAGACCCTGAGCACCGGGCTGATCAGCGTCGTCTGCTCGTCGCTCTTTCTGCTGGCCGCCTGCCAGTTGGCCGCCGAACCCCTCAGCGGGTTTATCTTCGGTAAAGAGGGGCAGACGCAGATCGTGCGGCTGGCCTTCGTTTCGGCCGCCCTGGTGCAGATCGGCACTGTGCCGCTGGTCGTGCTGCGGGCCTCGCGCCGCGTGAAGACGATCGCGGGGCTGAACGTGGCCAAGCTGTTGTTTTCGATTTCCGCTTCGATATGGTTCGTCGTGATTCAGGAAATGGGTGTCCTGGGCTATGTGATCGGACTTCTCATTGCCGATATCGTGTTCGTCGTGATTCAGTATTCGATGATTGCCCGGGCATTCCGCTTTCTGGCTAGCTGGTCGGTCTGGAAGCGAATGCTTGCCTACGGCCTGCCGTTCGTGCCGCACCACTTGCAAGCCGCGGTGCTCTATCAATTCGGCGAGTACATGACTGGCAATATGCTCGGGCTGGGCGAAGCGGGTCTTTACAGTATGGCCACGAAGTTCGCTCTGCCGGTGGGCTTTGTCGTTAGCGCCGTCAACACCGCGTGGGGGCCCTACAAGTTTCAGATCCACGCCGACGACGAAAACCCGGCGGCATTTTTTCGCACTGCCGTCACATTCTATTGCACGGGCATCTTCTACCTCTGGGTCGGCGTGTCGATTTGGGGCCCGGAACTCTTGCGGTTGATGACCACCGCGGAGTTTCACCCCGCCGCGGCGCTGGTGCCCATGGTGGCCCTGATCCCCGTTTCCCAGGGATTGTTCTTCATGTTCGGCACCGGAATCGAGATGAGCGACAATACACGGGCCATGCCGCTGATCAGCTTGATCGGGCTGGCGACGGTTGTCGTCACGGCGTTCGGCCTGATTCCGCTGCTGGGCATGCAAGGCGCCGCACTCTCGACCGCGAGCGGTTGGCTGTTGATGGCGGTCACTGCTTTCTTCCTCGCACAACGGAGATTCGCAATCTCCTACGACTGGCGGACCGTCGCCGCGCTGCTTCTGCTGGCGGTGGCCTGTTTCGGACTCGCTTATTTGTGTCGCGACTTGGCGCCGGGCCCGCGCATTGCGGCGGCTCTGGGGCTATCGCTGGCTTATCCTATGCTGGCGATCATGATTCTGCTGCGCTCGGAGACGGAACGCGGCCGGATTCACATTCTGTGGAACCGCGTCCGGCGGCAAACGCCCAACGCAGTGGCGCCATAGCGGAACGCGATCGAATGCCTGGACCTTTGCAGATCTTCCACTAGACCGTGGAGCGCGTGATGACGCGGAGCTAAACAAGACATGCCCTTATCCGACTATATTCTGTATCGCCTAGCGAAGAACCGCCCGTCGCCGGCTCAGCATCTCGTCGACAAACTCGGCGCTGAGCCGGGCACCGACGCTTACCATATCGCCTATGCTCGCCACCAGTTCGACTCCAAAGTGCAGGAGGGGATCCCGTTTCCGGTGGCCGGCAAGGAAGTGCTGGAGATTGCCTGTGGCCACGGGGGCATCTGCTGTTTTCTGGCCGTGGGGGGGGCGACGCGCGTAGTCGGAGTAGACCTTGACACTTATCGTTTGAAGATTGCCGAAGCGTTCACGATCAACTTGAATCGACAGCTGGGGAACGGCTGTCAGCTGCCGATCACGTTTCAGGAAGAAAACGCCTGCCATATGTCGTTCGCCGACAACTCGTTCGACGTCGTGATCGCCGATAAGGCCTTTGAGCACTTCAGCGACCCAGAAGGAGTCATGCGCGAGTCATTTCGCGTATTGCGGCCCGGCGGCACGCTGCTGGTTCCGCTGTTTTCGTCTATCTATAGCAAGTACGGTCTGCACATTAAGCATGGACTGAAGGTCAATTCGGCGAATGTGTTCTTTTCCGAAACCACGATCATCCGGGCTATGAAGCGGCTGGCGGTCGAAAATCCAAAAATCTACGACCTGTATCCCGGACTGATCGACAATCCGCAGCGTGTGCGCGACCTGCGACGCTACAAGGATTTAAATGACATTACCTATCGCGAGTTCAAGCAGATGGTCGAGCGTGTGGGCTTTGAGATGGATTGGTTCCGACCGCTGCCCACGCGCCTGGGACGGATCGTCGCTTGCATACCGCTGCTGCGCAATACGTTGATGATGGACATTTGTTCAAAGGGGGCCGGGGCCTCCCTGCGAAAGCCGGCCAACTCGTGACGCCTATCAGTCGCGCTGCGGTGCTCTCGTGGCTCGACGAAGCACGGGCCGCCGCCCAAGGAACTCCCTGGGGTGAGCAACTGCTTGTCGATCAGATCGATGCCTTGGACGTGTTGCTCGAACCCTTGCACCTTGAACTGTTGCGAGCGCTGCGTGCCAGTGGTGATCCCCACGCAATGCCGGCGGGCCGGGGTCTCGTGCTCCGCGCACGCTGGTTAGCCTTTGGACTGAAAAAAATGATCCACGAACGGCGAGCTCGAACATCCACGAGCCGGCCGCACCGAGTCGCGACCTTGTTTTGGCCGCGCGAGTTGACGCACATCAATGCGCAATTGCCCGTGTTGCGCTGCCTCGAAGGTCGGGGGACAAGTTGCGGAGTTCTGGCCTGCCATCCCAAGGCGGTTGAACACCTGCGGCTTCGCGGCGTGGAGTCCGTCTTTACGTGCGGCGCCTGGCCACAGGTCGTGCGTGGCGCGCGCCACGCCGGCAAACTGCGGGCACGCGCGGCGGCGGCCGCGCCGCCACTCAGGTTGCCCCTGTTTCGGACCGGCGCGCAGGAGGTCTCGCTCGAGCCGATTTGGCGGGCCACGGTGTGCCGGCTGCTGAGTGAAGTCTTCGAGTCGGTTGCCAATGCTCGCTCAGCGATCGAACAGTTTCAGCCGGCCGAGATCGTGATTGGCAATGACCTCACCTTGCACGGTCGCGCCGCCGCGCTCGTGGCCCGAAACGCCGGCGTCAGGACCGCGGTTTTGATGCACGGCAACGTTACGGGCGACGAACTTCACGGCCGGCACGTGTGCGATGCGGTCATCGTCTATGGCGAGGCTGGCCGTCGCGAAATGGTGCGTCATGGCGGTGACGCTGCCCGGGTGCTGGTCTGCGGCGCGCCCTATTTGGACGATAGCCCGCGACAAAGCGGCCAGATGGATGCTCGCTTGCAGGCGCGATTGCAGCTTGAGCCGCAAGACCGCTGGATCCTGGTCGCTACCTCGGGGCCCGGCGATCGCATTTCGCACGAGCACCACCGTTTGGTGATCGAAAACCTGTTGCACGTTGCGGCGGCGATGCCGGACGTTCATTTGGTGATCAAGCTGCACCGCAAGGATCGCGTGACCCATTACCAAAGCGCCTTGCAGGGCCCCGTAGCGAGCAGGATTCACGTGCTGCCGTTCGGCGAGTCGAATTTGCCGATAAGCATTTTTGACTGGCTGCAAGGCTGTCCGTTGTTGCTCACCGGCGCGTCCACCGTCGCGGTCGAAGCCATGTTGCTGGATGTGCCCGTGATCACGATGGACTTTCATCGTGAGATTCACGGCGTTGACTTCATTGACGCGGGCGCCACGCGGCACGTGACCGATTTCGCGGCACTGGCCGCCGCGGTCGCCGCCAGCTTTGCGTCGCCCAACTCGCTAGCGGATGTTGCCGGCCGCGCGCGCCAGTATTTGGCCGACGCGTTTTACTTGCTGGACGGTCGATCGGCCGAGCGCACGGCCGACGCGATCGAATCGCTGGCCCGGCAGCCGATGGGCACGGGGGCAAGCAGCGAGTGAAATCAGCCAACCCCCTACGATCGATGGCGGGCACGATTGGCCGGCAGTTGTCGTGCGCGATCCCGTTGGGCGTCTGGCGCCGGATCGTGCCCCGCGACGTCATTGCCGTCTGCTACCACATGGTCAGCGATCGCAGCTTGCCGCATGTCAGGCACTTGTATCCTTACAAGTCGTCGGCCGCGTTTCGCCAGGACCTGCTCTTTCTACGCGACAACTATCGGATCATCAGCTACCAGGAACTGCACGACCATCGGCTGGCCGGCAAACCGCTCGACGGCCCAAGCGTACACATCTCGTTCGACGACGGTTTCGCCGAGTGTGATACTGTGGTCCGGCCCCTGCTGGTGGAACTGGGTTTGCCGTGTACATTCTTCATCAACACCGACTTTGTCGACAACGGTGCCTTGTTCTATCGAAATCAGGCGTCGTTGTGCATTGACCGGCTGCGCTCACTCGAACCTGGCGAACGCCGCCAGTTTCTGGGGACAGTCGCCGAGCGCTGTGGAGGCAGGTCAGCCAACCCACAGGACGTCATTCAGTGGGTCGGTGCGATGGGCTATGCCGATCGGCCTATCCTCGATGAACTATCCTCGCTCCTCGGAGTCAACTCGCGAGCGTTTCTGGCCGCCGAGCGACCCTATCTCACAGGTGAACAGATCCGGAGGCTGGCAACCGATGGCTTTACGATTGGTGGCCATACGCGCAGCCACGAGCGGCTGTCGTCCGCGACGACTCCGGCCGATGTAAGACAGCAAATCGTCGCGTCATGCTCTGATATTCGCGATCTCACCGGTCAATCGGTGGTTCCTTTTGCCTTTCCGTTCAGTGGAGCCGGCATCGATCGCCGCCTGCTGGCGCAAGTGATGGCCGATCATCCGTTCATCGGCCTCATGTTCGACACACAAAAGCTAAAAAAGGACAGCGACTTCGTGGTCAATCGGATTTGCTGCGACTCCCCACCGATGGAGTTGGCCCGAGGTTCGAATCTGCCGAAGGCGCTCTGCAATGCGTATTTTTCTTTGACAGCCAGCTTGTTGGGGAACTAGAACAGATTAGGGCGTCACGCATCACGTGCGTCGAAATAGCGGGACGATCATCACCGTTCGATAACCAAGATGCTGTCCAATCAATCAGCAGATATGTCGCTTAAGGCACCAGCCGTTGGCTCACCCACGGTCGAGCAGCCGCAGATTATGGGGCTCGTCGAACAGGTCCAAGCGACCGTCCGGCAAACCATCAACTTTTGCGCGCGCGAGAAGTTCTGGCTGACTTGCACGGCCGCAATCGTGCTGATTTGGACCGTCGAACTCTACGCCGTTCAAGCGCGCACACTCATCTATCCGAATGAGGTGGGTGCACGATTCGCATTTTGGGCGCCCAAGGTCCGGCTAGTGCTTGATTTGCTGTTTATCTCAACGCTTACGGTTTGGTTTCGGCCGCGCTGGTTGTGCCTGATCATGGTTGGCTCGTTCTTCGCCTACCTGGGGCTTGTCACATACTTCCAATACTTTCAACGCCCCATATCCCTGCTGACGATTTTCACCAATTGGCGAGAAGGGATCGAAATCAGCGGCTTTGCGCTCGACATGTTTCCGAAGCGAGCCGTGGTCCTGCTGGCCGCGGCGTTGGTGGCACAGCTGACAGCGCTGTTTCTGTCGCGCCGGGTCGCCCTGCCGAGGAACTGTGCTCGACTGGGCGCCGCGACGCTGGCCATCGGCTTCCTCACGCTGTTCGTGGGCCTCAACTTCTGGGACCCTCTGAGCTTTATCCAGACCAAGCGTGGCGTGGGGCGGTTAGGGGCCGTGCGCGGTTATCTTGGCCCTTGGGCCGCCGAGTGGTACTACCTGCGTGACAGCAAGGTGCTGGGGCAGGCGCTGGATTTGCGAAAGATCAAATACGATCGCCTGACACCCGCCGAGGCCGACATTCCGATTCACAAACACCTGGTGATCGTGCAGGCCGAGAGCCTCGACTTCAATATCCTCGGTCACATGGTCGACGGTGTGGCGGTCACGCCGTTCTTGAATCGCCTGCGCGACATTTCGATGTTCTATCGCGTCCGGGCGATGCATTACAACGTTTCCGCCGACGCCGATTTCGTGGCCATGAACGGCGTGTCTGGCTCGAAGCATGCCAACACCTACATGATCCCAAACTATCCGTATGAGAACACGACGCCCCAATTACTCGCACGGTGCGGTTTCACGGTCTCGAGCTTCCATGGCTACAACGGAATGTTCTACCGACGGCGGCCAGCCTTCGAAAAAATGGGCTTCGACCAGATCTACTTTCGCGAGGAATTGGAACGACCGCCGTACAATCTGCGGGTCGATCGCTGGGGAGTGCCAGACCGGGACGTGCTGATGCTCTCGGCGCTCAAGATGCGCGGGGCAAAAGAGCCCACTTGCCATTTCGTCATTACGCTGACGACGCATACGCCCTACACCATGCTGCAGGCGAGCGAGCGCGAGATTTATCCGAATCCTACCTCGACGCTTGAACACTATATGAACAATATGCGGTATCTGGATAACTGCCTGCGCGACTACTTTACGGCGCTGGGCAGCGGTACCACGGTGATGCTCTATGCGGATCATCCCACGGAGCAGAGCTGTGCGGGGGGGGATTTCGCGCCTGACCGATCGGATGGCCGCGAATATATTCCCGTGTTCATCTACGATACGGATCAGGACTTGAGTAAACTGCAAAAGACGCGCAAGAGCCCGCTCCGCCGCGATGGGAGTTTGAACCTGGTTGACATGATTAACTATCTTCGAGGGCAGGTGGAGTTGGCCTATGGAACGGATTCGGCCGAAGCGGCGGATCGTCCTCAGGCGGCCCAAACGCCTCCGTGACGCCGCGGATTCGGTGTGACTGGCATAACAGGATCGCGCGGCCCTGCTGCGTGCGATCTATGACGAATCGTTCACTCCCCCTGTTGGCCGTTCATTGCAGCCCTCGGCGGGCCGGACTATAAGAGAAGGTGTTGCAGCACCGCCTTTCACATCGCCGTAGATTCACCCCATCCACGTTCCGTGGCGATCAACGACGCTAATCCTGATCTGAATGCACCGCGTCTGACCCTGATTTTTCCCATGGCTGGGCGGGGCGAGCGATTCGGCACCACGTTTAAGCCCTTCTTGCAAATCGGCGACCAGGCGTTTATTGAAGCCGCGGTCGAGCCCTTCCGCAAATGGCGGTCGGCCATTTCGAACATCGTGTTTGTGTTTCTTCGCCAACAGGACGTCGACTTCTCCGTGACTAGCCGGCTCGAAAAGATGTTTGACGGGTTGCCCTGGCAGGCGGCGCTGCTGCCGCTTCCCACAGCCGGTCCCGCCGAGACCGTGGCCGGCGGTGTCGAGCAGGCGGGCGTCCAAGGCCCGGCGATTATATGCGACTGTGATCATGCGGTGAACGTCGATCCGATCTTTGAAATGTTTCTGGCCGGCCTGGCGGGCGACTGCGTGTTGCCGGTTTGGGACCTGGCGGGCGAAGAGCTTAAGTCGTGGAGCGTCGCGGCAATTGCCGACGATGGTACGGTCGACGCCATTGCCGAAAAGGCCGCTCCGCCCGGCGCCCGGCGGACCGCGGGCGTGATCGGATGTTATTACTTCGCGGACGTGGCCCGAGCGGCCGCGATCTGCCGTGAGCAGGCCTACCTGGTTATCTCTGAAGTCGTGGCCGACCTCATTCGGCAAGGAGCGCGAGTGAACTCGGTGCCGATTAGCGAGGCGCGATTCTTCGGCGACCCGGCGCGGCTGGCCAAGGCGGCAAAGTCTTCCGCCGGCAATTGATCAATACCCAAACGGAAGTGGAAAACCGTTCCATGGATTTACTGCGAAATATCAAAGTCTTTGCCGACGGCGCCGTAACCCGCCAGGTTCCGGAATTGATCGCGAAGCACAAGGTCAGTGGCTTCACCACGAACCCCACGTTGATGGCCAAGGAAGGCATCCGCGACTATCAGGGCTTCGCCAAGGAACTATTGTCGGTCGTGGGCGGCCGCCCGGTCTCCTTCGAGGTCTTTGCCGACGACCTCGAGGAAATGCGCCGCCAGGCGATGACGCTGGCCGGCTGGGGCGACAATGTCTATGTGAAGATTCCCATCACGAATACCCAAGGCGAGTCGACCGCGGGTCTGGTCAAGTCGTTGTCCGCCTCGGGAGTCAAGCTCAATGTCACGGCCGTCTTCACGCCCGAGCAGATTCGAGGGCTGGCTCGCTGTTTTGATACCGGCACGCCCGCCGTGGTTTCGATCTTCGCCGGGCGTATTGCCGACGCCGGCATCGATCCCTCTTCCATCATCCAAGGCGCTCTCGATCAGTTCAAAGCGCAGCCGCACGTCGAAGTGCTGTGGGCTAGCGTTCGCGAGATTTTCAACGTGGTGAATGCCGCCACGGTCGGCTGCCACATCGTCACCGTGCCGATCGCCATGCTCGACAAGTTGAGCTCCCTGGGCAAGGATCTCACCGAGTTCTCGTTGGACACGGTCAAGATGTTCCGGACCGACGCCCTGGCTTCAAAACTGAGTCTATGAAGCGCTCTGGCCCACCGCCGGTGACCGTGATCTTCCCGATGGCGGGTCAGGCTGCGCACGCGGGTTACAAATTCAAACCGTTCGTCGAGTTGAGCGACGAACCGGTGATCGCGGCCGTCGTACGCCCGTTCCTCAAGTGGCAAGCGTCCATCGCGCGCTTCGTGTTCGTCACCCTGGCCGAACACGAGGCCGAGTTCGCGGTGCGAAAGCGTCTCGAAGAAATCTTTCCCGACTTGAAGTTCGACCTGGTCTGTCTGGATCGTCCCACGCAAGGGCCCGCCCAGACGTTGGCCATGGCCGTCGGCCGCCACGAAATTAGCGGTCCCGCGATCGTTTGCGACAGCGACCACTCGATTGACGTCGATCCCTTGTTCCAGGAAATCCACGCGGCACACGCCGAGAGCTGCTTGTTTCCGATTTGGAGCCTGCGCGGCGAGAATCTGAAATCGTGGAGCATCGCTGCCTGCGCCGCCGACATGCGTGTGACGGCGATTGCCGAAAAAGAGCTGCCCGCAGCGAGCGGCGATTTCTTTGGCGTTATTGGTTGTTACTACTTTGCCGATATTGTCGCCACGGCCCAACTGGTGCATAGTCGTTCGTTTGGCTATCTGTCGCAAGCGATCAAGGAATTGATCGTGGGCGGCCAATGCGTGCGCGCGGTGAAGATCGACCGGGCCGAGTTTTTCGGCGATGCCCGCGGACTGCGCGAGGCCCGCGCCCGTCGCGACCGGTTTCCGGGCACGATCTTTTGCGACCTCGACGGCACCGTGATCGAACACCAAGACGTGCCGCGCTACGATCGGCCCTTGCAGTTGCTCGAAGGGAGCAAGGAAAAGCTGGCGCAGTGGATCGACGAGGGTTATCTGGTCGTCTTGACTACGGCTCGTCCGCTGGCCGAACAGCCGCAGTTGGAGCAGGCCTTGCGCGATCAGGGTGTGCCGTTTCACCGCTTGAACATGGGGTTGCCCAGCGGGCCGCGCTATATCATCAACGATCGCAAGCCGTCGGCGATGCTGGTGCCGCAAGTCGTCTCTTACGAAGTGTCGCGCAACGAAGGCATCACGCACATTACGATTCCGTCGGTGGTGCCGACGATCCTCAAACGCTTCAACGGCGCGTCGTTCGCGGACACTCTCTTAGTCGAGGACGACGAAAAGCGATTCGTGCGGAAGCGGGTGCTCAAACGCGATCACCTGACGTTGGGTTATGCCAAGCTCAAGAACCAATATCGCACGCTGGAACGATTCTCGCACTTTGCCGAAATCGTACCGGCTCTGTACGGCGACCATGACAACTCGCTGGAGTATTTCTTCGACATGGAGTATCTCGCCGGACATCAGCCGTTGACGCGGCTGAGCGCCGTCGAGTTGCCCCAGGCGCTGGCCAAGCTGTTGGGCGTATTCCAAGAGCGCGTCTACGGGGTCAAGACTTCGACCAACGCGTCGGGGCCCGACTGGCTGATCAGCCATTTCTCGCGGAAGATCTTTCCCAAGTTGGAAGCCGTGCAAACGCACCCGGTGTTGGGACGGTTGGTCGACGGGGGCGAAATCCGCATCGGCGATAAGACCTATCCGGCACTTAACACGCTGCTGTCATCGGTGATCGAGGGGCATGGCGCCCAAGTATTGGCGCCCAAGTGGCTGTCGGCGATCCACGGCGATTTGACGTTCGAAAACGTCCTCTATCGCGGCGGTGACGTGCGCGTGATCGACATGGACGGCGGCGATTTTCTCGACGCGCCTGAGCTCGACATGGGCAAGCTGTTTCAGTCGCTCGTGGGCCGCTACGAGGAGTGGGCCCACGTCGACGCCAAGCTGTGCGAACAGTCGCCCGATGGACACATCACGCTCAAGCCGAACCTGCAACGGCCCGACCCGGCCGTCGAACAATTGTGCGTCGACTATTGGTCCCAGATCCTCTCCTGCTCGCCGGAACAGGCCTATGTGAAAGGTCTGTTTTACATGGGGTTGCATTTGATTCGCATGATTCCATTCCGGCTGCGAGTCAGCGAAGAGCAGGCTTTCTTTGCCTTGGCGTTGGCGGTCAAATGGATTGGCGATGCCCACGAGTCGCTGTGACGAGCCGCCGCGCGCTCCAATCCGACCGGGCTCGGTTGCCGGTCCTTTTCGGTCTAACCTTTCGCTCGATCCCGGAACTCCACCGGTATTTGTGAATTCGAACTCCGCTCCATCCGCCGCGCCGCTGCCCAAGATGGTGCTGCACGTCCTCAACTCGCCCACCGGCGGCGCCGCCCTGAGCACGCTGGGGCTGATCGCCGAATTCAAACGGCGGGGCATTCGCTCCTGTGCAGTGTGCGACACGGCCGGGTACGAGGCGGACCAGAAAGTATTGTCGGACGCCGTCGAGGGCCGATCGCTGGCCACGAAACTCTATTGGACCAACCGTAAGATTCGCAGCGCCCCGTGGAAACGGCCGATTCACGAAGTGCGGCAACTGTTGCAAACCGGCTTCCAGCGGGGATCGACCGGCAAGGTCGTTGAATCGGCCCGCCGTTGGGGTGCTGACTTGATCCACACCAACACGATCGTGACTTCCGAGGGCGCGCTGGCTGCCCGGCAACTGGGCTTGCCCCATGTCTGGCACGTGCGCGAACTGGTGGGGCCGGGGCAACCGACCCGACTTCCCTTCGAAGGCGCAAAATTCGCCCCTTTCATGACGCGCTATTGCTCCAAGCTGATCGCCAACTCCCACGCCTGCGCTGCGCTCGTTCGCGACATCGCTCCGCCCGGCATGCTGGAAGTGGTGCCCAACGGCATCGACCTTTCGCGATTTACTCCTCGCGGCCAGTACCAGCGGCCCGGCAAAATCGTGGTTGCCATGGTTGCCAGCCTGACCAGTCGGGTCAAGAAACACTCGCTGTTCGTCGAGGCGGCCGCTCTGGTGGACCGCAGCCTGCCGATTGAATGGCGCATTTATGGTCACGATCCGTCACGGGGTGGCACGGTGCCGGCCGATGCCTACATTGCCGAAATTCACGCACGAATCGCCCGAGCCGGGCTGCGTGATCGCTTCGCGTGGCCGGGGTTTGTCGAAGATCCCCGCGCGATCATGTCCGATATCGATCTGCTGGTGCATCCGGCCGACGAGGAGTCGTTTGGGCGCGTGGTAGTCGAAGCCATGGCCGCGGGCTTGCCGGCCATCGGCGTTCGAGGCGGTGGAGTCGGCGAGATCATCCGCGACGGCGAGACCGGCTATCTGGCTGATCCCGACAACGCGCGACAACTGGCCACCGGCATCCAACGACTGGTCTCGAATGCCGAGTCGCGCCAATCAATGGGATTGGCAGGGCGGCAGCGGGCCGAGTCCACTTATTCCTTGGAAGCCTGCGCGACCGGCGTCGCGCGGGTCTACGAAATGGCGATGCTCCGCCCACTGGCCGCGGCCACTTCGGACCGATCGCGCGCCGCGGTCAGTTCCTAAAGGCATTTGAAACGAACATGAAGTTTTCGATTTGCATTCCGAACTACAACTACGCTCGCTACTTGGGCCGGACGATTCAGAGTGTACTGAATCAGCAGGATGCCGAATTCGAGGTGCTAGTCTCCGACAACGCCAGCACCGACGGTTCCCCCGACGTGGTGCGCAAACTGGGCGACTCGCGCATTCATTTGCACGAGAATGTCTGCAATGTCGGTTTTTCCGGCAACCTGGATCGCGCGGCTCGCATGGCGACCGGCGAGTGTATGATCATGCTCTCCTCCGATGACCTGATGCGCGCGGGCGCCTTGTCGGCCTATCGCAAGCTGTGGCAGCATCTGGGCCCGCGTGGCGCGACGGCAATCGCCAGCGCCAGTTTTGACGTGGTCGACGCCGACGACCAGATCACGGGCTACCTGGGTCCCGATAAAACTCTTTGGACCGAATCCGACCGGCTACCCGAGTTGGAGAAGATTCTCGGCGCTCCGGTTTATGGCGTGCCGGCCGGCGAGTTGCTCCGGCGCTGCTTACCGCAGATGAAGAACCCGTTTAACTTTGCCGCCACCTGCTATGCGTCGGATCTTTATTGTCGTGTCGAAGGCTACGGCGGCGGGCGCCTGATCAATCCCGACAAATGGTTTCATTGGAAGGTGCTGGGCGCTGCCGAGATGGCCTACTTCGTCGATGAGAAGCTGTTCGCCTATCGCTGGCACAGCAGCAATCAGGGATCTCAGGAAAACGCGACGGGGGCCCTGAAGTACATGGTCGATGAATATGTCTCGACGCTGGAGCTGGACGGCATGGTGCTGGAGAAGATCGGCCTGACCCGCGAAGCCGTCGCGATGTGGTTCGTCGAGAACGATGTCGCTCGTCATGGCCTCTCCACGCTGGCCCGCGGCGGCCGGGTCAAGGCGCGACGCATTCTCAATTTCGGCCGGGCGGTTTATCCGCAGTATGTGCGGCGGAATCCCAAGGCGTGGGCCCTGGCGTTCTTGCTGGCTCTGGGACCGGCCGGACAAAAGTTTGCCCAGCATGCCTATAGGTCCTATAGCCAGGACAACCCGCCAGCCCCCCAACATTGAGCAATTTTGGTCTTCGCGGCGCTAGCAGTTCGGAATGCCGGAGAGCCGGTGCGGTGCCGGCGGGTGCGGTCCGGAAAAACGGGCACAAGAACCAATTAGTGCTAAAATAACGGTAACAGTTGTCCGCGGCACCGCCCGCGATCGAATCGCCCCTAATGTCCCACCATCTCCCTGTCACGAACGCAATGAGCACGCGGCCCGCCACGCCACTGGGTCCGGTCCTTCTGACGATGGGTCAGCGGCCTGTCACGCAACAGCAATTGGCGATCGCCGGCATGACGGTGACCGGTGTGCTGCTGTTCTTGATCGGCTTCTTGGTCGTCGGTTCAGGCTATTCGATGTTGCGGCCCAAGTTCATCGGCCTCTCGCTGCATCCCTACTTGCTTCCGGTCGCTGTCGCCTTCCCGCTGGTGCTGATGTCTCGGATGCACATGTTTCCGCTCCGGATTGGGGTGTCGATTCTGGTTTTTGTCAGCACCTATTGCTTTTCGGCGCTTAATGGCGGATTGAATCCGCTCGGAGAGGTGTTCAAGGTCGCCTCGGCCGTGATCTCGATCATCGTCTGCGCGCTGCTGGTCCGTCGTCGGGGCGACTTCGTGGCCGGGGCGCTGGGATTGGCGATTGCCGTGGCGGCGTTGGGCATGCGCGGATTGCAACCCGCGCAGATGGCCTCGGGCGAGATCATGGATGGGGCCAACAAGAACTCCTACTCGATTTTCGCGTTGCCTGCCATTTTGCTGGCCGGGTTCATCGTTTTGCATTTCAAGACGGTACCAAAAATCGTCAAGGCGGCTCTAATCGTTTGTATTTTGCCCGCGTTGGCGGTGATCTTCATGGGAGGCAATCGTTCCGGCTATTTGGGGGCCGTGATCGTGGGGGCCATGCTTTTTTGGGACCAGCGGGGCAAGGGCCTGCTGCTCGTCGGCGGCATTGTGGCGGTGGTCGCCGTGGGCATTGCCGAGTATGGCTCGACCAAGATTCTGAACGAGCGACTGAAGCAAACCGTCGAAGGCAATCGGTCCGACAACATTCGCCGCGACATCGTGATTGCCTGTGCGGAAATTGCCTTAGAGAACCCGATCATCGGAGTTGGTCCACAGAGGCTACCGCTCGAAATTGCGAACCGTCTGCCGTATGCCACCGTCGGATACGTCGAGGCGCACAACGTGTTCGCGCATGTGATGGCCGGCAGCGGGCTGATTTGCTTTGGTGCTTTGCTGGCCGCGGGCTGGACGTTGTGCACGTGGCGGCCGCGTGGCGGTGGCACGATTGGAGGCAAGGAGGATCCCTTGAGCCAAGCCCGAAAGTTGATGCGGATGTTGATCATCCTTTGGATCGCGCGAGGACTCTTTACCCCCGAGATTATTTACAACCCCGCGTTTGACATCTCGATTGGGTTGGTGATCGGATACTGCATGTTGGCGGATCGGGCGGGCGCCGAAGCGCGACTGGCCAGTCCGCGTAGTCGACCCGCTCCCCCTGCTCTTGGCGGGCTTGCGGCGAGCCATTAGCCGCGTTGCCGCTCTCATTCCCCCGAAACGGACCGTCTGGCGAAGCCAATGCCTTTGGAGGATTTACGACTGGGATTCGTGAGTGATCGCGCGGCCTTTGTGGACAACGGCCTATGGGTCGATTCGGGCGTGGGCCGGGTGCTCGAAGTGTGGGCCGGTATCTGCGACCGTGTCACGCTGGCCCTGACGGCTTCTCCCCAGCGTGAACCCTTTCAAGACATGCGGCTCAGCATTCCAGTCGAGAATTACCTGCCTTTGCCCTGGCTGCCGAGTATCGCCCGTGGATTTCACAAGGTCTGGGGTTGCCGCCGCGTGATCCGCGAGGTCGAGCGGCGCAGCGACATGCTAATCGTGCAGCTGCCGTTCGCGGCGCCGCTGGCCCTGTTGGATGCGCGGCGACCGCGACTCTACCATCTCTGCGCCAACATTCACGCCATGGCCAGCACGTCCAACGCCTACGAGGGTTTACGTCGCCTGCCCGCGGTGATCGCTGGCCGCACGATCGACCGCATCCAACGGCGCCTCGTCCACTCGCCCACGGCCCGCGTGATCACCAATGGCGACGAGCTGTTGGCCCACTACGGCCATCCGCCCGGTTGCGCGGTGGTGTCGACCACGATTCAAGATCGCGAGATCCTAAGCGTTCCGCGCCGTCGGCCGGCCGATGCCCCGTTTCGGGTGCTGTATGTTGGCTATCTGCGCCGCGCCAAGGGAATTGATACGCTCGTCGCGGCGTTCGAGCGCGTCTTGGATCGTATTCCTGGGGCCGAACTGGTGATCGTCGGGCCGCGCGACACGGTGGATCACGGAATGACCGAGTTTTTGGCCCAGAAGCTTCAGGGGCTGTCGCACAAGGGCACCGTCCGGCAACTTGGCCATCTCGCCTTTGGTCCAGAATTGTTTCAGCAGTATGCCGATGCCGATGTGTTGGCCCTGCCCAGCCGTTCCGAGGGCACCCCCCGCGTGCTCATCGAGGCTCGCGCCTTTGGCTGTCCGGTGATCGGCACGCGCGTAGGTGGAATCCCGACGAGCATTTCCAACGAAGTGGACGGTCTGCTGGTACCGCCCGACGATCCCGCAGCGCTTGGCGACGCGATCGTGCGAGTTGCCAGTGATTGCGAACTGCGCGCGCGACTGGTCACCGGCGGCGTTCGCCGGGCACGGGCTTCGACGGTCGAATCGTTCGTGCGGACGATGGCTGCCGAAATCGAACAATTGATGGCCGGCGTCGAAGTCGCTCGACAGGCGGAGCCGGTCCGTTCTTCTTGATTCTTGGATGACCACCAATCCCCAGGTTTTTCTCGATGAGTGAACTGATTCTTGCTGTTCGTTCGGGCCACAATGCCAGCGCCTGCATCGGCGATCGGTCCAAGGTGCTGTTCGCGATTCAAGAGGAGCGGCTGAATCGGGAGAAGAACTATTGGGGATTTCCGGCGCTGTCAATCCACGCCTGCCTGGAAGCCGTGGGTGCGTCGATCAAGGACCTGGCGGCCGTCGTCTGTCCTGAGCGCTGGATTCTGTCGAAGTATCATAGCCGCGAGGACATCCTCAACGCCTATCGCCGGCACGGCACGCTGGTGGGCCGCTTGCGGCAGCGCGTGGCCGTGCCTTTGGTGCTGACCCTGCGACCCAACTATGGCGAAACCGAATTTCGCGCCTTGCTGGCCGATCAAGGCTTGGGCAACGTGCCGCTTTCGATCTACGATCACCACACGGCCCACGCCGCCACGGCCTATTACGGTCTGCGGGCCAACCCGAATAAAAAGTACCTCGTGTTCACCTGCGACGGATCGGGCGATGGTTTGTGCGCCACGGTGCGCGTGATGGGTGGCGGAGAGGAACAAATGGTGGCCACCACGCCGATGAGCGATACGCTGGGCGCCGTTTATGCCTGGGTGACGTACGCCATGGGCTTCTTGCCGATGGAGCACGAGTACAAGCTCATGGGCATGGCCCCTTACGCCTCGGAATCGGCCACGTTGGAAGCGGCCAAGATGTTCGAGGCGTATCTCGGTCTGACGCCCAACGGCTTGAGCTTTCAGCGGCGGATTCGCGAGAAGATTTCCGATTTCAGTGATCGGCTATTCCGCGATATGAAGGGCCGTCGCTTCGACTACATCTGCGCCGGCTTGCAACGGTTCACCGAGGATTTGCTGGTCAATTGGACCGCCTGCGCCGTGAAAGAGACCGGCGTGCGCGACGTGTTGGTCGCCGGCGGTGTCTTCATGAACGTCAAAGCCAACAAGCGGATTGCCGAACTGCCGGAAGTCACGTCGTTTGAGGCGTTTCCCTCGTGCAGTGACGAGACGCTGACGTTCGGCGGTTATTATCTCGAGGCGGCCAAGCGATTCGGTGACGCCAAGGTCGAGCCGCTCTCGAATTTCTATCTCGGCGATGACATCCGCGACGAAGACGCGTTGCAGACGATCAAGGCCTCGGGACTGAAGTATCACCGCCCCGAAGACATGGCCGGCGAAGTGGCCGACCTGCTGATTTCTGGCCAGCCCGTGGCGCGCTGCGCCGGTCCGATGGAATTTGGCGCGCGCGCCCTTGGCAATCGCTCGATCCTGGCCGATCCGAGCAACCAGGATGTCGTGCGTGTGATCAATCAAATGGTCAAGAAGCGCGACTTCTGGATGCCGTTCGCACCCGTCGTGCTCGAAAGCCGCCAGCACGAGTACCTGGTGAACCCGAAGAACCTGCGCAGCCCGTACATGATGATGACGTTTGATACCAAGGAGAATTTCCGCGACCTGATCGCGGCGGTGCATAACGCCGATCTGACCTGTCGGGCTCAGTTGCTCAACGAACTGATCAATCCCGAGCTGTATCGCATTCTCAAGTCGTTCGAGCAGAAGACCTCGCGAGGCGTGCTGCTCAACACGTCGTTCAATCTGCACGGCTGGCCGATTGTGCGCACGCCGCAGGACGCCATCGACGTATTGAACAATTCCGGACTGAACTACCTGCAGGTGGGCAATTACCTGGTACATAAGTAATGCCCCGCCGGAACTCTGGACAATGAACCTCTTTTGATGGATCCATCGACGGAAACCGAAGTCGTCATCGGCGGCGATGTTTGTCCGGCTCGACTCGCGGGCGAGAGCCTGTTGGGCCCGCTCGGCGTGTCCCGCACTCCCGATCTATTCATGTGGACGCTGGATGCCGCCTTGCCGGCAGGTACTAAGCGGCCCGGTTATAGCTGGATACCGTTCGATCCGGCGGCTCTCGACGAGCTGCGGCTGGGAAAGACCACGGTGGCGGTTACGGCGGCCAATCACATCACCGATTTTGGCGATGCCGGAGTTCGAGAAACGCTGGACGAACTCGCGCGACGCGGAATTCGACACGTTGGCGCCGGCGTCGATCAAAACCAGGCTGAGCAGAATCTGATCCTCGATTTGCCGGCTGGCCGGGTTGCTCTGCTGGCGTTTGCCGAAACCCATCCTCGAGTCAGCGCACTGGCCGCCGGCCCGACCGCGGCCGGAGTGCGCCCGTTTGAACTGGACTCGTGCCTGCGTTCCATCCGCGCGGCGCGCGAACGGGCCGATTGGGTGTGGGTGGTGCTGCACTGGGGCGAGGAATTCGTGCGGTTTCCCGATCCCGAGCAGCGGCGGATGGCCTGGGATATGGTGGACGCGGGGGCCTCGCTGGTCGTGGCCTCGCACACGCACGTGCCCTTGGGCTATGAGCAGCGTGGCGATGCGACCATCTTCTATGGTCTGGGCAATTTTCTTTACCCTCCCTACGAAGAAGAACGCGGATATCAGTACCGCTGGCACCCGGCATCGAGGCAGGGGGTGTTGGCCATCGGCCGCTATGAAGCGAACCGTTGGAATTGGCAGCCGCGTGAAGTCCGCTTGTCGCACGCGGGCGTGCCGCGCCAGGCCAGCCATGCCCACTGCCCCAACTATGGCGAGTTGTTGCCGGCGGATTTATCCGAATACGCCAAGGTCTATCCCCGGCTACGGCGCCGGGAGCGCATGGGTTACCGTCTTCAGCGGATATGCTTTATGAGCTGGCAAGAGCGGGCATACCGAATTCGGCAACTGATTTGAGTCGATACGAAGTGACCCGATGATCGAGGACTGGGACCGATGTGCGGCATTTGCGGTGTGATTAGCACGCTTGAGCGGGAGCCTGTGAGCGAGGCCACGCTGCTGCGCATGCGCGACGCCATGGTCCATCGCGGTCCCGACGACGGTGGCCACTACCTGGCCCCGGGCATCGCGCTGGGGTCGCGCCGGCTGGCGATTCAGGACTTGTCCGAGCACGGGCACATGCCGATGAGCACGCCCGACGGACGCTATTGGATCGTTTACAACGGTGAGGCCTATAACTTTCGCGAACTGCGTCCCCGGCTCGAAGCACGCGGTTATCAGTTTCGTTCCGATTCCGACACCGAGGTGCTGCTGTACCTGTATGCCGACGAGGGGCCGGCGATGCTCGAGCGCCTCAACGGCATGTTCGCCATCGCGATCTGGGATACGCGCGAGCGGACCTTGTTCCTCGCTCGCGACCGCGTGGGCGTCAAGCCGCTGTACTACACCCAACAGGGCGAGTCGCTGTATTTCGCCTCCGAGGAGAAGGTCCTCTTCGCCGCGGGCGTGCGGCCTGAGTTTGACACCTCGACCTGGGAGGAAATGCTGTGCTTCCGTTTCGTGTCGGGCGAAACGACCCCCTTTGCGGGGGTCAAACGGCTGCTGCCCGGCCACTACATGCTGTGGAGGCAGGGCGACGTCACGATTCGTCGCTGGTGGAATCTGGGCGACCGCGCGCGAGAACTGCGCGAGCAGGCGCCGACCCAAGCGAGCGATTGGTTTCGCGAGACATTTGATAGTTCCGTGTCGCTCCGGCGAATCAGCGACGTGCCGTTGGGCGTACTGCTCAGCGGCGGCCTCGACTCGGGCAGCGTGGCCGCGGCGCTGGCGTTGCAGGCCGGCTCGGGCGTGGCCAGCTTTACGGTGCGATTCAAGGAGCCTGAATACGACGAAGGGCCGCTGGCTCGGCAGATCGTCGATCGCTATCGGCTCGATCCGCATGAGTTGACCCTCTCGGCCGAACAACTGTTTGACGGGCTGGCACAAGCCACCTGGCTCAACGACGAACCGCTGGCCCACGGCAACGACCCGCACATTTGGCGCATTTCCGAATATGCCAAGCCGCGCGTCACCGTGCTGCTCTCCGGCGAGGGTTCTGATGAATTGCTGGGCGGATACGTTCGTTACCAGCCGCTGCGCTATCCGGGCCTGTTGCACCTGGCGCGGCCGACCCTGTCGCTGGCTGCCAGGACGCTGGGCATTCGAGGACGGCTGCAGAAATTCCAACGGTTCTTGGCGCTGGGCGGTGTCGATCGCATGGTGCTGTTCAACAGTTGCGACGCGCTGCCCGCCGACCTGGCGGCGATCGGCATGCGTCCTACGGGCTTGCATCCGTTTCGTGAGCGCGTGCTGAAGGAAGCCCAGGCCTTGTATCCGAACGAGCCGTTTCGCCAGGCGATGTACTGCGATCAGCACACCTTTTTGCAGTCACTGCTGGACCGTAATGACCGCATGACGATGGGCGCTTCGATCGAGTGCCGCGTGCCGTTTCTTGACTATCGACTCGTCGAGGGCGTCGCGGCCCTGCCGACGGCCGCTCTGGTGCATGGTCGGCGCAGCAAGTATTTGTTGCGGTCGGCCTGTGGCGCGCGATTGCCCGACGACGTGATCCATGGTCGCAAGTGGGGTTTTGGCGTGCCCTGGGCGCACTATATGCGCAACATGCCGACAATGCGCGACGCGGTACTGGCCCTGCCCGAGACCGCGCCAGTGTGCGACGGCCCCTTCGACGCCGGCAAGCTGCGAAAAACGATCGCGGCCTTCATGACCGGAGAAGATCGCCACCAATTGCTGATTCGCCAGTTGTTATTGATCGCCATGTGGCACCGCGCGTTTTTCTGCGGCGCTCCGCCTCAACCCGTGCTCGCGCGATGATGCGAGCCTTGATGATCTCCGTCGAAATCGTTCCCCTTGGCTCTGCATGCGATCCAGCCTGATCTCGCTCTACCACCGGTTACCGCCGTCGTTGCGGTCGCTCGCGGCCTCGCTGCGTGGTTATCAACTGCGGCGAATGCGGTATGGCGCGGACACCGAAAAACTGGTGGCCGAGGCCCTGGAGACCGAACGCTTGCCGTCGGCCGAGATCGATCGCCGCGTGCAGGAGCGTTTGCAGTATGTGCTCGCCAGGGCCGCGCGTGAGGTGCCCTACTATCGCCAGTTTTGGCAGGGTCCCGGCGCCGCGGGCCGCGATTCTGGCCGGTTGTCGGATTGGCCGGTGCTGGAAAAAGAAGCCGTTCGCACTGCCAAGCACGATTTCGTCGTTGATGGCTGCGATCCTTCTGCGATGATTGCCGAACATTCGAGCGGCACTACCGGCAAGCCGCTGCACTTGTGGTGGTCGCGCGAAGCCGCCCGACGGCACTATGCGATTTTCGAAGCCCGCTGGCGGCGGTGGTACGGCGTCACGCGTCACGACCGCTGGGCCATGCTGGGTGGGCAGTTGATCGCCCCGGTTGCGCAGCGCAAGCCGCCGTTTTGGGTCTGGAACTCGGCGTTCCACCAGCTTTACATGTCGTCGTATCATCTCTCGAAGGAGACAACCCCGCACTATCTCGAGGCTCTTAAACGCTACCGGGTGAAATATCTTTGGGGCTACACCTCGGCCCTCTATGCGTTGGCGCAGGACGCACTGGCCATGGGGCGCGATGATTTGCGGATGACCGTAGCGATCACCAATGCCGAGCCGTTGCTGCCTCACCAGCGCGACGTCATCGGCCGGGCCTTTCATTGCCCCGTCCGCGAAACCTATGGCATGTCGGAACTCGTGGCCTGCGCGAGCGAATGCGAGGCGGGGCGTCTGCACCTTTGGCCCGAGACCGGCTTGGTTGAAGTGCTGGATGGCGATCGTCCGGTTGCGCGCGGTGAAACGGGTGACCTGGTGTGTACGGGACTCATCAATGTCGACATGCCGCTGGTGCGCTATCGGGTGGGCGATCGCGGTGCTTTGGACGACGATTTGTCACCCTGTGCGTGCGGACGAACCTTGCCGCGATTGAAGTTTATCGAGGGCCGCGCCGACGACGTGTTGTATACTCCAGAAGGGCGCCGTGTGGGCCGCTTGGACACGGTATTCAAGGCGGATTGGCCGATTCGCGAGGCTCAAATCACGCAAGAGCGGCTCGACCTGGTCTACTTGCGATTCGTCCCCGACGCTGACTATACTGACTTGGTCGGCGAACAAATGGTCGCCGAACTGCGAAAGCGGCTGGGCGACGTGTGCGTGCGACTCGAATCCACAGACGTTATCCCGCGGACCAGCAATGGGAAGTTTCGTGCGGTGATTTGCAATCTGCCGGCCGAAGAGCGGCGGCGCGTGAGTGACGCGGCAGGTGCGAGCACCTAACGTCCCATGGACTACCGTCGAGGACGATTTCCGCTTTGTGGAATGCCCGCGGTAACGGGCTTGCTGCCCCTGTTTCAAGCCGCGGTACACGAATCCTTTAGGTAAGAGATCTGATGCGCTTGTACCCCTATAGCTGGCGGCGCAAATTGCGAAAGGTTCCGTACCTGCGCGATACGTATCGCTGGTTGCGTGACTGTTGGCACTACTTCTGCTTCGTGTTGTTCGCCGACGTGCCGCTTTCTTATGGTGAGCGCATCGCGCTATTGAAACGGCTGCGCAAAGCCACCAAGGGAATCGACTGTGCGCACACCGAGGGTGAGCTGTTGGTCGTGATGGCCGGGATGCTAGCGCTCACGCCTGACGTGCCCGGAGTGGTGGTCGAAGCCGGCTGCTTCAAAGGGGGCAGTTCGGCCAAGTTCAGCGTCATCTGCAAGCGTCTCGGCCGCAAGCTGATCGTCTACGATTCGTTCGAGGGCATGCCCGAAAACGACGATCCGCACGATCAGCCGTCGAAGTTTGGCTTCACGTCGCACTACCCTGGCGGCATTTATGCCGGCGCCTATCAAGAGGTGGTCGACAACGTCCGCAACTACGGCGAGCCCGAGGTCTGCTCGTACGTCAAGGGTTGGTTCGATGACACGATGCCCGGCTTCGACCAGCCGATCGCGGCAATTTATCTGGACGTCGATCTGCCCTCATCGACGCGCACGTGTCTCAAGCATCTTTATCCGCGGCTGTCGCCGGGCGGTTTGCTGTACTCGCAGGATGCCCATCTGCCGCCGGTCGTCGACGTCTTCGAAGACGAGCAGTTTTGGCGTCGCGAACTGGGCATCGCCAAGCCCCAGATCATCTACTCGCGGCACAAGGGAATTCTTTGGGTTCGCAAGGCGCCAAATTGAACGCCGAAGCCGCCGCCACTGAGCGCCCCGTAACTCACTCGGGGGCTCGACGCCTGTGCATTCTCACGCAGTATTTTCCGCCCGAGATGGGCGCGCCCCAGGCGCGGCTTTCGGAGCTGGGCGAGCGATTGATCGATGCCGGCTGGGAAGTCGAAGCGCTCACGGCGCTGCCTAACTATCCGACCGGCAAGATCTTTTCGGCCTACGATCCACGGGTGCCCGTGGTCGAACAGATCGGGCGGATCCGTACGGTGCGGGTGCCGCTGTACACGGCCAAAACCGGCTTCACCAAACGCTTGCGGTCTTATTTTTCGTTCGTGGCGTCGGCCAAACGGCATGGGCCACGGCTCTGCCGCCGACCGGATCTGTTGTTCGTCGAATCGCCGCCGCTGTTCATTGGCTATGCGGCCCGCTCATTGGCCAAGCGGTGGCGCTGTCCCTATGTGTTCAACGTTTCCGATCTGTGGCCCGAGTCGGCCATTCGCATGGGCGTGGTCAAGCCAGGCCTGGCGACGCGGCTGGCCGAGCGCTTGGAATTGAGCCTCTATCGCCATGCCGCGGCCGTAACGGGCCAGTCCAGCGAGATCATCGATTCGGTTCGCCGCCGCGCCGCGGGCACGCCGACCGCCGTGATTACCAACGGCGTCGATCCCGATCGGTTTGGCAAACAGTTTGCCGACGCGGCCGCTCGCAAACTGTTGGGCCACGAGCCGGGGCCGATTTTCATTTTCGCCGGCCTGTTGGGACACGCCCAAGGGCTGGACCAGATTCTCGACATTGCCGCGTCGATGCCGGCCGACAAATCGGGGCGGTTCGTGCTGGTTGGCGAAGGACCCGAGCGACAGCATCTCGAGGAGCGTATTGTTCGCGAGTCCATTCCCCGCGTGCGGCTCGTGCCGGCACAGCCCCGCGAGCGCGTGCCCGCGCTGTTGGCTGCTTCGGACGTGGCCCTGATCAGCCTGGGCATGGCCATCCCGGGGGCCGTTCCCAGCAAGATCTATGAGGCCATGGCCACGTCGCTACCGATCCTGTTGATCGCCGAGGGCGAGCCTGCGCGGCGCATCGAAAAGGCCCAGTGTGGCGTTTCTGTGGCGCCGGGCGATCTGGCCGGGGCTCGCGCGGCCGTTCAGCAATTGGCCGGCGATGCGGACTTGCGCGAGCGATTAGGCGCCAGCGGGCGGCGCGCAGCCGAAACCGAATATAATCGAACCGAGATTGGCCGAAAGCTCGACCAGTTTTTACGCAGCCTGTTGCCCCAATAAAGTTCATTCCGGACCATGTCTCTCGGAGCGGCGCATGAAACGTTCAATTGCCTGTGTGGTCGGGGCGCGACCGAATTTCGTGAAGATGGGGCCGATCTTAAAAGCGCTGGGTCGCGTCGCGCCCGAGCTGAGGGCCGTGCTGATTCACACGGGCCAGCACTACGACGAGGTGATGAGCGACGTATTTTTTCAGCAACTCGGCCTGCCGAATCCCGACGTGCATCTCGAAGTCGGTTCGGGCACGCAAGGACAGCAGACGGCGCGCATTCTCTCGCGGTTCGAGGAGTGGCTGCTCCAGGCCGATCCAAAGCCATCGGCCACGCTCGTCGTGGGCGACGTCAATTCGACTCTCGCCTGCGGTTTGGCGTCGGTCAAGCTGGGCGTGCCGTTGATTCACGTCGAGGCCGGTCTGCGGAGCATGGATCGCACCATGCCCGAGGAAATCAATCGCGTCGTGACCGACGCGATTGCCGAGTTGCTCCTGGTCAGCGAGCCGAGCGGCCTGGACAATTTGCGTCATGAAGGGCGGCCCGATTCGGCGATGTTCCTGGTGGGCAACGTGATGATCGACGTCTTGAAAGCCGAGTTGCCGATTGCTCGTGACTTGAAGCAGCCGGAAAAGATGGAGGTGTCCCCGGGTGGGTACGCCCTGTGGACGATGCACCGGCCCTCGAATGTCGATGATCCGGAGGTGCTGGGAGAAATCGTGTCGGCGCTGATGCGCATCGCCGCACGGCTACCGGTGGTCTTTCCGGTCCATCCGCGTACGCGAGCGCGGCTGGAAGCCGCCGGCCTGTGGGCGACGCTCTCGGCGGCGCCGGGCGTGGTGCTGAGCCAGCCGCTGGGGTACCTCGAATTCCTCAGCCTTTCATCGCAAGCCCGGCTGATCATTACCGATTCGGGCGGCTTGCAGGAAGAATCCACCGTATTGGGCATTCCCTGCCTGACCTTGCGAGAAAACACCGAACGGCCCATCACCGTCAGCGAGGGGAGCAGCTCGCTGGTCGGACGGGACACTAAATTGTTGGAACAACTATTCGACGACGTGCTGGCGGGCCGCTACAAGCAAAGCCATTCGCCCGCACATTGGGATGGCCGGGCTGGCGAGCGAATTGCCCAAGCGGTCGTACGATTTCTCGACTCCTCCGCACCCATTTGAGTGTACTAGTGCCAGTTTTTGAGTGTACTATTGCCAGTCGTGGAATGTAGGATTGACTTGGACCCCATTTTGCTCGCGACCTCCCGCTCCCGAACGCACCCTTTTTTGCCCCACCCTCAGCTACACACGGCATGTGGCACTGTCAGGTGCACAGTATCGCTTGAACGGCAGCCAAGAAGGTCACATTGCACGGCGATCGCCCCATGACCGGACCCGCTAGTTCAACCGCCAAACCGTGTTCCGGCCGCGCGCGACTGTTGGTTGTGCTGACAACGGCGGGAATCGTGGTCGCGCTGGCCGAGTGGGGCAGCAGTCGGGTGATACCCCCAGACTTAGCTCCGGAAGCGATCGGGCGACCGGAAAACGTCATCTGGATTCCTAGACTCCCCGCGGAGCTACCGATGGACCGCGGTGGTGCGAGCGTCTGGATGCTGGGCAATTCGCACACCTTTGCTTTGCCTGGATTGAAACCCGACGACGAGTTGCGTACAGAGTTGAGCGGCATTGTCATCGACCGGCTATCCATGAAGTTGACCGCCAAGTATCCGGGCGTGCAGACGAACCTTTACCTGTTGGCCTACCCGAATTTCTTGCCGTTCGAGATGCTGACGCGAGTTGGGCAGATGCTCGAGCGCGGCCAGC
Source organism: Planctomycetaceae bacterium (assembly GCA_003153375.1). Lineage (GTDB taxonomy): Bacteria > Planctomycetota > Planctomycetia > Pirellulales > PALSA-1355 > PALSA-1355. Next base: position 70,514 of record PLYM01000219.1, read on the forward strand.
GTCCGAAGGTCGTTTTCTTGGGCTTAACGTTTGCCAATCTTGCCCGCGATTCGCGGCTGCGGCACGAGGTGTATCTGACGTATCGCGAGCCCGGATTTGCCGACGCATTCGAGGCGATGCTGGTCGATCCAACAGTTCATGCCGATGGCGAAATCCTCGAGGAAGTGGGCGCGCAACGGCGGCGCGCCGAACACGATCAGGAAGCCGAACGTCTGCGGTCCGATGCGGACCGGTTGGACGAACAGCTGGTAACCTGGGCCGCCAAACGACTCACGTTGATCGGCAAGAGTAGCGCCTTGCGCGCTCAAGCGATGCGCAAGCTAATGGGTGGCATCCAGCAGAAATGGGCCGACCGACAAGGCACGAAATACTCTTACGATTTGATCGAGCATGACTTTGCCTTCAATGTGAAGTGCCTGAAGGCTTTGCTGCGGTTGCTCAAGCAGACTGGCGCCGAGGTGCTGTGCTACTATGCTCCGGAGCGAACGGACTTGCCGTTGATGATCGATCCGGTCAGGCAGGAGGCATTCATGGCCGCCTTCAATCGCGACGCCCAGGAGTTGGGCATTCCCGTACTCGATGCGCGGGGTCTGGTGCCCAATGAGTATTGGGGATGGGTCGAGGGAGCGCCCGACCGGTCGCACTTCACCGAACCGGGACATGAGCGATTGGCTGAATTTTTGCTGGAGGAAGCCGAGAAGCGATCCGTCTGGAAGGAGTTGACGGCGCCTTGAGGTTCAATAGCCTGATTTTCCTGGCCTTCCTGGCCATCGTCCTCCTTGCGGTTTGGCTGACGCCGGCGCGCGCTCGACGTTGGGTGCTGTTGATTGTCAGTTATCTGTTTTACGCTTCCTGGCACTGGCCCTATCTGTGCCTGCTCGTCGGCTCGGCGGCCTTGACCCACTGGGGTGCGCAGTGGATCGTGGCCGGACCGCCAAACCGCAAGTGGCGTGGCGGTTGGGTGCTGGCCGCCAACTTGCTGCTCTTGGCGGCGTTCAAATACCTCAGTTGGTTCTGCGAGAACGTCGATTCCGTGGCATCGTGGCTGGGTTGGGACGAGCCATTCAGTGTTCCTCATTGGTTGTTGCCCTTGGGCATCTCGTTTTATGTCTTCGAGGCCATTAGCTACACGGTCGACATTATCCGAAAGCGGGAGCGGATTCATTCATTCTGGGATTTTCAGTTGTTCATCGCGTTCTTTCCTAAGCTGATCGCCGGGCCGATCATGCGGGCCAAGGAACTGCTGCCGCAAATCGAAAACCCTTCCACGCGGCTCGGCAGCGTGACCTTTTTGGACGGACTGTGGATGATCGCGAGCGGGCTGTTCATCAAGATCGTGCTGGCCGACGGATTAGCTCCTGAAGTCGATCAGGCGTTCTCGCGCCCCTTCGAAGGCATTGGCACCGTCGACGCCTGGCTCATGGCCGTCGCCTTCGGGCTGGAAATCTACTTTGATTTTTCCAGTTACAGTCGCATCGCGATTGGTTCGGCGCGATTATGTGGGATTCAATTGGTCGACAATTTCAATTATCCGTACTCCGCCACGTCGCCGGTCGAGTTTTGGAACCGCTGGCACATGTCGCTGTCGCGATGGATTCGCGATTATTTGTTCTTTCCGCTGTTGGGCAGAAAGGCAACGCTCTCGGCGATGTGCCGCGCGGCATTGATCTCGATGACGCTGTGCGGCGTGTGGCACGGCGCGGGCTGGCCATTCGTGGCCTGGGGCTTCTACCACGGCGTCCTAATCGCCGGGTATCACGTGCTTACTTACCGGCAGCGCCAGGCCGACGCCATGCCACCGCTGGAAGCCAACGCCCTGCCCCTCAGGCAAGCCGGGACCGTGCTGGCTACTTTTGCCCTGGTGTCTTTGGGTTGGCTCTTGTTTCGTTCGACGTCGCTGACGCAGGCGGCCGGGCTTTTGGATCGGGCGTTGAAGCCTTGGGCGTTTTCTTACCGGGCCTTGTCGGGAACTTTCTATTTGCAGACCACTCTGCTGGTCCTGGCGACCTGGGCCGCTCCCTTTGCCGCGCGCCGCGTAACCGCATTGGTTGGCGCAGACGAGAACGGGCCACGCGTCGGTTATGCGTTGTGGCTGGCGCAAGGAGGCCTACTGGGCGCGATGTTGGTGCTCTGCCTGATCTATTTGCGTGGTCAAACCGCATTTATCTACTTCCAGTTTTAAGCGGACCCGCACTTGTCCAGCGAAAACCTCATCGACCGTGTGATTTGTCACGCCGAGCGCACCCCCGAGCGCACGTGTGTGCAGACGTTTTCCCGCCGCACCAAGCCCGAGCTGCGCACATTTGCGCAAATCGCGGCCTCGGCGGCGCGCGCAGGGTCGTTTTATCACGAGGAGGGACTGCGGGCCGGCGATGTGGTGGTCCTCTGCGGGACCCATCACATCGATTTTTACGCCGCCTGGCTCGGATGCCTGTGGCTGGGAGCGATTCCCACCGTATTGGCCGAGCCGAGCGTTCGTATCGCCAAGGAAATCTATTGGACCCGCTTGAGCGAGTTGCTGATGCGCATCGGCGCCTGGGGATTGGCAGTCGATCCGAAGCTGCAGGTCGAAGCGAGCTTGCTCGCGGTGCCGCACACGTTCCGCTACGACCAGATCGCCGCGGGCGCGGGCCCCATCCCGCCGCATGCCAACTGTCGACCTGAAAGCACAGCGCTGCTACAACATTCTTCGGGCACGACTGGCTTGCACAAAGGCGTCATGCTCTCGCACGAAGCCGTCTGGCGACATGCCGAGAGCTATAACCGCGACTTGAAGATGGGACCGGCGGACGTGATTGCTACCTGGCTCCCCTTGTATCACGACATGGGATTTATCGCCTGTTTTCTGACGCCGCTGCTGCTGGGCGTCGAGGTGGTGTGGCTGTCGCCTTTTGAGTGGGTCGCCAACCCCGCGCTCCTGCTCGACGCCGTCAGCCGTCACCGGGCCACGCTGGCCTGGCTGCCGAATTTCGCGTTTGCCTTTCTAGCGCAGCGGGCCAAGGCCGCGACGGGACAATTTGATTTGTCTTCATTGCGGGCGCTGATCAATTGCTCTGAGCCGGTCAGCCAGGAAGCGATGCAGGCATTTGTCAATCGTTTTGCCTGCCATGGGTTCTCGCCCGCCGCGCTGCAAACGTGTTACGCGATGGCGGAAAATGTTTTTGCGGTCACTACATCGAGCGACGAATGCCCTCCCCGCATTCGCCATGTGGACCGCGAATTTTGGCACAACGAGCATCGCTCGGTAACCGTGGAAGCGTCGCAAGCCGGCGCGATCACTCACGTGAGCAATGGCAAGTGCCTTGCCGAATGCGACTTGCGCATCGTGGGCGACGACGGCCAGCAACTGCCCGCCGGACACGCCGGCCAGATCCTGATACGCTCGCCATTTTTGTTCAATGGCTATTTCCGTCGCGACGATCTCAACCCGGGACTCTTTGATGCCGCCGGCTTTTTTAATACGGGGGACTTGGGCTATGTCGACGAAGCCGGCCATGTCTACGTCACTGGGCGCATGAAGGACCTGATCATCGTGGGAGGCAAGAACATTTATCCCCAGGATGTCGAACAAATCGTCAATGAGGTCCACGGTGTGCATGCGGGACGCGTGGTCTCGTTCGGAGTGCCTTTGCGAGACCTGGGAACCGAGGGGCTTGTCGTCCTCGTCGAAAGTGACGAACCGGAGGATTTCTGGCTGGAAATCGCCGAGCGAGTCCGCACGGCCGTGCCGGCCAGGCTGGACACGGACGTGGCTGACGCTCGCGTCGTACCACGGGGCCAGCTCCGCAAGTCCACGAGCGGCAAATTGGCCCGCGGCGGCAATCGCGAATGGTATTTGGACGGTAAATTTGGGAAAATCCCCGCAGGAGTTTCCTCTAACCCTTGATACCCGACCATGAATATGTCCCTAGATGCCATCCTGAAGATCGTGCGCGAGTTTGTGGAGCGCAAACGCGGCAAATCCGTGCAGACCATCGGCGCCAGCACGGCGTTGCTACGAGACGGATATCTCGACAGCTTCGCGCTGGTCGAGTTGATCGCGGATCTGGAAAAGCATTTGAATACCCGACTGGAGGACGGTGCGCTGATTCCCGAGGACTTTGAAACACCCGAAACGCTGTACAATCGCCTCCAGGAGTTGTAACCCGTGGTGCTTTCTTCCCCGCGAGATTCGCTGAGCGGGCATACGCCACCGGCAGCCATGAACGTTCCTTTTTTTCGTCCCTCGATCGGCGAGGCTGAGATTGCCGAAGTGGTGAATTGCCTCCGTTCCGGTTGGCTGACCACCGGGCCGACCACCAAGCGCTTCGAGTCTGCCTTTGCCGAGGCTGTCGGCGGCAAGCACGCGGTGGCGGTGAATTCTTGCACGGCAGCGCTGCATTTGGCCGTCGAAGCATTGGGCCTCTCGCGTGGCCAGGCAGTGCTTGTGCCCACGATGACCTTTGCCGCCACGGCCGAGATCGTGCGCTATCAGGGGGCGGTGCCGGTGCTGGTCGATTGCGACCCCCAGACGTTCAACATGGACCTGGACGACGCCGAGCGGAAAATCAAAATGCTTCGCGCGGGCAAATTGCCGGCCGCGGAAACCGAGCCGCTGTCGATCGTGGGGATCATTCCGGTGCATGTCAGCGGCCTGATGATGGATCTAGACGCGGTGAACGCCCTGGCAAGGCGACATGGGCTGTGGGTCGTTGAGGACGCGGCCCATGCGTTTCCGGCGGCCTGGCGGTCATCGGAGAGCGCGCCCTGGCAACGCTGTGGCGAGGGGACGGCGGCGGTCAGCTGTTTTTCATTCTATGCCAATAAGACCATCACGACCGGCGAAGGTGGCATGGCCGTGACCGACAGCGAAGAGCTCGCTAGCCGGATGCGGATGATGTCGCTGCATGGACTGTCGCACGATGCCTGGGGCCGTTACTCGGGCGGCGTCAGTTGGGACTATCGCATCGTCGAGGCGGGCTACAAGTACAATCTGACTGACGTCGCCGCGGCGATCGGCGTGCATCAGCTCGCTCGGGCCGAGTCCATGCGGCTGGAGCGCGAAACAATCGCCCGCTGGTATCTGGAAGAACTGGTCGACCTAGAAGCCCTCGAGTTGCCGGTCGTACTGGAAAATCGGCTGCATGCCTGGCACTTATTTCCCGTGCGGCTGCGACTCGACAAACTTTCGATCGATCGCAACGCGTTCATCACGCACCTGCGCGCGGCGGGCGTCGGCTGTTCGGTCCATTGGCGCCCGTTGCACTTGCATCCCTACTACAGCGAGCGGTTCGCTTGGCCCGCCGAGCTGTTTCCGGTTGCCTCACCGCTCTGGGAACGCTTGGTCACGTTGCCCTTGTTCCCCGGGATGCGTGACGAGGAGCGGGCTCACGTGGTGGGGGCGGTGCGCGATTTGTGCCGTCAAAATCACGCTTAGCTGGAAAGCGACCGGCGACTTCGACTTTCTCAGAAATCGGCCCAGCCATGGATTCCCGCTCATTGCCGCTGTCGACCGTCCAGACGGGGGCTGGTGACCGGGCGCCGCGCCGCCCGTGCTACTCGGCGGCAAAGCGCTCGTTCGACATTCTGGCGGCTGGCGGGGGCCTGGTGTTGGTGAGCCCGCTGCTGGCCGTGGCGGCCCTGGCGGTGCGACTCGACTCGTCGGGCCCTGTCTTGTTCAAGCAGCAGCGTGTGGGCCGCGATTTTCGGCCGTTCTGGATCTATAAGTTTCGCACAATGGTGGTCGACGCCGAGAAACAAGGCGGCGCGCTGACCACGACGGGCGACCGGCGGATTACCCGTGTGGGACGCGTGCTGCGGAAGACCAAATTCGACGAGTTGCCCCAGCTCTTCAACGTGCTACTGGGCGACATGAGCCTGGTGGGGCCGCGCCCCGAGGTGCCCAAGTACGTCGAGATGTTCCACGATGACTACGTCTACGTGTTGTCCGTGCGTCCGGGGCTGACGGATCAGGCCTCGGTCAAATATCGGGACGAGGCGGCCGTACTGGCGGCAAGCTGCGATCCGGAGCTGGAATACGTGAGCCGCATCCTGCCCGACAAAATCGCCCTGGCCCGCCAGGCGATTGCCGAGGCCACGTTTCTGGGCGATTTGGGCGTGCTGTTTCGCACGGCGCTACGCATCGCGCGCTAAGGCTCTCCGCCCCCCCCTTCAGCGAGCCTATCCGAGAATTTCCGGAGAGGGTGGCGCTCTCCCATGCTCTCGGATAGGCGTTTGTCCGTGTGCCACTGGCTTCGCCCGTGCAGCGGATGTCGCACGCTGGGCACTGGCAGGGCCAGTGGCACACGCCAAGAGACTCAAGCCGATCAATCTACCCGCCGCCTCGCAGCGCTCGTTCCCGCCAGGGGGTTCGGGATACGGGCGCTCGTGGAGGCGGCGACTCTTCTCAACTTCGCCAGGTGGCGCTTACTTGGTGGGCAGTTTCCTGGCGGCGCCGCGCGGGTCGAGCTCGTCACGCAGCACCAGCACTTCCGGCGGAGCTTCGATCCCCAGACGAACCCTGTCGCCAGCCACGCGAACCACGGTTACGATGATCGAATCGCCAAGTTTGATACGTTCTCTTTCCCGCCGGGACAATACGAGCATGACCGAACCTCCATGTATGATCGATGTTTGGTAGTGTATTTATGTATACTAACCGTCGTTCTCGTGTCAAGCGAGGTTTCGTGGACCGTTTTTCTCGCCTGATCGGACCGCCGCGCTTCAGGCGGCCGTCCCCTCCAGCTGCGGGGCCGCCACAAGTTGCACCTTGTGAAATCGCTGGCCGGTCGAATCGTAGAACAAGATCGTGTTGCGTTGCATCTCCCAGATGGCTGACAAGGTGACGGCCCGTGGTCCGTGAAGGCAAAAGTAGATTCCGCAGGGCCGGTCGGACTGAACCAGTATTCGTTCACTCAGGGGAAAAGCACCGGTCTCAAGCTGATGGTGCTGACAGATGATGGCGTTGACGTAGTCTCTGAGATGGGCCAATGTTTGAATCACCGGGGTGGTGAACATGAGGCTTCGTTACTCCGGATGAACACACCTTTAGGTTGGATAAACTGTATGATTAGGTGTCGTTTGGATAGTCTGGGTTGAACCCCGACAACCATGCTATCGACCGAACCGCCGGACTTACTTTCAGCAAGATGGTTAAATTGCACAATTAGAATAATCTACATCAGAGGGGTGCATCTGCTAAAGATCGGGCCACCCAACTGACGCGTTGCGCTGAGGCGCGTAAGAAGAGCGCAACAAAGACTCAGCGGCGACGCAAACCGCCGCTGGCCTAATCATTTAGGGTAAATCCGAATCCCGGCCATTCGGTTCGGGCTACTTGGCAAAGTCCGCAAAGGCTTCCGCGACCTTGCCGGCCTTCTCGTCGCCCTTGTGCAGCAGCACGCGATAGCGGAGCTTCAGCGTCTCACCGGCCGGCAACGTGTACTCCCCTTTGGTCTGGCCATTGGTGAAGTCGTGGAGGCCAAACGGGTTGGCGGCGAACAGTCCGTAGGTCCGGACGTGCCAATAGGTGGGAAAGCCATAACTCGAGGGATGATTGAGGATCGCGATGCCGGCCGTCTCGCCCTCGACTGGGCCGTGGTAGTCGACCCACGCGGCCTGCTTGCCCCAGGCCAGGCCGTTGGTCTTGCCCTCGCTGTTGATGATCTGTCCGCCCGCGGGCTTGGCTTCGACTCGCATGCTCGAGGCCACACGCATGCCAAAGGAGCCTTCCTTCGTGTCGCCAAACACCACCGGTCCGGTCGTCGCTGTGATCGCGATCTCGAAATCGATCCAGCGCTGTTCGGCGTTGCCCCCAAACTTCAGCGTGCGTTCATCCTGGCAGATCAGCTTGCTGCCATCGCCCGTCACCCAGTTGTTGCGGCTGACGATCGTGGCTTCCGGGCCGCCTTCGACCTTGACGAACTCCTTGTGCTCGATCCGCCCCTTGCCTTCCACCCAGAAGTCGACGCCGTTCACGTTGCCGTGGGTGAACCATAGCGAGCGCTGGTGGGGATGGTCGCGATCGGTCTCGCCGGCAACGGCCTTTTCCATGGGCCAGTTGCGCGTCACACGCTTACCCGTGGGGCCAATGACCGGCCACAGAATCGGCTTGCTGCCCGAGCGAATCAGATATTCGGTGAACGGCTGACCGTCGAGCTTGACAGTCACGCCGAGTGGCGTCTGTTCGACCGAAACTTCGGCTCTGGCGGTGGTTGCGACGGCAAACCCACTGGCGAGGGCCAGCATGGCAATCAGCGAACGGGTCATCGTGGCGGTCTCCTGGTGAAAGGGAACGCCACCATCCTAATCGTTGCCGCGGTCCTTCGCCACTTTCTTGGCCGTGATGGCCGGCTCCTCGAATTTGCTGAAGTCGACCGACTTGAACGTGGCCAATTGATGGCCCGTTTCGGCGATTTTCTTGTGATCGCGCGGCAGCAGTCGCCAGGCAACGTGGTGCTCGCTGCGCAGCGAGACGGCCTTGGCCCCCGTGGCGGCCGCAATTGTCAAACTCACCTGGGTAGGAACCAACGCCCGTTTGGCCAACTCTTCGTTGACCGCCATCCGCGGAAAAGGGGGCATGGCGCCCGGATTCGACATGGCGTTAAAGCGTGCGTACCAATCGGAGAATTCGCGGTATTGCTGCGAGGCTTCCGGAGTGTTGGCCGGAATCGTGGTCAGCTTGTAAGTCACAAAGTCGCTGGTCAGGGTCAATTCATTGGTCTGTTCGAAATCGACCTGAAAGTCGGGGGCGGCGGCGAAATTCATGAACGCCCGCGAACTGTTCTTGGCCTGCTCGCGAAACGCTTCGGCGAAAACCCGCACGTCAGCGGTTTTCACCTCCGACTTCACCTTGCGCACCGGGTCGAGCACGATGAATCGGCCGTGGGGCTGATCGAACACTGCCACGCGCTCGGGATCGGAGAGGTAGTCGTACACGTAGCCGGCTTCGAACAGGGTGGTGTTATGGCTCACCTTGTCCTTGCCGGCATAGACCTTGGTTTCGATGCGGAAATCGTCGGCCGCAAGCGGCGCGGCCATTCCGGCCAGGGTCACGATTAGTCCGCACAATGCCAGGGCAATTCGCATGGCTCATTCCTCACGCCAGTCAGGGGGCACTTTGGGCCCGGGAGGGTACCGCAAGCCCCCAGCCGAGTAAAGGCGAATCGAGGGCCCCCGGGGAGGCCACTTCGGGTTTCAGAAGCAGCAGGTTGCTCTCTGGGGCCGCACGCGGCTTGGCAGTTCGCAGGGGTGGAGAGAGGAGTCCCAATCTGCGATCGGGGCTGGTCCTGACCTGCTCGGCCAGGCAAAATGCGGCCCGTCGTCAAACCCGTTACAATCGGAACAACGATTTGCTAGGCGAATTGCGCGGCTAGGGCATGCAAACCTGGGGGCCGCGCGTTATGGTTGATAGTTTACGAACTGCTGGCGAACGGAAGGGCGTTCGGCGGCTGGTCCAGGCGAGGAATTCGGTCTGATGTCGATGCAATTGGAAAAGGCGATCCAAGACAAGACAGCTGTCGTGGGAGTGGTGGGGCTTGGCTACGTCGGCCTGCCGTTGATCCGGGCGTTTATCGCCGCCGGCTATCGCACGATGGGCTTCGACGTCGATCACTCCAAGGTCGAGCAGCTGCTGGCCGGCAAAAGCTACATCGGGCACATTCCCTCGGAGTGGATCAACGACTGCGTTCAATCGAAAAAGTTCACGCCGACTTCGGATCTCAAGCGGCTGGCCGAGGCCGACGCGCTGTTGATTTGCGTGCCCACGCCGCTCAGCGAGAGCCGCGACCCGGACCTGGCCTATGTCGAAGCCACGGCGCGACAGATCGCCGCCGTCTTGCGGCCGGGTCAGTTGGTGGTGCTCGAGAGCACGACCTACCCCGGCACGACCCGCGACGTGGTCGTGCCGATTCTTGCCGAGCGCGGGCTGAAGCTGGGGACGGAGTATTTCGTCGCCTACAGCCCCGAGCGCGAAGATCCGGGCAATCCGAACTTCACGGCCAGCGGCATTCCCAAAGTGGTCGGAGGCATTGAGCCGACTAGTGCCAGGCTGGCCGAGGCGCTGTACTCCAGTGCCGTGGTGAACATCGTGCCGGTTTCGAGCTGCGAAGTCGCCGAGGCCTGCAAGATTCTGGAAAACACCTACCGCTCGGTGAACATCGCGATGGTCAATGAGCTGAAAATGCTCTTCGACCGCATCGGCATCGATGTCTGGGAAGTGATCGACGCGGCCAAGACCAAGCCCTTCGGTTTTCAGGCCTTTTATCCTGGACCCGGTTTGGGTGGGCACTGCATTCCCATCGATCCGTTCTATTTGAGCTGGGTGGCGCGCAAGCACGGCATGCCGACGCGGTTCATCGAACTGGCCGGCGAGATCANNGGCGTGGCCTATAAGAAGGACGTGGACGATCCGCGCGAGAGCCCGTCGTTCGAGTTGATGGACCTGCTGCGGGCAGGTCATGCGGTGCTCAGCTACAACGACCCGCACGTGCCGCGATTGCCGCGCATTCGCCATCACGACGTGCCCGACATGCAGAGCACGCCCTTGGATCCCAAGTTCCTGGCCAGCCAGGACTGCGTGCTGATTGCCACGGATCACTCGGCGTACGATTACGACTTTATCGTGCAGCATTCGCGGCTTGTGATCGACACGCGCAATGCGACCAAGAACGTACGTTCAGGCCGCGAAAAAATCCACAAGGCGTAAGCACAGCTCGCCGTCGAGCCCCTCCGCACCGAAAACTCTCATGGCATCGATCAAGCGCGTGCTGGTAACCGGCGGAGCCGGGTTTCTCGGCTCTCATCTTTGCGAGCGGCTGCTCGACCGCGGACACGACGTGATCTGCCTGGACAATTTCTTCACGAGCCAGAAGACGAACGTCGCTCACCTATTGGACCGGCCGAACTTTGAGCTGATTCGCCACGACATCACGCAGCCGATTTGGCTGGAAGTCGACGAGATTTTCAACCTGGCTTGCCCGGCATCGCCCGGCCACTATCAGTACAACCCGATCAAGACCACAAAGACTTCGGTGTTGGGCGCGATGCACGTGCTGGGCATGGCGCGGCGCTGCAAGGCCAAGGTGCTGCAAGCTTCGACCAGCGAAGTCTATGGCGACCCCGAGGTCCATCCGCAGACCGAGTCGTATCGCGGCTCGGTCAACCCCATCGGTCCGCGAGCGTGCTACGACGAGGGCAAGCGGATGGCAGAAACTTTGTTCATGGATTACCACCGCATGAACCGGGTGAATATTCGCATTGTGCGGATCTTCAACACCTACGGCGAACGGATGCACCCCTACGACGGTCGCGTGGTTTCGAATTTCATTCGCCAGGCCCTGACGGGTCAGGACATCACGATCTTTGGCGAAGGGGAACAAACCCGCTCGTTCTGCTATCGCGACGACCTGGTCGAAGGCCTGCTGCGCATGATGGACGGCCCTGACGATTTCGTTGGCCCGGTGAATCTCGGCAATCCGGGCGAGTTCACCATTCGCGAGTTGGCCAATCTGGTGATCGAACTGACGGGCACGAAATCGAAGTTGGTGCAGCGCCCACTGCCAGCCGACGATCCGACTCGGCGTCGTCCCGATATCGCACTGGCCAAACAGCGGCTCCATTGGGAACCCAAGGTTCCGCTGCGCGAAGGCCTGGCTCGAACGATTGCCTGGTTCCGTTCGATCGACCTGTCCGACTACCGGCCGCCGACGGCGAACTATTGATTCGCGCCGTCGTCAGTACCCACGGCGCTGTCATTGCGAGTGGTGCGACGCCAAAGCCACAGCGCGGCCAGAAATATCGCCATGCCCGCGCTGCTGCCGGCCGTGTCGGCGACCCAGTCGAGAAACTCGCAGTCACGGCCGACCGGAATCTGCGTCAATTCATCGACGACGCCATAGGCCGATCCAAGCCCCACGACCGCCAATCGCTGAGCCCAGCCGAAGGTGCCGCGGTGCAGCCAGACATTGAGCGACAGCAGGAAGGCCAGCCCGGTGTAGGCGCTAAAGTGCAGCACCTTGTCCGAAGTCTCGATTACTTGGGGCGCCTTCGAGATATGCGTGCCGGTGAACACCAGCAGCCAATAAAGGACCAACAGGACGCCGGCGCCAGCCTTGAGTGGGATTTGTCGATTGCGTTCGGGCATGGTCGCAGGGTCTCGGGTGCCGGGGGGCCCGCCGCTGAACTACACGGGCCCAACTGCTATAAAGGTATCCTGAGTCGAGAATCTCGCTAGCCCTGGCCGGTTCGCCAAGCGAACCGCACACGAAATGAGTACACAGCATGCCTTGAGCGCGGCCGAATGGGTCGCCTACCAAGAATCCGGCTATCTGCTGAAACGCGGATTGTTTGATGCCGCGGAAATGGCCAAATTGTTGACCTTTGCGAAGACCGACGAAGCCTTGATGGCCGGCGCCACAGGCCGCAAGGACGCGAGCGGTCAGATCACGAAGCTCACGCTTTGGAACCATGCCGGCGAGGATCTGTACAGCATGTTTTCTCGTTCGCCGCGCATCGTCGACCGCATGGAGCAATTGCTGGGAGGCGAAGTCTATCACTATCACACCAAGATGATGCTCAAAGAGCCTCTCGTCGGCGGAGCCTGGGAGTGGCATCAGGATTATGGCTACTGGTATCACAATGGCTGTTTGTTTCCCTATCTGGCCAGCTGCCTGATCGCCGTCGACCGAGCCACGCGGCAGAACGGGTGCTTGCAAGTGCTTAAAGGCTCGCATCTGATGGGCCGCATCGAGCATGGCAAGACCGGTGACCAGACGGGTGCGGATCTCGAAATCGTCGAGGCGGCGCTTGCCCGGATGGAACTGGTACACATCGAAGCCGAGCCGGGCGACGCGTTGTTCTTTCACTGCAACTTGCTGCACCGGTCGGATCAGAATCGCTCGGCCGATCCACGGTGGTCTCTGATCTGCTGCTACAATGCGGCCCGCAACGATCCGTTCAAGGAATCGCGCCATCCACGTTATACGCCGCTGAAGAAAGTCACGGATGAAGCGATCAGCCAGTGGCAGCCGCCGCGGGCCGCGCTGGCGGGGGAACGATGAAACTCGGACTGATCAATTCGGCATGGGTGCAGGCCGCGCAATCGACCGCCTTTGGGCTGCGCAAAACCAAGGAGATCGGCTTTGATTGCGTCGACGTCTTCGTCGATCCGTTGGAGATCGACGTCAAGGAGCGGCGTCTGATCAAGGACCAGTGCGATGAATTGGGACTGCCGATCGTCTCCTTGCCTTGTGTGGCCGTCGGCCTGATCGACTTCAACGCCAGCGTGCGGGCTTTTCACGTCGATCGCGTGCGCGCGTATCTGGATCTGGCATACGAGTATCAGGCTAAGAACGTGCTACTCGTGATTGGCGAATATATCTGGAATCGCGAGGTCATTCCGCCGGCCGAGCAATGGGGGCTGGGCACCGACGCGGTGCGGCTGCTGGGACGGCTGGCGGCCGATTTGAATCTCGAGGTCGTGCTCGAGTTGGAGCCGTTTTCGTTGTCGCTCGTCAACGACGTCGACACGATGGTTCGTTTTCTGGACGACGTCGGATTGCCGAATGTGCTGGCGAATATCGACATTTCGCACCTGGTGCTCTCCAAGGTGCCAGCCGAGCAAATCAAACGGCTGAAGGGGCGCGTCGGGCACGTGCATCTATCTGATTGCGATGGCAAGGTGCACGGCGACCTGCCGCCGGGCCGCGGCGTGGTGTCGTTTGAGCCCTATCTCGAGGAGATCAAGCGGCTCGACCTGGGACCGCGGACGGTTTCGATCGAGCTCGAATACTCGCCTGAGCCCGATCGCATTGTCGAGTGGGTCGAGGAAGCGTATCGAGAGACCGACAAACTGATGACCAAGCTCGAGCTGCGAGGCTGAACGCGTGCACGAACACTTCATGCGGATGGCGCTGGCCGAGGCGCAAGCGGCCCTGGAAGAAGACGAAGTGCCGGTGGGCGCCGTCATCGTGTGCGAGGGTCGCGTGTTGGCGTCGGCCCACAACCAGCGCGAGCAATTGCGCGATCCGACTGCGCACGCCGAAATGATCGCGATTACGCAAGCGGCCGAGGCTTTGGGCAGCTGGCGACTCGAGGGCTGCGCGCTCTACGTCACGCTGGAACCTTGTCCGATGTGCGCCGGAGCCATTTTGCAAGCGCGGATCCCTACCGTGGTTTACGGGGCGACCGACCCCAAGGCCGGCGCCGTGCACACACTCTATCAATTGTTGAGCGACCCGCGGCTCAATCACCGTCCGCAGACCGTGAGTGGGGTGTTGTTTGCCTCGTGCGGAGAGATCCTCACGCGTTTCTTTCAGGCGCAGCGGCGATTGGGCAAGAAGTAGCGGTTCTCCGGCCGCGCGGGCGTTGTCCCGCTTGACATATCTGGCGATGGCGTGGTGGCGGTGCTGGCTCGGGGCCGCCAAACGCTTTATGATCCAGAAGCGCGCCGCGCGGCGCGCTCTTGGGCGAGCGAACCAATTGCGGTTGCCATGGACCACTCCTTCTTGCGATCGATCCTGCTGGCCGTGGTGCTGGCTCTCACGGCGGGCGGCGCGATTGCGCGGGCCGGCGGCGGGCCCGAAAACGTATTCCTGGTGGTCAATTCGGCCAGTTGGGCTTCGCAAGCGGTCGCCAATCAATTCATCGAGCTCAGGCAGATTCCGCCCGGCAACGTCCACTACATCGAATGGACCGGGGGATGCGAGAGCGTCGATGGCGAGACGCTGCGCACCAAGATTCTGATTCCCACGCTCGACATGATCGAAAAGCGCGGGCTGCTGCAGCAGATCGACTATGTGATCTATTCGAGCGACTTTCCCTATGCGATTGACCTGTCGAAGGATTTTCCAAACGTCAAATTCGCTGATCAAGGCGTGCCGTTTTGTTCGGTGACTTCAGCCACCTATTTCTGGAATCTGGTGCTGTCCAAGATTCCCAACATCATGGAGTTGCAGTCCAACTTTTACATGCGCATGCCGGCCCACCGGTCGACCAAGGCCGCCACGCTGGGCTTTCGCAGTTGGTATGGCTGGAACGCGCAGGGCGAGTTGCTCGAGGCCGGCGGCCAGCCCTATATGCTTTCGACGATGCTGGCCGTGACGAGCGGACGCGGCAACTCGGTGCGCGAAGCGATTTCATACTTGCAGCGCAGTGCGACCGCCGATGGCACGCGTCCCAAGGGCACGGTCTACTTTTGCAAGACCGACGACATTCGTTCCACCAAGCGCGCGCCGGAGTTCAAGGCCGCGGTCGAAGAGCTGGAGAAACTGGGCGTGCGGGCGAAAGTGATCAATAACCCGATGCCCTCGAATCGCCCGGATGTGATCGGCGCCATGTTGGGCACCCCCAGTTTCTCCTGGCCCAGTTCGCACAGCAAAATCCTGCCCGGCGCGATCTGTGAGAACTTCACCAGTTTTGGCGGCGCAATGAGCGAGGGCTCGCCGCAAACGCCGCTTTCCGAACTCCTGCGCTACGGCGCCGCCGGATCGAGCGGCACGATCATCGAGCCCTATGCGATTCAAGAGAAGTTTCCCTCGCCACAGATTCATGTGCACTATGCGCGTGGCAGCACGCTGGCCGAGGCTTTTTATCAGTCCGTTCATGGGCCGGCTCATCTGCTGCTGGTCGGCGATCCGCTCTGCCGGCCCTGGGCAGACATACCCGTCGTGCAAGTGGCGGGAGTGAAACCCAACGACAAGGTGTCGGGCACGCTGACGCTCAAGGCTACGGCCCGCTTTCCACACGGTGGAACTTCGGACCGCTTTGAGTTGTTCATCGATGGTCGTCGCGTCGCCGCCGATCAGAGTGGCGGAGAGCTGGTCTGGGATTCCAAAAGCGAGTCCGACGGCTACCACGAGCTGCGGGTCGTGGCGATCGAACAAGGACCCGTCCAATCGCAGGGCCGGTCGATCATTCCCATCACGGTCAACAACCACGGCCAGGGGGTGGAATTCTCCCTGACACCCCTTAAAACCGTGCGCTGGGGCGAAAGTCTAACGGCGCAGGCAAAATGCCGCGGTGCCGCCCGCATTTATCTGGTACACAACAACCGTATCCTGGGAGCGATCAACGGTGAGCACGGCGAGGCGACGATCAATCCCCGTCAGTTGGCCACGGGTCCCGTCTCCGTTCAAGCCTTGGCGCTGCTGGCTGATAAGGGACGCGGTTACACCTCGTCGGCACCGGTCACGCTGACCGTCGAACCGCCCACACCGCTGCCGGCCCTGAAGGATGCTCCCACGAAGCTCTTGCCGGGCATGTCGCTGAAGTTGGCCGACGACAAGGTGGTGGTGGTCGAGGAGACGCGCGAGGCCTCGTGGCCGGCCTTGGCGGGGGTCAAACCCAATACAGCGTTCCAGTTGCAGGGATTCTTTGACGTCGCGGCCGACGACATGTATCAGTTTCAGGTCTGGCACTACGGAGACTTAAAGCTGACAGTCGACAACAGCGTGCTGCTCGACGGCCACATGGGCAACTATACGCAAAAGTTCTTGCCCATCGCCCTGACCACCGGCCGGCACCGGCTCACGGTCAGCGGCGTGGCGGGTTCGTCGGCAAGGCTGCGAATTCTCTTCGGCGGCCCTGGCGCTATGAGTCTTAACGGGCAGACCTTCCAACATTCCGCCACACCAAGGCCGAATTAAGCTGCCTAGCGCCGGCCGGATGGCGGCTTGAGGCTGTAGCAAGCGTTCTTTTGGGTCGATTTTTGCGAAACGAACGCGAGACTCTCAAGCTCGGTCAAATTGTGCAAGTCGCTGAACGCCTTCGGCTTGCATCAAAATCGCGCGGTCGCCCCCACCTGAGCGAAGTGTACTAAATTGCTTCGGGCAGGAAGCTTTAAGGTTGCACTCATCTGGACGCGAGGTTGGTCCGGCGCGGTTTTTAGACTGACGGCTGGGAACAGCAGCGCGAGCGAGGCGAATGGCGGCAACGGAGGCAAGGCCGCTCCGCGTATTTCAGTAATCCTGCCGAAAGTGGCCCGGGGCGCTCCCATACCGGTAATGCGCGATTGAACAAGCCAAAGCGCGTCGGCTTAGCGCCCCAACCACCATCGGCGGAGTTGTTCGGTTGACGCAACTAAACGACAACTCAGCCGCGCCAATCGCCGCGGCCGCACGAGGACCCGCAAAGGCCCCGTGCGGCCGCGCTCCGCGATCGCGCAACGTCTTCTCCAGTCCAGAACGATCTAAAGTTGGCTCCGCAGCCGGAGGACCAGCGGTGTGGAATGCAGCGGATGTAGGTGCGCCCGATCATGGACGTTTAGCTACTGCGAAATGCTCGAGCTAACACTAAGCTGGAATCGCAACCAGCTTGTTTCAAGCAGCTTGCGGAGTTGACTGATTCTTGCTGAGCTTAGTCCGTATTGCTGGGCCGCGTTTCCCGTCGTCTCGCCCATCGCCAGGAATTTGGCAATTTGGCGGTTTCTAGGGGAAAGAGAAGCCAGCCACGCTGCCACGTCGATGCGCGCAATCGCCATCTCCGCTGGAGTTGCCCGCCGATCGACGAGCAGTGCTTCCTGCCACGCGCCTTTGGTTTCGTCAAACCGATCCAGCCGTTCCACGACGATGCCCGAGGGCTGAAAACGACGCTCACTCAGGACATCGCGCAAGCGGCGTTTTGCGCCAACTTGGCGACCACTTATCACCTGACGAATCGCAAAATTCGCCAATGGCGTGGCGTAAGCGACATGGGTCTTGTCGTCGCGAACTAACGCCGCGAATGCGCAAAAGGAATTGGCGATCACCTCCTGGATCAGTTCTGCCTTCCGTTCCGGACGCGCGCGGCGAAAGGCCCGACACGCCCGTTTGCGGATTTTCGGCAGCATTTCAAGGAATTGCTCGTTTGGTCGAGCGCTTACGTCCTGACGTGATGGCTTGGCACTTGTGATCATAACTCGGACCTCCTTAAGGAAGACCGCCCCGAAGGGCGGTCGTGCATAAAACACAACCGCCCGGGCACGCTGCCTGGGCGATACAGATGCGGCTCAAGCTCTGGCGTGAGCACGATGAAGGAGCCCTCTTCGCAGCCGAAAGCTGCGTGTTGAGAACTGCCCATCGGCCTGCACATTCGTCTAAACGGCTAGCCGGACCGCCAACAGATGTGCCCGAAATCGGGCTTGAATTAAGCTACGCACTGCGAGATTCGCTGCCGCAGTTTTGAGGGCCATCCGGCTGCCAAAGGCGTGCTTCGCGGTTGGCGGCGCGGCCAGGAGTTTGGGTTGCATTCATAACCGTCTAAAACTGGCAATGCGAAAGAACTCGCATCGGAGCGCTCAAGCAACTTTCAGGCAGCATGGAGTCGCCGTTGACCTACGCCTTGTGGCGCTATTTCTTAACAAGAAGTTCGCGCCCATCCGTAACCACAACGACATCAACTGGGTGAGGCGTGTGCTGGACGTCGGTTGTCGGCCCGGGACCAACAGTCGCTTTTTCAAGCAAGCGACTACGTCGACATCGATATCAATCCCGCCTCTTTTGACCGCGCGGCGGAAGAGTCACCCACATACATCGAGGCGGACGTTTGCGCGTATACGCCACCGGCTGACCAGCTTTACGATTTCATGCACTCAACAGCCTGCGGCACCACCTCGAAGACGCCAGCGTGGATCGCATTCTGCACGTCATTGGCCGGGTATTGGTCAAACGACGCCTACGGGCAGATCATCGACCGGATCTTGCCTGACAAGCCGTCAATCGCGCGGCATCGGACGCTCAACAACCGGGGGACTATCCGCGCCCCTCGGGACAAGTGAAAGGAAAAGTTCGGGCGGTCGTTCGACACGGTGGTCATGGAAGCGTTTCCTGTCGGCATGGCCGGGCTGTGGCAGGCGCTCTACTTCAACGGCCAGCCCAAACGTTCAACGGCCAGCCCAAACGGCAGGTCGAACGTCTTCGGACGGCGTGTACCGCGTCGCCGGCCGAGCCCGTTTTTTCCGCGGCTACTTCTTCAGGCGCTCGCCACGGCGTGCGCCCGCGGATTCCGGTTATCCGGCTTGGTTCGGCCCCGGCTGATGCCGCGACCCGGGTATGGTATACTCGGAATTTGTCGCTGTTTGGGCGGGATCCTTCCTGGCTGCCGTCGGTGCGACGCGCAGAGTCGCTTCCGGCCATCATGGCCTGCGGCTTCGCGATGCAGGCCTATTTCCCCCGTGATGCGCCGCAAGCGGCATCGCGTGGGCACATGGCCCGCATGCCTGATTTTTTCCAGGCTCACGATCGGCGCGCCGGCTTCGCCGCCGGGGAACTACCCGAGGCGACCGCCATCACATCCAGTCTGAGGTTCGCGGAGCATGACGAGCAAGTCGCTGGCCGTTTTGATAGCTGTTGCGTCGGCCACGGTTTGGCTCGTGATGGCCGTGCCGCTGTTCACCGGCGAGGTATATAGCATCTCGGACTTGTGGCGATTCTATCTGCCGCTACGGGCCCACTACGCATCGTCCTTGGCGCAGGGCGAGTGGCCCGCCTGGTTCAGCGGGCTCTATGGCGGCTACAACGTACACGGCGCCGGGCAGTTTGGTATGTGCCATCCCTCGCAGTTTCTGCTCTACCGTTTCCTGCCCTTGAACGTGGCGCTCGACCTGGAGATTCTGCTCTCCTATCCGTTCATGTTTGCTGGCATGTACTTGTTCTTGCAGCGGTGGGAGCTGCGCCGCGACTGCGCCTTGTTCGGGGCCATGCTGTTTACGTTTTCGACGTTCAACATCATGCGGCTGATTCATCCCAACGCGCTGCAAATCGTGGGGCACTTTCCCTGGATCTTGTACTGCACCGACATCGTCGTGCGCGGCACCGAGCCCCGCGCAATCACCTGGGCCGCGGTGGGCCTGGCCTTGCTCAATACCTCGGAATTGCTGCTGGGCTACCCGCAGTACTACTGGTTCTCCGCGCTCTTGTTTGCCGCCTATGTGGCGCTGCTGCTGTGCATGCGGCTCTTGACCGTTCGTCGCCTGGCGATGTTGACGGCCGCGGTGGGGCTGGGCATCGCGGGAGGAGCCGTGCAATTGCTGCCGACGATGGACGCTTTGGCCATTTCGGTTCGCCAGCTCTCTCCTAGCTGGCCCGAGGATATGGCCTTTGCTGGCTCGATCGATCCGCACTATCTGTTACAAGCGTTCTCGCCCTATTCGATGAACGTCTCGCACAAGCAACGGGTCTACATGGGCGCGGTCCCCTTGCTGCTGGTCGTCTGGGCCATCTTTCGTTGGAAGCAATTGCCGCTGGGTAAGCCGCTGGTGCTGGGCTGCCTGGTCATGGCGTTCTTCATGATTTGGCTGCAACTGGGCGATTTTGGCGGCCTTTATCAATTGCAAACGCACCTGCCATTTATCGCTCACTTCCGCTATCCCTCGCGGTATGTGCACTTGATGAGCGTCGGCTTATCGATCTGCGGGGCCTTTGCGCTGGCCGACATGCTTTCGCTGCGCGAGCGCGGCTCGACAATCGGCCGTGGCCCGCTGCTGGCCGTCGCGGGCGTCGTCGTGCTCAGTGTTCTGGTCACCGCGCTCGTCTTTCGCCAAGGCACCGAACAGACCGCCGCGGCTCCGGGACACGTGATCGCCGGCACCCTGCTCGTCGCGACGGCAGCCGTGGTTATTTGGGGCACCGCGCGCGGCGCGAGCTGGGGCCTGCCGAGTCTGGTGCTGCTGGCCGCTGCCGATCCGGCCTACTATGCGATCTCGCATTCCATTTGGGGTCAAACCAGCAATATCGAACAGCGCCTGGCCGGCGTTTCGGTGCCGCCGCAAAAATCGTCCGATCGTCTGCTCGGTGGCAATATTCAGGACATGAACAGCTTTACCCTGCTCGGCTGGCGCCGCCTCGATGGCTTCGAGGGATTGCCGCCGTTCCGCCGGCTCGACTATCGCAAGCGCAATGCGCGACGCGTGGCCCAGGTCGGCTGGGTTTCGAACATCTCGGACGAAGTACACGGCTTCTTTGGTGACTACGCGTTTTTCGATACCAGCGACATGTCAGGGCTCAAGCCTTCATCGAGCAGCGAGTGGTTCGTGCTCGACGATCCGCTGCCGCGGGCACGGTGTGTTTCCAAGATCGTGGTGACTGACGAACCGAGCAAGGTGATCGATGAGCTGGACGTGGTCACGACTGCGACAGTCGAAAGCCCGCTGGAACTCGAAGCGGGCGAACCTGGCGAGGCCAAAATCACGGTCGATCGCCAGGGCCAGATCGACGTTCACGTCCGCAGTCCAACCCAGCAGTTGCTCGTGGTTTCCGAGGCGCACGACCCCGGCTGGCGGATGCAGGTCGATGGGAAAACCGCGGTGTCGGCCCTGCGGGTCAACGGCGACTTCCTGGGCTGCGTCGTCGAACCGGGCGAGCACGACGTTGCTTTTCGGTTCGATCCCCCCAGTTTTCGGCGAGGATTGATTGCATCACTTTGCAGCATGGCCTTGCTAGCCGGGTGGGCCCTCACGCCGCTGGTTTGTCGCAAGCGAACGCCGACAGATGCTTGAGGACAATTCGGTAATTCACAGCCACGCCGTAGGCGTGAAACAACTCAGCCTAGGGCAACGCCCTGGGAAAGCGGGGATAAGGAACCATTCGAAGCCCTATTAGCGGCGAAAGGAAAGCCCAAGGAGTCGCGACACTTTCGGGGGGTTGGGCTTGTTCGCCGCACGACTGCAGGGCCGTGCCCAGAGGCAACATGTGTCACGCCAACGTAATCGTCGAAGACAATGGACTTTACATGGAAGGCCGTGCTTCAACGCCCGGATGTCCACTGCCCACTGAGAACTGCCCGATAAGCTGAAAATAGAGCCACTTGAAATCTCGGCCGCCGTGCGAGCTAATCAAATCGCAGGCACCCACGACGCCCCCGCGGGCGAAGTCCTGTTCAAACTGATTCCCCTGATTGTCGAGATGAACCGCGAAAGACCTGAACTATGCGAGCTGCTGAAAACGTGATTGCCGAACCGCGAATCTCGGTCGTCATCCCCGTCTACAACGAGGAGTCGGGCATCGAGGAGTTGCTGGCGCGGTTGACTGGCGTTCTCGATCAATTGCCTGGCGGACCGCACGAGATTGTCTTTGCCGACGATGGCAGCCGCGACCGTTCTTTCGCGATGCTCGAGCAAGCCGCCGCGCGCGATCCGCGGATCATAGTCGTGGCCCTGTCGCGCAATTTTGGTCACCAGGCGGCGCTCAGCGCGGCGTTGGACTATACTTCGGGCGACGTGATCGTACCGATGGACGCCGACTTGCAGGACGTGCCGGAAACGATCCCCCGCTTTCTGGAAGAGTATCGCAAGGGCTACGACGTAGTCTACGCGATCCGCGTGCGCCGCAAGGAAGGCATCGTCATGCGGGCCAGCTATGCGGCCTTCTACCGGATCATGTCCTACCTGGCCAACATCAAGGTGCCCATCAACTCAGGGGACTTTTGCTTGATGTCGCGGCGTGTCGTCGAGGAGTTGAGACACACGCCCGAGCGGCATCGCTATCTGCGCGGGTTGCGGACCTGGGTGGGTTTTCCGCAAACCGGCATCGAAGTCGAGCGTGCCGAGCGGTTTGCCGGCCAGCCGCAATATACGCTCCGCAAGTTGCTGCAACTGGCCTTCGACGGCATCTTCGCTTTTTCAGTCACGCCGCTACGGGCCGCCACGGTCGTGGGCTTTTCTGCGATGGGCCTGGCCATGCTGGTCGCTGTCTATGCCTTGTGCGTCAAGATTTTCGGCGGCGATCCTCCGCCAGGCTTCACGTCCGTGATCTTGATGAATATCTTCCTGGCCGGCGTGCAGCTATTGTTCCTGGGCATCATCGGCGAATACCTGGGCCGTATCTACGAAGAAATCAAACGCCGCCCTCACTACATCGTCCGCCAGGTCGTCGGCCGACAAGTGCTCGCAAAACCTGATCCGGAGACGCACTACGACGTGTCGAGTCACGCGTAGTTGCCGGCAATCAGGCTTGATTGCCCACCTCGACCACGTTCAGCACCAGCGCATGAAAAACGCCCCGCGAGACTCTCGCGGGGCGTTTTGGTATCCATTGTACGACTGAAAGTTGATCAGAACTCGGATTCGTTCAGCGTGTAGTTCCATTTTGCAGTCGCGGTTGTCGTGAGTGGAGTTGTCACCGGCGATTGTGTCAACATCACGCCATTTTGATTTGAAGTCATTAGTTGAGTGTAAACGTGATAGCCGATGTCTTCCGCAATGAAGCGAGCGTTTCCGCCGCAGAAGAACGCGTTCACGCCGCCCGGATGGTTTGACGAAGGCCGTGCATAGGCCAAGCCCGAGGGATTGGTTCCGGGCATAGCGTAGGGCAACATGGGAGCACCCGTCAGTGTTCTGGCCAGGGCGTTGATTTGGATACCATTAGGGTCAAATCCACTGGTCGACGTTGGAGCCGGGGCAGTGTTATTCTGATTTTTGGTAAGATACCAGACGAAGCCAGTATTCTGCCGTAGCGCGAAATCACTCAGATACGGAGGATTCGACAGCGTTGTGTCAGTGGGATCGGTCGCCCAATTGGTCGCTTGCAAATTCTCCGACAACATCAGGGTGTAAGTGCTACCGTCATTTGTGCCGAGAAAATCCATGGTGACCTTCTTACCCAGGCGAGTCGTTGGTGGAACAGCCGCTGGGTCGGCCAATGACTGGTTGAAGAAGACGCCACTGTTGACATCATCGTTCCAAGTAGGCGAGACAGACGTCGCGGGCGTCGTCGGAGTTGGCGATGGAGTTGGAAGGTTGTCACTCGCCGAATTCGCTAGGCCTGTGTTCACGACGAACGATAGCGAGTTCGTGCCAGTTGCCGGCGCGGGATTGCTCGGGCACACCAAAACTGCCATGGGCGAATAGAAAACTTGAGTGTTCCACACCGCATTCGGGTTTTGCCAGTTTTGATACAAATCGTTGCGTTCCAGATACGGCAGGATGGGCACGACCCAGGAAGCGCGATGCACGCCGAATACATTGGCATAGCCCGGAAAATAGCGCTTGGTCGTCTCAAAGTTGCCCAGCGCTAACCCGCAGTTGCGCATGTTGTTTTGGCAGGTATTCTTGCGGCCGGCCTCGCGGGCGCTTTGGATGGCGGGCAAGAGTAGGGATACGAGCATCCCAATGATCGTGATGACGACGAGCAATTCAACCAGCGTAAAACCGCGTGTTCTTTTTGGACCAGCCATCGCCGTCCTCCTCTAATCGTTGCCTTGCGAAGCCTCTTCCCTTTGCCCGCCATTATTGTCCCTGATTCGGCGCAAACAGTCCAGTCTTTTTCGACGAAAATGCACCCCACGATCGGGTTTTGAAGTGGTTTTGGCACCCGGGAACTGGTCGATTCAATCCCTCTGGAAGACGCCAGGCCCCGGTGGATCGCTGGCCGGTCTGGGGCACTCGCGAGCGCGAATGCGTCCGACGCGTGTGGGGGGAGACTGAGGCACCTTCGGTGGCGCGTCCGATACGTGCCCGGGAAGACACGAGCCCGAAGCGGGCTAGAACCGCACGTCCGTTTCCGGCAGCGATTTTCGCAGGTCGTCGACGCCGGCCCGCGTTACGGTCGTGCGCTCGAGCGACAAGATTTTAAGCGTCGCGATGGCCTTCAGGTGTTCCAGGCCCACATCGGTGATCCGCGTGCCTTGCAGATCGATGCTCTTCAGGTTCGCGATGTGGTGCAGGTGTTCCAGATCGCGGTCTTCGACGGCGGTCTTGGTCAGATCGACCTTGTAGCCGCCGCCGCTGGCGATGTTCACCCGGCCGCCGATGTCCTGCAATTTCGACATCGCCGCCCGTTGTTCCGGAGAAACCTTGGTACCGCCGCAAC
Organism: Planctomycetaceae bacterium; assembly: GCA_003153375.1. Taxonomy (GTDB): domain Bacteria; phylum Planctomycetota; class Planctomycetia; order Pirellulales; family PALSA-1355; genus PALSA-1355. The sequence continues at coordinate 95,272 of PLYM01000219.1, forward strand.
CCGTCACGGCCGTCAGCACGACCAGGAGGGTCCAAACAGAGCGCAACGAACGTGGCTGGCCCGATCGTCGTTCGTAGCAGTTCGACATCGGTCCGTTCACGTTCCCTGCCTGTTTGCAATGAGTTCCGGCCAACCCGACCATTTGGGCAACGCCCGCGGCGAAGCGCAACGGAGCAGGCGGCATAGCCCAAACGGCAGATGCCAGCGACGCTCTAGGCAATCTTACCAAGGGCAAACGGCCGCGCAACTATCGGCACGCACATTTTTTCCAACTTTTCGGCCCGAGCGCCCAGTCGCCCCTACCGGCGCACGCGGAGCCGGAACTTCCGCCTCCCGGCCGACGCCAGGGGCGCCCCATTCGCGGCCCTTCGGTTCGATGGCTTTTGACCTCCTGATGCGGCGCTGAGCGTGCCCGCGCCACTGGAAAACATGCAATTCTCACACAGATAAACAGGCGCCGATGTTTGACAACGGCTTACAGCTTCGTTAGCATCAGTCGCAGTTCGGAGAGCCAATGGATCGGCGTCCAACGGGCGTCACTTCGCGGCCCTTCGTTCCCCCCACCAAGCATCCCACCCGCAAACCCGCCGCCGCACCGGTGCCACGTTCCGAGTAACCGCAGCACCCGCGTCGTGGGTTTTCCGACAAGCTGGCACAGCCGCGACCGCAAGCAATAGGGAGTTCCCGAGTATGAGTTTGTGCCCTAATCGAACCGACCGTCGTGGTTTTTTGGCCGTTGGCGCCCTGACCGGAATGGGGCTCACGCTGGCCGATTACTTTCAAATTCAGCAGGCCCGGGCCGAGCAGAAGAACTACGACTTCATTGAGGCCAAAGCCAAGAGCGTGATTCACATCTTCCTGCCGGGCGGTATCGCCCACCAGGAGACGTTCGATCCCAAGCCCTACGCCCCCATCGAATATCGGGGCGAAATGGGTTCGATCCCGACCAAGATTCCCGGCGAGGTGTTCAGCGAGACCCTGCCGCAGACGGCGCAGATCGCCGACAAGATCACGGTCGTGCGTTCGATGTCGCACGGCGAAGCCGCCCACGAGCGCGGCACGCACAACATGTTCACCGGCTATCGCCCCAGCCCGGCCTTGGTCTTTCCGAGCATGGGCAGCGTGGTGAGCCATGAATATGGCCCCCGCAACAACCTGCCGCCGTATGTCTGCATTCCCAATCAACCCAACGAATTCGCCGGCACCGGCTATCTCAGCTCGTCGTTCGGCGCCTTCAGCCTGGGCGCCGATCCGGCCGCGGCCGGCTTTACGGTCCGCGATTTGAACCTGCCAGGCGGCATCGACGCGGGCCGCTTCGAGCGCCGCCGCACGGCCTTGGAGGCGGTGAACAACCACTTTGCCAAGACCGAGAAGTCCGACACGATTTCGGCCATGAACACGTTCTACGATCGGGCTTATAGCCTGATCAGCTCGCAGCAGGCTCGCGAGGCGTTCAACATCAATGCCGAGCCCGAGGCGATTCGCAACGAATATGGCCGCAACGAGGCCGGCCAGCGAATGCTGATGGCCCGTCGTTTGGTGGCCGCCGGCGTGCGGTTTGTCACCCTGACCTATGGTGGCTGGGACATGCACGTCAACCTGACGGCCGGCATGCGGGGCGCCATGCCCGCGTTTGATCAGGCTTTTGCCGCGTTGATTCGCGATCTCGATCGCACCGGGCTGCTGAACGACACGCTGGTCATGGTTTCGAGCGAATTCGGCCGCACGCCCAAGATCAATGGCACGGCGGGCCGCGACCACTGGCCCAAGGTTTTCAGCGTGGTGCTGGCCGGCGGTGGCGTCAAGCGCGGTTCGATCTTCGGGGCTTCGAACCCCGTGGCCTCCGAACCGGAAAAGGACGAATTGGGTCCGGCCGACCTGGCCACGACCATCTACCACCAACTGGGCATTGTGGCCGACAAGGAGCTGATGGCTCCGGGCAATCGGCCCATCGAAATCGTCGACGGTGGCAAAGTCCGCAAGGAGTTGCTGGTCTAAAACGCTGCCGATTCCCGCGCGCCGCACGACGTGGCGCCACCGCTGCGAAACTCGCTTCCCCTGTTTTTTCGAGGCTGTTTGATGAAGACTCGATATTCGACTCGCCGCTGCGCCTTCCGACTGACCGCGGCCTTGCTGGCGGTGTGGACAATCGGCCCTGGCGGCTCCCTGTGGGCCGCGGCGCCGCAGTTCAACGGTTCGTCCCCCTATGGCGGACAATGCGGCACCGAGGTCGAGGTGCAATTCAATGGCGACCGCTTTGGCGACGCCCAGCAGATTCTGTTCTATGAGCCCGGCATCACGGTCGCGCACCTGGAGCCGGTCGGCACGAACGGGGTGAAGACCAAACTGGTCATCGCGGCCGATTGCCGGATTGGCCTGCATCCCGTGCGCGTCCGCACCGCGACGGGCATCAGCAACCTGCGCACGTTCAGCGTTGGGCCCTTGCCGGAAACCAAGGAGACTGAGCCCAACAACGATTTTGCCGCTCCGCAAAAGATCGCGCTCGACACGACCGTCAACGGGGTCGTGGAAAACGAGGACGTTGACTATTTCGCCGTCGAGGCCAAGAAGGGCGAACGGATCACGGCCGAGCTCGAGGGCCTGCGGCTGGGCAATACGTTCTTCGATCCCTACGTGGCCATTTTTGACACCAAGCGGTTCGAGTTGGTGCGCTCCGACGATGCACCGCTGTTGCGTCAAGACTGCGTCTGCTCGGTCATCGCGCCCGAGGACGGCACCTACATCATTCAAGTTCGTGAAACCTCGTTCGCCGGCAACGGCGCGTGCCTTTATCGTTTGCACGCCGGCCGGTTTCCCCGGCCGACGGCCGTGCTGCCCTTGGGCGGCAAGCCGGGCGAGACGCTCGACATTCAGTGGCTGGGCGACGTGCTGGGCGCGCGGCCGCAGAAGGTGACGTTGCCCGCGGCCCTGGTCGCACCCTTTGGGTTGTTGGCCAGCGATGAACGCGGCGCCGCCCCCTCGACCAATCTGTTTCGCTTGAGCGAGTTGAACAACGTGCTCGAGGTCGAGCCCAACAACGGTTTTCCCGAGGCCACGGCCTGTGAAGCGCCGATCGCGATGAACGGCGTGATCTCGCAGGCCGGCGACGTCGACTTCTTCAAGTTCACGGCCAAGAAGGGCCAGGTCTTCGACGCCCGCGTGCTGGCCCGCACCCACGGTTCGCCGCTCGACTCGGTGCTGACCGTTTATCGCATTGGCGGCGCCGGGGTGGGTGGCAATGACGACAGCGGCGGGCCCGACAGCTATCTGCGGTTCACGATTCCCGAAGACGACACCTATGTGGTCACGGTGCAGGACCAGTTGAAGCAGGGCGGGGCCGACTATGTGTATCGCGTCGAAGTGACGCCGGTGAAGCCGTCGCTGACCTTGGGCGTTTCGGAACGCAGCCAGTTTGTCGACATCGTGGCTCCCGTGCCGCGCGGCAATCGCATGGCGTTTTTGATCAACGCCCAACGGGCCGAATTCGGCGGCGACTTGGTACTCGATTTCAAGGACTTGCCGCCGGGGGTAACCGTCGAGACGCTGCCGATGTTGGCCAACCGCGGCGACGTGCCGGTGCTGCTGACCGCGGCGCCTGATGCGCCGCTGGCCGGAGCCCTGGTGGACGTGGTGGGACGCCACGCGGACGCGAACCAGAAAATCGAAGGCCATCTGCGGCAGCGCACCTCGCTGGTCCGCGGCCAGAACAACGTCGAGGTCTGGAATCAGTACACCGAGCGGCTGGCCACGGCCGTGACGAACGAGGCACCGTTCAAGATCGAAATCGTCGAACCCAAGGTGCCGCTGGTTCGCGATGGGGCCATGAACCTGAAGATCGTGGCCACGCGCAAGGAGGGCTTCACCGCACCCATTGCGGTGCAGATGCTCTACAACCCGCCGGGCGTGGGCTCCTCCGGCTCGATCGCCATCCCCGAGGGCAAGACCGAAGCGATCATTCCGCTGACGGCCAACGGCAGTGCCGAGGTGCTGAAGTGGAAGATCATCGTGCTGGGCGATGCCACGGTGGGCGATGGGCCGATCACGGTGGCTTCGCAGATGGCGACCCTGGAAGTGACCGAGCCCTACTTCGCGTTCCAATTCCAATCGGCCGCCACCGAGCAGGGTCAGCCGACCGACGTGGTGATCAAGGTCGCCAAGCGTGTCGACTTCGAAGGGCCCGCCAAGGTCGAGTTGCTGGGCCTGCCCAACGAAGTGACCGCCGAAGTGCGCGAGATCACCAAGGACTCGACCGAGTTGGTGTTTCCGGTCAAGACCACGGCCAACTCGCCGGCCGGACGCCACAAGACCGTGATCTGCCGCGCCGTCGTGACGGCCAACGGCGAGCCGATTACGCACACGTTGGGCACGGGCGAATTGCGAATCGACACCCCCTTGCCCCCTAAAGCCAATCAACCCGCCGCAACGCCGGCCCCCGCAGCGGCGGCCGCCGCGCCGCCGGTCGAAAAGCGGCTCAGTCCCTTGGAAAAGCTCCGTCTGGAGCGTCAACAAGCTAAAGCCGCCAAACCCGCAGGAGAGGCGAAATGAAACGGATCATCACGGCATTTCTGATCTTGGCATGCACGAGCGCAGTGGTGATGGGCGATGCCCCAGCGCTGAAGCTCGATGCCTATCCGCCTGACATCGAATTGTCGACCAGCCGCGACCGGCAGCCCTTTATCGTTGTGGCCACGCGCCCCGACGGCGTGACCGAAGACGTCACGGCCACGGCCACCGCCACGCTGGCCAACCCGGCCCTGGCCCGCATCGACGGCCACACGCTGCATCCCGTGGCCGATGGAACGACGACGTTGGCCCTGGCTTACCAAGGTCAAACCGTCACGCTTCCCGTGACGGTCAAGTCGGCCACCGTGGACCGGCCGGTCAGCTTCAAGCTCGACGTGATGCCCGTCTTCCTGCGATCGGGCTGCAACACCGGCAGTTGCCACGGGGCGGCTCGCGGCAAGGACGGCTTCAACCTGTCGCTGTTCGGCTACGACCCCAACGGCGACTACCATCGCATCACGCACGAAATCGGCTTCCGCCGCATCAACCTGGCCCTGCCGCGCGAAAGTCTGCTGATGGAAAAGTCTGACGGCACCGTGCCCCACACGGGCGGCAAGCGGTTTGCCAACGACACCGAATACTACCAGGCGATCCTCCGCTGGCTCGAAGCCGGCGTGCCCAAGGATGCGGACGACGTTGCCACGGCGGTCAGCCTCGAGATCTATCCGCCCAAGGCCGTGCTCGAGGGAAAAGACACGAAGCAGCAGTTCATCGCCCGGGCCAAGTATTCGGACGGCACGGATCGCGACGTGACAGGTTTGGCGCTGTTTCTGACCAGCAATGACAACTCGGCTCCGATGGACGCCAACGGCCTGGTAACCGCCGCCGCGCGGGGCGAGGCCTTTGTGATGGCCCGGTTTGCCACGTTCACCGTCGGCAGCCAGGTGCTCGTGCTGCCCAAGGAGCTTCAGTATGTGGCTCCCACGACGCCACCGGCCAACTACGTCGACGAGTTGGTCAATGCCAAGCTGCAACGCGTGCGGGTGTTGCCCAGCGAACTGGCGAGCGATGAAACCTTTTTGCGACGGGTCACGATCGACATCACCGGCCTGCTGCCCACGGTCGACGAGTACACGGCCTTCGTGGCCGACACCGATCCGGCCAAGCGGGCCAAGCTGGTCGATCGCTTGCTCGAGCGCAAGGAGTTTTCCGAGATCTGGGCCCTCAAGTGGGCCAACTTGCTGATGGTCAAGTCGACGAACACGGTCAGCTACAAGTCGGCGTTTCTCTATTCGAATTGGTTGACCAACCAGATTTCGAGCAACGTGCGACTCGACCAGATGGTGCAGAATCTGCTCAGCGCCAGCGGCGGCACCTTCAAGACCCCGGCCACGAACTACTTCCAGATTGAAACCGACACGCTCAAGACGGCCGAAAACGTGGCCCAGGTGTTCATGGGCATTCGCACGCAGTGCGCCCAGTGCCACAACCATCCGTTCGACCGCTGGACGATGGACGACTACTACAGCTTCGCGGCCTTCTTCGTGCAGATTGGCCGCAAGCAGGGCGAGGACTATCGCGAGACGATCGTCTTCAATTCCGGTGGCGGCGAAGTGAAACATCCGGTGGGCGGGCGCGTGATGGCTCCCAAGTTTCTTGGCGGACCGCAGCCGGACGTCACCGGCAAGGACCGCCGCGAGGTGATGGTCAAGTGGTTGACCTCCCCCGAGAACCCGTTCTTCGCGACCAGCGTGGCCAATCGCGTCTGGGCCCATTTCTTCGGCCTGGGCATCGTCGAGCCGATCGACGATATCCGCGTCAGCAATCCGCCGAGCAACCCGGAGTTGTTCCAGGAACTGGGCAAGCGGCTGACTTCCTACAATTACGATTTCAAGCAATTGGTGCGCGACATTTGCAACTCGCAAACCTATCAGCGCTCCTCGCGAGCCAATGACTCGAACGAGGAAGACCTGAAGAATTTCTCGCACAGCCGCATTCGCCGCATTCCGGCCGAGAGCTTGCTGGACTGTCTGACCCAGGTAACCGAGATTCAAGAAAAGTTTCAAGGCTTGCCGCTCGGTTCCCGGGCGGTGCAAATCGCCGACGGTCAGACGAGCAACTACTTCCTGACATCGTTTGGCCGCTCGCCCCGGCAAACGGCCTGTGCCGGCGAGGCCACGACCGAGCCGACGCTTTCGCAGGCGTTGCACATGATCAACGGCGATACGCTCACTCGCAAACTGGGCGAGAGCAAGCGCATGCAGAAGTTGCTCGACGCCGGCAAAAAGCCGGCCGAGGTGGTGGAGACGATTTATATCGCTTGTCTGTCGCGCAAGCCGACGGCCGAGGAAATGCAGAAATTGGAAGGCGTGTTGGCCGCCGAGCCCAACCCGCGCAATGCCGTGGACGACATTCTGTGGGCCGTGCTCAACTCGCGCGAATACCTGTTCAATCACTAGGTTGACCATCATGACGAACCGAATCACGAAACTGTCGTGCGCCTTGTTCTGCGTGGCCTTGACGCTGGCGGTGTCGCCAAGCCAGGCCGCGGCCGAAGACGCCAAGCCGGCGGTCAAAATTACGTATGACGAGCACGTGCGGCCGATCTTTCGCGAGCATTGTTTCAGTTGCCACAATCAGGACACGAAGAAGAGCGACCTTTCGCTGGCGTCGTTCGCGGCGCTGACGCAGGGCGGCTCGACCGGTCAGGTTGTGCAGCCCGGCGATTCGAGCGGCTCGCGGATCTGGTCGTTGGTGTCGCACGCCGAAGAGCCCAAGATGCCGCCGAATCAGGATAAGCTGCCGGCGGCGAAACTCGAAATGATCAAAGCCTGGATCGAAGGCGGCGCGCTCGAGAATAACGGCTCGTTGGCCAAGGTGAAAAAGCAGCCGACCGTGGATCTGGGCATGTCCGCCGGCGCCGGCAAGCCGGCCGGTCCTCCGCCGATGCCCGAGCGACTTTCGCGGCAAGCCGTGGTCTACACGCCGCGGCCCGCGGCCGTGACAGCTCTGGCGGCCAGTCCCTGGGCGCCGCTGGTGGCCGTGGCCGGACAGAAGCAGATCATGCTCTACAACACCGACAACGGTCGACTGTTGGGCGTGTTGCCGTTTCCCGAAGGGGTGGCGCATGTGCTCAAGTTCAGCCGCAGTGGTTCCCTGCTGCTGGCCGGCGGCGGCGTGGGCGGCAAGTCGGGCAGCGTCGTGGTCTATGACGTCAAGAGTGGCAAGCGGGCCTTTGAAGTGGGTGACGAGCTCGACGTCGTGTTGGCCGCCGACATCAACGAAGACAACACCCGCATCGCGCTGGGTGGTCCGGGTCGCGTGGTCCGCGTTTTCTCGACGGCCGACGGCTCGCTTTTGCACGAGATTCGCAAGCACACCGAATGGATCTATGCGTTGGAGTTCAGCCCCGACGGCGTGCTGCTGGCCACGGCCGACCGCAACGGCGGCATGTTTGTTTGGGAATCCGAGACGGCCCGTGAATTTCAAAACCTGGCCGGCCACAAGGCTGCCGTGACGGACCTCAGCTGGCGAGTTGATTCGAACGTGCTGACCAGTGCCAGCGAAGACGGCACGATCAAATTGTGGGAGATCGAAGGGGGTAAGGAGATCAAGAGTTGGGCTGCCCACGGCGGTGGCGTCACTTCGGTCGAATTCGCTCGCGATGGCAAGATCGCCTCCGTGGGGCGCGATCGATTGACGAAAGTCTGGGACGCCAACGGGGCGGCGATTCGCGAGTTCCCCGCTTTTGCGGACCTTGCCACCGAGGTGGCCGTGACGCACGATGGGGCCCGCGTCGTGGCCGGTGATTGGCTGGGCGAAGTGCGATTGTCGGCCGTTGCCGACGGCAAGCAGGTGGCCCTACTGGCGGCCAACCCGCCGACTTTGGAGGCCTTGGTCAAAGCCCAGACGGCCGCCGCGAGCGCCGCCGCGGAAGCGGCTCAGAAGGCTGCCGCCGAGTTGGCGGCCGCCCAAGCCGTGGTGGCCGAAAAGGCCAAGGCTCACGAGGCCGCCGCCGCAGCCGCAGCCGCCGAGAAGGCCGACCTGGATAGCCTGATGGCCGAGAAGGTGGCGGCCGAACAGGCCCAATCAGCTCAGGCCTCGGCCGGCAAGTAGCGATCCGCGCCGCATGGCGTTGTCGTGCGTGCCGGCCGTTCAGCGCAAACAAAAGCACATTGTCGGTCCGCGGACCGACAATGTGCTTTCTTGAGACTTCCGGTTTTCATCCGGCGAGATTACTCGCGGGGGCGCACCGCGCCGGTCAGGCCGCTGTAGTCCGGACGATCTTCCGGGTGCCACAGGGGCTCGCCGCGCATCACGCGCTCGGCCAGCACGTCCAACTTTTCCCGCGAGCCGGCGGGGGCTTCGGTCGGGCAAAAGGCCTCGTCCTCTTCAGGAGCAAAGTCCTCGTCGTGGCCGTACTTCAAAATCGCCTCAAAAACATTACGCATCTGCCGCATCGAATCACGTCCTCCAACTAAAAAAAATACTAGCCAGCTTCAATGTAACCAAATAAGCTCACCGCGCTTAATCTTAGTAAGCGGTCAATGTGTCAGACCGGTCCATCGGTTTTTGCGATCGCATTCTCGTCGAGCGGCCAGCCATGGACCGCGGGGCCGACGAGTTAGTTGATTCGGATTGTGGTAGGTAGTAAAAATCCGATATGGCGGGGAACAAACACGTGCGAATCACCAAAACGGCCGATTATCGCAGCCGAAAATGCAAAGTCAATCTTTTGACCGTTTTTTGCGCGAATTACTACTTTGTCGTGCAAGCATGCGGACCATTCGACAACGTTTGCCACCTTTCGCTGGGCTTGGACACACCGGACAATGTGGCGCAATGCCCGGGTTTTCCATCCTTTCAACCGGGGAGTTTGACCATTCCAACAACGTACGTTGATGAGTACCTTTGCCATGCCTTGGTTTCAACAGACGCTACAACTTCCACCATTTCGCCGCGGATTCCATTTGATCACGTCGCACGTGCTGGCGGCGCTGCCTGAGTTGCGGCGCGTCGACGTCGGCATCTTGCACGTGTTCATTCAGCACACGTCGGCTTCGCTCACGATTAACGAAAATGCCGATCACGACGTGCCCGTCGATCTCGAAGCGTCGTTCAACGCGATCGCGCCGGAAGACTTCGACTACCGCCATACCATGGAGGGCCCAGACGACATGCCGGCCCACGTCAAGGCAGCGCTGTTGGGATCTTCGGTGACCATTCCGATCGACGATGGCCGGTTGCTGCTGGGCACCTGGCAGGGAATTTACCTTTGCGAGCACCGCAATCGGGCCAGCGGTCGCAAGCTGGTGCTCACGCTCCAAGGTCAGGCGCCCACCGACTGAGCGGAGTCGATCGTCCGCGCCAGGTCGTCGAGCCAGCACTCGAGCAATGTGGACTGGTGCGCGTTGCGATCGATGTGCGACAAGGCGTCGAACGAGCGCTCGATGCAGCGGGCCGCCAACTCCGTGTCGCCGGGCCACAGGCTCCCCACGCGGTCGACGGCAACGCGGAGCGGCTCGTCCCCCGCGACTTCCAGGCCGCACAGCGATCGGAGCAATTGACGATAGAACTCGATTGCGAAGCCGATCACCTGTCGCGCTCGATTGCGACGCAGCGTGGCCTCTTTGCCGGCGGCATCGACAAATGCCACCAGGTCGCGGGCCAGCGACACGCTCTCGATGCTCGGCGCGCCCAAGGCCCGCAGCAGTTGCAGCCGAAAGGACCAAAGCTCCTCGTCGGCCAGTTCAAGGGCCCGTTCGATGCTGCCGCCGGCAAACTCGGCAGCGCGCTCAGCCTGCTGCGGGTCGGTGATCAAGCCGCTCGCTTCGATCAATTGGGCCACGGTCTTTGTCGGCAGTCCGCCAAATCGCACGGTCTGGCAGCGCGAGCGAATCGTCGGCAATTGCTTGTCGGCGCTGGTGCCAATCAGAATCAGCACCGAGCGAGCCGGCGGCTCTTCGAGAGTCTTCAGCAGGCAGTTGGCGCTTTCCTCGCCCAGGGCGTCGGCATCGTCGATAATCGCCACCTTGCGGCCGCCCATGAAGGGCTTCATCGCAAGATCGTGGCAGAGTCCTTCACGCATGCGATGCGCGTCGTCGCCCACCAGCAGGGCGAGCGGAATCGACGAGCGATCGGCCGGCTTTTCAATAATGAACAGGTCGGGATGCGTGAGCGCGGCGACTTGCACGCACGACGGGCACGTTCCGCACGGCTCCAACCGCTCGGCCGGCACCTGAGAGCACAACAAGGCTTGGGCCAGCTTTTCGGCAAACAGCCGTTTACCCACGCCCGCCGGCCCCACGAACAAGAACGAGCTGGCCAATCGATTCGCGGCGAGCACACGACGAAATCGTTCGACCACGTCATCCTGGCCTTCAACGCCTTGCCAACTCATCGGAAGCTCCCAGTACACGAAGACACGGCGTCAGTACACGCGGGCGGTGGTGCTGCAACCGTCTCATTCTAACGGCCGGGCGTCTCCGAGCCAGGAGCCGATCGATCTGGCCGATCAACCCTTCGATCAACCGGCCTTGAGCACCCGGGCCGCGGCGGCGCGAATGTCCGACTGCACGGCGTCGATGTCGCGGGCGGCGTCGATGACCACGATTCGCTGAGGGTCTTTGGCAGCTTCGGCGAGAAACCCTGCGCGCAGTCGTGCCTGATATTCAGCGCCACGGCTTTCCAATCGATCGAGGTCCCGCGCAATGCGAGCCACGGCGGCTCGTGGCGGCATGTCGAGCACGAAGACCAGATCGGGCATCACGCCAGCGGTGGCCACGCGACCAATCTGCCAGATCGTTTCGATGTCGAGCCCGGCGGCGTGTCCCTGATAGACCGCATTGGCCAGCAAGTAGCGATCAGAAACGACCGTCTTGCTCTCGGCTAGCGCCGGGCGAATCACGTCTTCGACCAGTTGGGCCCGCGCGGCCATGAACAACAGCATTTCGCTCGTAACCGCCAGCGGCACCTGGTGGCCCAGCAGAATGCCGCGAATCGCTTCGCCCAGCGGGGTGCTGCCGGGGTCCTGGCAGGTGACCACGTCATGGCCCGCGGCGCGGAGCCACGAGAGAAACAATTCGCGTTGCGTCGTTTTGCCGACGCCGTCCAGGCCATCGAAGGAGAAGAACATGAATCCTCAAACCGCAAGGCGAGCAGCAACAGGGACCAGCGCGGCGCTTCCCGCGTCGCCATTATACATTTCGACCAGTCGTCCCGCGTGGTCGGCGATCAGGTTTCGCAGCCTGGCCGGCTTGTCGAACAACAGCGGCACGCCCGCGTTCCGCGACATCTCCAGGTCACGAAAGATCGTCCATCGGCTGACGTTGCAGATCGTGGCCAGCGTGTTGACGTTATGGTCCTTGCCCGCTTGCAGCAGTTGAATCAGGCGACGAATTCTCGATGGATTCCTGCTCGCTCGCCGTAGACCACTGTTGATGCTTGACCTTTTGAATGGTCGGGGAGCCCGACACGTCGCTCGAGCCAGCCGCGGCCGACATGGGACGTAGCGACCACCCCGCCCGACTTGCCGAACCGCCGGCGCTTTGCGTGGCGGCGACGGTCGATTTGCTGGCGGTTTGTTCGCCGGCGAGTCCCAACCCACCCCACTCGAACGTTCGCGGCGCCGTGCTGGCCGATCGCGTAGCACCTCGCGAGGCGCCCTCGACGGCGGGCGTCGGTTCGCTGCCCGGATTCGGCAGATCCTCGGCGCCGGGTGCCTCGTGCGGAGCGCCGGTGGGCACCATTTCCGGTCCGCGGTGCGCGGGGTTGGTGCCATCCGTGTCTTGGACTACCGCTCCCTGGCTGATCGTGCTGGGCCGCGTGAAGCCGTAGTTGATATACAGGCTGGCGTCACGCTGACGAGCCAGGCGCGTGGCGTCAAATTTGGCCTTGGCCGGCCAGGGGCCTTCGGCCAGGTACACGTTATTGTAATCAAGCAGCGAACCCTTACGGTAGTGAACCATGATGACCGCGCGCTGATAGTCCAACAGCGTGCGGAAGTAGCTGGTCTGAGCGTCAGCCTGCAATCGCTGGGCTTCCAACAACTGGTCGAGCGTGACGGTTTCGGCGTCGTATGCGGCCTGCACCGCGGCCACCTGCCGGTCGGCGGCCAACGTGCGGTTGAAGTTGGTCTCGGTCAGTTCATAGTTCAGTTCCATTTGTCGCACGGCGTCGGCCAATTGATGCGAGACTTCGAGCTCTTCGTCTTGCAGCTTGGCCCGTTCCTTGGCCAGGTTCAATTGATAGTACCGCAGCGTGGCGAGTTCCTTGCGGAAGCCCAAGCTGACCGTGGATTGCAAGCCTAACTGCCATTCCTGGAACTGGCCGCTGCCCAATGTCGCCAACGAGCTCGAGCCGTTGAGCAGGTTGCCATTCGGGTCGGGGTTATACGCGCTGGTGCCGAAGAGCCGATCGCCGTCGCCCAGCCAGCGGTAGGTGCCGTTCATGTCCAAGCGGGGCAACAACAGATTCTTGGCGGCAATCACTTGCAGCTCCTGCTGCTTGATGCGCCACTTCTGTCGCCGCAGGTCGACGTTGCGACCCAGCGCCTCCTCGGTGATCTCGCGCCAGTCGAAGTTAACCTTGGCCACGGTGGGCTTCTCGATCGGCCGAATCAGCCGGCCGTCGGTCGTCGCCAGGCCCATCACGTAGCGCAGCCGGTTTTCGGCGCGGAAGAGTTCGTTGAGCAGCGTCTGAGTTTGACTCTTGAACTGAAAGTATTGGGCGCGAGCCTGGGCTTCCTGGTTGGCTTCACCACCCTTGGAGCCCACGACGTACAGCAAGTGGATTTTCTTCCACGTCTGGCGAGCACTCTTGAGGGCCAGGTTCGAGGTCTCCAGGTTGCGCCAAGCGAAGGCCAATTCCCAGTAAGCGTTTTCCGTATCGCTGACCAGGTTGCGGATGCCGCCCTCGAAGTCGGCCAGACCGATGTCCACGTTGATCCGGGCCAGCAGCACGCCGTCGAAGGCTGGCGAGAGCTGCGCACCGCCCGGGATGAACACAAACGGATTGTAGGGACCGGCAATGCGGTTGAATTGCGTGCCGGCACCTTGCAACAGCGGCTGATTGAACTGAATCTGGACGTTCGTGTTCCAGTCCTGCGGCGTCTGCCGCGTGGGGTTGTTGTTCATGTCGTAGACGATGTTGCTGCTGACGTTGAACTGACCGCCCTGGGCCGTCATCTTCGTGAGCTGCGAGTTGAACGTGCTGGTGTCTTCCTGGAAGACGTTCTTGAAGAACACGGTGTTGATCGGCGGCACCGGCAGAATATTCTGGGGGCGGTCGTTCTTGTTGAACGAAAAGTTGTTCTGCCACTGGGCGTCGAACGCGGCCAAGGCATACTCGACGCCTTGGAACGGCGTGGTTTCGAGAATGGCCGGATCGTAGACCGTACGGGCGAAGTCGGGGCCGGTCGTCAAACTGTCCGGCGCGTCACCGGTTTGCGCCCGGTTGTTAAAGGCCGAACTGACGTAACGACCGCCGAGGGATTTCATCACCTTCGAGTTGGCCAGCGAGTTTTTCATCGCTTCTTCCAGCGTCAAATCCCAATACGTGTTGAACTTCGTATTCGACAGCGTGTAGGGCGGCAGCGCTTGCTCCACTTCGGCCAAAGTCGTGGTCTCGACGTCCGGATATTCGATCTCGCTGGCCACGTCGACGTAGTGGGAGAGATCTCCGTCCTCGTGCAGGAAGAAGGGCTGTTGCGGGCGACAGCCCGTCAACGCGATCATCATGGACGTAAGAATCGCCCAGATGGTGTGGACTCGCCGGTTCATCGATCGACCCTTGGGGGTTGGTGTCCCTGCTGCACGGTCTCTGGCCCGAATGCCGGCGCGGTTGCTTGCAGCGCGGCAAACGAACGTAACTTTGGACGCCCCCCGTCCACGCCGTCGTCTCTCCTGCCAGCGGCAAGCGCAATTCGCGCCGCTACCGGGAGCTAGAGATTTCGGCAGAGCAAGGTATCGACGGCCTAACCGTCAAACTTCGGAGAATCTATCTAACAGGAAGATTTCCTTTAAAAGGAAATGTCGTCCAGGACTTCCTGGAATTCCCAGGGCCCCGATTGGCCCGGAGGAGCAGGGAGAATGCGAGCCCTGCAGGGCCGTCATGAACTAGATAAGGCAGCTGGCAAGCCTCTGCCGATGCTTACAGATACATGCCTACAAAGCCGCCACGCTCGTCGCTCTGAGCCTGGAGCTGTGCGATCCGCCGAATGGTCTGAGCCAGGTCGCCGGTGGCAATGAAGCGATTGAATTCGATCTGCACGGCCTTCGAGACCGTTTCGGCCAGCCAGGCCGACACGGGCTGCGTTAGCCAGTCGCATGTCTCCCGTACCAGTTCGACCTTCAAATCGCAAGTCAGCGTGGTCTGATCCGTCGGATCAGTCAGTGCGGTGCCATCAAAGCTGAACTGCACCATGCCAAACTCGGGCTGGTTGGTCAGATGAAATGTGCACTGGCCGTTATAGAGAAAATAGGAGTTGTGCGAGCCGTGCGTGGCCAACGCGCTCTTGATGCGCTCGCAACGGGCCCGGTATTTCGGCGAAGCGTCGATCGGGATGTCGAGCCGTCCCACGGATCGCAACGGCAGGCAGTCAAATTCGATGTCCACCAAATCGCTCATGCCACAACCTCGCTCGTCGGGGAGTGCGGAACAGCGCAAAGCCGGATCGGCGGCCGGCATCCGCGTGCCGGTGCCGTCAGCAGGATTTTTGGGCCTCGATCACCGGCTGCCAGGCCCCCATCGCCAACGCCTTTCATCGCGAGCCCTTGCGACCCCCCAGCCCGCTTATCGCGAGGCCTGGGCCGTGTCGGGCTTGCTCGGCGGTGCCGCGGGAGGTGTCGCCGGCTCGAGCCAAGCCGCAACCAGCCAACCTGAACTGGACTGCAACTGCTTGAGGTCGAGCGGGCCCACCTTTTCCCAACGGCCCGAGAGAGTCAGCTTCTCGGCCTTGATCTCCGGCTCGAATAGTTTACCAAATTTTTTCTGCAGCAGTGTCTTCAGCGTCACTTGCTGTGTCGAAAGGCGGGTTTGGCCGGGCACGAAATTCGGCGGCACGATGTGCAACTCAGCATCGCGAACCAGCTTGAACGAGTCGCCGCTGGGCTGAATCTTGTAGTCGGCTGTGACGTTCATGCCCTTGAATTCGCGATCGCCCGAGGTGTAGTGCTGGCCGCGCACCGTGATTTTGACGCCCTTGTCCGTAAATGCGACCGTGACGGGCTTCGATTTGGCGAACGTGATCGACCACGGGTCGCGATCGGGATCGCTCTTGAGTTGTTCGGGCAACTCGCCCCGCAATTCGATAACCTTGTCCTGCACTTCCTTCTCTTTCAGGGTCACGCCGCTCAGCAAGGAGTCGGCCGCGTTGTTGACCAACGACTCGTGTACCCGCACTCCCAGATCGTGCGCGTCCTTGGGACTATCGGGCGCCCGGGGGGCTCCGAGCTGATAACTGTCGGATTGCAGCGCCGTGACAAAGATCGCATCATCCGTCGACTTGAATTTGAGCAATTGCGGAAACTCGCGCCGCCGCAGCAGCGGATTGCGGAATTTCTGCAAGTAGTTCGCATGCGCCTTGCTCAACATTTGACCCGTCTGCGCATCTAATCGCGTTTGCGCCCGGGCCGCGGCATGGCTGCCGGCAATCTGTTCGGCGGTCGGTTTGCTCTCATAAACCCGATTCGTGGCAACCCGCTGAGCCATATTGCCGCCGGCCGAGATTCCCGTGATTTGCGTGCTCGTCGAAGCCGTGGCCCGAGCCGGATAACTGGCGAAACCTTTTTCGTCGATCACGATGCGCTTGGTGCCTGAGAGGTTGGTCGTGCCGCGGCTCCAGATCGTCGCCGGGCCGTTGTAGCCCACCGTGTTCGAGGCGGCGCGCGCCACCAGCTTGGTCTCGAGTTGGGCCCGGTTCTCGTCAGGCAGCAATTGGCCGGTGACCTGGCCCACGGTGTGGGCCGTGCCCGAAATGGCGGTGCCCAGGATGTTGTCGGTGACCGGCCCGACTTCATCCAGCGGCTGGTCGATGCCGGCGGCGACAAATCGCTCCGACACGTCGAGGTGCAGGTTGGGTTGCGAGAGTTTTCCGCGAATCGCGCGCAGCAGAACGGGGGCCTGGTCACGGCTTTCGAGCCAGCCCAGCAGGGTGCCGATGTCGGCGGCGGCCTCTTCCGTTTGCGCATTCGGATCCTGATACGCCTTGAGCTTCTCGCCCAATTCCTTGAGCTTCTCCGAGAACTTGCCCTTGAGCTCGTCGTTCGCGGCCGACAGCAGGTTGGTGTAGCGTTCCAAGGCCGCACCGACGTTGAAGAAAACCGGCATTTCGAGGCCGACCTGGTCGGCGGTGAACTGCTTCGAGATCGACTTCAGCGTGTCGCTCTCCGGCTTGTCGTTCTTGAGCTGTTCGAGCAGATCGCGCCAACGGAGATACTCCTTCCAGGCGGCGCCGTTCTTGCCCAGCCCGGTGAGGTACTGGTCGAGCTTCGTCAGCGTGGATTGCAATTCGCTTTTCGCCTGGCCGACTTCGGCCTCGGTGATCGGATGGAAACTCGACTCCGAGGCCGCGACTGCCTCGCTCAGGCTCGGCGCCTTGGCGATGGCCAGGTCCTGCGACCATTGTTGCAAGGCTTCGCGCAGCTGCTTGAAGTGCGGCATGTCGAGACCCGCAGCGCCACTTTGGAGTTGCTCGAGCGTCTCGCCAATCACCGCCTGGTCGGCGTTGTTTCCCTTGGCCACTTCGGGGTCAAGCGCGTCGAGCTTCAGATAGGCCCGCCAGGCCGCCCCGCTCGCGCTGTTGTTCAGCCACGTCTCAACCGCGGCCAAAGACCCTGGGACCGGCGAATTTGACTCTTCTGATTGAGCAAACCTGGGAAAAAAAATGGCGCACGAAATCGTCGAAACTGCAGCCGCCCCGGCAATACGCGATTTGATGCTCATGGTCGTAACTCGTTTGGGGTAATGTGGGAAGTCTGTTTTCCAGGTGCTACTTGATATCACAAAAAGCCTTTATCCGCTACCAGCTTAAACGTCCTGGACGCATCATCGATGGGGGTTCTTTAGAAGATTCAACTCTGGGTTTTTGCTACTAAAAAAATCAGACGCGAAAAAAATCCCCCATTTATCGAACCGACAAACCCCACCCAGTCAGCCCATTGCGGACCGCTATCACCTGTGGCAACATGGCCGGACATTCGTTCAGACTTGTGACCGTCAAAAGCCGGCAAAACTCACGCGAGGGAGCGCTCGGAACAGCGACCCTCTCACGGCCCCCCAGCGGCCTGGACGCCGGCCTGCGACACACCTGTCGAAATCAACTGTTGAGGAGGATAGCACGATGGTTCGAGGATCGTACCTGGTTGTTCTAGGGCTGAGTGCCTGTTGGATGGGGGCTACGCAAGAGGCGTACGCCGAGCACCGCGGCCTGCGACATGGACGTTCCACCAGCCGTGAAGTTTTGTCGGTCATGTCCGTAGCGGCTCAAAGCTCGGACCGTCCGTCGGCCGGCGACACGGGCGAAGCCCCGGCTCGCCAATCCGTGGCTGATATCAAGACAGCGGTCACTGACGTCATTCGCCGCGTCAATGTCCCGCCCGACGGTCAGACTCCGGCCGACCCGGCCCGGGAAACAGTCGACGAGGGGACCACCCCGCCTGCCACGCAGCAAGTGGCCGCGACGCCCGTGGAACAGGTCATCCACACCGACTACAAAGCGGCGATGGAAGAAGCGGCCGAAGACCGGAAAATGCTGCTGATTTATTTTCATGAAGGGGATCAGAACGCGGCCCACCGGGCTTTCGAGCGCGAGACCTTGTCGCAGCTCGAAATCAAGGAGAAGTTGCGGCGCTACGTCGTCGTCAAGCTGCCCCGCGACGCCAAGATCACGCACCAGGGCAAGTCGATCGAGTTGCTCAAACACCCCGCCTTCGCCGAGATGCTGGGGCGTCAGGGAGTGGCCGTCATCGATCTGGTCCACGAGCGGGCCGAATATTACGGCCACGTGGTCAGCACCTTTCCCTTTAGCCCAGGCCGGTTCTACCGGGCGGCAGCCCTGTCGATCATTCTCGATCTGCCACCGGGCACCCTGACGCAGCGAACCATGATCTACGCGGTGCGCATCCATCCGGAGGGTCCAGCCAGCACCCAGGGGCAGATGCACACGGCCCTGATCGACGAGGCCCGCAAGCACGCGGTCTATCAGGCCTCGATTCAGGTGCAAGGGCACCACAGTTGGGACACCCGGTTCCAACGGATCAACGCTAAATTGCCCAGCGGCGTGCTGGCGCAAGAGGTCGTGGCCGAAAGCTGGCCTCATGAGAACCTGGTCGAAGCGTGCATCGACTGCGTGCATAGCTGGCGGCAAAGCCCCGGTCACTGGGGAGCCGTGCTTTCGCGCCATCCGCTGTTCGGCTACGACATCAAACGCGGCCGCAATGGCATTTGGTATGCCACGGGCATTTTCGGCAAGCGCCGAGGCATGAATTAAGAACGTATTGCAGGCAAATGGGTTACGTCGCTCCATTCTTGCCAGTCTCTTGGCAAGATGGAGCGGTGTCACCCAATTTGTCACCCAAAACGGCGTGATGGGCTGCCCAAAGCACATCGGCCGTCGCTTGTGCGTTGCGCCCAACGTAAAAACGCAAAGTCGTTTCCATGCTTTCATGCCGCATTAGCTCCATGAGCGTTTGGGGCATGACGCGGCTGGCCCACCGCTCGCCAAAAGATCGACGAAGATCATGGGCACTGGCAAACTTGACCTTGTCCATGACCACCGCCCCTAAGCGCCGCTGGTTCAAGTTCACCTTGCGGACGCTGTTCGTGGTGGTGACGGTGTTGGGTTGTTGGTGGGGCTGGCAGCTCAACTGGATACGTCAAAGGCGCGCGGTTCGCATGCGAGAAGACGTTGTCTTTTATGAACATGCGATGGCGCCGAACCTCCCGCGATTCGGCCGAACTGCCCCACCTTGGCAACTCAGAATCTTCGGCGAGCAAGCATTTACGAATCTGGCTGTATCACCATCAGTACCGCCGACGGAATTTAAGCGGATTGCCGCCCTTTTCCCGGAGTCGATAGTCGAGCAAAGCGAACTTGCGGATCGGCCGGAAATGAATAACCACAGGTCGCCGTAGTTAACGTAGCGGGAGCAACAATTGTCCCCGCCGTCGACCCCAGAGCAAGGCACCGGCCCCCATCGCCAGCAGCGCCCAGGTCGAGGGCTCGGGGGGATTCGCACCGGTGGTCCAGCTAGCCAGCGCTAGCGTTAGACGTTCGCGCAGCTTGACGCGGAAACGAGCGCGTCGGGCAAGCGCAGATTAAGGGCCGACGTGCAGCGCCAGCGCAATGATTGGAAAGCGTGGCAGGGCGAAGACTCGTTGCACGAAATGGCCTTTGGCGCGGGAGTGAAGCGGATGCGGATGGGCGATTTGGATCGGGAATGTCGGTTCAGCGGTGGCGACGACGAAGCGCGGTCACCGGCAGCCCGGCCGCCGCGAGAAATGCTAGGACGATCGAGCTTGGTTCGGGTATCGGGACCGTAAGGATCCCGGAAATCGCATAGAGACTCCAGAAGTCGCTACTCGGCAAGTCGCCCTGACCGGACGCCACCCAATTTGAGCTTGTCATGTTATCCCCACCGAAAGTCGGATTGAGACTTCCAAGTGGACTGGAGGCAATCCCAGCGGCGTTCGTACCCGTCCAAATGATATTGGCAGCGGTCACCCCGAGCTCACTGGTGTTAATGGGATTGATCAGGATTCCATCCCAAAGATCGGCGTTATTGGCTGCTACCTCCGAACCGTTGAGAGCAAAAATCGGAAATCCAGTCGCGACAAAAGGATTTGTTCCAGTGTTGTCTCGGGCATCAACCGTGGTGGTGCTGGCGATTGCAGACCAAGTCGTCGCCAACGCTGCGAGCGTCGGAGCCTTGTTCGCCGTGGAAATCGCGAACGCGTTGTAGTCAGCAATATTCGACGAAGTCGCTTTAGACTGGGAGAGAAAGTCGGTCACGAACGCTAGTCGGTACTCGGCGCCAGGCTGCAAGCCCGCAGGAATCGTGACGAGTGTCGCTGAGAGGGAGCGCGACTGAATGGCGGCGACAATCGCCAACAGAAAAACGACTCTGCATTTTCGCATTAGGAATTCTCAGCGGTTTTGTGTACGGGATCAGTTTTTTGTGTACACACTTGCAATCTAGCGCGGCGGCGAGATGCAGTCAATCACGAATCCCCAGGATTTTTCCTTGCACGCCCCTTGCCGCACGACTACGATAGGGACAATCTCTCCCCGAGCCAGGTGCCGCTAGCCAAACGATCTATTTCCGTTTGACCTTCTTCCTTGCGGTTACCCGATTGCGCCTGCGGCTCGATCCTTTTCCAGATGTGAGGCTCTTTTGGTGCGCGCTGCCGTGGTTCTGACTCTGCTGTTGGCCCTCGCCGCCGATGCACGTGCCGTCACGATCGCTTGGACGCCGGTCGGCAATCCGGGCAATGCCAACGATCCAGCAACCGGCAGTCTTTATGGGGGGGTGGGTTACAACTGCAACATCGACAAGTACGACGTCACCAACAACCAATACGTCGCCTTCCTCAATGCCAAAGACCCAACCGGCGCGGACCCGTTGGGGCTCTATAGCACCGGCCCGGGTAGTGGCATCAATTACAACTCAGGCGCGGCCGTCGGCAGCATGTTTAGCGTCATTCCGGGCGCCGGCAATTATCCGGTGAATGACGTTTCATGGTACGACGCGATTCGTTTCGCCAATTGGATGAATAACGGACAAGGCAACGGCGATACGGAGACCGGCTCTTATACGCTGCTTGGCGGCACGCCGACGCCAACGAACGGGAATAGCATTACGAGGAACGCCGGCGCAACGATCTTCCTGCCTAGCGAAAACGAGTGGTATAAGGCGGCATACTACAATCCCAAAAGCCAAACGTACTTCAAGTATCCGACAAGCAGTAACACGCCTCCTGTAGCAACCGTTCCTACGGGGGCCATCAATTCGGCGAACTACAACGGGGCCGTGGACCCGAGCAACGGCGGCAATTTCACGGACGTTGGCGCGTATACGGGGACGACGAGCCCCTACGGCGCGTTCGACATGGCGGGGAACGTCTTTCAGTGGGACGAAGCTTTGATCGGTTCTAATCGAGGCCTTCGAGGTGGTTCGGCCTTCAGCGCCACCTCCGATGAAGGCTTGGCCTCCTCGTTCAGGGGCTCATGGGAACCTGCGAACGACACTACCGACCTCCTATTCGGCTTCCGCGTGGTCATGGTTCCCGAGCCCAGCAGCAGCGCGCTCGCCGCCCTTGGCCTGATCGGCCTTGCTGCCTGGGGCTGGCGACGGAAGCGGTCTCGCCTTGCCGCAATGGCAATCTTAGTCGTGCTGGTCACTTTTACCGCCGACGCACGTGCCGTCACGATGGCTTGGTCCCCGGTCGGCAATCCCGGCAATGCGCCGGATACGACTGTCATGACGACCGACGGAACCAGCGGATATGGCTCCGTGCCTTACGCCTACAACATCGGCACCTACGATGTCACCTACAGCCAATACGTCGCGTTCCTCAACACCAAAGACCCAACCGGAGCCAACACGCTCGGGCTGTACAACAGCAATATGAGCAACGCCGTCATAGGTGGAATCAACTACAACGCCGGCAACTCCGCCGGCAGCAAATACAGCGTCATATCTGGCAACGGAAACCACCCCGTCAACTGCGTCACTTGGTACTCCGCGATTCGCTTCGCTAATTGGCTGAACAATGGCCAGGGCGACTGCGATACGGAGACGGGAGCCTACAATCTCTTGGGATTCACTCCCACTCCCAGCAACGGCAACTCCATCACGCGAAACGCGGGGGCAAAGGTGTTCCTTCCCAGCGAAAACGAATGGTACAAGGCTGCGTTCTACAACCCTGCCACCAAATCGTATTTTCAGTATCCAACCGCCACCAACAAACCCCCAACACCTAGCGATCCTACCGGGGACATCAATTCGGCAAACTACTCTATCACACACCGTTTGACCGATGTGGGTGCGTACACAGGGCGATTGCGTCATAAGCCGTAAGGTGTTGCACCTGAATATTATGCGGAAATCACGCTAGCTGCTGGCAAAAAATCGCAACACATTACGGCTTCGTGACTTTGGATTTACACGTGCGATTGCCCTGGGTGCGTACACCTCCACAAAGAGCCCCTATGGTGCCTTCGACATGGGTGGAAACGTCTTTCAATGGAACGACTCTAGGATGGGCCCTGGCCCGTTGCGAGGTAGGCGGGGCGGTTGCTTCGGGTCAGGCTTGTTTTTATTGCACGCCGCTTGCCGGGAGTACGACCTTCCAGATACCGCGTTCGCCTATCTCGGCTTCCGCGTGGCAAGTATTGCCCCTTAGCCGATTAGCGCGAGCATGGCCCGGCGAATGGGCTCGGGCAGCGTGGGCCAAGCGGCGACGATCCACGGGCCCCAGGTCTTAGCGGGAGCGGGCCGCTAGGGCCCTTGCGGCGAGGCTAGCGAGCACGGTGCGCCTTTGGGCGCCTAGCCGGCTAGGGCCAAGATTTTATTGCGGATACGATTGGCAGCTTGGGCCAATCTCTTACCGACCAATCAAATCAATCTTGAAAAATTCCAGCGGCGTCGCCGGCGCCTCGGAGCGTCGCGCCGAAATACCGGCGCCTTTTGGTTCGGGCATGCAAACGCAAAGCGTCCTGGGGCATCGTGGGGCCATTAGGGCCATGCCTATGGCCTCGTCGCGTGCTGGCTTTTTGGCGTCAAGCGGATCGATGCGCTTAACGATATGCGGCGCGAGCCCACGAGCCCAAATGAAAAGAGGCGTCGACCATAGCCATTCCCGAGAGCCCCGCCAGGGGCGCAGTCGAATGGCACATGGCCGCCGCCGCGAAAGCGTAGCGACCACGGGGCCGCCCCCGAGAGCCCCGCCAAGGGCGCAGAAGAAACGGCCGCGCGGCCACGTCGCTAGTTGATTAGGGATAGCACCGCGCGGCCATGATCTTGGGCCCTAGGCAGCGCCGGCCCATGCGACGATAATGAGTAGCGCCGCGCGTCACCCAAAGTGTCACCCAAAGCGGCCGTTTTTCGGTTGGGGACCGCCTCGATCGTTGTTTCGGAAATATCGAATTCCCCGCGATTCGCAGGCTATTCGGTACGTGTTCGCCTGTACAGTATGTATTTGGTATGCCACGGGCATTTTCGGCCGGCGGTAGAAGTCGGTTGCAAATTCGGCGAAATGTCCAGCGTCGCGCCCTGCCAGAGCGACCCCACCTGGGGAGTTCTGGCAGGGCGCATCTTTTTCCGCTGGCCCCGCGCAAAGCTTCGCTCGGCAATGCATACGCCGTGCTAGCGTCGCGGCACCTGGCTGGTGCTGGCACCGGCTTTAGCGGTCCTAGGGGGCCGGCGCCCGTGGACGGCGTTCAGAGCGTTGCAAAAATGCAACGATCCCTCGCCGAGCGTGGTACTTTTTCCATATTGAGCGATTGTTGTCGTCGCGAACTTCTCGGGTCCGTTCCATGGCATTGCGCAACTGGGCCGAAGGCCGCCGCGGGTTCGCCAGGCATTGCCTGTGGCCCTGGCTGGGTTGCGCTCTGATCGTGGCCGGTTGCGCCCAACTGCCCCGTATCGACCCGAATGGCGACCGGCTTTTCATTTGGCCCGGCGAGCCAGCCCAAGGGCCCGTTCCGCCGCCCGGCGCCGTGGGCACGAGCCTGCCACCGCCTGGCGCTCTCGGGACGACCCTCGCTCCCCCGGGCGTGCCTCCCGCCACATCGATGCCTACGCGACCTGGGGCTCCCTTGCAGCTTCCTAACCCTCCCGCCGGACCGACGCCCGTCCAGGCGGCCGCTCGGCCAGTATCCAACTTGACTTTCCGGGCGACCGGCCCTTCGCAGGCTTCGGTTGGTGCGGCGTTTACCTACCACTTGGAAGTGACCAATACTTCCGACAATGCCGTGCGCGACGTCGTTGTCAAAGAACAGGATCCCCAGGGCATCGAATTCGTCAGCAGCGAACCGGAAGCGACTCCCTCGGGAGCCAGCCAGCAATGGAGCCTGGGCGAGTTGGCGCCGCGGGCGACTGCGACGGTTGACGTCAACTACCGCGTCAACCAAGCCGGCGAACTGCGCTATTGCGTCGAAGTGCGCTCGGCCTCGGGCGTCGCGGCCCGACAATGCGTGACCACTCGAATCGTGGCGGCCGCGCTCGACGTCTCGGTGTTGGGACCAACCGACGGCCAGGTGGGCGGCGAGGCTTCGTTCGAGATTCAGGTGATCAACCGGGGCACCAGCACGCTCAAGGGCGTGCTGGTCACGGACCGCTTTGGCAGCGGCCTGCGCCATGCGGCGGCCTCAAGCCCGATTGAACGCGACCTGGTCGATCTGCCGCCTGGCGGCACCGGTCGACTCGGTGTGACGTTCCAGGTCGTCGAAGCCGGACAGCTCTGTCAGGATATCGTGGTCACGGCCGATGGCGGCATGCGCACGACGGCGCGGCACTGTTTGACGGCAGTCGAGGCACCCGCCACGGCCGAGGCGCCCGCTGCCACGCCACCGCCGGCGGGCGATCAGCCGCCAGCGAGCGATGCCAAGGTCTCGATCAAGCAGACCGTGCCGCCGCGGCAACGGATTGGCGACATGGTGCGATTTCGCGTCGACGTGACCAACAACACCGACGCGCCGCTAGCCAACGTCGAGATCGGCGATAACTTCGAAACCAGCCTCGAGCCACGCCAAGCGACCGAAGGCTCGACCTGGTTGAAAGGCGACGTGCTGGGCTGGAAGATCCCCTCGCTCGAGCCGGGCAAGAGCCTGCATCGCGAGATCGAATTCAAATGTCTCCGCGAGACCCCGCGGGCCTGCAATCGTGTCACCGTCGCGGCCGATGGCATCGACCCGGTTGCTGACGAAGCGTGTCTGGAAATCGTCGGCCAGAACGCCGCCGTACCGCCCGTCGCCAGTTCTGCCGGAGCCGCTGGGGTTGCCGCTGGCGCGGCCGCACCCGACCCGCTGAGCGTGACCGTCGCCGACACGGCCGATCCCATCAAGGTCGACGGCGAAACCACGTATCAGATCGTGCTCACCAACGAGAGCCAGCAATCGCTGTTCGACGTTGCCGTCACGGCCACTTTCAGCGAGGAAGTCAAACTGTCTGGATTGAGCGGCCCGGTCCACGGGGCCGTGCTGCCCAGCACGGTGCGCTTCGATCCGATTCGTGAAGTGAGGGCCGGCGAAAGCCCGCTGAGTTTTGAGCTGCGAGTCAAAGCGCTACGTCCCGGCACCGCTCGGATGCGCGTCGACGTGATGAGCCGGGGACAGGCCAAGCCCGTGTCGGCGGAGCAGAGCACTGAAATCCTGCAGCCGAAATGATCCTGCAGCCCAACTAGCCGCGCCCGCGAGCCGAGCAACTCAACTGAAGAGCTGGCCGCGGCCCACCGCTTCGAAGGCATTGCGGAAGTGTTCGATCGTGGGTCGCCGGGCGCCAGCGGGCCAGGTGACGCCCACGACGTCGAAGCGGGCCGAGCACTCCAGCAGATCGTGACGTTTGAGATAGGCCAGGGCCAGCCGGGTGAGGCGTTGCTGCTTGCCGGCGTCGACCGCTTCATCAGGACGTCCGGCCACGATCGACCGGCGCGTCTTGACCTCGACGAAGACGATCGTGCGACCATCGACGGCCACCAGGTCGATCTCGCCCAGGCGTCCGCGCTCGCGGCGGCCGACGATCTGATAGCCAAGCTTGCGCAAATAGCGCTCGGCGGCCCGTTCGCCGCGCTGGTCGAGCGAGCGATAACGGCGCCAGGCGGCACGCCACCGCAAAATGGGCGTCGAGAGATTCACGGCGCTCTCGCAACGAGCAGACTAGGACGCGTCGCTCGAGGCCACGGGGCCCCGTAAACTATTGGCTGCCTTTGGGGATGTCGACGCGGCGCTCTTTGAGACGCACGGCCTTGCCCACGCGATCGCGGAGGAAGTACAGCTTGGCCCGGCGAACGATGCCGTGCCGTTTGACCTCGATCTTGGCGATCTTGGGCGAGTGCAGCGGAAACTTCCGCTCGACCCCTTCGCCGCCGACGATTCGGCGTACGACGAACGTCTCGCGGGTGCCCGAGCCGGCGCGGGCGATGACCACGCCGTTGAAGATCTGGATGCGCTCTTTCTCACCTTCGAGAATTCGCGTGTGTACGTCGACGGTGTCGCCAATGTTGAACTCGGGCACCTCGGTCTTGAGGCTGCTCTTTTCAACTAGTTCCAGGGTTTGTTGGCTCATCGGTATCGAACCTTTCTCGTGGTTGTCGGGTCGCCCTCGCGGCTGTGCGCCGCGCGGCCGTGTTCAGTTTCCCGTGGTTTCATGATTCGCCCGTGGTTTCGTGATTGATTTGTTGGGCCGTTCGCGTTTGTTCCTGTTGCCACAAATCGGCCCGTTTGTGTTGGGTCGTCGAGGCGCTTCCTTGGGCGCGCCATGCGGCGATCTGTTCGTGATTTCCGCTCAGCAAGACCTCGGGCACGCACAGTCCGCGATACTCCCGCGGGCGAGTGTATTGCGCGAATTCAAGCAGTCGTGCTTCGCCCGAAAAGGAATCCTGCCGGTGGCTCTCCTCATCTCCGATGACGCCCGGCACGAGTCGCGCCACGGCATCGATCATCACCATCGCCGCGACTTCACCGCCGCCGACGATAAAATCTCCGATCGAAACCTCCTCGGGCTGCAGGATTTGTCGCACCCGGTCGTCAAATCCCTCGTATCGCCCACACATCAGCACCAGCCGCCGGCTGAGGGCCAGATCCTCGACCAGCGGTTGATCGAGCTTCCGCCCATGCGGCGTCAGCATGATCAATCGTCCGGCCTCGCCCGTCAGCGAGCGGACCGCCTCAACACACTCCACAACCGGCTCCGCCTTCAGCACCATGCCGGGACCGCCGCCAAACGGGCGGTCGTCCACTGTGTGGTGCTTGTCGCGCGCCCAATCGCGAATGTTGTGCAGCTGAACGTCGATCAGTCGGTTGTCGATGGCCAGCTTCAACAGGCTTTGCCCCAAGTAGCTGGGGAACATGCCCGGAAACAAGGTCAGCACATCGAACCGCATGACATTCCGCTCACATCCTGATCCGCGACTCCCCGGGGCACGAACGAACGCCTCACGTTACTCCGAAGCAGCGGGCTGCTCTTCCGCCGCCGGGCTGGCCGGGGCTTCGGCGGTTTCCGCCGGAGCAGCGCCTTCAGCGGGCGGCACGTACACCGGTTCGCCGGCAGCGGGCACGATCTTGGGCGCGGCCAGCCGCTCGCGAGCAGCCGTTTGCTGCGAGACGTGCGTGCCGTTCGTGCCATACTTCTTCAGCAACGTCCGCACGCGGTCCGAAGGCTGGGCGCCCACGCCAATCCAGTAGGCGATGCGCTCGGGCTTCAAGGACGTACGGGCGTCGGTCTCGTTGACCATCGGGTCGTAGGTGCCCAACTCTTCCAGCACGCGGCCATCACGCGGGTTGCGCGAGTCGATGGCACAGATGCGAAAGAAGGGGCGATGCTTGCGGCCCATCATCTTCATGCGAATTTTTACTGCCACGCGGTTCTCCTGGTCGTTCGATTGAGTGTGATGCGTTGTGAGATTCAATCAGTGGATGGTTCGATCAGCCGTTGCCCTTCGTCTCGCGCTTGCGGCGGCGGGCTTCTTTTTCGCGATGTTTGCGCAGCTTGGCCCGCTCCTGCGAATTGAGGCGTTTGCCGGTGCCCAGCTTGGCGCGTTGCAATTGCGCGTTCGGATTCGTCAGCCCGCGCTGCAAGTCCTGCATCCGCTTGAGGCGATCGCGGACGCCCATGCCGGCCATTTCCTTCATCAGCGCCGACATGCCGTCAAACTGCTTGACGAGCTCGTTGACCTCGTGTGGCTCGACACCCGCCCCGGTGGCGATGCGCCGGCGGCGGCTCTGGTCGACGAGTTTTGAAGGATTACGGCGCTCGGCGGGCGTCATCGAGTCGATGATGCCGCCCAGGCGTTTCATGTCCCCGTCGGCGTCGACGTTGTTCAACATATCCTGCATGCCGCCCATGCCCGGCAACAGGCTCATAATCTTGTTGAGCGGGCCCAGCTTCTTGGTCTGGCCCATCATGTTGCGGAAGTCATCGAGCGTGAACTCGCCTTTCCGCAGCCGTTCTTCCTGCCGGGCCATCTCGTCCTGGTCGAACTTTTGGTGGGCTTGTTCGACCAGGGTCAGGATGTCGCCCATGCCCAGGATACGCTGGGCCATGCGCTCGGGATGAAACTCTTGCAGTGCGTCGAGATGCTCGCCGGTGCCGATGAACTTGACCGGAACGCCGGTGACGTGCTTGACCGACAGCACGGCGCCGCCGCGAGCGTCGCCATCGAGTTTGGTCAGGATGACGCCGTCGAGCTCGAGGGCTTCGTTGAAGGCCTTGGCGCTGTTGACCGCATCCTGGCCGGTCATGCCGTCGACGACCAGATAAACTTGCTGCGGCTGAACGCGGCGATCGATCTGCTTCAGTTGCTCCATCAACTCGGCGTCGACGTGCAACCGGCCGGCCGTGTCGAGCAGCACGACATCGGCCCCGACCGTCTTGGCGTGCTTGAGTGCGTTCTGGCAGACCGCCACGGGGTCTTTGGCCCCGGACTCGGAATAGACTGCCAAGCCCAGTTGCTCGCCGATGACCTGCAATTGCTCGATGGCGGCCGGGCGCTGCAAGTCGGCAGCCACCAGCAGCGGCTTGCGCCCTCGTTCGTTGATCAGCCGGCCCAATTTGCCGCAGGTGGTCGTCTTGCCCGAGCCTTGCAGACCGCAGAGCATCAGCACCGTGACGCCGGGCTGCAGGTGCAGCGAATGATCGACCGGCCCCATCAAGTCGATCAGTTGCTGGTGAACGATGCCCACCACTTGCTGACTCGGATCGAGGGAGCCGAGCACTTTTTCGCCGAGCGCTTCTTCGCCGACTCGGGCGATGAAATCCTTGACGACCGAGTAGCTGACGTCGGCTTCGAGCAGGGCCTTTTCGACCAGCGCCAACCCCTCACGCATGTTCGACTCACTCAACTTGCCCTTGCCGCGCAAGGTTTTGAGCGCCGAAGACAGGCCTTCTTGGAGTGATTCAAACATGGTCGATGGCAATCAAACAGGAAACGGACAAACAACGGAACTGCCAAGCGAGCGGAAAAACCGCTCGCGGCAATGGATTAGTACGCACAACTGGCCAACGCCAGGCGCATACCCTCCCCGATGGCAAAACGCCATTCTATAGCAGTGCCCCGGGCTTTGTAAATCCGTATGGTGTAGGGCAAAAGGGGACGTCGCGAGGCCAGCTCAGAGGGTGCCAGCCCGAGGCCTCAGGCCGCGGAGTTCGTGCAAGCTAAGTCGTCACCCGTTCGGATATTGCCGGCAAAACTCGTAGAGAGCCATCGTCGTGGCCGTGGCCACGTTATAGCTATAGGGCAGCCCATAGACCGGAATCTCGACCACGCTGTGCAGCATGGCCAGCACGTCGTCGGCCAGGCCGGCTCGTTCGTTGCCGACCACCAGAATCGTTCGCCGCTCGAAAGTAAAGCTGTGCAGGTTGTGCGAGTTGGTCGTCTGTTCCAGGCCCACCAGTTGATAGCCCTGGGTTCGGAGTTCCTTGAGCACGGGTGGCAGCGAGCGGTGAACTTCAATCTCGATCGCCTCGGCGCCGTCGCGGGCGATCTTGTCGATGACTTTGGGGGTGCCGCAAGCAATCACCTTGCCGACGCCCGAGCAACTAGCCACGCGCAGGATCCGCGCAAGATTGATGTTGCTGCGCAATGGCGCGCAGGCGACGATCAGTTCGCGCGGGCGCTGGAGTTCGGTGAGAGGTTTGTGACGCTGGTGGCGAAATTCGTTCATGCGTTGTGGTCGCTTCCGCAATTGATGGAACGAATCGTAGAACGTTGCCGGGCCCATGACAATTGCCGGCCTTGGACGGGCACTTTGACCAGCCCGCGCCGTGAGCGTTAAACTGAGTGGACACGAACGAAAACCGGCGTCGTTTAGCTGCCGTCCATGACGATTCCCCGTGAGCCAAGAGGCACGTCGATCCCATGCTGCGAGCCCGTTTCCTGCTGTTGAGTTTGTGTTGCCTGGGCTGTGGCCAGGCCAAGATCAGCGAGGTTGCCCCGCCTGCAAGTTCGTCGGCCACTGCGTCAACCAAGAACGACGACGTAAAGCTGACGATCGTCAGTTACGACGGAGTTATCGAGCACATTGCGGCCAATCGTGGCAAGGTGGTGGTGATGGACGCCTGGAGCACTTCGTGTCCGCCGTGCATGAAGGAATTCCACAACCTCGTCGATCTCCATCGCCAGTACAAGCCAGAACAGCTAGCGTGCATCTCGCTCAGCTTCGACTACGAAGGCCTGGGCAAGCCCGAGGAGGTGCAGGACCGCGTGCTCGATTTCCTGCAATCGCAGAGGGCCACGCTCGATAACCTGCTTTCGAACGAAGAATCGGACGTCCTCTATCGCAAATTCAAGTTGGCGGCGGTGCCGGCTGTTTTTGTCTACGATCGCGAGGGCAAGTTGCGCCAGCGGTTTGACAACGAGCAGACCAAGACCAAGGCAGAGGCCTTTACGTACGAGCAAGTGCAGCAACTCGTCACGGAATTGCTAGCCGAAGGCGACGGCCCGAGCGCCACGGCGAAAGAAGCCAAATAGCCGTACCCCCGACGCCTGCGCTACGGACAACCGTGCCGTCCTCAGACGGGCAGGTGCGACAGCAGGTAGTCTTCGAGCCGGATGCGGCGGCTTCCCTCGGGCATGGTGGCGAACAGCATATCCAAGAGCGTGGAAAATTGCTGCGTTCGCAACCCGTAATAGTTGTGCTTGCCTTCACGGCGGCGTTCGATCAGATGCGCCTCGCGCAGCAGCGCCAGGTGATGGCTGACCGCCGGCTGGCTCTCGTGCAACAACTCGCACAGCGCACGCACGTGCAATTCGCTGCGCTGCGTGAGGTAGTAAAGAATGCGCAGCCGGGTCTCGTCGGACAACAGCTTAAAAAGCCGGACCAGGTTGGTCACCAGATCCTCGGAGACAGCCAACGCGGGAGTATCGGTCTTCGGATCGGTGTCCTGTCCGTGGGCTGTTTCGTGCATGAGAACATTCACCATGGTCGGCCTCGCGTATGCAAATAAAACGGAGCGGACTGCCACTCAGTTTTCAGGAAGTGAAATGGAACGAACGTTGAGTACTTTTCCGCACCCTCGCATTGCGAATGGTCGGAGCATCGCATTAAAGTTTTGTCAGATCGACAGCCAAGACGGGTATCGCTCGTTCGAGCCGCGTGGTCGTTCCCACAGAACGTGGAAAAATGTGAATCGACCGTGCGAATCAAACGATTTTTAGACTGAGGCCATTCTAGCCAGCCGCCCCTGAAAAAGGAAACGGATTCCACGGTTTTTGCGGCGGATTTTGTCACTCCGACAGGCTTCGCAGTGTCGTCGTTATGAGGCGAGCCAGGGGCCAAGAAAAGATGAGCACCGCGAGGCCCCAATCCACCGGTTGCTCCCTAAGGCGTTTTCTTCTTGCTCTCCGCAGAACTTTTCCTTGGCGCGCTCGTCCGGAATCCTGGGGAATGCCAGCACTTCACTGCAGGGCGTCGGAGCGACCGTGACGTACAGTTTTCTGGGCCGCTAGCTGGCTGTCTCGGAGCGCACGTGCCTGGTGCCGATTCCCGTTGACGCTTGGGCGGCCGGCTCCTACCATCCCGCCGCTTCGTTGCGCTGCCCGCTCTTCCCCCGGCCCCTATCGCGGTCGATATCGTGCGAAAACGCCACAAAATCCTGGCCCTGGCGGCGACCGCAGCGCTTGCCGTAGGCGGAATTGCGTCGCTGTGGGTCTACGAGGCAGCGCAGCACGTGCCGGCGTTCTACCGCGAAGCGGTGGAGCTGGACGTCGATGACCAGGCTCCGGCGCGCGACGAATTCGTCGCCCAATTGACGGCCTTGGCCAGCGATTTGAATCATGAAGGGCCATGGCAAACTCTCTTCACCGCCGATCAGATCAACGCCTGGTTGGCCTTGGAATTGAACCGGAGCTATCCGGAAATGCTCAGCCAGGGTTTTTGCGAGCCTCGGATTTCGCTGCGCGCCAACGAGGCGACGATCGCCTGCCGCTATGAAACCGAAAAAATGTCGGCCATCGTCTCACTGACCATCGACGCATATCTGCACGAGCCGCACGTGCTGGCCCTGCGTATCCGCCGGGCCCGCGCTGGCGCCTTGCCCTTGCCGCTGGGACAGGTGCTCGACGGCGTGTCGCACGTGGCGCGTCAGCTCAACCTGCGTCTTGATTGGCGCAAGTCACATGGCGATCCGGTGGCGCTGATCACCTTGCCGCAGCCGCACGCCAGTGAGCGTGAGGCGCTCAGCCTGCAAGCCATTGAGCTGCGCGACAACGAGCTGTTTGTTTTGGGCGCCATCGGCGCGCCGCCGGCCATCGTCCGACCGTCGCGGCCAGCCGACGACGAGCGCCCGACTGCTGACATCACGACCGCTGAGATCACGGTCACTCAGCCGGTCGTTGGCGCGACCGAAAAAGAAACCCGCCAGAAATGACCGGACGGTTCGGTGCGCTCCAGAGTCACGCCGCCGCTGAATCGCTGTCCGGCGAGCCTGATCTGCAAGTGGTCCACCGTCTCGCGTTCAATGCCGTATTCTCCGACATCCCAGCGCGTTACCGAGCCCCGATCGCCGGACACGGGGCCCTGATAGTCCAGGTAGGCAATGCGGTGGTCGGCCAATTGCTCGGCTTGAGTCGTGGGCTGCGACATGGGGTAGTCGGCTAGCGCCCAGGTGCGCAACACACCACCCGATTCGAGCATCAGGTCCCAATGCAGCGAGCGCTCCTGCCCCACGGGAAACTTCTGCCCGGCTGGAAACTCGTGCCGCAGGATGACGTAGCGTGGCATGGATTTTGCGCTACTTCTTGCCGCCGAATGGCCAATGGTCGCCGAGGGCCTCTTTCTGCAGCTCGCGAATTTGGGCCAACCCGCGACGGGCCACGGCCAACAGCGCCGCGAGTTGCTCGTCGCTGAACGTGGCTTCCTCGCCGGTCCCTTGAATCTCGACGAACTGTCCTCCGCCGGTCATGACGACATTCATGTCGACCTCGGCCTCGACGTCCTCGACGTAGTCGAGATCGAGCACCGCCTCGCCATCGACGATGCCCGCGCTAATCGCGGCCACGCTGTCGCGGAGCGGCGAACCAGCGAGATCGGGAATCGAAGCCAACGCGTCGGCCAGTGCGACCATGGCGCCGGTGATGCTGGCCGTGCGCGTGCCGCCATCGGCTTCCAGGACATCGCAATCGAGGTAAATCGAGCGCTCGCCCAGCGCGTCGAGATCGACCACCGCCCGCAGACTGCGGCCGATCAGCCGCTGAATCTCGGTCGTGCGGCCGTCGACTTTGCCGACGTCGCGCCTTTTGCGCGGGCTCGTGCTGCCGGGCAACATGCCATATTCGGCCGTCACCCAACCGCGGCCTTTGCCGGCCATCCAGGGCGGAACCTGCAAATCGACTGAAGCGGTGCAGAGCACCGTCGTGCGGCCTGCCGTGATCAACACGCTGCCGGCCGCGGGACGAGTGAAATTCCGCTGGATCGTAATCGGGCGCAAGGCGTCGTAAGCGCGGCCGTCGTGGCGCATCGGGGCTGATTCTCCGCTGTGATTGGCCGGCCGGGTTAGCGCTGAGCGCCAAGGATCCAAGCCAGGATTCCCTTTTGAACGTGCAAGCGATTGGCAGCCTGCTGCATGACGATGCTCTGCTGCCCGTCGATGACTTCGTCGGTCACCTCTTCGCCGCGATGAGCCGGCAAACAGTGCATGAAGAACGCGCCCGAGGGGGCCTTGCTCATCAGCTTGCCGTTGATCTGATAGCCGTCGAAATCGCGGCGGCGCTGCTCCGACTCGCTCTCCTGGCCCATGCTGGTCCAGACGTCGGTGTAGATCGCGGTCGCCTCGCGCACGGCTGCCGCCGGGTCCGTGGTGATTTTGATGTCCAACTCCGGCGTCTCGGTCTTCAGATGCGCCAGAAACGCGTCGTCGAATTGATAGGCCTTGGGCGTGGCCATGACAAATTTCATGCCCATCTTGCCACAGCCCTCGGCCAGGCTGCGCGCGACGTTGTTGCCGTCGCCGACGTAGGCCAGCGTATGGCCCTTCAAGCGGCCGACCAGTTCCTTCAACGTGTACAAGTCGGCCAGGGCCTGGCAGGGGTGGGCATAGTCGGTCAGGCCATTGATCACGGCGCAGGTGCAATAACGAGCCAGTTCCACGGCGGTTTGGTGGTGAAAGGCTCGCACCACGACCACGTCGACATACTGGCACAGCACGCGGCCAAAATCGGCGACGCTCTCGCGGGCGCCGAAGCCGACCTCGTCGCCCAAAAACAGGCTGCTGCCGCCCAGGTTGATCATGCCCGCCTCGAAGCTGACGCGGGTCCGCAGCGACGGCTTCTCGAACAGCAAGGCCATCACGCGGCCCGGCAGCAACGCCTCGCGCAAGCCTCGGGAATACTTCGTCTTCAAGTCTTCGGTGATCGCAAAAACGCGATCGATCTCGGCCGATTTCAAATCGGCCAGGGTCAATAGATTTCGCATGGCTGGTTCACTTGTACGATGCCTGCCGTCAGCCGGCCTGTTCCTGAAGCACCTGGGCCAGGATGTCGCAACCGTCGTGAACCTGCTGGGGCGCCAGGTTCATGGCGGGCAACAATCGCAGCACGGTGTTGTGCGTGCAATTCACCAACAGCTTGCGGTCCATGCAGCCCTGCACGACCCCCGTGCCGTCGATCGACAATTCGACGCCGATCATCAATCCCAACACGCGCACGTCGCGCACCAACTCGCATTTTCCCTGC
Organism: Planctomycetaceae bacterium; assembly: GCA_003153375.1. Taxonomy (GTDB): domain Bacteria; phylum Planctomycetota; class Planctomycetia; order Pirellulales; family PALSA-1355; genus PALSA-1355. The sequence continues at coordinate 130,660 of PLYM01000219.1, forward strand.
AAATCGATCAACCGCTGGCGGAAGATCTCACTCAGCGCGCGGGCGTGTTCCAGCAGACCTTCGTTCTCGATCATCTCGATCGCCGCGATGCCCGCCCGGGCCGCAATCGGATTGCCGCCGAACGTGGCGGCGTGCATGCCCGGCCGCAAGCTGGGAGCAATCTCGGCCGTTGTCAGCAGGGCCCCGCCGGCGATTCCTCCGCAGACCGACTTGGCCAGCGTCATGATGTCGGGAGTGACGCCAAAATGCTGATAGGCGAACCACTGACCGGTACGGCCGCAGCCGGTTTGCACTTCGTCAAACACCAACAGCAGTCCGTGGTCATCGGCCAACTTCCGCAGCCCGGCCAAATAGCCCTCGGGTGGAATGTTGATGCCGCCTTCGCCTTGGATGGGCTCGATCATGATCGCGGCCGTTTCGTCGTCAATCAGCCGCTCGACGGCGGCCAGATCGCCGAACGGTGCGTAGACAAAACCGGCCATCAAGGGGCCGAGTCCTTCGTGATATTTTGGTTGGGCCGTGGCGGCCGTCGCGCCGAGAGTGCGGCCGTGGAATCCGCCTTCGAACGTGATGATCTTGTAGCGGCCCTTGGGGGCGTGCAGTCGCACCAGCTTGATCGCGGCCTCGTTGGCCTCGGTGCCGGAGTTGCAGAAAAAGGCCTGACCGCCAAAGCTCCGCTCCGAGAGCAGTTTGGCCCAGCGGCCTTGCGCTTCGGTGTACCAGGTGTTGGGCACGTGGATCAGCGTGGCCACCTGTTCCTGCACGGCCTTGACGATCGGTTCGGGGCAGTGTCCCAGCAGGTTGCATCCCCAGCCGGGAAAGAAGTCGAGATAGCGCAGGCCCTCGGCGTCCCAGACGTAGGAGCCTTCGCCACGCGCCAGGGCAATCGGATAGCGCCGGTAGTTGGGCACCACGTATTGCTGGAATTGCTCGATGATCGACTTGGAATTCATCGTCGCCTCGGCAGTGGCCATGAAAAACTCTCCATTGTGTCGGGTGGAAGCGGGGCTCCGGAGTGACGATTTTCACAAGACAGCCGCCTGAACCAGGGGGTTCAGCCTGCCAGGAAAATCGCGGCCGGCGCGAACCGGGTCAGTCGGGGTCCTTGATGATTTCCGTGCCGACCCCTTTGTTGGTGTAGATTTCCAGCAGCAGCCCGTGGCGTTCGCGGCCGTCGATAATGTGGATCTTGCGCACTCCCCTGCCGAGCGTTTCCAGGCAGGCCTCGACCTTGGGAATCATGCCTTTTTCGATCGAGCCGTCGCGAATCAGCGCGCGGGCCTGGCTGGCCGTGAGCGAATTGACGAGCGAGTTGGGGTCATCCTTTTGCCTGCGCACGCCGTTGACGTCACTCATGTAAATCAGTTTTTCGGCGCCCATGGCCTGAGCCACGGCCGTGGCCGCGGTGTCGGCATTGACGTTCAACTTTTCGCCCGAGTCGCTCAAGCACATCGAGGGAATGACCGGCACGATGCCCGCGTAGCACAAGTTGCTGATCGTGCTGCGGTCAACCCGCGTGACGCTGCCCACCGAGCCGAGATCGACCGGCCGTCCCTCGGCATCGTCGAGCAACAGGCGTTCGCCAAACAACACGTTCGTGGTGCGAAAGTTCAACGCCGCCGAACGGCCGCCTAGTTCCTCGATGCGTCCGGCCAGGAATTCGTTGGTTTCGTAGGCCAGCACGCGCTCGACGATGTCGCGCGTGGCCTCATCGGTGTAGCGCCGGCCTTGAATGAACCGAGGCGTCAACCCGGCTTCGTCCATGGCCCGATTGATGGCCGCGCCGCCACCGTGGACCACGACCGGTCGCATGCCGACGGTTTCCATGAAGACCACGTCGATCAGCAAGTGGCGCATCGCATCGACGTCGTCCATCAGACTGCCGCCGAGCTTGATGACCGTGACGCGATCGCGGAACTGGCGAATCCAGCCCAAGGCCTCGATCAGCACGTCGGCTTTTTGCGTGGGGGTCAGCAACTCGATTGCTCCCTGCTCTGTCCTGGGGCAATTGCTCGCCCGTTAGCACCCGGAAAATCGACGCGGCCCGTGGGCGGCGTCTTGGGCTTGCCAGGCCCTCCGGAGGCTCGTTCCTTGCGAAGGTCCTTGGGGAAACTTATCATTGTAAAATGCTCGATCGCGCTGTCAACGCGGCCTGCCACCGGGTTCGGCGCCAGGGCGGCTCCGGTGTCCCCGCGTGACCGCCCCCTGGAACGGCACGCTCGAAACGAACAAGATACCTGTTTCCCCTCCACCGAGGACGGCCGAACTTTGACTACAACGCTTGCGGTCGTCATGGCAGCCGGCAAGGGCACCCGCATGAAGTCGGAGCTGCCCAAGGTGCTGGTTAACGTGTGCGGCCGCCCCATGCTCGACTATGTGTTAGACGCGCTCGACGCCGCGGATATCGACCGTACGATCGTGGTCGTGGGCTATCGGGCCGACGACGTGCGGGCTGCCGTTGTCCCTCGGCCGAACGTCGTCACGGCCCTGCAGGCCGAACAGCGCGGCACGGGGCATGCCGTGATGTGTGCCCGCGAGTATTTGGAGGGCCACCAGGGCCCGGTGCTGGTCGTGGCGGGCGATTCGCCGCTGATGCAGAGCGAATCGATCCGCACGCTGTTGGCCGAGTTCGCGCGCGACCAGCCAGCCTGTATCCTGGGAACCGGCACCAAAGACGACCCGCACGGTCTGGGGCGCATCGTACGCGACCAGGCGGGCCATTTCCGCGGTATCGTCGAAGAGAAGGATGCCACGCCCGAACAGCGACAGATTCAAGAAGTGAACTTGAGTTGCTATGTGTTCAACGGTCCCGATTTGCTCGAAGCACTCAACAAGATTCGCGCCGACAATGCCCAGGGCGAGTATTATTTGACGGATTGCCCCGGCGTGCTGCTGGCCGCGGGCAAGGACGTGCGGGCTTTGAACGTATTGCGACAGTGCGAGGCTTTAAGCATCAATAATCAGGAAGATTTGGCCGCCGTCGAGGCGGCCATGCGCGAGATGGGGATGGACCGCCGACATTCCTGAAGGCCGGCCAGTTCGGACCGGCGCTTGTTGCGGCTCGTCTTTCACCCTCCTTCTTTTTGACGCGACTCAACGATGAACGATTTGAAGATTTTCAGCGGCCGGGCCAACCCGAACCTCACCAAGAGGATCTGCGATTATCTGGGCCTGCCCATGGGCGGGATCACGATCGGCAACTTTCCCGACAGCGAAATCATCTGCAAGGTCGACGAGGATATTCGCGGCCGCGACGTGTTTCTCGTACAGCCGACCTGCCCGCCCGTCAACGAGAACCTGATGGAACTGTTGATCATGATCGAGAGCTGCAAACGGGCCAGCGCCGAACGGATCACGGCCGTCATTCCGTATTACGGATACGCCCGGCAGGATCGCAAGGACGAAGGGCGCGTGCCGATCACGGCCAAGCTCGTGGCCAACATCATCACCCGCGCCGGGGCCGACCGGGTGCTGGCGATGGACCTGCACGCCGCCCAGATCCAGGGCTTCTTTGACGTGCCCGTGGATCATTTGTATGCCGCGCCGGTACTCAATGAGTATTTTCTCGAGCTGGACATCGATCCCAAGGACATTGTCGTCGTCAGCCCGGACGAAGGCAGCATCAAGCGTGCTTTGGGGCATGCCGAGCGGCTGGGTGGCAACCTGGCCATCGTCGACAAGCGACGGGCGGACGCCGAACACACCCGGCAGGAAAACATCATCGGGGCAGCGGTCGAAGGCAAGGTCGCGATCATGTTCGACGACATGATCAGCACGGCCGGCTCGATTTGCGGCGCCGCCGAGGTGCTGGCCCAGCGCGGCGCTCGGCGCATCCACGTGGCGGCCACGCATGGCGTGCTCTGCGGACCGGCGATCGAGCGGCTCAAGAAGTCGCCGATTTTCGAAGTGGTCATTACCGACACGATTCCGCTCAGACAAGAACAGACCTTGCCCAAGATCAAGGTGCTCAGCGTGGCTCCCCTGCTCGGGGAGGCGATCAAACGCATTCACCGCAACGAGTCGGTGAGCCGGCTGTTTGACTAATACGCCGTCTTGAACGGCGTGCCGCCGCCGGCCGGTTGATCTGGAAAAGGCCTATCAGCTGCGGCGATCTAGCAATCCTGGGTGATCTTTTCGCCTCGTCGGCTAGCCCTCCCTGGGCACCGGGAAAATGCCGCATAATTCCTGCGCGCCTGGGCTTGAAAGATTGCGAAATTCAGAGACAATAGCGCGTTTGCCTCGCTACCCATCCCCAGATAGCACGCATCGTGCGTGATCGGTCGGGGCGTGATCGCTCGGGCGACGTAATGGGGGCGTGCGGCCGGCGACCTTTGGCTCGCCCCCAAGGCGCATGGCAAAACCGAAATATTGCTGCGGTACGAAGCCGCGTGCTGTAAACTGATTAATCAATTGGATTTGAGGTGGGTTGATGGCGGAAGTTTTGAATGTCAAACCCCGTAAGTCACGCGGCAAGCGCGAGGCCCGTCGGATGCGCCTCGGTGGCGCGATTCCGGCGATTCTCTACGGTCACGGCGAGGCCAACCAAAGCCTGGCCGTGGGCGCCGACGAGATGGCCCTGGTCGTGCGCCGTGGCGGTCGCGTTGTCGATCTCAAGGGCGCGGTGAACGAAAAGGCCCTGATTCGCGACTTGCAGTGGGATATCTACGGCACGCACGTGCTGCACGTCGACTTTGCCCGGGTCTCCGAGCACGAACGCATCGAGGTCAAAGTGGCGGTCGAGCTGCGTGGGCAGGCCGTCGGCGTGAAGGATGGCGGCGTGGTCGAGCACTTCGTACACGAAATCGAAATCGAGTGCGAGGCGTTGTCGATCCCCGATAAGCTCGATTTGAACATCAACGACCTGAAAGTCGGTGACTCGCTAACGGCCGCCGACGTGTCTTTGCCAGCGGGCGTGACGCTGATTTCCGATCCCGAAGCGGTTTTGGTGCATTGCGTCGAGCCGCGGGATGAGGAGGAAGGCGTTGCGGCTGGCGGAGGCGCCGAACCCGAGGTGATTGGTCGCAAGGCTGGCGAGGAGGAGGCCGAGGAGTAGCGTCGCGGTTGGTCCACTGGGGGCCAATGGCTGACGCGCCGGTCCATGAAACTCATCGTTGGCCTGGGAAATCCCGGGCGAAAGTACGAAGGCACGCGGCATAACGTCGGCTTTCGCGTCCTGGCCGAGCTGCGGCGGATGTACGGGCGGAGCGGGCCGAAGCAAGCGTTTCAAGGAGAGATCGTTGAAGCGCTGGTGGAGGCGGAAAAGATCCTCTTGCTGACGCCGCACACGCTGATGAATTTGAGCGGTGGAAGCGTGCTGGCGGCGCGAGATTTTTATAAGATTGATGACGCGGATTTGATGGTCGTCGCCGACGACTTCAACCTGCCCTTGGGCAAGTTGCGGATGCGCAGCGGCGGATCGTCGGGCGGACAGAAAGGTTTGGAGGATATCATTCGCCGTTTGGGCACCGACCAGGTTCCCCGACTGCGGGTCGGCATCGGCAGCCCCCCAGCGGGGCGCGAGGGTGCTGACTATGTGCTCGGTCGATTTAGCAAGGCCGAGTTGCCGGAAATTGAGGTTGCGACCGGTCTGGCCGCCGATGCGGTGGTGGTCTGGATTCGCGAGGGAATGGCGGTCGCGATGAACCGTTACAATTAGAACCAGCAGGAGTTACTTGTGGCTGTCAACGTGTATGAAGGCATGTGCATCCTGGATTCGAATCGCTATTCGCGCGATACCGCGGGCGTTTCGGGCCAAATTCCCGAGATGATTCAAAAGCTGGGCGGCGAGCTGCTGGCCAGCCGTTTGTGGGAAGAGCGCCGCCTGGCCTATCCCATCGACGGACACCGCAAGGGAACCTATTGGCTAACCTACTTCAAGTTGGACAGCGGCCAGTTGGTCGCCCTGAACCGGCAGTGCCAATTGAGCGAGAGCATCGTGCGGACCTTGTTCCTCAAGGTCGAGCCGCGTATCGCCGACGCGCTGGTCAGTCATGCCCTGGCTGGTCCGACGGCACAGCGTCGCGTGCGCGAAACGGTGCCCGCCGCGGCGGTGGCGGTTCCGGATGTGGATCTGGAAGCGGAAGAAGTCTAAGGGCAGTCCGGCGCGGGTGCGCGGAAGGAGCCGGTGATGGCCAGTTTCAATCGTGTGATCTTGGTGGGCAACGTCACCCGCGACCCCGAGCTGCGGTACATTCCCAGCGGCTCGGCCGTCACGGAAATCGGCCTGGCCGTCAACGATCGGCGCAAGAACGCCGCGGGCGAATGGATCGAGGAAACGACCTTCATCGACGTGACCCTCTGGGCGCGGACGGCCGAAGTCGCCAGCGAGTACCTGAGCAAGGGCTCGAGTGTGCTGATTGAAGGCCGGTTGAAGCTCGATACCTGGGAAAAGGATGGCAAGAAGAACTCAAAGCTTCGCGTGATTGGCGAGCGGATGCAAATGCTCGGCGCCCGCGGAGCTGGGGGGGGTGGCGGAGGAACTGGTGGCGGGGGTGGCCCCCGCACCGCGGCCCGGCGCGATGAAGGCGGCGGACCACCAGCTCGCGATGAGTTCGAAGGCGGACCCCCGGACGACGACATCCCGTTCTAGCCGGCACGCCGGCGCTCAAAACACAACGAATCATATAGCGATCCATTGACTTTCGGAGAAATTCCATGTCCCGCGTTAAATCAGCGTCCCTCCGCACCAAGAGCAAGCGGCTTCCGCGTGGCAAGCACAACGGGGTTGAGTTGCTGCTGATTCAAGCGGTCGATCACGTCGGCGCTCAGGGCGACGTGGTGGAAGTGAAACGCGGCTATGCGATGAATTATCTGTTGCCGCAGGGCCTGGCCACGATCGCCACGGACCACCACAAACGGATGGTCGAAAAACACAAGGCCCGGTTGCAGGCGATTCAGAACGCCCGCATGGCCGGACTTCGCGAATTGGCCACCACGCTCGGCAAGCAAAGCGTCACGATCGAAGCCAACGCGAACGACGAAGGCCACCTGTACGGCTCGGTGGGCGCCCCGGAAATCGTTGCGGCCCTCAAGCGGAACGAAATCACGATCACCTCCGACCAGGTGCGACTCAAGGGTCCGCTGAAGGAATTGGGCCTGTACACGGTCAATATCCATCTGGGCCACGACATCGAAGGCGAATTGAAGGTCTGGGTCGTGCCGACCGTGACCGAGGAAGCGCCCGAAAAGAAGTGACCCGGCCGTAATAGTGGCTGTCCGGCCGCCAAATAGGGCGGCGGATTCGGCACGCGACACGGACGGACGTTCGCCCGGTTGCCGAAGGACGCGATGGGGATGGCACGGAGGGCGCGCAGCGGTGAAAGCCAACTCGGAAATTCTCGATCGGCAGCCGCCGTGTAATCTCGAGGCCGAACGCGGGGTGTTGGGCAGCATCTTGTTGCTGCCAACCATCTGCGACGACGTCGCGCTGATCCTCCGGGCCGAGGACTTCTACGACGACGCCCACCGCATTCTCTACACGCACATCCGCGAACTGCACGACGCCGGCCGGCGCATCGATACCACGCTGCTGGTCGAGCGGCTGAAAACGGCCGGTCAATACGAGGCGGTCGGCGGCGCGGCTCGTCTGGCCGAAGTGTTGCAATCCGTGCCCACGGCGGCGAATGCGACGCATTATGCCGAGATCGTCAAGGACAAGGCCACGCTCCGCGCGCTGATCCATTCGAGCACGGAGATCCTGCGAGACGCTTACGGTGGATCGCTCGAGGCTCGCGAAATGCTCGCCAGCGCCGAGCAGAAGATTTTCGCCATTCTGGATCACCGGGGCGCGGGCCAGCTCTCGAACATTCGCGACGTGCTGCAAGAGGCCATGGTGCGCATCGACGCCCGGATGCGCAATGAGCACGCCATCGGCGGCATTGAAACGGGTTTTCGTGATTTCGACACCCTGACCGGCGGCCTGCACGAATCGGAGTTGATCATTCTGGCAGCGCGTCCGAGCATGGGAAAAACGGCGTTGGCCTTGAACATCGCCGAGCACGCCTCGTTCGTGCTGCGCAGCGCCACGCTGTTCGTCAGCCTGGAAATGTCGTCGGTCGAATTGGCTGACCGCATGCTTTGCTCCCTGGCCGAGGTGAATGGCCAGCGGCTGCGCAACGGCACGATCTCGAACGAGGATCGCCGCAAACTGGTCGAAAAGGCGGCCGAAATGAGCCAGGCCCCGCTGTATGTCGACGACACGCCCAGCCGCACCGTAACCGAAATCGCCGCCGCGGCCCGCCGCCTGAAGCGCAAGGCGAACCTGGGACTGATCGTGATCGACTACTTGCAGTTGATCGATCCCGATAACCCGCGCGACCCGCGCCAGGAACAGGTGGCCAAGATCGCACGGCGACTGAAAGGTTTGGCCCGCGAGCTGAAAGTGCCCGTGTTGTGCCTGGCCCAGTTGAACCGTCAGGTGGAAGCCTCGCGCGATAACAAGCCCCGCTTGAGTCACCTGCGGGAGAGCGGCGCCATCGAGCAGGATGCCGACGTGGTGATGTTCGTGCATCGCGAGGAATATTTCATGACCGACGAGGAGGATCGGAAAAAAGTCGCCGGACAGGCCGATCTGATCGTCGCCAAACAGCGTAATGGCCCGATCGGCGACGTTAAGCTGGCCTGGATGCGGGATTTCACGCGTTTTCGCGACAGCACCCAGCGTCCGTTCGACGAATTCGAGGCCTACAACGCGGCTGAAAGCTTCTAGCTGCCAGCGGCGTCGGTCTTGCCCGGTTTGCCACCGTCTCGGCTTCGCACATCTCCTGACGAATTCCCCTTGTCGCGCGGGCGGCGTTTCTGTATCTCTACGCCACTTTTGACGCCCCGAAAGTGAGCACGGACATCAGTTGCCGGGCCCCCGGGGCTAACGAAGAGTGTCGCCGCTCGCGCCGTGCGATGAGCCCGGACGTCGGCATCCCATCACGTCTCCAAGTCTTTCAACCTGTTCGGAACCGAGCTGAATGGCTCTAGTTCGTTGCCACGTTCCGCTCCTGCTGCGCCTCGCCATGAGCACGCTCGTGATCAGCCTGGTGCTGGACGCCGCGCCGCTCGCGGCGCAGAGCAAGTCGGGCGGGCAATCCAATGCGGCTGGCCCCGCGGAGTCGACCACTCCGTTGCCGGCATCGGTCGAGGAACCGGCGGCGCCCCAAGAACGGGTGCTGGATATTCGGATTGTCGGCAACAAGACGATCTCGCGCGACAAAGTGCTGGCCAACATGGGCACGCGCATCGACCGTCCCTTTGACCAGGCGACATTCGAGAAGGACATCCGCAAGCTGTCCTCGAAGAACTGGTTCGTACACGTCCACCCGCTGCCGCGCGACCACGTGGCCGGCGGCGTGATCGTTACGCTCGAAGTGGTCGAGCGCCCCGTGCAGGAGTACGTGAAATTTCTGGGCAACAAGAAAGCCAAATCGCGCGTGCTGGAAAAAGAGGCGGGCGTCAAGAAGGGCGACCCGCTGGATATCTACGCCGTGCAAGACGGCCAGCGCAAGCTCGAATCCTATTACCAGAGCAAGGGCTTCAACGACGTCAAGGTCACGATCCTCGAAGGCAGCAAGATCGGTGACCGCGGCACGATCTACCTGATCAACGAGGGCAAGGTGCAGAAGTTTTCCGCCGTGCTGTTCGAGGGTAACTCGAACGCCATTGCTCCCTCGGGCCAGTTGAAGGGCAAGGTCCAGTCACGCGTGCCGATTCTGTGGGTGTTCAAGGGCAAGGTCGATCGCAAGAAGATCGACGAGGACGTCGAAAAGCTGACCGCCTACTATCGCGGGCTGGGCTTCTTCAAGGCAACGGTCGGCCGCGACTATGAGTACAACGACGAAGAGGACCGCGTCACGCTCAAGTTCTACATCAGCGAGGGGCCCCGCTACAAGGTCCGTAGCGTGTCGTTCATCGGCAACAAGGTCTATCCCGAGAATGCGTTGAGCTACAACCTCAAGCTCAAGGGTGGCGACTACTACGATCAGTCGAAGATGAACACCGACATCGGCACCGTGAAGGATTTGTACGGCGCCCACGGCTACGTCTTTGCCGATTCCGTGGCCGATCTACGGTTCTTCGAAGAGCCGGGCGAATTGGATCTGATCTACAAAGTCAGCGAGGGTTCGCAGTATCGCATCGGCGACATCACGATTCAGATCAAGGGCGACAATTCGCACACGCGCTACTCGACCGTGCTCAACCGGCTGTCGATGCGGCCAGGCGACATTGCCGACATTCGCCAGTTCCGTTCCAGCGAGCGGCGGTTGAAGGGATCGGGTTTATATAACACCGATCCGAGCAAGGGCGAGTTGCCGAAGATCGTCTTTTCGCCGCCCGATTCGGAAGAGAACTCCATGGCTGGCAAGAAACGCGCCACTGCCAAGGCCAACAATCCGGATTCGTTCCGTGGACAGAGCCCCGATGAATTGCCCACGTTGAATGTCAACGTCGCGGTCGCGGCACCGATCCTTGACGAGTCGCAGCAGGGTGCGGCTGAGGGTCCGGCGGCGAATCAGCCCGTCACCAGCTATCGCGTCCCGGCGCCGGCCCGCCCCTCGAATTTTCAGCCGGGCGTCAAAGTGCGCTTCCAAAGCCCCGATGGCGGCTACGGCGGCCGCGCCGTCAATCCGATGACTCCAGGTCCGCAGCCCTATTCAGTCAATCAACCGCCCGCTACGTCACCGCCGGTCACGTCGCAACCCTATAGCGGCCAGCCGACATACGGCGCACCGCAGCCCGCTTACGGGGCACCACAGCCTGCCTATGGCGCGCCCGCACCGGCGTATGGCGCGCCGGCGCAACCCGGATATGGCGGCCAGGGGCCCAGTTTGGGCGGAACCGATGGCCCCCCTCCGAACAACCTGACGCCGCAGGTCGACACGTTCGGTCAAAACGCTGACGGCCTGCCCTCGTTGCCCGTGATCGTCACGATGAACGAGGCCCAGACGGGCAAGTTCATGTTCGGCGCCGGCGTGAACTCGAACGCGGGTCTTGTCGGCTCGATCGTATTGGACGAACAGAACTTCGACTGGCAGCGTGTGCCGACGAGTTGGGAAGACTTCCGCAGCGGCCAGGCCTTCCGTGGCGCCGGACAGAAGTTCCGCATCGAGGCCGCGCCGGGTACGCAAGTTTCGCGCTACATGGCCAACTTCACCGAGCCCTATCTGTTCGATACGGCGGTGGGCTTGGGTTTGAGCGCCTATTACTTCCAGCGGTTTTATCAGGACTGGACCGAACAACGTGCCGGCGGCCGCGCCAGCTTGCTCTACCAGTTCACCCCCGACTTGTCGGGCAGCATGACGTTCCGGGGTGAAGAGATTCGCATTTCGCAGCCGCGCGTTCTCGGCGTGCCGGCGTTGGATGAAGTGTTGGGCTACACGCAACTCTATAGCGGCAAGGCTCAGTTGGCGCACGACACGCGAAACAACAGCTTCCTGCCCACCGAGGGCCACTATATCGAAGCCGACTTCGAGTACGGCTTCGGCTCGTTCAACTGGCCCCGCTTCATGGCCAACTTGCGTCAGCACTGGCTGCTGAAGCAGCGGCCCGACGGCACCGGTCAGCACTCGTTCAGCATCTACGAGCAGTTTGGCATTTCGGGCAACAACACGCCGATATACGAACGCTTCTTTGCCGGCGGTTTCGGCACCTTGCGCGGCTTCCAGTTCCGCGGTGCCTCGCCCATGATCAATACCGTCGAAGTGGGCGGTATGTTCGAGACGCTGACTTCGTTGGAATACATGTTCCCGATCACGGCCGACGACATGCTGCGAGGCGTGGCGTTTGTCGACTTCGGTACGGTTGAACTGACCGATACGATCAACTGGAACAACTTCCGCGTCGCCCCCGGCTTCGGCTTTCGCGTAACGATCCCGATGATCAGCATGGCGCCGATCGCGCTCGACTTTGCCGTGCCGGTGCACAATGCCCCGACTGACTTGAAACAGGTCTTTAGCTTCTTCGTCGGCGTGGGGCACTAGTTCTTCGTGGGCGTCCGCCAATAGGCAAAACAACAAACGCCGCCGCGCACTTGCGCGACGGCGTTCGAGTTGTTGATGCGTCTCATCCGGTTGCGGCGGCCATTACCACCCGCGGCGATAGCCGTAGTAGCCTGGCGCCACATAGGGCGGATACACGCGCGGCGTAACTCCGTAATAGCCGGTGTAGGGATACGCACCGTAGTAGGCCCCATAGGCGTAGGGCCGCGCCACGACGACGGGCGCGCGATAGCCGTAATACGGGCGATAGCCGTAACGACGCCAGCCAACGGTGGTGATGGTCGGCGAGTTGTCTGTTTGTGTGGCCAAGGTCGGCGCGCTGCCACCCGTCGTATACACGGCCGGCCGAATCGTCACATCGGCAGCCAGGGCCGCGCTGGCCGAAAAGGCCAACAAGCCCAGCAGGGCTGCGGCCAACGTCAGTTTGGAAAAGCGTTTCATGAAAGGGTCCTCCAGGCGAAAATGAATCGGGTCGCCACCAAGAATGCTACGTCTAGGAGGCGCGAAGAGCAAGAATTTGCCAAAAATAACGATAACTCCGACCGCTAACTTAATAGCGGATCAGGCTATAGGGCAGATATTTTTCCAGTCTCTGAGCGCCGCCCAGAGCGGCCAACTCGATCAAAAACGCGCAACCCGCGACGCGGGCGCCTGACTTTTCGACGAGTCGGCAGCAGGCTTCGACCGTGCCGCCGGTTGCCAGCAGATCGTCGACCAGCAGCACGTTTTGGCCGGGAGAAATGCCGTCGGTGTGCATCTCGAGGGTGTCGGTGCCATACTCCAACTCATAGTTGAAGGTGTGCGTCTCGAAGGGTAGCTTGCCCGGCTTGCGGACGGGCACGAAGCCCACATTGAGCGCCAACGCCAAGGGCGCCGCAAAGATAAACCCACGCGCTTCGGCCGCGGCCACGACGTCGATGGGTTGCTGTCGATAGTGCTCTGCCATGGCGTCGATCGCCGCGCGAAACGCGCTGGGATTGCCGAGCAGCGGCGTAATGTCGCGAAACAGGATGCCCGGCTTGGGAAAGTCGGGGACATCGCGAATGAACTTGGTGAGATCCATGGCGCCAGTGCGAGCAAGCCACGGCGGGGATGTGTGCGTGCTCGACCGAAAGCCCGCGACCCAATGGCACCCGCGCCATGGGCAGCATTCTAGCAAACGACCGGGCCCTTCGCCGAGGGGCGGGCTGGGGGAGCGCCGGAGTCGGCTAGTTGCCGCCTTGCAGACTGTGAGCCAGTTTGCCGAGCGCTTCGGTTTCGATCTGGCGCACGCGCTCGCGGGTCAAACCCAGCGATTCACCGATTTCCTTGAGCGTTCGCGGCTCGTTGTCGTGCAGGCCGAACCGCATCCGCAGCACGGTCGCTTCGCGGTGGTCCATGGTATCGAGCATCTGCATGACGTGAATCAGGTTGTCGCTTTCGACCATCTCGTCTTCGGGGCTCTTGAGCCGTTCGTCCATCACCATCTCGCCCAGCGACCAGCCGTTTTCGGCCTGGTCGGTCTGCGGGGTCGAGTTATAGATGCGAATGGCCTTCTTGATGATCGGCAGCTTCTTCTTGGGCAAACCCAGCACGCGGGCGATTTCCTCGGGCGTGGGCGTGCGGCCCAATTCCTCGGCCAGCCGCGCGGTGGCTCGGCGCCACTTCGACAGCAGCTCCACCATGTAGGCCGGAATGCGAATGGTCTTGGCCGTGTTGATCAAGGCCCGCTTGATCGATTGCTTGATCCAGTAACTGGCATAGGTGCTGAACCGCGTGCCCATCGCCGGATCGAATCCTTCGACGGCCCGCAACAGGCCCAGGTTGCCTTCCTCGATCAAGTCTTGCAGGCTCAGGCCCTTGCCGGTGTAGCCGCGGGCAATGTTGACCACCAGCCGCAGGTTCGCCCGCACCATCCGGTCGCGGGCGCGAATATCGCCGTTGCCGATGGCCCTGGCCAGTTCTTGTTCGTCGCGGGCGGAAAGGAGCGAAGTCTCATTAATCTCGCGCAGGTACGTCTCCAATGGAGTCTGTACCGCTGCGAGGCGGTTGCGGGAAGTCGGCATGGTGCTCCGCTCGTTGAAATCGATAGAGTGCTGCGAACACCATAACTATCGACCCCCGCAAGGGCTTTCTACAAAGATCGCCTGCGTAGGCAGAGTGAGACGGATGTGCGGGCCCTGTCGGCCATAGCGACCAAAACGGCTCGGCCGGTCGCACGATGCCTCCGCCGCGCGTGGCGCGGCACCCGCCGAGCCAACCGCCGATGGCGGCCGATTCGGCGCATCACGCGATTGCCCGCCGTGCCGGATCTGCCGGCCGTCGCGACTGGGTCCACTGCCGCCGGTTAGAGCGCCCCAGCGTCTTCGACTTAAGACTTGATCAACGGACCCGAGTCGCCGCCCACGCCGCCCTTCAGCTCGGACGGGGGGGTGTTGCCGCCGGACGCACCGGACGGGGCCTGGCCGCTGGCCGCCTGAGCGTCGTCTTCCTCGGCCCAATCGACCCGCTTGCGCGACAGACCTATCTTGCGCTCACCCGCGTCGACCCGCAGGATCTTCACCTCGATCTGGTCGCCAACCTTCACGATCTCCTCGGCGTTTTCCACCTTGTGATCGGCCAGCTCAGAAATGTGCAGCAAGCCTTCCAGGCCATTCTCGAGTCCGACGAAGACGCCAAAGTTCGTGATCTTCGTGACGGTGCCGGTGACCAACTGGCCGGGCTGGTACTTGCTGGGGATGTCGGTGGCCCAAGGATCTTCTTCGAGCTGCTTGAGCCCCAAAGCGATGCGACGTCGCTGTTGATCGACCGACAGCACCTTGCACTCGACCGACTGGCCCTTCTCGACCACCTCGCTGGGATGGCTGATCTTGCGAGTCCACGACATGTCGCTGACGTGCAGCAAACCGTCGATGCCTTCCTCGATCTCGATAAAGGCGCCGTAGTTGGTCAGGTTGCGCACGGTTCCCTTGACCATCGTGCCGGGCGGATAGCGTTCGGCCACTTTGTCCCAGGGATTGGCCTGGGTTTGCTTCATGCCCAGCGAGATTTCCTGCTTGGTCTTGTCGATGTTGAGCACGACCACGTCGATCTCGTCGTCGATGTGTACCAACTCGTTCGGATGGCTGATGCGCTTGGTCCACGACATCTCGCTGATGTGTACTAGGCCCTCGATGCCTTCCTCGAGCTTCACGAATGCACCGTAGCTCATCACGTTGACCACGGTGCCGCGGACGACCGAGCCCACCGGGTACTTCTGTTCGACCGACTCCCAGGGACTGGCCGATTTCTGCTTGAGCCCCAGCGCGATTTTTTCCTTCTCGCGGTCGACGTGCAGAATCTGCACTTCGATTTCCTGGTCGATCGAAACCATCTCGGACGGGTGACCGATACGGCCCCAGCTCATGTCCGTGATGTGNNATATTCTTGACCACGCCCTTGCGCAGCTGGCCGACTTCCAGCGTGCTGAGCAGTTGGGCCTTCTTTTCGGCTCGCTCGGTTTCGATCAATGCGCGGCGGCTGACCACGATGTTGCGGCGCGCGTCGTCGATCTTCAGCACGATGCACTGGATGGTGCGGCCGATATAGTCGCCAATGTCGGCCGGCCGGCGGATGTCGACCTGGCTGGCCGGCAGGAAGACATTGACGCCGATGTCGACCAGCAACCCGCCCTTGATCTTGCGGGTGACCGTGCCGGTGACGATGTCGTTCTCGTGAACGGTTTCCATCACCTTGAGCCAGGCTTCGATCTTCTCGGCCTTGCGCTTGCTCAGGGCGATCATGCCGCGCGATTCCTCGGTGCGGCCGAAGACGTCCTCGACGTCTTCAATCAGTACTTTGACGTGTTCCCCGACTTGCGGTGGTTCGTCCCCTTCTTCCCATTCGCTGAGCGGAATGATGCCTTCGCTCTTATAGCCGACGTCGACCAGGACGAACTCGTTGTCGATGCGGAGGATCTTGCCGTCGATGATCTTGTTGACGGCCAACTCGCCGCCACCCCAATCGATCTCTTCGGTGGCCGTGCCGCCCATCGCCTCGGCCAATTCTTCTTCCCACTCCTCTTGCTTCAGATCCAAACCACGAATCAGGTTACGATTTACCATGTGTGTTTTATGTGAGCCATCCAATCACGCTCGCGTCTCGCCCGTGCGATCGCTTTCCGTTGCCCAGTGGGGGCCTAGCGCAATTGGTCGAAAAAGGAACTCCAGCAACCGATTCCCGACGCTGGGAATCTCAAGAAGCCGCCGGAACGAATCGAGAATTATACCGCGACTGCCCCGCGGGGGCAATTACGCGCGAAGAGTCAGCCTGCGCGAGAAAATCGCCGAACCCGGCGGCGCTGCCGGGGGTTCCAGCCGCCAAACAGCTGGGCTCACTGGACCTTGAACGGCAGCTGCACACTCGAGTCGGCCGCGTCGTCGGCGAGGCTCACGGACAGATTCCAGATCACATTGCCCGCCTTGCAGACCCCCTCGGCGCCGGATTGGCAATAGTAGTAGCCCAGCGAGACGCGCAATTTGTCGCTGCCGGTCGTCGTGGCGGGCAGTTCGATGTCGAACGCTGGCATGCCCCCCTCGACGCTGACCAGCTTGCCAATCGCCTCGCGGTTCACGGGTCCGGCGTCGCTCGCGGCCTCGACCAGATAGCGAATCGGTGCCAGCGGGTTGATCTTATAACCGTCCGGCAGTTCGAGGGCGACTTGCAGCCGAAGTTTGCCGTCCACGGCCTTGAGCTTGGCCGCTGGCAGATCGACGTGCGTTGCCCCGGGGAAGCGAGGCTTCGATTCGCTCTTGGACGGTTCCGGCGGCGCCAGCCCCTTGATTTCGAGCGTGGCCACGCGATTACCGTCCTTGAGGTCGATGGTGCGGATCAGGTGGTTGTTCGTGTCGGCGACGTACAAGACGCCCTTGGCAAAGGCCAGACCGGCCGGTTCGTCGAACGACGCGGGCGAGTCGTCGGCACCGGCCTTGCCGGTACCCACAAGGGTTTTGCTGGTGGCCGTGGCCGGATCGATGACCTTGATCTTGTTGTTGTAAGTATCGGCCACATACAGCAGCCCGTCGTGATCGAGCACCTCCAAAGCGTGCTGCAAGCGAACCTGGGGGCCCTGGCCGTCAACGTCTCCAAAGGTGAACAAACGGCCGATTGGCTGTCCGGCTGTTCCGACCACGGTGGTCACCGGCACGTCCGGATCGAACGGCACGGCGCGGATCGAGCTGCCTTCGCTGTCGGCCACATACAGGACCGTGCCGTCGGAGCTGAGCCCGCTGGGTTGAGCAAAGGAGCTCGCGCCCACGTCGCCCAAGTGGAGACCGTTGACGATGTCCTCACGCCCGTTGCCGGCAAACGGCCCGATTTCCGACTTGGCCAACGGCATTTTCCAGATTTGATGGAATCCGGCCATGGCGATGTAAAGCGCGTGGTCGTGTACCACCAGGGCCCAGGGGCTGTTGAGCGCGGTCTTCAGTGGCGCGCCGCCGAGCGAGCGGGATTGTGATTGTTTTCCCGTGCCGGCGACGGTGTGAACCTGTTTCTTCTTCAATTCCACCTTGCGGATCAGATGGTTCTCGGTGTCGGCGACATACAGCACGTCGCCCGCCAGCGCCAGCCCTTGCGGATGGTCGAAGCCGGCCTTCGCATAATTGCCATCGGCGGCACCGATCTGGCCCGAGCCGATCGTGTCGACCAGCGTGCCGTCGAGTTTGGCCACGACGATGCGGTTATGGTTGCTGTCGGCAATGTACAGCCGGTCGCTTTTTTCGTCGGCCAGCAGCTTTCCAGGAAACCGCAACGGCGTGGTGGGGGCTTTGTAAGCGGCGAGCTCGAATCGCAGTGGCGTCAGGTCGAGCAGCTTCTTCTGGCGATAGTAGGGCAGGGCGTTCTTGAGAAACTTATCGAGCGTTTCGAAATCGATCTCGCCGCTCGCCCCAGCCACCAGGTTGCCTTCCGGATCGATGACCCGCAGGCTGGGCCAACTGTTGATCTCATAACTTTCCCAAATCTTGTGTTGCGCGTCGTTGACCACGGGGTGTTCGATTTCATAGCGCAGCACGGCCTCTTGCACGTTATTGGGATCTTGCTCGCCGTCGAACTTGGCCGAGTGGACGCCGATTACGACGACTTCGTTCGGATAAGCATGC
This sequence comes from Planctomycetaceae bacterium, assembly GCA_003153375.1. Lineage (GTDB taxonomy): Bacteria > Planctomycetota > Planctomycetia > Pirellulales > PALSA-1355 > PALSA-1355. Next base: position 148,763 of record PLYM01000219.1, read on the forward strand.
TCGAGCTTCTTCAATTGCGGCAGGATGTGCATGCAGTTGATGCAGCAATAGGTCCAGAAGTCGAGGATCACGAACTTGCCGCGGAGCTTTTTCAGATCGATCGGTTTCTGACCGACCGTGTTGATCCATTCGCCGCTGTCCAGCGGTGGCGCCGGGCTGCGCCGCGAAAACGGATCGGGCTCTTCCTTGGGTGCGTCTTCGGCCGGAGCGACGTCTTTTTTGGTCGCGTCCGAGGTCTTCTTTCCGCGTGGGCTTTTTTCCTCGCTCGCCTGAGCGACGATTCGCCGCGACTTCCCGTCGGCGCCCCTGGCCTCCCGCTGGCCAACGAAAAACAGCATGCTGGCAGCTAGCAGCACGAGCAGCAGCGGTCGGAAGCGCGGGAGGAGCAAGGTCGACAGCGTCATGGCAGGACTCCCGAGAGCGTGGTGGCGGGCACACATGAGCGGCTCACGATATTCTCATCTTACTGGACCCCCAGGCGTCGAGAAAGTCTCGGCTCGGGCTGATGTTGCTTCGCTCCCCCAAACCAATGCAGTCATGGCCTCGTAAATGGGTTGCAAGCGGCCCGTGCTGTCGAATCAACGGTCGCTGGCACCTGGCACGGTCCAAGGGGGCGGAGAATATCTTGTGCAAAGCCTTGGGACTGGCCGAAACAATCGTAATATCCTGTCCATTTGACGGTTATCGAAGTTGACACTCGCAGGCACCGAGCAGTAAAGTTGGCCGAAACTCGCCGAACTCACACCGCCAGAAACAGCGAACCGCGGCCGACACGTCGCGGCCCGTGCCGTGCTATGATCGCTCCTCAAGTCTGGCCCCGTCGACATCCGGAGATTGCACCTGTGTTGCGCAACCTGTTGGCCGCGTTGGCCTGCCTGCTGCTAGCGGCACCCGGCGCGAGCGCCCAGGACTGGGCGCCCAAGATGTTTAACACCCTATCGCACGACTTTGGCACCGTGGCGCGGGGCTCGAAGGCCGAATACCGCTTTCAAATGAAAAACGTCTTCGAGGAAGACGCCCGCATTCTCGATGTCAAATCGAGCTGCAATTGCACCGCGCCGCACATCACGAAGTCGCTGCTGAAGACCTTCGAAACCGGCGAGATTGTCGCCGAGTTCAACACCCGCGATTTTCAGGGTCAGCGTTCGGCCACGCTGACCGTCAAGTTGGACAAGCCCTTCACGCCCGAGGTGCAGTTGCGCGTCACCGGCTTCATCCGCACCGACGTGGTGTTGCAACCCGGGGCGATCGACTTTGGCAACGTCGACTTTGGCAGCGCCGCCGAGCAGAAGCTGCAAGTGACCTATGCTGGCCGCGAGAATTTCATCATCTCCGACGCCCGCTCGGCGGAGCCTTACTTCGAGGTGGAAGTCACGGAAAAGGCTCGCGGCGGCGGCCGCGTGGCCTACGACCTGCTGGTGCGGCTGACCAAGGACGCCCCGATCGGATACATCAAGGATCAACTGATCCTGGTCACCAACGACCAAAAAGCTCCTGAATTGCCGATCGCGATGCAAGGCCGGGTCGTTCCCGACATCACGATCAGTCCCACCAAGCTGTTCGTGGGCGTGGTGCGTTCGGGGGAGACCATGACCCAGAACCTGATCGTGCGCGGCAAAAAGCCCTTCAAGATCCTCGAGGTGAAGTGCCAGGATCCCTCCTTCGTCATCAATCCCTCGCGGGATGCCAAGACCGTGCACTTGTTGCGCGTCGCGTTTACGGCCGGAGAGAAGGCCGGACGGGTGTCGGAGACGATCAGCATTCGCACTGACCAGAGCGATACGTCGCTGGAAACGGTGACCGCTTTTGCCGAGGTCGTCAAAGCGGAACGCAGCAGCACCAGAGCTTCGCGTCGCGGCGCGGACGAATCGGACGAGCCGAACGATCAATAGGTCGTGACGCTAAGCGCGCGATTCCGGAGTGCTGGCCGCGGGCTGTGTCAAAGCCTGAGCGCTTTGTGACAGCACTTCCATGCCGACGACTTGCCCCGGCCCGTCGGCGTTCGCACAGCTCCCACAGCCGCCGCACGCCGCGGCCTTGCGTCGGGCCACGGTCTGCCAGGCGAGCCGTGCCAGGTAGCCGGCGGCGGCGAGCACCGCGACCAGAACGGCCAGATTTTGCCAATCGAAAACCATCGTGTTGATTGCTTCCACGCGGTTGCTAAAAGGGCGGCAAACGCATGCCGATTTGGTAGGTGAGGAATGCCCCGACGTAGGCCAGGCCGGTCATGTAGGCGAACGTGAACGCCGGCCAGCGCCAACTGTTCGTTTCGCGGCGAATCACGACCAGGGTCGACGCGCATTGAGCGCACAGCGCGAAGAAGACCATGATCGAGAGTGCCACGGGAATATTATAAACCTTCTCGCCCGTGTCGTCCCACACGGCCGCCTGCATGCGGCCCGCGAGCCGGTCACGGTCGGCCTCCTCGCCCACGTCGACGCCGCTGCCCAGGTTATAAATCACGCCCAAGGCTCCCATCACGACTTCGCGAGCCGGAAACGAGGCAATCGCGGCACATCCGATGCGCCAATCCCAGCCCAGGGGGCGCACGGCGGGTTCGATCGCCTGGCCCAGCCGGCCCAGGTAACTATCGCGCTGATAGGCCGCCGCGATCGCGTGCTCCATGTCGGCTTGCTCGGCCGCGAGCTCGGCCTGTTGCGGGCTATTGGTGCCGAGCGTCGCCTGTTGCTCTTCGATGGCCGCCAACCGGGGCGCTAGGCGATAGTCCACTTCGGCCGATTGGTGCGGATAGTAGGATGCTGCCCAGACGATCACCGACACGGCCAGGATGAGTGTGCCGGCTCGATAGACGAACGACCAGCCGCGATCGGCCATGCGAAACAGCACGATCGACGGGGAAGGCCACTTGTAGCTGGGCAGCTCCATCACGAACGGCGGCGTCGGTCCGCGTAGCAGCGTTCGCTTGAGCACCAGCGCCACGACGGCCGCCGTGATCACGCCGATCGCATACATTGCAAACAGCGTCAAGCCTTGCAATTGCAAGAGTCCCCCGGCAATGCGCCGCGCGGGAATAAAGGCGCCGATCAATACGGTGTAGACCGGTAGCCGGGCGCTGCAACTCATCAGCGGCGTGACCAGAATCGTGGTTAGTCGATCGCGGCGATTTTCGATCACCCGCGTGGCCATCACGCCCGGGATGGCGCAGGCGAATGACGACAGCATGGGAATGAACGACTTGCCGCTGAGGCCCACGTGTACCATCAGCTTGTCCATCAGGTAGGCCGCGCGGGCCATGTAGCCGCAATCTTCGAGGACCGCCAGGAAGAAGAACAAGATCAGGATCTGTGGCAGGAATACCAGCACGCTGCCCACGCCCCCGATCACGCCGTCGACCAGCAAGGAGCGAACAGGGCCCTCGTTCAGTCGGTCGGCGACCGCTTCGCCAATCGTGCCGATCACGGTGTCAATCGCCCTCATCAGCGGCTCGGCGGCCACGAACACCGACGAAAAAACCAGCAGCATGGCCACCACGAAGATCAGCATGCCCCAAAGCTTGTTCGTCAGCACGCGATCGACTCGATCGCTGAGCGTCACGACGCGCGTGGCAGGGCGCTGGACGACGCCACGCAGCACGGTTTCGACCCAAGCATAGCGGGCCTGGGCTTCGACGGCCGGAACCATGATGCCCTCGGCCGCAAGGCGCTTGCGGGCCGCCTGCAGTTCGCTATCGAGCGGCGCGACCTGGCCATTGGCCAGCAGCGCGGTCTGCAGATAGCCACTCGTGTCGAGCAGCAATCGTTCGACCAGATAGCGAGGCCATGGCGCGTGGTAGCTGTTGGTGACAGCCGGCGCACGAACCGAGGAATCGCCAGCATGCGCTTGGTCGAGCGCGTTTTGCAGCCGCGCGACTTCGCGTTGAAATTCGGCTGGAAAGGGACTGATGACAGGCGCGGCAGAAGCCTGCTTGTCGGCAGACCGCCGGTTGGCAATCTCGGTGAGCGCTGTTTTCAGTTCGTCGACACCGAGGCGGCGATTCGCCTGCACTTCGATCACGGGCACGCCCAACTGCTCGCGCAGCCGCTGGATGTCGATTTTCAGCCCCTTGGTGCGGGCGATGTCAACCATGTTCAAGGCCACGACGGTTGGCAAGCCCAGCTCCAGAGCCTGGCTGAGCAGATAGAAATTTCGCTCGAGGTTGCTGGCATCGACGATCGACAGCACGGCATCGACTGCCGCCAGGTCATCGCGACGTCCCAGCAGCACGTCGACGGCCACCATTTCGTCGGGCGACCGCGGAGCCAGGCTATAAGTTCCCGGAAGATCAACCAGTTGGCAATCGCGGTCGCCAAGGCGTACTCTGCCGAGCTTTTTCTCGACCGTGACGCCCGGGTAGTTGCCGACGCGCTGGCGCACGCCGGCCAGGGCCATGAACAGCGTCGACTTGCCCGTGTTCGGGTTACCGATCAGGGCGACGGTGAATGGAGACCGCTGAGTCATCGGAGACATGACGCGAGTGCCAGCCGAAGCGACAAAAGGGGTCTCATACGCCGCCAAACGAGCACAACCCGACAAGAGCCCGGCTGCGACGCCAGCCAGCGCCGTTTCCCGACCGCTGGCTGAACCGCGGATATCCGGACTTCGTCGGGTTGCTTAGCTCGATAACTGTACGCGGGCTGCTTCGCTGCGTCGCACGCTCAAGCGGTAGCCGCGTAATTCGAGTTCCAAAGGGTCGCCCAAGGGCGCCGTGCCAACCACCTTCACTTCGACGCCGGGCGTCAGTCCCATCTCCAACAGTCGCACGCTCAATTCGTCGCTTCCGACGATCGCGCTGATTCGTCCGCGTGCTCCCACCGGTAAATCCGCCAAAACGCTCAAGCCAACGCTCCACGCCGCACCAAGACCTGCAACAACTCGTCGGCCCGCAAACAAAGTTTATGTCCGGCGAGCCGGATGATGCAGGAGCGGCCGCTCTGCACCATTTCGACGGTCGTGCCGGAGCGCAATCCCAATTCTTCAAGACGATGGACCTGCTCGGGCAGTCCCGTGATCGCGTCCACGTTCGCATATTGGCCCGGAGACAGCAGATTCAGCGGAATGAGGTCGTGCACAGGTCCTCCGGCATCCGTTTGTAATTGAGACTCAGTATCAGAACACCTGATTCTACGACCTTGTGCGGCGCGTTGCAATGGTCATGGTGTCAATTCGCGGCGACGACCCGATGTTGCCGGGAAATCCAGCTCACGGGCGGGAGTTCCCGGCCGGCGTAGCTCGAACCGCGGGGGGCGAGATGGGCGTGCGGGGGAAGTCATCCTGGCGGCGAAAGTGTGATTCCAGTGCTGCCATTACGGCCAGCACCACGTCTTCGCGCCACGGCCGGGCCGCAACTTGCACGCCCACGGGAAGTCCAGCACTGCCGCGCTCGACGTCTTTGGCGGCGCGGGTCACCAGGTCGCGGCTGATCGGTCGGTCGGTTTGTTCGTCATCACCAACGCGCGTGACCGGCACGACTCCGGCAGGCACTCCCAACAAGTTGGCCCAATAGCAGGCTCCCGCGGCGGTGATCAAGTGCTCGCTGCTGCCATGCCGCAGGGCCGGCAGCGCGTGGGGAGGGCAAACGATGGCGTCCAGATTCGCGGCCGTCCAAGCAGCGAAGAATTCTCGCACATAGGCTGCCCGCGCGGCGGTCAACTGCCAATAGCCGTCGGCGCTCGTGCGACCGACCCAGCCGAGCAACTCCGCCGTACCGTGCTGGCCCGCGAGATGCAGAATGCCGCGCATCACGGCCCGCAGCCAACGCGGAGTTCTGCCCAAGCGAATCATCCGCTGGATGCGCCAGTCGCGCGGGCCATGACCGAGAATGCGCCTCATGCTGGCCGTGCCATCGGCGCTCAACAGAGCGAGATACAAACGCAGTCCATAGGTCATCCGGGGCGGTTTGAACAACTCGACGTGCGCGCCCAGTTCACTCAGGGCGTCGCCGGCCTTGAGCACCGCGCGGCGAATGGCCGGCGAAGACGCAAAGAAGCCGTCATCAACCCACATGCCGATGCGCAGTCGATCGACGCGCACCTGGGCCGGATCCAACAGTGGCACCGGCGCCACTTGCGGATCGATTTCGTCAGGCTCGCTTTGGGCCAACACGCGCAGCGCCAACTGCAAGTCCTCGACGTGACGCGCCAGCGGACCCGGTTGCGGACGCACTGCTTCCATGCCGTGCAGGTTGTCGCGCACATGGTCGTTGGTCAGCCGCAAAGAAGTCGGCTTGATGCCGCACAATCCGCAGGAGTGGGCCGGCTGGCGAATGCTCCCGCCCAAGTCATTGGCCAATCCGAGCGGGGAGCCTCCGGCCGCGATGATGGCGGCCTCGCCACCGCTGCTTCCGCCCGGGCTACGCTCCAGGTCCCAAGGATTATTGGTTCGCCCGTAGAGCGGATTGTCGGTTTCGTGAATCAACATCAACTGGGGGACGTTGGTCTTGCCCAACACAATCGCGCCGGCCCGCCGCAATCGCCGCACCAGCGTGGCGTCCTGGCTCATGATCTCGCCGGCAAAGCGCACAACGCCCGCGGTCGACGCGGTGCCGGCCATGTGGAAACACTCCTTGACCGTGATCGGAACGCCGTGCAGGGGGCCCAACGGCTCGCCGCGACGTCGGGCCTCGTCGGCCATGGCGGCTTCAGCCCGCGCCTGGGCAAAAAGCGGCACCACGACGGCATTGAGCGCCGGGTTGACCGCTTCGATCCGTCGGATATGCGCTTCGACCAGTTCGACGCTGGTGAGTTTGCCTGCCGCGATTTGACGGGCCATCTCGCTGGCCGACAGACTGATCAGGCCCAGGTCCTCAGCCGCCGCGTTTTCCGCGTTACCGATTGAGGTCATGCGATGGGACTGTCCGGGGTCGTGCTTTCAGCGGCAGGCTTTTTGCGGCCCAGCCAACGGCCGAGGGCGCATCGCGCGCGGCTCCACAGCCGGCCTGAGATCACGTCCTCCGTGACGGTTGCCCGCTGACTGCCAAAGTTCTCCCACACCGCCGCGACGTAGGGTTGGCTGGTTTCGGCCAGCGAAGTGTAGAGTCCCTTTTGCCGAATGTCTTGCAAAGCCTGCGAATAGTGATCGAGCACGTGCCGATCGAACAGTGTGCCGGCAACCTTGACCGTCGACAGCGCGCCACGGCCCAACGTGGCGAGCTGGCCCATGGCGTGCATGGTCGCGGCGCCCGAAACGGCCAGCAGCCCGACGTCTTCCTTGCGGGCAATCTCGCGCATGTCTTCCCACATGCGACGAATTTCGGCCTGCGGCAGCACGTTGACGGGATTGGCCGCGCCAATCGCGGCGCGGGTCTCGTTGATCGTGTTCCGCAGGGCGTCCACCGACAGGGGTGGCGTGTTGAAGGCTTTGCCGCTGGCGGCCGAGGCATCCGAGACCGCCGTGAGCAAATCGTTCACGTGGTCGATGGTCGAATCCTCGGCGATCACTCCCTGCGCTTTCAGTTCCTCGGCGAGCTCCTTCAGATAGACCTGCGATCCGTAGGCCACATCGCTCACCGCGGCCAACAGCAGGAGCGGCGAGAGGTGAAAGGTGGCCAGCGAGGCCATGTCGACGAAGTTTCCGATCGCTTTGCGCGCGACATAGTTGTCGACTTCGGCCGTGGACGACGCTTTGCCGCCGGCCGCCACGCCGCCGACGTCGTGCACCAGAAAATCGAGCATCTGCTGCACCATGACGGTATAAGTGCGAGAACTCTGAAAGGACTGGGGCACCAACAGCGACGCGCTCTCGCGCATCACGCCGCCCAACAAGCCCGTTCCACTGCGCAGTGCCCGTTCGGGAAGAGACAGGACATAGCCAACCTGTTCCGCGGCCGTGCGACTGCTCGAGGCCTTCGCATCGCCGGCGGCCGGACTCGTTCCATTCCCTTGGGACATGCGCTGCTCCGGCTCACCGTCCGAGTGACAAAGCGCGGTGTCGCGCCGTCAGCTATTTGGCTTCGGCGAGAACTTTGACGGTCATGCCGCTCCAGACCACGGCCGTATCGGTTCCATCATAGCCGCTCAATTCCTGCTCTGGATGGGTGAAAATGCTGCCCATCGCCACCACCTGGTCGCCCGGGTCGAGTTGCGGATCGTGCGGACTGACCACGGTCACGAGCGGCGCGTCGGCGGTTTCGCCAACGCGGATCTTGGCGTGATAGAGCTTGCCGGCCGGTTCCACGTTTTCGACCGCGCCGGCCAACACGATTCCGGGCGTCGTGCGTTTGGCGAACGCCATCCAGCGGGCAGCGTTGGTTTTCAAGGCCTCCAACCGTTTGGGGTCGGCCGCCAATCGGGCCGCCAACTTGGCCAGCGATTTTCGCTGCGACTCGAGCTGCGGCTCGGCCGCATCGTCTTTGACGAAGGTGGCCACCTGGCCCAAGCCAAACAAACTGACATAGAAATCCTTGCGGGCTTTCTTCAGGGCGCCATCATCTTTGGCCGCTTGCGCGGCCGTCATCTTTTCGTTCGTGGCCGCAACCTCATGGATCGCGGCCGCCAGATCGCCTGAGTTGAACTCCGGTGCGTTCAGCGGGCCCAGGAGTTCAGCGGTCTCGACGGCGTTATCCAAAGCCGGCGCTTCCGGTTTGTCCTCCGCCAACAGGCTGTCGAGATCGCCGGCGGGTTCGGGCGATTTCTCGGCTGCGGCCACCTTTTCAGGCGCCTCGTCGGGCATCGCGTCGTCTTTCGTCGCCGCCGGTTCGGCCGCCGAGAGGGTCGGAGCTTCTTCCGCGGGAACTGCGGACTCGGCAGCGGTTTCAGCCGGCTTTTCCGGCTCCGTCGCGGCGACATCTTCGGCCGGCGGCTTGGCCGGAGTTTCCTCTGGCATTGCGGCTTCGGGCGTCGCAGCCACGTTCTCGGCCACCGGAGCTTCGGTTGTTGGCGCGCCAGCCGCTGGCGCTTCGGCTTCGGGCGTGGCCCCCGGTTCAGCCTCGGGCGCGGCGCCTGGCAGCTTGACGCCCGACGGCAGCGGAGTCTGTCCGGAGAGATACTGCTGAGCCAGCCCCGTAAACGCTGCTTGAGCCTTCGCGGCTTGAGCGGCCGGGTCGGGTTTTTTGAACGACGCCGGCACCATTGCCGTGGGCAACATCTTACCGATGCCGAAAAAGTCGTAACTGGGACCGAGCCACAGCAGCCCATATACGGCCAACGGCACGGTGATGAACAAGGGCAGAATCACCATCGCCAGGGAGCCGACCAGCGAACGCTTGCGCGGCGGCTTGGCGGCCTTAGGCTCGGCAGCCTTCTTTTTCGCTTCCTTGCCTTTCTTATCCTTCTTCTTGCCCTTGGCATCTTCTGGGGCTGCTTCGGCGACGGGCAAAGCGGGCACGGCGGCCGGCTCACCAAAATCGGGCACCAGATCATCGTCGCCGGCCATCGCTGACTCTGGCGCGTCGTTGAATTCAAAATCGATGCCACCATCTTCGGCCGCCACTTCTTGCGGCTCACCAAAGTCGAGGGCCATCTCATCGCCCGTCGCCGGTTCGGCCAGCCCCTCGCCCATGGACTGGGGTTCGCCAAAATCAATTTCCATGTCGCCCGAGCCGGAATGCGCCGCTTCGTCGAACACGGGCTCGGCCGTGTCTTCCAGCGGTCCGCCCAGATCCAAAACGCTCTCTTCTTCGTGATCGGGCAGGCCGTGCGCGTCGCCTTCGAGTGGTGCACCGTGAGCGAGCGAGTTGGGCGCGAAGTTGAAGTCCTCGACCTCGGTGTCTTTTTCCTGCATCACGAAGTCGTCGTGTTCGATGTCCGGGCCGCTACCGGCAACTGGCTCGGCCACGGGCAGCTCGGCGGCCGAATGCGGCTCGTCCGTGAAATCCAATCCGGGTTCGTCGATCGTCGGCGGAGCCTCGACGGGTTGTGCGGTTGCCAGCCACTCGGTTGGCAAGTCGGTCGGTTGCTCTTCGACCACCACCAACAGGGGCGGCGAGTTCGCCATCGCGTCGGCGAGCGTGTACTGTTCGTGGCACAGCGGGCAGCGCACTTGCGCGTGCTCGCTCACGCCGGCGGGAAGGGTCACGTGTTGAGCACAACGCGGGCACGACGAAATCGACATAGAGCCTCCGGAAATTACGGGTTAAACCAAGTTTAGCACCGGAATCCAGCGACTGTCTACGATCTTGTCATCCAAAGTTTCGCGACGTTCCTCTGATCGCCACGCTCGTCGCGATCTTGTCCGAGCAGCGATCGGCCGCACTTTGGCGCCCCGCGCCGATGCCCGGTCGTGCCAAAGCCGAGGGCGTTGACCCCCTTTTCGGGCGACCGCTATAATCCGGGCCGAATCTTGGTTCCAGCCGGCACGGCGGCCCGTCTTTGCAGGATCCGTGGCGGGCGCCCGATTTTGAGCCATTCAAAAGAGCCACATTTGCCAAACCGCGAGGGGATTAGCCATGGCGACGACTGTTGAGAAGGGAATTCGAGACGACATCACCCGCTGCGTGGGCAACACGCCGCTGGTGAGACTGCGGCGGATCACGCAAGGTTGCGGCGCGACGGTGCTGGCCAAGCTCGAAAACTTCAATCCGCTGTGGAGTGTCAAGGACCGTATCGGCCGGGCCATGATCGATGCCGCCGAGCGTGACGGCAAGATTGGCAAAGATACGGTCATCATCGAGCCCACGAGCGGCAATACGGGCATCGCCTTGGCCTTCGTGTGCGCGGCCCGTGGCTATAAGCTGAAGGTGACCATGCCCGAGAGCATGAGCCTTGAACGCCGCCGGCTGTTGAAGGCGTTTGGCGCCGAAGTGATTTTGACCCCGGCGGCCGACGGCATGCCGGGTGCGATGCGCAAGGCCGAAGAACTACTGGCACAGAACAAGGGTTGGTTCATGCCGCAGCAATTCAAGAATCCCGCCAATCCCGAGATCCATCGCAAGACCACGGCCGAGGAAGTTTGGCGCGACACCGACGGCAAGATCGACATCTTCGTGGCGGGAGTGGGCACCGGCGGCACCATTACCGGCGTGGGCGAAGTGCTCAAGCAGCGCAAGCCCGGCGTGCGCATCGTGGCCGTCGAGCCGATCAACAGTCCGGTCATCACGCAGCGCAAGGCGGGCCAGGATCTCAAGCCCGGTCGACATGCGATTCAGGGTATTGGCGCCGGCTTCATTCCCGACGTGCTGAACGTCGACGTGATCGACGAGGTGGTCCGCGTCAGTGACGATGACGCCATGGAAACGTCACGGCAATTGGCCAAGCTCGAGGGCTTCATGTGCGGAATCAGCTGTGGCGCCGCGGCCTGGGCGGCCTTGGACCTGGCCAAGCGACCTGAAAATGCCGGCAAGCTGATCGTCACGGTCCTGCCCGACCTGGGTGAACGTTACCTCTCGACGAAGCTGTTCCCGGAATAGTCTCGCTCGATTTCGGACTCGTCACGGCAGCGTGCCGGCAGCGTGCCGGCAGCGCGACGGCGATTACTCTTCGTCGCTGCGTAGCTTGGCTAACACGCTGTAGTCTTCGAGGGTCGTGGTATCGCCGATCGTGGTTTTGCCGCTGGCAATGTCCTTGAGCAGGCGACGCATGATCTTGCCGCTGCGGGTCTTGGGCAACGCACCGGTGAAGCGAATGTCGTCGGGTTGGGCCAGGGCCCCAATCTCTTTGCGAACGTGGGCCTTCAGTTCCTTGCGCAAGGCCTCGTCGGGCTCGCCGTTCTTGAGCGTGACGAACACGGCCACGGCTTCGCCCTTGATTTCATCGGGACGGCCCACGGCAGCGGCCTCGGCCACGCGTGGATGGCTCACCAGCGCGCTCTCGATTTCGATCGTGCTCAGCCGGTGGCCCGCCACGTTCAGCACGTCGTCGATGCGGCCCATGATCCAGTAATAGCCGTCGGCATCGCAACGCGCGTTGTCGCCGGCCAGGTAGTTGTGCGGCACTTTGGTCCAATATTGCTCGCGATAACGCTCCTGATCGCCCCAAATGCCGCGCAACATGCCCGGCCAGGGCTTGGTCATGACCAGCCAGCCTCCCTGGCCCTGCGGAACCGGCTGTCCGGCCGAATCGACGATCGCGGGCATGATGCCGGGCAGGGGCTTGGTGCAACTGCCGGGTTTGGTCGCGATCGCACCGGGCAACGGGCTCATCATAATTCCGCCGGTTTCGGTCTGCCACCAGGTGTCGACGATTGGACAGCGCTCGCGGCCGATCTTGCGGTGATACCACATCCAGGCTTCGGGATTGATGCCTTCACCCACGGTGCCCAGTAGTCGCAAGCTCGACAGATCGCGCTTGTCGACCCAGTGGTCGCCCCACTTGATGAAGGCGCGAATGGCCGTGGGGGCCGTGTAGAAAATGTTCACGCGATATTTCTCAATCAGCTCCCAGAACCGTCCCTCATCGGGCCAGTTGGGCGCGCCTTCGTACATCAGCACCGTCGCACCGGCTGACAGGGGGCCATAGACGACGTAGCTGTGGCCCGTTACCCAGCCAATGTCGGCCGTACACCAAAAGACGTCCTCGTCGCGATAGTCGAACACCCACTCGAACGTTTTCTTGACGTACAGGTTGTAGCCGGCCGTGGTGTGCTTGATGCCTTTCGGCTTGCCGGTCGATCCGCTGGTGTAGAGGATAAACAGCGGCGCCTCGCTGTCGAGCGGCACGGCCGGGCAGTTGCTCGAAGCCTCGGCGATCAGATCGTGCCACCAATGGTCGCGGCCCGATTCCATGTGAACCGGGTTGCCGGTGCGCTTGAGCACGACGCAGTGCTTGACGGTGGGCGATTTCTTCAGCGCGTCGTCGACGTTCTTTTTGAGCTGCAATTCGGCGCCGCGCCGCCAGCCATAGTCGGCCGTGAGCTGCACCTTGGCGCCGGCGTCGTTGTTGCGGTCGGCGATTGCCTCGGCCGAGAATCCGCCGAAGATCACCGAGTGAACCGCACCCAGCCGCGCGCAGGCCAGCATCGCGATCGTCAATTCCGGCACCAGGGGCATGTAGATCGAAACCACGTCGCCTTGAGTCACGCCCAGCTTCTTGAGCACGTTGGCAAAGCGGCAGACTTCGTAGTGCAGTTGCTGATAGGTAAACGTGCGCGTGTCGCCCGGCTCGCCTTCCCAGATCAATGCCGCCTTGTTGGCTCGCCAGCTATCCAGATGAGCGTCGAGACAGTTGTAGGAAGCATTGGTCTGCCCGCCGACGAACCACTTGGCGTCGGGTTCCTGCCAATCGAGCACGCGTTCGAAGGGGCGAAACCAGTGCAATTCGCCCGCCAATTGGCCCCAGAACGACTCGATGTCGCCGGCCGCTTCGCGCCACATTTTTTCGTAGGCCGCGACCGAGCCGATTTTCGCGCGTGCCGCGAACTCCTGCGGGGGCGGAAACAGACGTGTTTCCTGCATGACCGTGTCAACATTGCCGCCCGATTGTTTCGCCATGATCGCGCTCGACTCCGTGGGGGGAACGGAAGGGTCCGCGCTTCGCGGAGGAAAGCCCGGATTCTAGCGGGGCTTTTCTGGCCGTGTCAACGAAACGGCAGCGAGCGCGACCACCGTGCTCAGTTCGAACGTCGCGCGGTTGATTTGCTCTTGGCTTCGGCGCGGGCGGCCGCCTCGGCCAGGCGCGTCAAGTTGCCGAAGAAGTAACGAATCTGAAAGAACGCGAAGACCCGAGCGATAGGAATCGCCCATTTGACCGGCGGGCGCAGCGACTCGGTATCGATCTCGGCGTAGTACTCGAGCCGCGAACTGGCGCCTAGGTCGGCGACGCGATAGTCGACCTTCATGACCACGCCCGGCTGAAACGAGCCGCCCCACAACAGCACGCCCAAATGCTTCGGAGGGTCGTAGGCATGGACGCGGCCCTCATAGCGCGAAATTCGCCGGCCCTCGCGCACGCGCATGTCAAACGTCGCGCCCACGGCCCGCGGCACCTGGCTCGTGGCCACGACCTCGACCAGAGTCGTCAGCCACAGCTTCTGTTTTTCGACTTCGTCCAGAAAGGGCCACAATTGCCAAGGCGTGCAGCGCATTTCCACACGAAACTCTACATGCATCGACAAAATCCCCGGCACGCGACGCGGCCCCAAAACTCGGCTAGCGAGCCGTCGGACGCTATTTGGACAGGTCCTTCAAATAGATGTTCTTGAAATACAGCGTGTTGCCGTGATTCTGCAATTCGATCTGCCCCGTCGGATACAGCGGCTTGTCACGCTCCCAGTAGTTTTCCAGCACCACGTTGTCGACCACGAGTTTGTCATTCAACGAAACGCTCACCTTGTCTCTCACGACCTTGATGCGGAACGTATTCCACTGCTCGACCGGCTTGTCGGCCGTGGAGGTGGGCGTCGAGGGATGCTTCTGGTTGTTGTAGAGCCCGCCCGACCCGACCCCCTTGGCGACCGGCAACGACGGATCCCAAATTTGCACCTGCGGCGAACCACGCAGGTAGATGCCACTGTCGCCATCCTTGAGAATCTTCCAATCACAGAGCAGTTCGAAGTCGCCGTAGTCCTTGGCCGTGCACAAGCTTTGCCCCTTGCCGTCGAACACCAGCGCGCCGTCAACCACCTTCCAATGCTCGCGCATGCTCGCATCGGCCTTGGCTTGCGCCTCGGTCAATTCGGCGGCCGACATCTTGGCCCGCGCCGGCGGGTCCTTCACCAGTCCCTTCCAGCCGCTGAGATCCTTGCCGTTAAACAGCGCCACGAAGCCCGCGGGCGGCACATTGTCGGCACCGAGAGCCGGCGAGACACCGATCGCCACGGCATGGGAAAAAAACAACAAAACCGCAGCTAGTCGCATCATGGTGAGGTCTCAGGTGGGGGGAATCGAGGCAATCGTGGCCAGCACGGATTGTAGTCGCGCTGGCAGAGCCTGAAAATAGGCCGCCTCGACCGTCAACGGGCCGCGGCCGAACGCGTGCGACGGCCAACTTGGGAGAATGCCCAGCAACCCACCAGGGCAGCGCAGGCCAGCACCAGCGACGAGGGCTCGGGCACAATCGCCAAGGGCCCGGCTGACGGTACTCCCAGCCCCGCTGGCTGGGCCACGGGGGCCACGAGCTGATTGAAAGCATCCACGATCGCCAGCACGTCCGCCGGACTCACCAGGCCATCTCCCGAGACGTCCAGGTAGTTCAGTCCGCTGAAGGGACCGCTCACTGCATGGATGCCGTGCAGTGCGATGTCCTCGAGCACGATATCGAGATCTTGCGGCGACAGCGTGCCGCTGTTGTTCACGTCGACCGACATATAGGGGTTTTGAAACGCCGCATGCGTCTTGAGCACCTGAATGCTATCCAAGACAACCGGCGAAAAGGATGATGTCGACGTTTGCGGAAACGAACTAAACAAGGGGCTACCAAAGGCGCTGAGATCCGGGGCAATTAGACTATTGATGTCGGTAATGACGCTCAGGCCCGGTCCGACGATCCACCCGAATACGGCATAGCCATTCGTCGAGTTTCCGCCAGGACCCAAGGGACCGGAATTGTCAACCGCGTTGAATGACCAGATGCTGGTGGCCGAGTTCGGCGCATTGGGACTCGTGCGCCACATAGCCAGCGTGCCGGCAGTGTTGGCTCGCGAATATTCGAGATTGATCGGGCTGGCTGCGGGGACCAAACTGAGTATGTTCGTGTTGTTGTAAACCGCGCCGCCTTGTATGGCCCCCACGCCGGTCGTGGCAACTTGTAAGCTCGAGTGGATCCAGGTGTTGTTGTAGTTGCCTGGGTTGACATAGTTCTGCAAGAAATTGGTGACGGTGATCGGCGTCAACTGATCGAACAGATCGACTTCAACCGGGTCGCGTCCCGAGAAGTTGAATTGCACCAGGGTGCCGGTGGGACCGCTCCAGGCATGGGCCGGCATTGCCCAGTACGACAGCACAACAGCCGCGGACGCGAGCAGTCTCACCGCGGCGATGCGTCGAGCAGTGTTCGGGCGCATCAAAAGGGGTCCTGTCGAGAAAAACTTGACACTGCGGGCGAAGAGGCTCTTTCGGCGCCCCGAACGGGCATGCCGCTCAATCGGACGGATGCGGGACGTGCCGCGGGCCGCCGGAATCCAGCCTATTGACGCCCCCCCGCAAAATCAAGAGAAATCGTTGAGTTAACGGGCCGGGGTTGAGGGATTCGTGCGGCCCAAATGACCTCAAACGGCCGCGACTTGGCCGGCGTCTCGTGTGCTTGCCGCGTCGCCTCGGTTGCAGCTCAGCCGCAACGGGCGAGATGCCGCCGGCGCCGAACTGCATAAGCGGCGAACACGAGCACCCCCATGCCGGCCAGGCTCCACGATGCCGGCTCCGGGACGATCGAAACGCCCGCTGTCATGGTCAGGCCTTGCGAGGCGGCGAGCGACTGCGGCGCGTCTTGGGATTGTATCGCGCTCACGATGCCCAGCACGTCGGCTGGGCTGATCAAGCCATCGCCGTTGACGTCCAGATAGCTGGCGCCGGAAAACGCTCCGCTGACGGAGTGAATGCCGTTGTTCGCGATGTCCAGGAGCACGATTCCCAAATCCTGCGGCGACAGCGAGCCGTCGTTGTTGACGTCGACGCTCAAGATCGGATTCTGATAGGAGGGGTGCGTCTTGATGACCGTAACGCTGTTGAGAATCACGACGTGGGCGATCGGGTTGCTCGTTGAGCTGGCATAGTCGGCGGCCGTGAAGTTTTGCAGGGGCACGCTCGCGAAACCACCTTGGTAGTTGAAGGTAGGCACTGCGGCGATGGCGTCGATGGCCGCCATGCCGGTTCCGACCACCCAACCGAACACGGCATAGCCCTGGCTGTTCGCGTTGGGCGCGAACGGGATCGAGTTGTCCGTGGTGTTGAAAAACCAACCGCTGGTGGCGCTGTTTGGATCGCTGGTTCGCGCCATGCCGATCGTTCCGCGCGAGTTGGCGCGTGAGTATTCCAGGCTGATCGCAGCCGCGGTCGTGATATCCGATGCATCCGCGTTCGAGCCACCGCCTTGCACCACCCCGAAAGTGGGCGCCGGCGTGCCCGCAGCGGTGCCAAGCGGCAAGACGCCGGGCGACACACTGCGATTGATCATCGTGTTGTCGTATTTGTTCGTCGCGACGTAGTTCTGCAAGAAGTTATTGACCGAGATTGGCGTCAGGTCATTGAACAGATCGACTTGGACCGTTCCAAAGGTGCCAAAATCGAAACTCACCAGCGTACTCGTTTGGTTGGCGGTCGCTGGTGCCGATAAGGTCGCGAGGATTGCCACCAGGACCCCCACGCGCAGCGTCGCACGCCGATGGCGAGCGCGGCAATCGCCGGCACGTCGCAAGTTCGGCTCGAGAAAATCACCAACAGGCGATCGCATGGGTCCGTTCCGAGTGGTACTGATCGAATCGCGGAGATTTGAAAGGAGGTCCATTCGGACCGGTCGCCCCCGCAGGCCTTGCCCCAGAGAACATTCAGCCTATTTTCCCTGGCTGCCAAAATCAAGCAACTTCGGCCGTCGCAATCGCGCGGCGCGCGCAGCTACGACCGACGCAAGCGCTACAATCGATTCGCCAACCCGCAGTGAATCTATTCCCGTCCAGTCTTTGGGCAGGTGAAAACGCACCCTCGACCTAGACTCGCTGGGAGGGTCGCCGGTGCTGATGTTCTATACATTTTACGATTGGCTGGTGTTTTCCGGCCTGGGCGTGACGGGTGTCGCCTTTTGGCTGATGCGCCCGTTGTCACGCTATCGGGGCGATTCGAGCGCCGTCTAGAAGCAGGCACCGTCTAGAAGTCCGCGCTGCCGGGCACCCGCGGGAAGGGGATCACGTCGCGGATGTTGGCCATGCCCGTGGCAAACAGCATCGCCCGCTCCAATCCCAAGCCAAAACCCGAGTGGGGCACGGTGCCGTAGCGGCGCAGGTCCAGATACCACCAATAGCTCTCGGGCTCCAGGTGCTGCTCGCGCATCCGCTCGCTCATCACGTCGAGCCGCTCTTCGCGCTGGCTGCCGCCGANNCGCTCGTGCTCGGCCTGCAAATCGTTGCCCCAGGCGACGGGATATTCGAACTTCGCGCCGCACTTCGTGAGAATGTCAACGGCCTCGGTGTAGGTGAGCCGCACGAAGTCGCGCTCGACGACTCCCTCGAGACTCGCCACGGCCGTGGGCTCAATTTGCGCATTGAAAAACTGCATGTCCTCGGGACATTGCGTCAGCACGTCGCGAAAAATGCGCTTCAAGAATCGCTCGGCCAGGTCCATGTTGTCGGCCAGCTCGAAGAAGGCCATTTCGGGCTCGATCATCCAGAACTCGNNATTTCGGCCTCGAGCTGTCCGCTGACGGTGAGGAACGCGGGACGATCGAAGAAGTCCTGCGTGTAGTCGACTTTCGGCCCGGCTTTCGGCACGTTGGCAAGATCGACCGTCGTAACCTTGAACATCTCGCCCGCTCCCTCGCAATCACTGGCCGTGATGATCGGGGCGTGGACGTAGAGGAAGTTCTCCTCTTGGAAGAAATTGTGGATTGAGCGGCAGATGCAGTTGCGCACCCGGGCAATGGCGCCAAACGTATTGGTGCGCGGCCGCAAATGCGCCAGCGTGCGAAGGAACTCGAAGGAGTGTCGCTTCTTTTGCAGCGGATAGGTCTCGGGATCGGACCAGCCGTGTACAGTCACCGAGAGGGCTTGCACCTCCGTGGCCTGGCCTTTGGCAGGTGAAGCCTTCACCTCGCCTTCGACCGTCACGCTGCAACCGGCCGAGAGATGCTTGATCTCGCTCTCGTAGTTCGCCAGTGTCGCTTCGGCGATGATCTGAATGTTGGCCATCGACGAGCCGTCGTTCAGCTCGAGAAAGCTGAACCCGCCCTTGGAGTCGCGCCGCGTGCGAATCCAACCCCGCAGCCGCGCGATCGTGCCCGCCGCTTCCGCCTGGCGAGCCGCCGCCACTGTCATGTCCTGAACTTGCAATGTCATGGGCAATCCGTTCGAACAGGCATCGAAGCTGAGATTATTCCGCGTGAGACAACCAGCGCTCGGCATCCAGTGCGGCCATGCAGCCCGAGCCGGCCGAGGTGATGGCCTGGCGATAGTAGTCGTCGGCCACGTCGCCCGCCGCGAACACGCCTGGCACGCTGGTGTTGGTGCGGAACGGCACGGTGAGCACAATGTACTTTTTGTCGGTTAGCTGCAACTGCCCATCGAGGAAGCTCGTGTTGGGCGTGTGACCAATCGCCAAAAACAGGCCCGTCGCATCGAGCTGCTTCGACTTGCCGTCGGTTGTGCTCTCGACGACGACCCCGGTGACCCCGTCCTTGTCGGTGCCCAGCACCTCGCCCAGCTGGTGGTTCCAGACGAACTCAATCTTCTTGTTGGCGTCGGCCCGTTCGGCCATGATCTTCGAAGCCCGCAGCCGATCGCGGCGATGCACCAGGTAGACGGTGCTGGCGAACTTCGTCAGGTAGCTGGCCTCTTCGACGGCCGAATCGCCGCCTCCCACCACGACCAGCGGCTTGTTGCGAAACCGGGGCAGCGCGCCGTCGCAAACCGCGCAGGCGCTGACGCCGCGATTCTTGAACGCCTCTTCCGAGGGCAGACCCAGGTAGTTCGCCCGCGCGCCCGTGGCGACAATGATGGTTTGGGCCTCGGTGATCTCGCCGCTTAAAGCGGTCAGTCGAAACGGACGCCGCTCGAGGTCGACCATCACGATGTCATCGGTGATGATGCGGGTGCCAAAGTTCTTGGCTTGCTGCCGCATCAGCTCCATCAACTCCGGTCCGCTGATGCCGTGGCCCGAGTGGGGCGCCATCAGCTGCCGCACGGCGGGATCGATCGCTTTGTCGAGATAGGCTTCCAGATTGCCGGCCGGAAAGCCAGCGTAATTCTCTACCTCGGTGGTGAGATTCAACTGGCCCAGCGGCAGCGTGCCGTTGATGCGGTTCTCTTCGGTGATCGCGCCTTCGAACACCAGCGGTTGCAATTCGGCCCGCGACGCGTAGATTGCGGCGGACCAGCTGGCCGGACCGCTGCCGATAATGACGACTTTTTCAACTGCCAAGATACTCTCCTTACCTCGGGATCAGGTATGGAGAGAAATTATAGGGGGGCCGCGGCGAGCGTCCATGCCCCCTGAGATTCACCGCGCCCGTGGAGAGCAACGGCGGTTTGGCGGATATGCACGCTCGCTGGCCGTACCAGCTCACGCCTGTTCGTCCAGCGGGTCGCTTGGTGCCGGCAAGGCCTCTTCGATGCGGAAGGCCTTGTGGCCCTGCAGAGCGCCCGGGTGGGCGCGAAACTTCACGACGCCTTCCAGGCAGACCGCGATGGGAGTGTGGACATCCTTGTCGGTCGTGATGATGTCGCCAACGTGTAAGTTGAACAAATCGGCCGACGTTATCTTGATCTCGGCCAGCCGCGCCACAAGCTCGACGGCCGCCTGTTGCAAGCCTGCCGAGAGGGAACTCAGGGCTTCGCCTCCAGCGGGCGGTTGGCCCCGGCGGATCCAACCATCAGCCGCCCCGGCCAAAGGCGTCACGGTGTTGCGCGGAATGCACAGCCTAAGCGGTCCACGGCTTTCGTGCATTTTGAGTTCGAAAATCAGTGCGAACACGATTTCGGCCGGCGGCACGTCGCGAATTGCCGCCGGGTCGCTTTCAACGCGTTCGACCGCCAGCGCCAGGGGTTGCACCCCTTGCCAGGCAGCCGCCAGTTCTTGCAGCAGCAAGGCCGTGACGCGTGACGTCAGCCGCAACTCAATTTCAGTCAGCGGCCGCCGCGCGATCGGGCCGGGGTCGCCCCCACCTCCCAAGAGTCGATCAATCAGCGGAAAGAGGATCGAAGGGCTCAGGTCTAGAAAAAACTTGCCCTCCAGTGGTGCCGCGGCGAGCACTTGATAACAGGTGGGGGTTTCGAGTCCGCTGGTGAAATCAGCGTAGGTCATTTGGTCGGCCGCCGCGAGCGCAACGTCCACCGGCGTGCGCATCATGACCGATAAGGCCGCCGCCAGGTTTCTGGCGAAAGTCTCATGCACGACCCGTAGCATGCGCAGGGGAGCCGCGGCCGGCGGCTGCTGGCGTTTGAAGTCAAACGCCAGGATCTTCTCGCGCGGCGATGCTGCGAACGCGGGGCTGGCACCCGGAGGCTGTGGGCCGCTCGATGGGGGACTGCTGGAGGGAGTGCGCAGCGTCGGCCGAGCAGGCTCCTCGTCGGCTTCCAGCGCGCTGAGCAACGTGTCCAGCTCAGCCTGGCTCAGCAGTTCGTCAGCCATCCATGGCCTCCTGTGCCGCTCTGAAGATCGGTCGTCGCCAGCGGTCTATTGCCGGACGTGGCCGCTGCCGTAAACCACATACTTGTAGCTGGTCAATTCCTTGACTCCGCACGGACCGCGAGCGTGAAATTTGTCGGTGCTGATGCCAATTTCGGCGCCCAGCCCAAATTGAAAACCGTCGTTGAATCGCGTGCTGGCGTTGACCATCACCGCCGAGGTGTCGACGCCGCGGACAAACGCCCGCGCCGAGTTCAAATCATTCGTGACGATCGCGTCGGTGTGCTTGGAGCCATAGTGATTGATGTGGTCGATGGCCTCGTCGAGCGTATCGACGATTTTGATCGACATGACCGGGCCCAGGTATTCGGCGGCAAAATCCTCTTCGACGGCCGTCTTGGCCGAGCTGACCAGGCTCCGCGTGCGGGCGTCGCCCCGCAACTCAATTTGCCGTTCGCCCAACAGGCGGGCCACGCGCGGCAGGAATTCGCCCGCGATTTCCGAGTGAACCACGAGCGACTCGGCCGCGTTGCACACGCCGAGCCGATGGCACTTCGAGTTCACCGTGATCTCGGCGGCCATCTCCAGGTCGGCGGCCCGATCGACGTAGACGTGGCAGTTGCCCGTGAAGTGCTTGATGACCGGCATCTTGGCTTCGGCAGCCACGCGGCGAATCAAGCTCTCGCCACCGCGCGGGATGGCCAGGTCGATATACTCGCTTAGTTGCAGGAAATGCCCCACCGCTTCGCGGTCTGGCGTGCTGACCAATTGCACGGCGGCCGTTGGCACGCCAACGTTCTCGGCGGCCTGTTCGAGCAGGTTGACGATCGCGCGGTTCGAATGGGCTGCTTCCTTGCCCCCCCGCAAGATGACCGCGTTGCCGCTCTTGACGCAAACCGCAGCGGCATCGGCGGTCACGTTGGGACGCGACTCGTAGATGAAAAACACCACGCCCAGCGGCACGCGAACTTTGAGCACCTCGAGACCGTTGGGGCGAATCGACGACTCCATGACTTCGCCAATCGGCTCGGCCAACGCCGCGACTTCCTCAAGGCCGACAGCCATCGATTCGATCACGCTGGGCGTGAGCCGCAGCCGGTCGATTTGTGAGTCGGAGAGGCCAAACTGGGGTGCGGCGGCCAAATCAAGTGCGTTGGCCTCGGCGAGACCCGGTGCGTGCAACCTGAGCAGTCCGGCCGATCGTTTCAGCCAGGCGTTCTTGGTCGCGCCGTCCAGCCGGGCCAGTTCCACCGAAGCCTGCTGTGCGCGTTCGGCCGTTTCCAGACAATACTTGCGCAAGTCGACATTCTCGGCGATGGCCATCATGGGGCTTTCGCGGTCAGAAAAGAGGAACGGCCGCCGCGGAACGGTGAAATAGGGCTCTTGGGCGGCGGTAGCTATACGAAGTATCCCTCAAATTCGGACCTCAGTCAACGTCGTTATCCTCAGACGGCAACGCTGGTTAGGGCCATTTGCAATGGCCGAGTCGGGGGTGGGGGCGTCGTCAACCTTCCGGCAAACGCGATACCTCGCCATCGATCCCGCCCGTTGCTTCATAGAGCAGCAACGCCTGTCGCACCGCCGCGACATCGTGGACCCGCAGGATTTGCACACCTTGGCGAGCTAGCGAAAGAGACACGCCGACGGTCCCGGCGGTTCGGTCGGCCAGCTTGTCGCCGAGTAGCTTGGCGATGAAGCCCTTGCGCGAGGGACCAACCAGCAGCGGACACCCCAGTTCGTGAAACCGCGCGCAGTGGCCCAGCAGCGTCAGATTGTGCTGGTGCGATTTGCCAAAGCCAATCCCCGGATCGAGCGCGATTCGGGCCGGATCGATACCCTTGGCGACCAGGTGTTCGCGGCGCTCACGCAGAAATGCGAGCACGTCCTCGACGGCGTCGTCGTAGGTGGGGTTGTCCTGCATGGTTTGCGGCGTGCCCTGCATGTGCATGGCGCAAATGCCCGCGCCGGAGTCGCGGGCCACGGCGATCATTTCCGGATCGCCTTCCAGGGCCGTGATGTCGTTAATGATTTCGGCGCCCGCGCCGATCGCTTCGCGCGCCACGTCGGCCTTGGAGGTATCGATCGACAGCGGAATGAGAACGCGCGCGGCGAGCGCCGCGACCACGGGCAACACGCGGTCTAACTCCTGCCGGCTCGAAACGCCTTGGCTATAAGGACGGGTGCTTTCGCCGCCAAGGTCGAGAATGTCAGCCCCCGCGGCGACGAGACGCAAGCCCTGATCGACGGCGGCCTGGGTATTGGCAAATCGACCGCCGTCCGAAAAACTGTCGGGCGTGACATTCAAAATGCCCATCACCAGCGGCCGCCTGGGCAAATCGAGCAGCCGGGTGCGCAATTGCCAGTGGCTGGAGCGGCCGGGGAAACGAGCGCTCCACTCGGGAGCGGGCGGCGAGATGGAATTCATCTCGCTTAGCTTACCACGGCATTTCCATCAGCGACACAATCTGGGCCGACAGGGCCTGAATCGATTGCAGTTGGGCCGTGGTGACCGATTGGCCGTACTCGGGCACGAGAATGCCCGGCGCGCTCAGCGTGACCAGATCCTGCGGCAAGGGAATCGGCACGGGGCGATTGAGCAGGTCGCCCTTGCGATTCACCCAGCGAATCTCCACTGCCATGTTCACTTCGGTTTCGCGGGGCATGTCGTACTGGTCTTCGACGATGATTCGCTTGGTGTCGGCGATCAATTTGCCGATCAGTACGCTGTCGGCATTGGGCGTGCCGACCACCTTGTAGGGCGTCTTGGTCTCGATGTCCTTGCAGACCGCCTCGGTAAGCCATTCGCTCAAATTGCGGCGAAAGCTGTTCGACTGAAAGACCGGCACATAGACCGTCTGAATGTCGGGTGGATAGAGCGAGGCGGCGCCGAACCGGTAGCCGGCGCAGCCGCTAAGCGCCAGCGCCATTCCGGAAAACAAGCCCAGGGCCCGCCGTCGCGAGATCACCGGCTCGCCGAGAGCCGTGAATGGCGCCGGATCGGTTCGCTCCGGCGCCGGCCGGTGGTTCGTGTTTTGCGGATCGTGGCAACTCACGGCAGGCTCGCCAGGGAGGTTACTTCGTGGTCGTCGTCGTATCAGGGGCCGAGGCGACGGTCGCGGGATTGGTCATCGGCTTATCCAATTCCTTGGGCAGCACGGGGCCTTCTCTCTTCGACGCCGGCAGAATGTTGACGAGCCATTGGAACGTCAACGGCGGGTTATCAGGCAGGCCCTTGTATTGATCCAGCTTGCCGCGCGATTCCACGGCCAGTTTCGTGTCTGGAAAGTCCTTGACGATTTTGGCGTAGTAGAATCGGGCGCCGCCATAATGTTCGGTACGCGTGTAGAAGTCGGCCATCTCCCAATCTCGCAGCGCCCGCTGGTCGCGAATGCCGGCTCGCACTTGCACCACTCGCTGCCGCTCATCACCCAATTCACTCGGGAACTGCGTCAGCAATTGCGTGGCCAGCTCCTCGGCTTCGTTGAGCGGCGCTCCTTCGTAGCCGGGGCCCTGATAACGCAACAGCTTGCAGCGCAGGCCGAGCAAATGAGCCTGGAATTGAAATTCGCTCTTGGGAAATTCGGATCGCAGCAGGTGGTAATGGTAGTCGGCTTCTTCCCAATGCGATCGCAGGAAGTGGAAATTGGCCGCGGCCATCACCGCGTCGTCAGCTTGAGGGCCCGTCGGATCGTCGAGGCGAATGCGTTCGTAGACGCGCACGGCATGGCCCGCGGTGTCGAACATCGGCCGGGTCTTGTCGTTGAAGTTGGGCGTCAACTGCCAATGATGGTTGGCGATGTCTGAATGCTCCCAATAGCGGCCGATCGCAAACCGCCGCGTAATGATCTGGCTCAGATACGTGGTCGAGGGAAACTTCTTGATCAACAGCGAGTAGTCGTCGTCGGCCTTCCCATAGCGGTCGGCGAAGAAGTAGCTTTCGGCCGCCTTGAAAATGGCCTCTTCTTCCAACGGCGAGTCAGGCCAGCGCTTGTAGGCCACCTTATATTTGTCGGCCGCCTTGTCGTATTGTTTCTGACGGAAGAGCGCGTCGCCTTCGTTGAGTGCTTGCCGGGCAACTTTCTCATCGGGGCCCTTACCCATCGCGACCTTCATCCGCGCGATCGCCTTCTTCGGACTCATTTTTTCGGTCAACGACGGACGCTCGTCGGACGTGCCGGTAATCGGATCGGACCCCGTCGGCAGCCTGCGGCCGTTTTGATCGAAGAAGCCGCTCGTGCCCTCGACGTAGTAGCCCTTGCCGGGCACATACAACTTGCGGTGCTGATTGGCGGCCCACCATTCGGCCTCCTCGCTCGTCGGGCCCACGGCGGCCTGCTGCGGCGGGCTTTTCGGCGCCAGCGAGCAGCCGCTGGCCGTGGCCAGGCCGATTGCAAGGATCAGAAGGATGCGTTTTTCAACCGACATGCCGAGCGCCCGAAAGAATCCGAGGTGTCAATTTGCCGAGGTTCCCAAATACCGGTGCATCCGCGGCGGGTGGCCGAGCAGATGGGCCCAGTAGTGATTCAACGCCGCGCGCAATTCGCCATAGGTGCGCTGTCCCAGTTGTTCGCCCCGCCACGCATCGTCGCGCGCCGAAAACCGCACCAGCACCGTCAATACTTCGGCGCTGAGCGACACGATTTGTTTTTGACCGGGTCGACATGATTTGCACACCACACCGCCCGCCGATTGGCTGAACGGAACTCTGCCACTGGCCGCGACGGGATTGCCGCACTCGGCACAAGTCTCCCACGCGGGCAAATGTCCCAACACACGCAAGGCCGTCAACTCGAAGCGCAACAACACCGGCGCGACCGCGCTGCCGTTACGCAGTGCGATCAACGTTTCATCCGCCACGTCGAAAAGCTCTGGATGGGGGTCGTAGTCCTCGGTCAACTCGTTCAACAGCTCGGCGACATAGTACGCGGCGTACAGATTGGATAGGTCGCCGCCGTGCGGTCGAAACCGCCGTTCCAACTTCGCTTCCGTTAACAAGTCCAAGGCGTCGGAAGATTTGCGGAGGAACACTACGCGACAAACGGCGAGCAGGTCAAGGGCAGACTCAAAGGGCCCCTTGGGACGCCGAGCCCCCTTGGCCAAAGCGCGTATCTTGCCGAACTCGCGCGAGAACAGCGTCACGATGGCGCTGGTCTCGCTGAATTCGGTCGCTCGCAAGACGATGGCAGTGGCCTTTTCGCTCGACATGCAGCTAGCACGCAGGGAAGATTTTTGGGGAGTAACGAATTTGCGTTTCGAGGCCGCGAAAGAGAGAACCTAGTCGTTGCCGTCTGGTGGCAGTTCGCGCGCCTGGAGGCCGAAACGCGCCAGGTGATGGCGCTCGGCGGCACGCATTGCCTCGCGCGCCGCGTCGTCCTGGTCGTCGTGTCCGACCAGGTGCAGCGTGCCGTGAATGACATAGAGCAGCAGTTCGGCGTCGGCCGACCAGCCGTATTGCCGTGCGGCCCGCGCGGCCGTTTCGGCGCTCGCGATCACTTCGCCCTCGAGCCGTCCCTCGTCCTGTTCCAGCACAAAGCTCAGCACGTCGGTCGGGTAGTCGTGTTGCAAGAATTGCCGGTTCAGGGCGTGAATCGACAAATCGTCAACGACGGCAATGCTGAGCACTGCCGTGTGAATTTTTGCGTCGACGAGCACGGCTTCGGCGGCCCGGCGCAGCTGGTCTTCGTTGACCGGCAGCAGATCCTGGTCGTTGCAAATCTCGATCGAGAGCATAGCGCCTTTCGCCGAGCCACGGCGCGGTAATTTGGCGCCGCCATGGCGCCTGGGAGAATACTATACCGCCTGGCCACCGCGGTGCGTCAGGCCGTTCGCTGGTCGGGATATTTGACGCGACCGTGATAGACGGCGGTCAGCGACTTGACCAGGCTGTCCTTGATCGTGGCCAGCTCCTGCAGCGTCAGGCTGCAGGCGTCGAACTGCCCATCCAGCAGCCGCTTCATGCTGATTTCCTCGATCAGGCTCTCGATCCGCGCCGGAGTCGGCTCGACCAACGCCCGGCTGGCGCTCTCGACTGCGTCGGCCAGCATCAGCACCGCGGCTTCTTTGGTCTGCGGTTTGGGACCTGGATAGCGAAAATCGCTCTCGTCGACTTCGGTGCCGTCGGGATTGGATTCCTTGCGCTCGTTCGCCCGCCGATAGAAATACTCGACCAGCGTCGTGCCGTGGTGCTGCTCGATGAAGTCGATGATCGGCTCGGGCAGGCGGTGCTGCCGGGCCAGGTCGGCGCCGTCCTTGATATGGGCGATGATGATCAGCGTGCTCATGGCCGGCACGAGGGATTCGTGGCGGTTCTGATCAGTGCCCTGGTTTTCGACGAAATAACCTGGCTTGAGCATCTTGCCGATGTCGTGGAAATAGGCCCCCACGCGCACCAGTAACCCATTGGCGCCGACACTTTCGGCCGCCGCTTCGGCGATCGAGGCCACATTGATCGAATGGTTGTACGTGCCCGGAGCGCGGCGGACGAGCTCTTGCAACAGCGGATGGGCCACGTCGCCCAATTCGAGCAGGCTCAGCTCGGTCTGCACGCCGAACAAGCTCTCGATGAACGGCAGCAGGCCCAGCATCAGCAGGCCGGCGAAGACGGACCACAGGCCAAACCGCAAGGCATCGGGCCAGATCGTGCGCCAGGGCTGCTCGGCCAGGGTTTCGACGCCGATCGTGGTCAGCAGCGTGACGGCGCCCACGGCCAGGCCGACGTAAATCAGTTTGCGGCGGTTGCGAATGTTGCCGACCAACAGAATTGCCGAGGCGACCGCCGCGTTGAGGATCATGAAATCATTCAAGCCCCGCCCCGTCGAAACCACCACGATCAACGCCGCCGAGGCCGAAAACAGCAGGGCCAGCTCGCGGTGATAAGCGATCGACAAGGTCATGCCAAACACAATGAGCGGCACCAACTCGGCCTGGAACGTGTCCTGGGCCGCCATCACCGACAAGCCGACGGTGATCACGATCAGGGCCAGGGTGATCGAGAAACGCCGCAGGCTTTGTAGCAACCGCGGTTCGTAGTGAACCACATAGACGCCGCACAAGATCGACAGCGCCACGAACATGCCCAAGGCTGCCAGCGAATGGGCCAGCCGCTGGCCAAAACCCAATTGACGCAGAAAGGCGTCGTGTTCGAGCGTCAGCAGGTTGATGTTTTCTTCGGTCAACGGTTCGCCGCCGCGCGCCAGGACATCGCCGGGCGAGATCGTGATGAATTTCTCTTCGACCGCCGCCTTGGCGTTGTCCTTGGCCTGCTGGGTCAGATCGGGGTCGACAACAAGCGTGGTCGGCAGCCGTTCGCGCAACCAGGTGAACGTGCGCTCGGCGACGACGGGCGACTCGAGCCGCTCGGCCAGCGCCTTTTTAAGCCAGTCGGCCTCGCCGATCAGCACTTCGCTGACTTTGACTTTCTGCGCGTCCTCGGGGTCGCCTTTCGTGACGACGACGATCTCTTCCTGATTGCCTTCGTCCGGCGCCTGGGCCAGCTTTTTCAGCAGCCCCTTTTGTTCGGCCGGCGCGAGCGCTTCGCCGACAGCTTGCTCGGCCTTCGAGATCGACTCGGGTGTCGACAGCGCGTCGTGAAACAGCCGGAATTGCTCGGCGTCATCCTCTCGGACAAGCGCCCCGGGGCCCGTGGCCGGAGGGGGAAAGAATTCGTGCCAGCTCTTCTGGTCCAGGTCGGCCAATGATTTGGCGCCGGCCACCAGCACAATGCGGTTTTGCAGGGCGGCCCGCAATTGCACCAGCGGTTCCTTGTCCTGCTGATAGACGTAACTCACCGTGCGCTTGGCCAGATCCCGGGCTTGTTCGGTCCGGTCGCGGTCGGCCTTGTCGAACTTGACGTGCGCCACGATGTCGCGGGACGCCGTGTAGTTCCGCTCATAGCCCAGGGGAATCGACCAGGCCGTCGTCACGGCCCACAGGCCCAAGACGGCCAACACGCACAGGCCGAGCCGGGCCAGCACGTCGCCTCGCTTGAGGTATTCCCAGGTGCGTTCGACGAGACTAGGTGGCAATTGCAGGGATGCCACCCGCTCCCATCGGGTCCGCTTTTGACTTCCGCTTAGCATCAGTTGGCCGGGGCGATTACCGCCTCTTTTTCGGCTCCTCTTCCTCGTAGACGCGGACGATCTCCTGCACCAGCCGATGTCGCACGATGTCCTTGTTGTTCAAGGCCACGTGTGCGAACCCTTCGATGCCCTCCAGCCGGTGAACCGCGTCGAGCAAGCCGCTGCGCGTGTGCGACGGCAAATCGACCTGGGTCGTATCGCCCGAGACCACCATCTTGGTGCCCAGGCCCATACGCGTCAAAAACATTTTCATCTGGGCGACGGTCGTATTCTGCGCTTCGTCGAGTATGCAGAACGCCTCGTTGAGCGTGCGGCCGCGCATGTAGGCCAGCGGAATCATCTCGATCAGATCCTGCTCGGTATAGCGCTTGATCTGGTCGTAATCCATCATCTCGCGCAGGGCATCGAGCAGGGGCCGCAGGTAGGGGTTGATTTTGGCCTGCAAGTCGCCGGGCAGGAAGCCCAGACTCTCGCCCGCCTCGACGGCCGGCCGCACCAGCACGATCTTGCGGATAATCTCTTGCTTCAGCGCCTGCACGGCCATGGCCACGGCCAGATAGGTCTTGCCCGTGCCGGCCGGACCGGTGCAAAAGACCAGGTCATGCTCATGAATGGCCGTCACGTAGCGGGCCTGGCCAGCCGTGCGGGGACGAATCGGCCGGCCGGCAAACTGCAGTTCGATCGGCGAATGCTCGATCTCCATCGACTTGCCGGTGACGGTCGAGAGGACCTGCGAGACCTCTTCTGGCGACAGCACTCCGTATCGCGACGCGAGCACCTTGAGCTGCTCGAAGACCTCGGTGGCGTGGGCCACGGCCTCATCCTGCCCCTCGATGTGGATGCGATCGTTGCGGCCAGATACTGAAACGCCCAGCGAATCGCGAATCTTTCGCAGGTGCTGGTCGCGTGTTCCGAACAGGGTCAACAGACTCTTGGGGTCGACCAGCGGAATGGTAGCTTCAGACATTCAAGCGAGCCGCCGGCACGCTGGCCGACGCCACGAATTACGAATCCATCAGTACCGTTAAATATACCGGATGTTTTGGACGAGACGAATGGGAAACCAACGGCGAGCCGTAACGAGCGGCGGGTGCATGGGTTGTGGCAATGGGATTGGCGGAGGGAGGTGCGGTTGATGCGAGGTTGACGGCTGCGAATGTCCTAAGACTGTGGTCGCGCCGCAGGCCCCCAAGCCGCCTGAACTGGAGGCTCGGTCTTCCGTTGAAAGCGATATCCTATTTTGCGAAGGACCAAGAGAGCAGTCAGCAACAATAGCGTGATTCCACCGAGCAAGGCCACCAAAGGCATCCACGGGGAAGCTCCCACTGCCATTGCGAATCCTTCCCCAAGCGTGCAACTGATGGTAAATACTAGCAGGACGGGAAAAAGGCTTCGGCGCGTGCTCAGCGCTGCCACCACGCTCATCAGCGTCGCTGCGGCGATGCAGATGCCATATCCGACCAACTTGATGAGCGGAGCGTACACCGTTTCCGACAACCGTAACTGCATCAACCCGGCGGTGGCGATGCCGCACAGCGCGGTTACGATCATCAAATCGCGAATCGAATACTGACCGGCGGATGCCGGCGCGGCCGGATCGCGTTGTTGCCCGGCAACGGTAATCAGTCGATATCGTCCGGCGCGCATCGCCAGCAAGCAGACCGCCGTAACGACCGCCTGCGCGAGATATACCAATGACAATTCGTTCACGGCCATGTATGTCCAGGCGTTCAAATACAGCCAAATACCAACCCACACTGGAAACAGGGTGCAGAACCGCACCAACCATGACGCGCGACCAATAGCGATCCAAACGCTGTGCAGCCCAATCTGGGCGGAAAGATAGGCGGTCACGAACAACCAAATGATCGAAGGAGCATACGGTAAATCTGCGGCTGCCAGGACGACGTCACTGGCGAGAATGGCGGCGATTATGCCGGCCGCCAGTTGCTTGTGTCGCGATGCCATCGCGTTGTCTCGTCGCACAATTGTGAGGTCGTCTGGTTCGCCACTCACACCATTCCCAGCCACCAGCACAAAAAGGCGACCGGCGCCGCGAAGAGCAGCGAATCGACGATGTCGAGCACTCCGCCGAAGCCGGGGAGCCAGGAGCTCGAGTCTTTCGACCCAACGTCGCGTTTGAACAGCGACTCGGCCAGGTCGCCAGCGAGCCCCGCCAGGCCGACCAGCAGCCCGAAGAGGAGCCAGCTCCAGCTGCGCTGGGCAATGTCGGCGTCCATCCAGACCGGCAGCCAGGTGAAGGCGAACCAGGCCCCCAGGCATGAGAAGAGCACGGCCCCGCCGGCCCCTTCCATGGTTTTGCCGGGGCTGATCAGCGGTGCCATTTTGTGCCGGCCAATCAGCCGGCCCACCGTGTAGGCGCCGGTGTCACCCATTTTGACCACGATCACTAGCGCGGCCAGTGCCACCATGCCGGCCCGGGGCCCGCCCAACACGCGCAAGTGTAGCGAGAAACTAAACAACAGGCCGACATAGGCGATCCCGAACGTGGCCAGCGCCACGTTGACCATCACCCCGCCCGGCTGGCGATAACGGATCATCTCCACGACCAGCGGTCCCAACACGCCAAAGATCGTGAACGCCAAAAGGGGCCACGCCAGGCGCTCGAGCGGCCGATCATCAGGCACGGAAAGCAGGAACAGGGGAATCGCGTTGCTGGCGATCACCAGTAGCGTGCCGGCATAAATCGCGCCCGGGTGCGGTCGATAGCCGCCCGTCGCCAGTAGCGAGACCACCTCTTGCGCGGCTGCCAGGCCGAACACCAGCACCAGCACGAACAACGCCATCGCCGGCGGGGAGGCGTGGTAGTCGAGCCAAAGTAGTCCAATGAGTGCCCCGATCAACAGAGCGCCCAGCAGCAGTCGCCAGCGCAGCAACGGTGGGAAGCTCCTTGTTTGCGGAGATTATCCAGAGAGGCCGCCAAAGCGGCGGTCGCGAGCGGCGTAATCGCGGATGGCCTGGTGCAGGTCGCCTTCACGGAATTCGGGCCAGCAGTGCTCGGTCACCCAGATTTCCGAATAGCTGATCTGCCACAACAAAAAGTTGCTGACCCGCATTTCGCCCGCCGTGCGAATCAGCAGGTCAGGATCGCGCATGCCGGCGGTGTAGAGATGCGCCCGCACCGTCTCTTCCGAGATCTCGGCAGGGTTCAGCCGGCCAGCGGCGGCTTCGGTGGCAATGTCGCGCACCGCGTCGACAATTTCCAGCCGGCTGCCATAGTTGATCGCCAGGCACAAGCGTAGCCCGCTGTTGGCCGCGCTCATGTCGATCGTCTTTTGCATTTCGCGCTGCACGGCCTCGGGAATGTCTCGGCGGCGACCGATGACGCTGACGCGAATGTTCTGCTCCATGATCGTGGCCCGCTCCTCGATCATGTACTGCTCGAGCAGGTGCATCAAGAACTCGAGCTCGCGCTGCGGCCGCTTCCAGTTCTCGCTCGACAGGCAATAAAGAGTGAGCTGTTCGACGTCGAGCCGCGCGCATTCTTCCGTGGCCCGGCGAACGCTGGCCACGCCGCGGCGATGCCCCTCGATCCGCGGCAGCCCCTGGCGCTGGGCCCAACGCCCATTGCCGTCCATGATGATGGCAATGTGCTTGGGCCGGGTCTCAACGGGCACGCCCAATACTTCGCCGGCATAGGATGTCGATTGTTCGGGCACGGTCAGCCCCCTCACCCCGTCTTCCCCTGCTGGAGAGGCACGTGTCGGGTGGGTTCGGTTGGAAATCGGCGCGATTCGTCAGCTTGTACGTTGGGCAAAGATGGTTTGTTCTCGGTCGGGGCCAATCGACACGACCTCGACCGGCCGGCCGATCAGTTGGCTGATCCGAGCCAGGTAGTCGCGGGCGGCCTGCGGCAAATCGGCCATCTTGCGAATCTTGGTAATGTCCTGCTGCCAGCCAGGGAGCGTTTCGAAGACGGGCTTGGAGTGCCGCAAATCGTCGACGTGGCTGGGGAAATTGGTCACTCGGCGGCCGTCGATTTCGTAGGCCGTGCAAATCTTCAGCTCCGGCAGTTCACTCAACACGTCGAGCAACATCACGGCCAGCGAGTCAACGCCACTCAGCCGGGCGGTATAGCGGACGGCCACGGCATCGAACCAGCCACAGCGGCGGGGCCGTTTCGTGACCGTCCCATACTCGTTGCCCCGGTCGCGAATGTGCTGGCCGATCTCGTTGTCCTGCTCGGTCGGGAAGGGCCCGCCGCCGACGCGCGTCGAATAGGCCTTGACGACGCCGATGATCTTGTTGATCCAGCGCCCTGGCACGCCCGAGCCGCTCGAGACGCCCGCGCCCGAGCTGTTGCTGCTGGTGACAAAGGGATACGTGCCATGGTCGACGTCCAGCAGGGCCCCCTGAGCGCCTTCGAACAGCAGCCGTTTCTTGGCTTCGACCGCGTCGAGCAGATACGAGGTCGTGTCGGCCACAAAGGGTCGCAGACGCTCGGCATAACCTGTGTATTCACGCGCGATGTCGGCCGCGCTGAACGGGTTGGCAATCAGCACGCCCAGCGTGGCGTTTTTGGCGTCGACGATGTGGTTCAGCCGCTCGCGGAAATCGTCGCGATAGAGATCGCCCAGGCGGACGGCGAACGAACGGCCCACCTTATCGCGATAACAAGGGCCGATGCCCCGCATCGTGGTGCCGATGTTCTCGCCGCTGGAGCAGCTTTTGTCCAAGATGGCGTCCTCAGCGATGTGCCACGGGAAAATCACGTGCGCCCGGTCGCTGAGCATCAGGTTGCTGTCGACCTTGATCCCGCGAGCGATCAGCCCGTCGATCTCTTGCAGGATACTGGCCGGGTTGAGCACCACGCCACCCGTGACGACGCATTGCACCTGGGGACTGAGGATGCCCGAGGGAATCAGCGAAAGCTTGTAAGTCTGGCCGCCGGTGACGACCGTATGGCCGGCATTGCTGCCACCCTGGTAGCGAACGACGACTTCGTGCTCGTCCGTCAGCAGGTCGACGAGTTTGCCCTTAGCCTCATCTCCCCATTGCAATCCAATCACACAAGTAACAGGCACCGTGGAACCTCGAAAAGCAACGCGACGGGCCAAAACGTGGCCAAACCCAGGCTGGCATGCACGATGCGCCCTGCCCAAACCCACCAAGTGTAGGTGGCCCACGGCGGGGCGGTCAAGACGCCATGCGGCGTCTGGAGGTTCCGTATCAAGGGTCGGCGAAATCGCCGTAAGATCGGCCCAAACCGGCCGGGAATTCCGCCTTCTGCCACCGCTCGCCCGATTCGGTCGTCCCGGGTTCCAATCATCAGTTTCGTCGCAGTCGGCGCCCGCCACATGGCGGTGGGTTGCGGTCGTGCGCAAACTGTGGGTTACGCGATTGGCCCAATCAAACTACCACGCCACGGCTGCGGTTTTTCCCTAAAAGCAGGGGGTAACTTGCCGATAGCAATAACGAAGCGATCATCATTCTTATATTCTCGTTCACGACAGAACGACCGCCATGAATCACCACTTTCCACGCGACGCCTTCGAGCTGCTGACGCAACGCCTGTCGGCGATCGACGCCGAGATCCGCTCGATCCGCGCGACCCTCTTCCAGCTTTCTGACAACCAGCAACGCGTCATGGGCCGGGGCGAAATGACGCCAGTGCGCACGGCCGAGGACTTCGTGCACCAGCCCGACTAAGCCTCGTGGGCGGCCTGACCGGGCGGAGGCGCGGCAGTGACTTCGGCGGCCGCCTGGCTTTTGACGTTGCCAATTCCGGACGCCAACTCGCGAGCGCGCCGAGCCTGAGCGTGGCATTCGCGGATCCGACGCTCGACTTCGCTGCTCAATTCCGCGTCGGACATCGACGCGGCCGTCTCGGTGTCGATCGGTTCGCCAAATTGAACGTGAATGACCGCTGACCGAGGCAGTCGTTGCTGACGCGGCCAGGCGTCAAAGGTGCCGTCGATGGCCACCGGCACTAGCGGCACGCGGGCCCGTTTTGCCAAGACCGTGAAGCCGGGCTTCAGCGGCTGCACTTCGCCATCGGGTGTGCGGGTTCCCTCGGGGAACATCAGCACCATCTCGCCCCGCTTCAGCCGTTTCAGCGTTTCCTTGATTCCGCCCAAGCCGGTGCCTTCGCGATCGATGGCGATGGCATCCAACGATTGCATGAGCCAACGAAGCGGTCCAAATGCGAATAGCGTCTGGCGAGCCAGGTAGTTGAGTTTGCGCTTAGTCGCCAGCCCGATGACGATCGGGTCGAGGTTGCTCTGGTGATTGGCCAGCAGCAGGCCGCCGCCGGTCGGGGGCACGCGTTGTCGGTCGTGCGCGCGGATACGAAAAACGATGACGGCCGTAAGCGTGGCGAGGAACCGCAGAAAACCATGCCAGATGCTGCCGGGAAGGGATTTCTGCATCACGGCTACGTGGACCGCTGGGTCAATTTGGCTCGCACGATTTCTTCCAAACGATCCAAGACCTGCGTGGGCGTCAGGCCATCGGTCGACACCTCGAGGGCGTCACTGGCGGCCACCATGGGCCCCACTTCGCGATTGGCGTCGCGCTCATCGCGCTGGTTCTGGTGGTGCAACACTTCGGCCAATGTGGTGGCCTGCCCGCGCGACGCCAACTCGTGGGCGCGGCGCCGCGCTCGTTCCTCGGGACTGGCAGTCAGATAAATCTTGCACTCGGCGTGTGGAAAGACCACGGTGCCCTGATCGCGACCCTCGGTCACGATACTGTCCATGCCGGCGGCCTGACGTTGCAGCTCGACCAGGTGCTCGCGCACGCCCGGGTTGTTGGCGGCGAAGTGCGTTAGCGCCGTGACTTCGCTGGTGCGGATGGCCTCGGTCACGTCGCGACCGTCGACTCGCACTTCGTGTTCGCCGACTTCCAGTCGCAGTTGCCTGGCCAGGGCCACGATCTGCTGGGGATCGTCCCAGTCGAGGTGGTTCTCGCGCGCGCTCCAGGCGACGGCGCGATACATCGCGCCGGTGTCGAGAAACCGAAAACCGAGCCGGCGGGCCAGTGCGCGGGCAATCGTGCTTTTGCCGGCTCCGGCCGGACCATCAATGGTTACGATCATGGCAATTGGCGACGTCCGTCGTCTGCGCCGCCGCCAGCGGTCAGGCGTGGGCCGTGTAAAATTCTAGGATCTGGCTGTTCACCGCCTCATTCTAGCGATGCCACGTCGCTTCGACTTCGATCCATTCGTAGGCCGCGAAGTCGAGCCCTATCTTATCACCTTCGACGTGGGCATCGAGCATGGTTTGACCCAGAAAATCGATTTGCCGCGCGGTAGCCACAGGACGAAACGTGCGCAGCGTGACTCGACCCGAGCGGCCGGCCGTCTCAAGCAGCCGGGCGCGAAAGCCGATCGTTGTGTTCGACTCGGCAGCCACCAGGGGTTGCCAATCGGTGGCCACCACGTTCTTGGCGTCGACGTGAAACAGCCAGCCGCTTGACGCCGCGGGCGGAACGGCCGTTTCGCGATGTGCCACGGTTGGCGTCATGAATTCCACGGCCGAGGCAGCCGGCTGCGGCACGTCCACGCCGATCGCGAAGCGAAAGCTGCGAGACTGTTCGCCCCGCACCACCAACAGACTGTCGAGCATGCGTGGGTCGCTACGGCGGTGATACGGAAGTCCGCCGGTGAGGATCGACATCCGCGCCCCGCCGCTGTCGATTTCGATGAACTCGGGCGCCTCCAAGCGGGGCGCGTCAGTTCGTTGTCGCGTCAGGCCGACGCCCCGCCACAAGTCGGCCGTCTGGTCCGGCCAGGCGAATCGGGCCCCATAGTAGGCATTCCAAGGATCGGCGGGCAGCTCTTCGAGGCCGTCGAGTTCGACCGCGACGCGAATGATACGACTGTCGGCCCAGACTTGCACCGTCTGTCGAAAGCCAGCAACGCGCCGACCGTCGTCGCCGAGCAGCACGCCGCGGCTCGTGATCTCGCCCATCGTGGTGCTGGCGGCCGTGACTGCGACCGATTCGGCTCGCATGGTTGAATAGGTCGCCGCGGCGTCTGGATCGCACCAGACTCCCGGTTCGCCCGCCGCCGGAGGCGTTCGCAACGCGAGTTGCTGAGAGAGCTGATTCCCGCGCTGTCGGAAGTTGTAGACCGACTGGATACCGCCCGAGTTGCGGCCGATCGTGACTTCGAAGAATTCGTTGCGCAACACGTTTTCGTGGGCAATGGGCTTGGCCCGCGCGGCGGCGCGTCCGACGGTCTTGGCGTCGATCCAGGCGAAACCCATGGCCGGCACTTCGGCCACGGCAAACTTGCGATCCCCCGCTTCCTCCAACTCCAGCCCCATGCGGCGCGCAAAGCTCAGCGGATTCACCAGCAGATAACCGTTCGATGGGTCCGACTTCGCGCGGGGCAACACGCTGGCCAGCCGCGCCACGGCGGCCGTCAACTCGGCTTCGCCCACGA
Source organism: Planctomycetaceae bacterium (assembly GCA_003153375.1). Taxonomy (GTDB): domain Bacteria; phylum Planctomycetota; class Planctomycetia; order Pirellulales; family PALSA-1355; genus PALSA-1355. The sequence continues at coordinate 186,384 of PLYM01000219.1, forward strand.
AGGATCGCTCGAGCGTGCTCTCGTGGTCCGGCGTTGTCTGGCCGGCGATGACATCGTGCAGCGTGCCGATCGCTCGCAGCGCGGCACGTCGGGCCTGGCCACGGTGGGCCTCGACGCACCTCGAAATGGGATCGGCGTCACCGCGTTCGACGGCCTGTTTCAGATAGGGCGCGCGATACTCATCCGGTTCGAACTTGGAAATTCGCCCCGGCATGTCCGTGTGGCTGAAGTAGTCGTCCAGCAGCATGAATTTGCCAAGCACCGGGCTGAGTTGGGCCGTGCGGCGGAGCAGGTCGTGCCAGGGGCTGGCGGCCCGCGGCCAGTGGGCGAACAGCAGCGTGGCCACATGGTCGGAGTCCAGCGAATCAGCCATTTTTCGCGACAGTCCCAAGAAGCTTTCGGCCCGGGCGGCGTCGAGCGGCACGCGCACCAAGGCGTCGATTACGTTGCTGTCGAGCCCTTCCCAGCGAATCTTGCACTGCGGCCCGACGGCAAAGCGGCCGTCGTCGAGCGTGAAGTGCAACGCGCCTTGATAGGCTAACTTCACCAATAGTTGCGGCAAGGCGGGCCAAAGTCCGGCCCGACGACGCGCATACACAGTCGGCCGGCGCCCCAGCACTTCCTCATAGCCGTTGACGCCTTGGGTCAAACTGGCGAGGACGGTTTCCGGTGGCAGCAATGGGATCTCGAGTTCGGTCAGTTCGCCTCCCAGGACGCAGGCCGTGGCCCCGTCCAGGGCTGCGAGCAGACTTTGCCGCGTGGCAGGCTCGGAGTTGCTCAATTGTTGAAGCAATGCCGTGGGAAGCAGGAGGTTGGTCGGCGTCGCTTCGGTCAGTTCCGCGCGCAGCGATTCGCCCAGCGTCGTCGCGGCCGCGAGCGTCAAATCAATCAAGTAGATGTCAACAGGATAGAAGTGCTTTCGCGATTCATAGAGGGTCTCGAAGCATTGCCGCAGATGTTCGTGGGCGGTGGCCGCGTCGTGCGCGACGGCTGCTTTGGCGGCGGCTACCAGTTCGTTCTGGAAATGCGTCTCGTCGATGTGCATCGAGTAGCGCATCTGACGCGTGAGCAATTCGACCTGCAGGCGGCAAAAGCCGAGTGCCAGAAAGTCCGTGGCCAGTGAATCCTCGACACCAGCATTGCCGCCGTCGAGTCCCTCCAAGGCCGAACTCACCGCTGTGGCGAGCGTGGGCTGCTGAACCAGCCAGGCCCCCTCGGTCTTGGTGCGGGCCACGAAGCCAGCCGGCACGCGGTCGAGGCAGAACTCCGGCAGCAGCAACAGGCGGCCGGCCAGCATCTCGGGCGGTGTATCGGCGCGGTGCCAGTTGGGCATGACCTCGGCACTGGCCACCAGGGCCGGGTGCCAGGCCGCACACCAGGCCGCCAACAGCTCGTCGGCTGACCGCCCTTCGTGATAGACCGGAAAATCCTCCAGGCTGTGACAAGGCAGCAAAACCGTTAATTCAGTGAATTTCATCGCCACATTTGAGGGGGCAAGTCGACGCGCTGGGGCGCGAGGCGGGGCAGCTCAGGGAACGACCTCCACGATAACGGCTCATTCCAGGCAAGTCGAGGCGGGGCAGGGCCGTCGGAAATGCCCGAACTTACGCCGCGCCAAGAGGCGGATTTCATTGACATTGCGTCGGCGGCAGGTCTAAATTAAAGGAGAAGAGGAGTTGACAACCCGGCGGCGCCATCATTTCCTAAAGCGACCGGACACGACGGAATTGAACGCCCAAACGCGCGGCGGATCGCGGGGTCGGAACCACCCCCGGCGCGCCGGCAGTGGGCGTTCGTGTCTCGTTGCTCGATGATCGTTTGACGGCCATTATTGGTCGATCGTCGTTCCACGGGCATCGTTCCGTGGAGTGATGGCTCGGGTTGACGCCCCCAGAGGTCGTCGTCCGACGGCGCAGGCTTCAACGGCGCAGGCTTCAACGGCGCAGGCTTCAACGGCGCAGGCTTCAACGGCGCAGGCTTCAACGGCGCAGACGCTGCAACGGCGCAGACAGGGAACAGGGAAAGCACGATGGCGAAAAGCGACGCCGTTTGGGGTATCGATATCGGCCAGTGTGCCCTCAAGGCACTCCGCTGTCGTCCGGCCGATCAGGACGACATGATCGCGGCCGACGCCTTCGACTATATCGAATACTCCAAGATCCTTAGCCAGCCCGATGCCGACCCCGTGGAATTGGTGCGCGAGGCGCTCGAGACGTTTCTGTCGCGCAATTCCGTGCGTGGCGACCGCGTGGCGATTTCCGTTTCCGGGCAAAGTGGTCTGGCGCGGTTCATCAAACTCCCCCCGGTCGAATCCAAGAAGATTCCCGACATCGTCAAATACGAGGCCCGCCAGCAGATCCCTTTCGCCCTGGAAGACGTGGTTTGGGACTATCAGCAGATGGCGGGCGGCAGCGAAGAGGATGGCTTCGCTCTGGAAACCGAGGTCGGTCTGTTCGCGATGAAGCGCGACCAGGTCGAACGAGCCCTGAAACCGTTCGAAGACGCGGGCATCGAAGTCGACATCGTGCAGCTCACCCCGCTGACGATCTACAACTACACCGTCTTCGATCAGATGCAGGATCTGCCGCCGGCCGATCAATACGATCCTGACAATCCGCCCGAGTCGGTGGTCGTGCTCTCGCTGGGCACCGATACGACCGACCTGGTGATCACGAATGGCTATCGCGTCTGGCAGCGCAGCGTGCCCTTGGGAGGCAGTCACTTTACCAAGGCGCTGACCAAGGAACTGCGGCTGACGTTTGCCAAGGCCGAGCACCTGAAAAAAAATGCCGCCCAGGCCGAGGATCCCAAGGCCGTCTTTCAAGCGATGCGGCCGGTGTTCAACGATTTGCTGACACAGATCCAGCGCTCGATCGGCTATTTCACCAGCATCGACCGCGGCGCCAAGATTGGCCGCGTGATCGCGTTGGGAAATGCCATGAAATTGCCTGGCCTGCAAAAGTATCTCTCGCAGAACTTGGGCTACACTGTCACCGAAGTGCAGACCTATCGGGGTATGTCGGGCGATCCGGTCGTGTCGGCTTCGGCCTTCAAGGACAATCTGCTCAGCTTTGCCGTCTGTTATGGCCTGGTGCTGCAAGGGCTCGACAAAGGCAAGCTATCGACCAATCTGCTGCCGCCCGAGATCGTCACCGATCGATTGATTCGCGACAAGAAGCCGTGGGCNNCGGCGCTGCTGTTGGGATGCGCGATTAATTTTCTCGGTCACTGGCGGGCCTGGAATTCGGTGGCCGACTCGCGCTTCAAGGCGGCCGTCGCCCAGGCGTCCGAAGTCGAGGGTGAAGCCTCGCGCGAAAAGGCGGCCTACGACGCCGCCAAGGCCGAGTTCGATCAGGCCACCAAGACCGGTGAGAATCTGGTCGGCAATGTCGATGGCCGGCTGTTGTGGCTCGAGATGTTCAAGGCAGTCGATCAATGCCTGCCAACCGACACCAACGAGCGGCCCGAAGACATCATGGACCGCAACGAGGTCCACATCAAAGAGCTCAACTGCGAGTGGTTCGCCGATCTCAAAACGTGGTACGCTACGGGGGTCGCCGAGCGCATCAAAGATCTGATGGCTGGCATGACCTCGGCAGCCGCTAACGACGCGGCCGCCGCGCCTGACGCCGCGACCCCCGAGGCTCCGGGTGCTCCCGCGCCCGGCGCTCCTGCTGCCCCGGCCCCTGGCGCGCCGGCGATCGCGGCTCCGCCTGCACCCGGCGCTGCGCCCGCGGCCC
>PLYM01000106.1 GCA_003153375.1 Planctomycetaceae bacterium
GCGAGGGCATGGTCGCAAGACCCAACAACCCCATTGAAAAAGTGCGAGAACTCCAGCGCCGGCTGTACATCGCGGCCAAGCGCAAGCGGGAGCGTCGTTTCCACGCCTGGGCCTCAAGCATCTGGTGGAGTGACGTACTGCCGGAGGAGTGGAATTCTGACGAGTCCCCGAGGGCGTGCACGCTGCATGAGAAGACCATCGGTAAGCCGGATGCGGGAAATCCGCACGTCCGGTTTGAAAGGGGACCTCAGGAAACGGAGCCATCGGGCCACCGCGCCTGAGGTCTACCTATGAGCGAGCGGCCAGCACAATTCAGTCTACGATCCCTCCTGATTGCCACGGCAGTCATTGCCTCGCTGATTGGCTTCTTGGTCTGGCTGCCGAAGGCGATGCGAGAGGCCGACCGTAAAGCGTACCGCAACGCCTACACGCAGGGCCTGATAACTCGCGAGTCTGCCCGCGACATACTTGGGGATGAAGTTGATTCGATTGTCCCGCGTATTCCTGAAAAGCCAAGTTCAGATTGACTCGCCACCGAACGTCCTGAGCAATTCAGCGATCAGCCGCCCCCTGGTACAATGGCGTCCATGGATGAAAACCCGTACAAGCCGCCAACAGCAGCGGCCCGCGAAAACCAAGTCCTGACTCCCTGGCGACGTTCACTTGAACGGGGGGCCGTATGTGGAGCGACAATTGGTCTTGTCATTTTCGTGGCACTGATCGCTCTGTCCATAGCGGCTGGAGCGCCGATCCCGCATGTGGTTCAGGGGTTTAGTGCGTTCACAATTGACGGCGCGATCATTGGAACATTAATCAGCGCCCTCATTAGGTGGATCACCGGAGGACGGCGGGAGCGGCCGTAGTCGATTTTCCCTTAACTTAGTGCCATTCACCCCTAACAGCCTGTTTAGATATTCCCTTTCCCCGCGCGGCTGATAAAGTGGCGGGGGCGACGCGATCGACGACAGGGAGGGCGCATGCATGGCGATGGGTAAACGCAAACGGCGGCAGGAGTCGCTGTTCATCACGGCCGACAACTTGCCACGTTCCGACGGCCATCCGTTCTACCAGAAACTGAACGCCCTGTTGGGCGAAGCTGGCTTCGATCGCTGGATCGAGGCTCGCTGCCGGCCGTTCTACGAGCAGGACGAGACTCGTGGCAAGCCGAGCATTCCGCCGGGCGTGTACTTTCGCATGCTGCTGGTCGGCTATTTCGAGGGGATCGACAGCCAACGCGGCATCGCTTGGCGGTGCGCCGACAGCCTGAGCCTGCGGGCGTTTCTCGGCGTGCCGCTGGACCAGGCCACGTCCGATCACTCGACGATGTCGGTCACACGTCGGCGGATCGGCGCCGAAGTCTTCGACGAGGTGTTTCGCTTCGTGCTGGCGATCGCCGAAGAGAAGCGACTGCTGGCTGGCAAGACGGTGGGCGTGGACAGCACGACGCTGGAAGCCAACGCGGCCATGAAGAGCATTGTGCGGCGTGACACGGGCGAGGACTGGCAGCAATACGTCACGCGGCTGATGCGCGCCGACGGCACGATCGCCGCTGATGATGATGAGCCCACGGCGGAAGAAGTCCGCCTTTACGACAAGAAACGGAAGAAGAAGGTCTCGAACGAGGACTGGGTTTCGAAGACCGATCCCGAGGCGCGGATCACGAAGATGAAGGACGGCCGCACGCACCTGGCGTACAAGGCCGAGCACGTGGTCGATCTGGACAGCGAAATTCTGCTGGCGGCCGAGATTCGGCCGGCCGATCATGCCGACCACGACACGCTGGTGGACAGCGTGATCGAAGCGAAAATCAACCTGGACGAAGCGGGCAGTGACGCCCAGATCGAAGAAGTCGCGGCCGACAAAGGCTATCATGCCGACGCCACCTTGGAACTGGCCGCCGACCTTGGCTTGCGGACGTACGTTCCCGAGCCGAAACACAAATACGATCGCGTTTGGACCGACAAACCGGCGGCCTATCAACGAGCGGTCGTTAACAATCGCAGGCGCATGGCCCGCGCCAAGGGGAAGCGGCTCGGGCGTCTGCGGAGTGAACGCGTGGAGCGCAGTTTCGCTCACGTATGCGACACAGGCGGCGCGCGCAGGTCGTGGCTGCGCGGGCTGGAAGACGTAACCAAGCGTTACCGCTTGGCAGCCGCGGCCCACAATCTGGCGCGAATCATGCGATTGCTGTTCGGAATCGGCAAGCCGAGAGTCTTGCAGGACCTCGCCTCGCTTGTTTGGCTTACGCACCTTGCCATCACGGCTTTCTGGCGGGTGCTAACAACCGCTGTCTGTCGGCTGAGCTTCGACAGCGGTAGATTCATCACGTCCGCGGCGCACTGACCGGCCCGCAGCAATACGCCTTACGTAAACGGACTGTTAAGCTGCGGCGTCATTTGCGGACTTGTATTGCCGCATGACATTACTGGCGATGTATTTGTCGGTTACTACCTATGGCTCGCGTCTCTCGCATCGCTGGCAATCGCGTTGACTGCATTGGGATTCGTCAAGCAACAAATCCACCAACGTTACCGAGAAGATATCGGCGAAGCAAACCTCTTTTGTGAAGGCACTAGTAAGTGAACAAATCGCCAATTCACCCATGACCACCATCCCGAAACCTCGCTGGCCGCGTTTCACCCTGCGGACGTTGTTCGTGGTGGTGACGGTGGTTGGGTTGGCTGTCGGATGGTTTGTTTATCAGTTGAATTGGATTCGGCAACGTGACGAATTCTTGACCAAGAACCGTACGCGGGCTTTAGAGTTTGGCTACGTCGGAAGCTTTCTTTGCGGTGGGCCTCCGCACATCGCCAACTATGCGCCGGGCTTGCTTTGGGTTTTCGGCGAGAATCCAATCAACCAAGTCGACCTGCTCTTTCCTACTGACCGCGGATGGCGAGAACCGAAGCCCGTTGAGCAAACGGAAATCGAACTAGCTCAACGGCTGTTCCCAGAGGCGATGGTGGTACCCATCTTCACGAAGCCGTTGACCGAATGACCACCGCCCCTAAACGCCGTTGGCCACGATTCAGCTTGCGGACATTGTTCGTGGTGGTGACGGTGGCGGGCGTCGCAGTCGGATGGCTTGTCTACCATCTCGACTGGATTCGGCAGCGGCATAAAGCACTAGAGTGGCTTGAGGTCTCGAAAGCATCATGGTATGCCCCATGTGTAACCGGGGGCAGATTCCAGTCGAGTGCGCCGTTGAGCATTCGCTTGTTCGGTGAGCGAGCCGTGGTCGGGATTGGCATGGACCGCGAAGAATTCGCTGGCCGCGTTCCTTATGGCCCGAAGGAATTGGAAAGCCTGTTTCCCGAAGCGCGAGTCGGCTTCTCACGCGATGGGACGCACGAAGTAGCTCCTTGACCTCGCCCCCCACGATCACCGCCGCCTGCGACGGAATAGCAAGGCACCGGCCCCCATCGCCAGCAGCGCCCCAGTCGAGGGCTGGACGAGATGGATGCACCCGGGTCTTCGGCCCTGAGCGACTTACCTGCTAGCACCACTGCTGCCGCCCGATCGGACCAGCGACAAGGCAGCTGAGATGCGCCGGCGCTGATGGACACTCCAACTGCTTAATTCGATCACTAGAATTGAGCAATAGAAGGAGTGTGTGATGCCGAAAGGAAAGAACGACAGGAGTCGACGTCGGTACGGCGACGAGCTGAAGGCAGAGGCGGTCCAGATGTTGCTGGACGGGCATTCAGCGGAGTCGGTGGCGTCTCGTCTTGGACTCAGCGGGAGCAGCGTTCTTTATCGTTGGAAGGCGAAGCTGCTGTCGGCAAACGGACCTGCGGCGACGGCGTTGGAGGCGCGAGTGCAGGAGCTGGAGAAGGAACTGCGCCGCGTGGAGCAGGAGCGAGACATCCTAAAAAAAGCATTGGCCATTTTCAGCCAGA
>PLYM01000165.1 GCA_003153375.1 Planctomycetaceae bacterium
TGACTTCCGGGCCGCCGGTGATGGCATCGGCGCCGACGCCTGTGCCATGCTTGGACTTCCAGCCGAGGCCCTGGTCTTCGACCGCACCGCCTTCGGGTTCCGGTCCAATCAGCGAGGGATCGCCTGCGCCGTGGGTTTTCCCGAAAGTGTGGCCGCCCGCGATCAGCGCGANNTGCGCGCGAACGTCTCGCGGATGTCCTTGGCCGCCGCGAGGGGATCCGGCTTGCCGTTCGGCCCCTCCGGATTGACGTAGATCAGGCCCATCTGCACCGCGCCCAGCGGATTCTGCAGCTCGCGCTCGCCGCGGTAGCGCTCATCGCCCAGCCACTTGTCTTCCGGGCCCCAGTAAAGCTCTTCCGGCTCCCAGGTATCGGCGCGGCCACCGGCAAAGCCGAAGGTCTTGAAGCCCATCGACTCCAGCGCGACGTTGCCGGTCAGGATGTAAAGGTCGGCCCAGGAGATCTTGCGGCCGTACTTCTGCTTGATCGGCCACAAGAGACGGCGCGCCTTGTCGAGGTTGGCGTTGTCGGGCCAGCTGTTGAGCGGTGCAAAGCGCTGCTGTCCGCCGCCCGCGCCGCCTCGGCCGTCGGCGATGCGGTAGGTGCCGGCGCTGTGCCACGCCATGCGGATGAAAAGGCCGCCATAGTGACCGAAGTCGGCAGGCCACCAGTCCTGGGAGTCCGTCATCAGGGCATGCAGGTCCTTGATCACGGCATCGAGGTCAAGGCGCTTGAACTCCTTGGCGTAGTCGAAGGTCCCGCCCATGGGGTTGGACCGCGGAGAATGCTGCTTGAGAATCTGAAGGTTCAACTGGTTCGGCCACCAGTCACGGTTGGCGCGGCCGCGAGGCTGGCCGCCGCTGAACGGGCACTTGCTGTCACTTGTCATGCTGTCCTCCGATCGTGATCCGATTCATTACCGCATCGATAGGCGGTGTCCCGAGGCCATGTCGCTGCTGCTGCGACAAAGCCTGGCGCACGCAATGCCTGAATCCATGCGTTTCTCCAAGAACGGGCGCATAAGCGAACGAAAATCGAGTCGGTGAGTCAATTGCTGACCCTATCATCGTGATCAATGCCGGCCCGCGCCCAGGATATACGGACGCTTCTTCATCGGAATTCCCCCTAATAGCGGCAGCTAATTCGAAATCGACGATCTTCAGGATAGCACCATCCGCCTGATGCTCCCCGCATGATACGGCATACCTGACGGACCGATGTGACCAAGTGCGGCTAGTTCGGCCGCGATGACACGGAGGCTTCGACGCCTCCCAGTCTTGGGCGATTTGCGTGCCAGTCGGCGGGCTTCGACCACTACTTCTTCCGGCACTGGCTTTCGACCTTCGCATTTCCTCGTTGCGGCGTGTCTGGCGTCCCGTGCGTGGCGCAACTTAGCTACTAGAACCGCCCCTTGGCGCGAGTGCGGATTACGGCAGACGCGACGGCAAACAGTGCCCGCAAGGTCCCGGATCACGGCTGGCCGCTCTACTCCTCGAGTATTGAGTCAAGTATCTGAAGCGATTCGAATACCGCGTCTCGCGCAGTCGCGAGAAGAGCTATTTTGATGGCGGTCGGCCGGTGGGCGAGACGCAAAACGGCCTCCAGAACGTCGTCGCTGTGATGTAACAACATTATAAGATGTTCACCTCCAGGCGAGTTCTTTCCAGCGAACCAGTTCTTCACGGTTCGTTCGTTAGCACCGGTCCACCGCCTTACAATTTCGACGGCCTGGTGAGTGTTGCCCACCTCCGCTTTCAACGATTCAGCGATGATCGTGCGATACGCCGATGCAACCAATGCTCAAGAGCTGTGCGGCGTTCATTGTATTGGAGGCCATCTTGAGTCCGAGAGTATTGTCACAGGCGATGGCAGAGCCGGCGATCCGACACTCTTCGGCGAAGACGCCAATCGGAAAAGCGATGAGTAAGGCAAGAAAGACGGGCTTCAAATAAGGTTCGACCACCGAATCCCCCACTAACGCCGCAATCGATAAGCCGGCGAGTAATGATGAGACTAGACGCCCCGCAATTGTCTGAACGTCAGCACTAAAGCCCGCAGGCTTGAGTGAACGCCGCCGGCGGCGTCCTTGCAACGTGGCACTGCACGGCCTTCCCAAAGGCGGCGTTGGGTCAGAGTGGAACATCAAGTAGAGCCAATAAGTCATTGGGATCCAGCAATTCTGAGTTGTCGAGTGGCCCTTCGTGGTTGGCTTTATCGGAGTGTGCGAAATCTCACTGAAGCCATGAGCAAACGCCCCGAAAGTGCGTTCAGGTCCCAATAGGTATTGCCAAGTTTCCGAAGCAACCGATTAGCGTAGCAACCGCAAAGGAGATGAGCGATGTCGAACTCCATCTCATCAACCGAAACCACGACGCTTTCTGCGGCGACTAATTTCGCGACTGATCGTTTGGCGCCGACGAGCACCAAGACGCTAACGGAATCACCGAGAGGGAGACGGGGTCAATGGCCTTGGAGGCCCTACGAATGTCGGGTGATCGTGGCAATCCACCGCGCCTTCAGTGAGTGCGGGCTCTCGACGGACTACGAGCACGGGGTCACGGATGAAGGTGAACCGTGGACCGTGTTCTATGAAATGAGGAACGGCGAAGCGGTGGCGCACGTCGCGAGGGACCACCGTAGCTACGTTCTTGTCTGGCCGGATCGGCATTCGGTCCGCGCGTCAGATCTAGGCAGGTTTGTGGAAGTCGTTCGTGGGAGTTCGCCCAGCGGGCCCTGAGGTAGCCCTCAATAGATTTAATCCCGCATTACCCGGATGCAGCACGTTCAGTTGACGCCGCAACATGGTGATCTTGGCTTCCATTCACAAGCATTCCCTTGGCGACATCGTATCGTTTGCCATCAGCTACCATAATCGGATGAGCTGCTCATTCTCCAAGCCCTCTTTTGGCGCCTTCGTTACGACGACCATTCTATCTTGCCCTCGGTCAGCGGTACGACAGGAGCAGCGCTGTGGTCTCTATGCTCGCCGAACCGAGGACCGCCGCCGATGACGTAATCGCAGAACCGGAGCCCAGGTACCTCGATGGCCATGAGGCCGCGCAGGCTTTCCTTCCGCT
>PLYM01000181.1 GCA_003153375.1 Planctomycetaceae bacterium
TCGGGGCTTTGCTTGTCGATCGAGATCATCACGGCGCAGGTGTCGGCATTGATGCCCATGGCGTCGTTGACGTAGCCGACCTCGCGGATCACGCGGCGGACTTCCGAGGAGTAGTCGACATTGGCCTTGGTCGTGATTTCGCCGGCCACGATGGCCACGCCCGTGGTGACCATGGTCTCGCAAGCCACGCGGCTCATCGGATCCTGACGGAACAGGGCATCGAGCACGCCATCCGAAATTTGATCGGCGAGTTTGTCGGGATGGCCCATGCTCACCGACTCGCTGGTAAACAAGTATTTGCCTGATGCCACGTCGCGGTCTCCTAATAACACAAAGGGGACGAACGCTCGGCCCGCGGGCTTCGCATGAAGGTTAACTGGGCATTATAGCTACGCAGCCGGGGGGCTCGCAACCGGGCGATTTTTTGGGTTCTGTCCTAATTTGAAATAACTCAAATGAACTCCCACACCCAAAACATGACGGCAACGGACATCGCTTCCGCAACCGCAAACCCCGCGACGATACGCACGGTCAAATCGCGGCGTCCGAGCGCATAGCCTACGAACGCAACAGGAATCCACGTAGGACTTGCGGCGGCAATGAACCCTACAAATGCCGATAGCGGCTGAAAACGAGAAATGGATGCCTGAAGGAAAGCAACGACCCCTCCAATCCAGATAGACAAAAAGGCCATACCGAGCATTAACCAAGCGATGCTGAATTGAAGCTTCATGCCCGGACTACCTCAAGGGCGCTTTGACTCAGCCACTATCGATTTTTGCGAGCGGTTCGGTTCAGCCAAAACGCTTCTTTGCTCGACTCCAACGATCGACCCGCTCACGCCGCCCGACGGTTGAGGGCGGCCTGCGGCAACACCAGGGCGTCGAGCAGGTCGGCGGTACGTGCGGTGGCGCCCAACTGCGAGGCAACCACGTGTCGGGCATGCTGGCCGAGTTCGGCCGACCAGTGGGGCACGTCGAGGCAGCGGGCGACAAAGGCGGTGAGTTGCGGGCCGTCGTTCACGACAATGGCGGCGTCGGCCGCCAGGAGGGCTTCGACGACATCACGAAAGTTGCGCGTGCAGGGACCGAACGAAACGGCGGCGCCGTAGGCCGAGGGCTCGATCATGTTCTGGCCATTACGCTTGCCCATGCTGCCGCCCACATAAGCGATCGCAGCGCTGCCCCACCAGGCTCCCAACTCTCCGACGCGGTCGACCAGCAGCACGCGGGCCGTGGGATCAGCGGGCGATTCGTCCAGTTGACTGCGTTTTTGCCAGCGCACTCCGCTGGCCGCCAGCAGCGCCGCGACTTCGGCAAAGCGATCGGGATGGCGCGGCACGAGCACCAACCGCAAATCGGGATGCTGAGGCTGGAGCGTGCGAAAAGCGTCGAGTGCCAATTGCTCCTCGGGCTGTTGCGTGCTGCCGGCCAGAAAAACCACGTCGGTGTCGCGAAAGCCGGCCAGCTTTCGCAACCGCGTGGTCGCCGGGTTGGCGCGATCGGTTTGGGCCCCGTCGAACTTGAGCGAGCCGGTGACAAACACGGTCTCGTGCGGCGCGCCGATCTCCAGAAAGCGGTCGGCATAGAGCGGATTTTGCGCGGCCACCAGGTCGAGCTGGCCCAACAAGCGACGGACCAGCGGGCGAAACCAGCGATAGCCGCGAAAGCTGCGATCGCTCAGCCGGCCATTGACCACGGCCACCCGGGCCCCGTGCGCGCGGGCGGCGGCAATCAGGTTGGGCCACAGTTCAAGCTCGGCCAGGATCAGCAGCGAGGGGCGAACGCGGGCCATGGCTCGGCGGACCGCCCAACTGAAGTCCAAGGGGCAATAGAAGACCAGGTGCTCGGCATAGCGGCTCTTGGCCAGCGTGTAGCCGGTCAAGGTGGTCGTCGAGATGGCAATCTCCCAATCGGGATGCCGGCGGCGAAGTTCGGCCACCAGCGGAGCGATCAGGCTGACCTCGCCCATGCTGACCGCGTGAATCCAGGCGCACGTGGCCGGTGACGTGCGCAGCGGCGCCAGGCCCAACAGCTTTTGGCCAAAGCCCTCGCGATATTTTCCCTTGCGAATCGCGGCCACGGCCAGCCACGGCGAGGCCAGCACGAGCAGCACGAGGTAGCAGAGATCGCAGAGATAGGGCATGACGCGGGACTCCTTTCCCGACGGCGTAGTACGTAGTAGTGGTTGGTGGTTCGTGAGGAGAAAGAAACAGCAGGAGCTACTTGCCGGCGTTTTTGCGCATGCAGCAGTTTTTGAACTTCTTGCCGCTGCCGCAGGTGCAGGGATCGTTGCGGCCGACGTGTTCGGACCGGTTGCGGATGGGTTCGATTTTCTTGTCGGCTTGCGTGGCGTCGATGGCTGACTGCTGCTGCTCGGCGATGTCGGACGGGGCCGGGGCTTCCTCGTGAATGGCCTCGCTCTCGACAAAGGGCGAGCCGGCCGATTCGTCGAGCTGCTCGACGCGGAACACCAGATCCGTCACCCGTTCGGCCACCGAAGCCCACATCAACTCGAACGTCCGCATGCCTTCGCGCTTGTACTCGACCTTGGGATCGACCTGGGCATAGCCGCGCAACCCGACGCTCGAGCGCAGGTGGTCCATCGCCAACAGGTGGTCTTTCCAGGCCGTGTCGAGAATTTGCAGCAGCAGCGAACGCTCCATCCGCCGCATTTCGGGCCGGTAGTAGTCCTCGACGGCCATCTCCATCCGCCGTTCGAGCTGCTCGCGATTGAGCCGGGCCAGCTTGTCGGCCGGCAACTCGCAGTGCAGGCTTTGGAGCAGCCAGTCGGAGAGCGACGTCAGCGCGCCATTGCCGCCGCTGGCCACGCCGGCCGTTTCGTCGGGACCGGCCGAGTTGAACAATTTGTCGACGCGGCGGTGCACTTCGTCGAGCGCGGCATTGGCTTGCTTTTGCAGTGCCCGGCTGTGCTCGACCAGCATGCCATGAATCTCTTCGCGCTGACGATTCTTGACGTCCTCGGCGTCCAAGTCGACGGCGAACCGCTGGCGGGCCCAGGCCACGAGTCCGTCGCGATCGACCCGCTTGTGACCGCCGCTGTCCTGCGTGGTGAAGTGATACAGCCCGGCCAGAACGGGGTACTCGGTTTCGCGCTCTTCGTAGGCTGCCGCCGATTTTTCGCGAACCAAGCGCTTGAAGGCCTCGGCGTCGAGCCCAGCCACTTCCTCGGGCTTGAGCGTGATGTTGAATTTGTATTGCACCCAGCCGATGGCGGTGCGAACGCCGAAATCGTCGGCCAGAAAGCGAGCGCCTTCGCCCAGATCGACGCCATCGATCGACTCGCGGGCTCGCTCGACCACCATCTCGGCGATCTGTTCGCGGCCGATCTTCTTCAAGTCACGATCGCGAACGTTGAGCTTCCAACGGGTGTTGATCACCTTGGCCAGCGCTTCCCAATTCCACTCCTCGGGGTCTTCTTCCTGGGGCAGGTTCTCGTCGATGGCCTCGAGAATCTGGCCTTCGACCTTCCGCGTGGCTTCGTCCTTGGCCAGCCGCGAGGCGGTGTCATAATCGAGCGAGTGGAAATCGCGGGCTTCGAACTCGACCGAGAGTTGTCCGCTGGCCCAGGTGGCAAAGGTGTCGGTGCCATAATCCTTGGCCAGAAATTCGTCGAAATAGCGGTCGATCTGCTGGCCGATCATCTCGAGAATCAACTGCTTGCAATTGGCGCCGTCGAGAATCCGCTGGCGATAGCCATAGACTCGCTTGCGCTGCTCGTCCATCACCTCGTCGTACTCGAGCAGGTTCTTGCGAATCTCGAAGTTGCGCTCTTCGACCTTCTTCTGGGCGCCCTCGACGCGGCGGCTGACCATGCGGCTCGTGATGGCTTCGCCTTCTTGAATGCCCAGCCGGGTCCAGATGTTCTTGACCCACTCGCCGGCAAAGATCCGCATCAGGTCGTCTTCCAACGACAGGTAGAAGCGGCTGCTGCCCGGATCGCCCTGGCGACCGCAACGGCCGCGCAACTGCAAGTCGATGCGGCGAGCTTCGTGGCGCTCGGTGCCGATGATGTGCAATCCACCCAGGCCGCGAACATCTTGTCCCTCGGGCTTCATCTTTTCGCGTTCTTCGATCTCGCGGACCAGGGCCGTCCATTCTTCCTGCGGCACGTCGAGCCGCGTGGCATACTTGTCTTGCAGAACGGCCCAAGCCATGGCGTCGGCATTGCCGCCCAGGATGATGTCAGTTCCGCGGCCGGCCATGTTCGTGGCAATGGTCACCGCGTTCTTGCGGCCAGCCTGGGCCACGATCTCGGCCTCGCGCTTGTGATGCTTGGCATTGAGCACCTGGTGCTCGATGCCCCGCTTGTCGAGCATCGCCGAAAGCCGCTCGCTCTTTTCGATCGAAACCGTGCCGACCAGTACCGGGCGGCCGCTGCGCTGGAGGTCGACAATGTCGCCCCGCGCGATCCGCTCGCGTCCCTTGCCTTCGCGCAGTTGCAGCTCGATCTCGCCGTCGGTTTCCTTGACGATCTTGCCGACGTGCTCGGCGTTCTTCACTTGCACGACGTCCCAGCGGTGCAACTCTTCGATTTCGTCGGCGATCGCGTTGAATTTCTCGCGCTCGGTGCGGAAGATCACGTCGGGATTGTTCACCCGTTGCAGCCCGCGGTTCGTGGGCACCGTGATCACGTCGAGCTTGTAGATCTTCCAGAACTCCGAGGCTTCGGTCATGGCCGTGCCGGTCATGCCGCAAATCTTCTCATAGAGCTTGAAGAAGTTTTGCAGCGTGATCGTGGCAAGGGTCTGGTTCTCCTCCTTGACCTTGACCCCTTCCTTGGCTTCGCAAGCCTGGTGCAAGCCGTCGCTCCAGTTGCGGCCCGGCATCAGGCGGCCGGTGAATTCGTCGACGATGACGACTTCGTCCTTGCCGTCTTCCTCGTTCCACTTCACCAGGTAGTCGCGGTCGCGCTTGTAGATCACGTGCGCGCGGAGAGCCTGCTCGATGTGGTGGCGCCACTCCATCGTTTCCGACGACCAGATGTCGGGCAATCCGAGCAGGCGCGCAGCTTTGTCGTTGCCTTCCTCGGTCAGCGCCACCTGGCGGTGCTTTTCATCGACCGTGTAGTCTCCGGTGGTGTATTTCTCGCCCGGTTCCTTGCCCTCGATCACTTCGCCGCGCACCAGCTTGGGAATCAGCAGGTTGGCCTTGTAATACTTGTCGGTGGACTCCTCGCTCGGACCGCTGATGATCAGCGGCGTGCG
>PLYM01000229.1 GCA_003153375.1 Planctomycetaceae bacterium
GCAAGCGGGAGCGTCGTTTCCACGCCTGGGCCTCAAGCATCTGGTGGAGTGACGGACTGCCAGAGGAGCGGAATTCTGACGACTCCCGAGGGCGTGCATGCCGCTTGAGAAGACCATCGGTAAGCCGGATGCGGGAAATCCGCACGTCCGGTTTGAAAGGGGACCTCAGGAAACGGAGCCACCGGGCCACCGCGCCTGAGGTCTACCAATGAGCGACCGAATCACAACTCGCCGAGTCCTGGCATGCTGGGCACTGGCCAACGCCGCTGGTGCCGTGACATTGGGGCTAATCATCGCCTTGTCCTCCATCGCTCCATTTCCCAGAGGACTCATGTCCGGCCTCATAGCCGGCACGGCTTTTGTGGTCGCTCTGGTGCTTAGCCGTCCGAAGAAGACCGCATGACCGCCCCTAAACGCCGCTGGTTCTCCTACAGCTTGCGGACGCTGTTCGCGTTGGTGACGGTGTTTGGGGTTTGGTTGGGGTGGAATCTGCATCAAGTGCGGGAGCGAGGACGTGTGCTCGCCGAGTTTCCCACACAGCATTCAAGCTTCGCCGACTATTCCAACGACACGCATCAACTTCCGCTCACCTGGAGGCTACTAGGCGCAGAACCGATTTCCGCTTTTGGATTCGACAGCCGTGGAATGTCTGATGCAGACTGCCGATACATCGAGCGATTGTTTCCAGAGGCCAAGGTCGAACATCGGGCAGGTTTTCGCGGCGTGATATTTGACTAGGTAGTCCGGTCCGGCAAGATTCATCAAAACACTAATCACACACGACCCGAAATCCCTTAAGTAAGTGCCATTCACCCCTAAACGCCGCTGGTAGACAAGAGCCATGAACGAAGCCCGAACACTCGTATGTGCCGGATTAATCGTGGCTGGTGCATGGGTCATGACGCGATCTGCCAAGACAAATTCGCCCACGAAAAAGTCACTGGCAATTATGGTGGGGATCCTTCTGGCTGTATTTGCCGTGTGGTCGATGCTCCCACATTTACGATAAGACGGGACGACGTTTGTTCCGACCAACTCACTGCTGGGACACCACCCGCACTCAGACGGGCTTCCGGTTTGCAATCCCGGTCGGCTATGATGGGGGGATGGGTATCACTAAGCGGCATATCATCATCGGCACACTTTGGTCGCTCGCAGCCTTGGCGACGTTCGCACTGGCCGCGTGGTGTAATTGGATGATCCCGCCGCTGACCAAGGCCAGTCGCCAGCCGCCGCAGCCGTATTATGACTCCGCCATAATCCTGCTTGGAATCGCTTCCGCCGTTGCTGGCTTCGCTGAAGTGGCAGCGGCCGCTAAAGCATTTGCTGGCGGCCCAAATCATTGATCCACGGCATATTCAAACTGGCCACACGTCAAAGCTGACGTGATGCAAGACCGTCCTCCCGCCCTATAATGGGGCGATGAGCGAAGAACCTGCAAATCGTCGGCCCTGGCAACGATTCGCATTCTGGGCACTCGCCTGCATTGCCGCGACGGGCTTTTTGTTTGCTTCGCAAGACAGCACCAGTCCCTACCTGTTGTTTGCCGCCATCTCGATCATGCTGGTGAGCCCATTCATTGCCATCGGATCGCTGGCTGGATATCCGCGTGTTGGCTTGCTTGTCGGGCTCGTCGTATTCTCCCTGTATTTGTTCGTCTTTTTCATGGTTAATTTTGGAGGGCTTAGGCTTTAGCGGCCGGTCTGTTTCCGAAAATCCAATTTCAGACTGACGCGCTACCGCCTATTCGCCATCTGGCGCGATTCTCGCCCCCTCTGGTAGAATCAGAGGCATGAAGCAACTCGTCATTCTCTTGTCTGGGTTCGTGTTGTTTGTCATTGCAGCAATATTGATTGCCCGATTGGTTTTCGCGTGGATGCAGTAGCCGCCTTTCCCCGGCACGCTGGTAGAATCAGGGCATGAGCCTCGACGCAAACAAGGAAATCGGCCTGCTGATTGATCGCTGGTGCGAAAGGCGCGACTATAAGCCCTTGGCTGTTCTGTTGCCCTCTTGGTTGGCCAACAACGGCCTGACTGACGGTTGGGCAAATCTCGCAATTGCCCTCCATAGAATCGCCAACATGCGCGACCGCTTGCCAGATGAAGAGCGCGATCTTGCGAAACGCCTGTACGTCCAGGTGGATGCCGCAGTCCGACGGTAGGCTCGCCCCTCAGCGGCCAGCAAACTTAATGACACACTACTCGAAAACCGGATAGTGTCGAACCGCACGCAGACTGGCTTCGGAGTTGCAATCCCGATCGGTTATGATTGGGGGATGAAGCCGGATCTCGTTTATACGTTCGTGTGGGCCATCGCAACGACTGTTGTGCTTTTCCTTGTCGTTCCCGCATTCCTCTGGGGGAACATGCCGCGAGCGGAATTAGACCACCTAGAGCGCGTAACATGGGGATGCTGCCTGATCGGCGCGGCTCTCGGGGCGTGGGTGGGATGGCAACGGCGCGAGCGGCCAAGAATCTGACTCCATCCTGATTTCAAACTGGCCCACGACACGTCAAAGCTGACGTAATGCAAGACCGCCCTCCTGGGCTATAATGGGCCTCATGGATTTCTATTGGGGCGACGGTGTTTTAACTTTCAGCGGGAGCGGCATAGTCTTGATGCTCGCTGCCGTGCTGGGGGCGGTTGTCCTGATGGCCTTCCTTTGGTTCATCGTACGCAATCGTCGATAGTTCGCCCTATAATGGGCCCATGACAGAACTCGCCGAAAATCCTTTTAGGAGTCCCGTGACCGATCCAATCGGTCGATCACGCGGCGAGACGGTGCGGCGCGCAGCAGCTATGGGTGCCTACCTCGTTGCACTATATGACGGTTTAATCGCAGTCATTTGTGCGGGCGGGTTAGCCTTTAAGCTCTCCTCGGGCAACCTCACGCCCTCCGAATATTACTTTGGGATTGGAGGACTTGTATTGGGAGGTTGTTTCGCAGCGGGACTTTTTTGGGCCGCCAGCCGTCTCAGGTCCAGACCGCGGGGCAGTCTCGAATGGGCAGCCCTCGTAATAATCTCAATAGCCTCAATAGCTGCAATTCATGTTGATCTCTAGGCTGACCCGCTTCCCGAAAACCGAGCCAGGAAATATGAGAGAATCCAGCCGGTCCGGTGGGCCGGAAAGGATTCGACATGAAGAAGCGACATGGTGCAGCACAGATCGTAGCTCTACTGCGTCAAGCGGAAGTGGCGCTGGGGAAGGGTGAGAAGGTTCCCGAGGTCTGCGTGCTGCTGGGGTCCCAAGGATCGCAGACGTTCGCCCTTGGCTCACGGCTTCCCGGGCGTCCGAACTCAAAATGATAGAATATCCGCAGGGCTCAGCGCGGCTATCAACGTTGGCCCTTCAGAATGCGCACGAACCTGACCGAATTTGATGATCTACTCGACTCAGTGCTCGATCCTGTTCTGTGGGTCGTGACCGCCCGTTTCGGCGACGAGCAGAGCGGGCTGATTGCGACCTTCGTCCAAAAGGCATCTCTGGTTCCGGCCTTGCCACGCATGGTTACGGCCATCGCGAGGCATCACTTACCACACGCAGGAACATTCCACGATGAACTTGAAACTTATCACCAGCTTGGTACTACCGCTGCTCGTCGTTTGCAACACGGTCCGGGCACAGCAGCTCAAGTCGGACATCCCCTACGTCGAAAACGGTCACGAGCGTCAGGTGCTCGACGTTTACACACCCGAGCGAGCGGCCGATGGACGCCTGCCGGCCATGTTCTGGATTCACGGCGGCGGATGGGAAGGCGGTGACAAGAGCGAGGTTGCGCTGAAACCCAAAGCGCTGACCGNNCGACGTCGCCAAAGCGCTTGGTTGGATGTCCAGGAACATCGCCAGTTATGGTGGCGATCCCCAGCGAATCTTCATCGGTGGACATTCCGCCGGCGCCCAGCTCGCGGCACTCTTGTGCACCGATGATCATTACCTGAAGGAGGAAGGCGTCTCTTTCCAGGTCCTCAAGGGTTGCGTGCCGGTCGACGGCGACACGTACGACATTCCCAAAATCATCATGACAGCCGAGCTCCGGCAAGCTCTCTACGGTGGCATGATGCCTACCTTCGGTCACCGGCAGAAGTTTGGGAACGACCCGGAGAAACACGTCGACTTCTCGGCCGTGACCCACGTCGCGAAAGACAAGGGCGTCCCGCCGTTTCTTCTGCTGTACTTCTCCGGCAATCCCAACACCACGGCCCAGAGGGGCAAACTGGGCTATCGTGCAAAATGCGGCTACAACTGTCATTTCCGTGCAGCCTGCCGGGACATGCGATTGCTGACAAAAATCCGATCGCCAGGCAAGACCTGGTAGTTCGTGGCTGTGACGGCGCCCTCGGTGATCTCGCGCCAATTGACTGGCAGGACGATGTCGCAGGCGGAACCGTCTGGCACGGGACGTGCGATCCACATGTTCGTGCTCGACAGCACCGTCAGCCCACGGACCTGGGAGATGGCGTCTAATACCGTCTCGTTGCCTGTGATCGGAAATCGGCCCACCAGGTCGCCGGAGCCGGCTCCTTCGGTGATCACGTAATAGACCTTCGAGTTGTAGGCAAACACCGCGACCGACGCCTTCGGGTTATCGAGAAACTTTCCGAGCTGTTCGTTGATCGCAGTCGTAGCGGTTTCCAGCGTCATGCTGGCCACGTGCACTTGACCATAAGTTCCCAGGTTGACCATGCCGTCAGGCGAGACGAGATATTCTCCTGACACTTGCTGAACGCCGGTTGCCTGGAGCAGTTGCACAGAGATTTTGGCATCCGGGATGTCCTTGCGCAGGATATCCACTATCGCCTTCGAGGCCTCTTCCTCGGTCATGCCGGTAACTTTTACCTTGCCGGAAACAGGTCCAAGGTCGACCTGCCCGCTGGAATTGACCAGGCACCCACTGTTACGGCGTTGGAGGCCGTCGGCCGTGTGAGCTTCCATCTCGACTGAGAGGACATCGGTCTTTTCAATGCGATACGGCTCCTTGGGCACGACCCGGACTGCGTCGATCTTCAACACGTCTGGCGGCTCGATCGTGTAATCGGGCAATGTGATCTTGTGATGCTCAGTCGGCACCGAGATGGCAACTGCGGGTGGTGGGGACGCGTAGGGCATTTCCGTTGCCGTCGCTGATGATGATTCGTCGTCCTCTATTTCGGCCGTCGCTAGCGGTCGCGTTGCGCGAGACGCCAGTACGAGCGCGGCCCACACGACCGACGCGGCCACGGCACCGGCCACGGCGCAGCTAGGACCATAGAACCGGCTCCGTTCCAACGATGCCTGACCGAGCACGTTGCGAATCCTTTCGAGCAGCACCATATGGGTACCTCCTATTCCGGCAGCCAGCGCAGACGCCGGCGGCGTCCGCTGTTGGTCGGCCAAAAACGCCAAGGCCTTTGCGTACCGCGCTCGGCTATCGATCGCGCGCAAGGCCAGTTCATCACAACACATTTCGCGCTCGACGCGCAGCCGCCGCGAGCACCACCACACAACGGGATGAAAGAACAGCGTCGCCTCGATCAACCGCTGCAAGAAATTGATTTGCATGTCCCAGCGACGCACGTGTGCCAGCTCGTGAGCCACGACCGCTTCGAGCATGTCGGGTTCGAGTTCCAGCACCCAGCAAACCGGCAATAGGATCATTGGCTTTACGATCCCCACGGTCATCGCCTGCGATAGCCGTTCAACCATGGCAACGATCGGCCGGGTTCGGAACGCCATCTGACGGACCAGCCGATCGAGGTCCAATCGGATGACCGAGGGCAGCGGTTCGCGTGAGCGCACAATGCGCCACACGCCGACTGATGCCAGCACAAGTCGCAGTGAGAAAAGCGCGACTCCGACCAACCAGACGCTGACAATCCCCCGCTGGTGACGCTGAATCGTCGCGCGGGCGAAGGCGGATATCTCGCTGAGCGAGCCGTGCGGCGCCTCGTCGGTGGACACACCGATGCCGCCCGAATTGTCAAGCGCACCGGGCTGCAACTCCGCCTCGATTTCGCCGTCGTCGCAAGACGCGACGGCGATGCTCGACGCACAGGTATTAACAACGGCCAGCGTTGCCAGCGGGCAAGCCGCCAATGCCAAGAGCAGCGATAGGTAGACAATGTATCGAGATTGCGGCCTGTTCTGTATCGTTTGCAGGATGCAGATCGCTAGGGAGGCTAGCAGGAATCCCTGCCATAGGAAGTGGAACAAGGTTTGCGCCAACGCATGCACCGACACATCTAAGGGTGGAAGGTGCGGCATTATCCGTGTTTCTCCCGCGCGCGTTCGTACTCGCCGATCGAGCGACGGATTTCGGCTAGTTCCTCGGAGCTGGGGTCGGCCTCTTCCAGCAGATGGGCCACCATCAAGCTGGCGGAACCGTCGAATGCCCGGCCGAGAAGGTCGCCGAGAAGCCGACGCATCGTTTTTTTGCGACCCGCGCGCGGCCCGTACACAAAGGCCCGGCCATCCGGCTCGCGAGCGAGCAATCCCTTGTCGGTCATTACGTTGAGCAAGCTCATCACTGAGGTGTAGGCCCGGGCGCGGCGGCGGTTCAATAACTCCATCACTTCGCGCACGCTGAGTGGACTCTTTTCCCACAGAATTCGCATGACTTCGAGCTCGCCCGGCGTGGGTGTGACGTTTTTCGGTCGAGGCATGATGAAACGCATCCTGAGTCTTGCTAAATCGTTGTCGGTAGGCGGCGAGAGATGCTACTGGTTAAGCAGTAGATCGTCAAGGGCAATAAAACGTCTGCCAGGGCTCGTCGGCGGCGGCCCCAGCAAAGCTTCATTTTCTCGGAGCGAGAATTGGTCGCTGTGGGCTATCAATGGCGATAAGCAAAGACGGTCTGTTACTCCCGTCTCGCAAATCGAAGTGCCGAGAACTCATCAACTGCCGTCCGCTGCAATTGCGAGGGATCGACGCCGAAAGGCGCGAGCATGGCCCAGCGACCAGGGACCGGCGCAACCCCAAAACCGCTCCGACCTCAGGAGAGATCAGAGCGGGCGATTAGTCCATTAGTTCCACGCTGGCCGCGGGATTCGATTCCAATGCTTGACATCGCACATCGCGAAAAGTAATATGACGACTAAACTAATAGGTTAGTTGTATTCAGAAGGTGCCGTTTCATGGCTGAGCTCGCTCCAAGCGAAAGGGAACTCGATATTCTCAAAGTGCTCTGGGAGTTGGGCGAATCCAAAGTGCGCGACGTGCACGAAGCGTTGTGCAGAGAGAACGAATGTGCCTTTACGACCGTCCAGACGCTGCTCCGAATTATGGCCGACAAGCGGTTGGTGAAACAGCGAGTCAAAGGCCGCGCGCTCCTTTATTCCCCTGTGCATACGCGAGAGCAGGTCAGTTCACGATTCTTACGTCGTGTATTCGATGGGGCGCTCGACCGGTTGGTGCTCAACATGCTGACGGCCGAAGACGTGTCGGTCGATGAAATGCGTTCGTTGGAACAGCTAATCGCAAAGGCACGACGTCAAAAGAAGACCAAGGGGTGAAACCATGGCTTGGCAGCAGGCGTTTGTCGTCGCGTGGATTCAGTTTGCCGTGGCGTCAACAGGATTATTGTGGGGCGGATTGTTGGCGATTCGACGGCTCCGCCAACCTGCAGAACGAGCGCAACTCGTGCCTTTGCTGCTGGCCGCCGCTTTGGTTGTGCCGGCGTTCGCGGCCGTCTCACCCTGGCCGAGATGGCGTTTGCGTTGGATTGAGCCGCCGACCCTTGAGACCGCCGGTATTCTTGACACCATGCCTGCGCCCCTGGCTAGTGTCGACCGCCACGCCCCTTCAACGAGTGGCGGAAGCCAGCCGACGGTGTTGATATCGGCTGACTTCGATGCTCCAACCGAACAGGCACGCGTGGAAGCGCAGGTAGCTTCCACAGCGGCGGGTAGCACTTCGTGGTCACGTTGGTCGTGGGCAGCCTTGCTCATTTTGACAGCGCAGGCCATTGCTACGATGTTTCTTGGGGTTCGCTGGTGGATTGGCCGGTCGCAGCTCGCGCGGCTTTGCAATGCTGCCCAGGTTGCACCGCCCTGGCTACTTGAAGTCTGGCATGAACTGACTGGCCAAGCTGGCGCGGCAGTTCAGCTACTCGTCTCAAACCGTCTCGATGCCCCGTTGGTGTTCGGCTGGCGACGACCGACCGTGGTGATTCCAAAAACGATTGCCGCGAGCCGTGATGTGTCGCTGCGCTATGCGCTCGCGCACGAATGGTCACACGTCGAGCGGGGCGACTTGGCTAGCTGCGCGTTTATTCGGGTTTTGCAGTTTTTGTTTTGGTTCCAGCCAGCCTACTGGTCACTCGTTCGTGAGCAGCGAGTCAGTCAAGAGTTTCTAGCTGATCAGCGCGCGACGGCCTCGGAAAAGGATCGGCTTGATTACTCGGAGATGCTAATCGAGCTTGCTAAAAACCGACTTTCGGCGCCCCTGGCCGGGGCGTTGAATTTGCTGGATGAGCCCAGCGAGCTGGGACGTCGTGTGCGGATGCTGGTCGAAGGGAGTCGATTCGCGGTGCGTTGTCGCCCGCGTGTTGCGATGGCGGCGCTGGCGATTTTGCTGGCGGCGGCCGGCGCGTTAAGCGCGATCCGGCTTGAGGCCGCGGTACCCGAGCCCGAGGCGATAGCCGACGCACCGACGCCGGCTAAGTTCGATCGGGCTCACCCTTCGATCGAAGCCTTCAGGGAGGCGCAAAAGCGAGATTCTCAACCCGATGCGATGCCTAAAGCCTTGCATTACACCGGGAAGGTCGTCGACAAAGGTACGAAGAAGCCGATCGCCGGCGCCTCGGTAATCGTACGCCGCTCGGACTCATCCGGCGAACGATACTCGCCCGTCGCCGAATCCAAACACACGACCGACGCTGGGGGGAAGTTCTCCTTCGATATTCCGCCCGAGCAAATGGCCATCAAGCGGCTGTACATCGAGCTTGATGTCGAGCACCCCGACTATGCTGCCAGAAAGGGATTCGGCTATGGGCTAAGCATGATCCTAAAGAACGAAACGCTCGATGACCCGCCCTTCTTCGCGCTTACTGAGCTTTCGCCGGCAGATCCGGTGACCGGCACCGTGCTCGATCCTGAGGGAGCACCGTTGGCGGGCATCAAGATCCAAGGTTTTTCGCGAGCCGCGCTCAACGATTTTCGCGATAGCTCGTTTGTCGACACAGTTACCGGGGCCGATGGCAAATTCCGCCTGCCGCTGGTGAAAGACGGTTTCGCAGCCCTCTG
Source organism: Planctomycetaceae bacterium (assembly GCA_003153375.1). GTDB lineage: Bacteria > Planctomycetota > Planctomycetia > Pirellulales > PALSA-1355 > PALSA-1355. Next base: position 9,223 of record PLYM01000229.1, read on the forward strand.
GGTCATTCCCGAAGACTACGCCATCGTCCAACGGTATCTGGGAAAGGACCGTGGTGAGCGCGGCGAGTTCCGATTGGAGCGAGGCGTTCGAGCGTCGGGGCAGGTCTTCGACGTAGAAGGCAATCCGGTTCCTAATGTGGCCGTTAATATGCATCTGCAGCGCGCCACTGACAACAACGACGATTTCAACCGCCTAGCCGTATTTACCAATGTCCGGCGGGCTGCGCTTACAAATGCCGAAGGGGCATTCGCCTACGAGCCGTTGCCGCCAGGCGACTATATGCTGGTGGTCGAGGATCAATTGAGTGACCCGATCGCACGTAACCGTTCCCGCTATTCCATTCCGGCCGTTTTCATACCTCAGAAGGTCACGATCAAGGCCAACGGGAATGAGCCATTACGAATGCAAGCCGTGCCACACATAATCTTTGAAGCCCAGTATTACAACAGCAAGGGTGAGAAGACCAATGGACACAACATAAGCCTGTCGGGCACGATGGATGGCAATACGTGGCACGCGCAGGGACACACTGAGGAGGGCCATGTTCGCATGGAAGTACCGCGCGGCCTGCAAAAGGTGCATTTGCAACTCAGCACAAACGAGCACAGCTCACTGCGCTACCGCTTGAAAAAGGGCGAATCGCTCAAAAGCGAAAGATTCAACATTGACTTGGGCACTTTGAACGATGACTACCAGGGCGCGGAGATTGTGCGGTACGTGGCGCCGATCGTGCTGGTCAGCGCCTTCGACGAGGCGGGGCGGATCGTCGAAAACGCCAAAGTCTCGGCGGCTTATCCCTGGGGACAGCAGCGGTACATTTTGGAAGGCGAAACCCGTTCAGACCTGACGTTTGAAAGACAGCCCGATGGTCGGCGGCGCTCGGAGCAGATGCTTCCCGATGAAGAAGTGACCTTCACCGCCACGGCCGAGGGTTACGAAAGTGCGAGCGAGAAGCTTTCGTTGCCCGAGGGGGAGACCAAGGACCTCAAGCTGGTGCTCAAGAAGAAAGCAGCAAACGCGGCCCCAGCTGAGCCGGCTGACAAGCCGACTGCCGAGCCCAAGAACGAGTAGCGAGCGAGGCAGGCATGAGCACGTGGCCTGTCGCGATGGTTGTTCGCGTGGCGATCGTTGCCACGAGCGCGTCGATCAATGCCGGTGATGCGAGAGGAGAATTACTAGCGCCACTCGGCTGGTCCACGGGGGCAATCTGGACCTTTGAACGGCGATAGCCCGCAGCCAGTTTGAATGGTGCCAGATGACGGGCGCATGGGTGCTCCGCTCCCGCCGGATGATCGTTGGCAACGAATGGATCGTAGGCGAGACGTTGCTCGTCGACGATTGCCAACGCAAGAGCCGCTCAGAGCTCGTAGCGTGTAGCAAGAGACCCCGCGCCACACGAATGTTCGATCGCACGGTGCGTGCCAGGGCCAGGGCCTGGCTGTAGCTCCGGAACCTTCTGCAGCTGGATGCCGTGCTAGCAACGCCGAGACGCCGAACTGATACCATATCTTGGGCAATGGTGGCCCGGCTGCTTGCATGCCCGTTGTTGATTTCGGCTCGATCAATGCTAGCATGCCCCAGAGCTCCCAGCGTGCGGCTCGCGAGCCTGAGAGGCTGGAACAGTTGAGCCTCGCATCGTGCGGGAGCGAGATCCAGTGGCTGCCGCGGAGGCCTACAGCCGCCAAGACACCGCAAGTGGAGAGTGCTGGCCCTGCTAGCACCTGCTTGGGTCGCGTGCCGGGACGCCAGGGGATCTGGGTGCTTTGGATAGCCAAAGGTTGCTTGCGTATCTCACCTCCTGCCCCCATGTCGTTTTCGAAAACGAACGAGCAGACAGAGTGGCCGGCGGTTCGCGCCGCAATCCCGCTATCGTGCTTCCGTGGACGGTAGATCGTGAAGAATCGCCGGCGGCTATTCGTGCGTAGCCGATGGGATCGGAAACCAGAAGCCACGGGCCCAGGCGATGTATTTTGGCACTTGATGGGCGTTGGCTCGATAGTCGGGCTGTCGGAGAACGTAATAAACAGGGTCGTCCAGTTTCTGATTAGTGTCTGGAGATCGAGTCGAATACGGCACCGCGCGCAAAAACGGGCCGCTACACCAAATGCAGGGGATGCCCGGCGTAAGTCGCTCGTGATCCGCCTGCACCTGCCAGACCCGCTCCAGTTGCGCCTGCTCTAAGCCGTCGCTCGGCTCCGGCAGTCCGTCGGGAAAATACAGAAAGGAACGGCCCGAATACGGGTCTCGTGGCAACGCAGCGAAATAAGCGCCCTGATGGTCGCCGGCAAGGACATCCAGCGATTTCGGCAGCTTCTGATAATCGAGCCGGAAGGCTTCGAGCGCCAGTTGCAATAAGGTGCCCCGCCGCTGCGCCGCCAGCTCGGCCGTTACCAGGTCCAAGAACTCTCCCAGCTCGCTGACTCCGCCGAGTTGTGGCGTGATCTCGTCCATCCAATCAAAATCCGGTGGTCGACGCCGCACGTCATTCCAGCCCTCATTCTTGTTCCAAATGTACTCTGCCTGATAGGGCCAGGGGAGATTAGGCAACCAGTTGGCAACTCCTTCGTTGAGGGCAAGTTTCAGGCGAATCTGCTCCAGCCGTTGGAAATTGCTCGCCATCAGCAGATTCAATTCCCGCAGGCCGCGATCTTCTTCCCATGGCAGCAGTGTCGGCCAGCGCATCGGGGGCATGCGGTCATTGGAGCTTCGACCGAATAGCGCAGTCCAGGCGGCAGGGTCACCAAGAACATAGCGATGCGCAACGATATATTCATTTTTCAATCGGTCATCGACTCGCAGCAAGTCGACGTCCAAGTCTTGCAATCGCTTGATAGCGCGGCGAAGGCTCTCGTTGGTCTGGTTTTTGTGAGTGCCCCAGGCGACCAATTCGGCGAAGACGAGCTTGACGCCCAGCAGACGCTCGCGGCTGTCCGCAATCCCCGGATTGTTGGCCAATTGAGAAACGACTCGCAGAGCCGTGAAGTAGCGATCCATCGCCTCGTCCAACTTACCCTCCGATTCCAGAAGTCGGCCACTGACCAATACGAGTTGCACAAGCGGCATCCCATACCGCAGCTCGGCCGGGTCGCTCCCCGTGCGAGGATCGTAAAAAACGCACGTCGGTCGGCGGCTAGCTTCGAGCACCAGCGCTAAGGCTTCGGCATTCTTGTCGAGCCAACGACGAGCCGCTTCGCTGGGCGTCCTATCATTACCAGCATTCAAGTCGCCCGGACTTAAAACAGCGCGAACTTGCGCGCCGTTGCCATTGAATCCTATGGATATCGACGCCCCCTCATAACGGTCGCTGGCACGCCGATAGAATTCGGCCGTTTGCCTGGCCTCAGGCGTGATTGTCGCCTCGTAGGCGGCGACGTCAAAGCCGGGACTTACAAGCGGCAGTTTGTGGACTCGATAAATTGGCACCGCCACCGCCAGCGCGAAGGCCGGCACGATCAACGCGGCCGCCGCACAGGCTCGTGCCTTGAAGCTAGTATTCTCGCGCACCCAGTCAGGAGCTCGCAGCCACGTCGCCCACATGAGCAGCAACGGGATCGGCACGACCGACCAGAGCCAGTTGACTTGCAACGCGACCATGAGCACGACCCAGGAGCATGCAACGCCGGCCAGCGCCAGGCCGGTAGCGGCGGCCAATACCCCGCTGCGCACCATCATCGACGCCCATTGCCCCGCGGCGTAGCAAACCGCCACCCCCACCGCGAACCGTGTCACGTGTGGCAAATCAATATACCCGGTGTCGGCGAAGGGGGGCTGCCTCCAATAGGACCACGAGTCGGTCGCCGTTTGCACCAACAGCCAAATCTGGAACAGGTTCCGTGGACCCAACTGAGCGAACAGGATGATCGTAGTCGACGCGATCAGCGTGATCAGCCAAGGAAGTTGTCGCGTCAGCCAAACGTAACGGGGCGGAACATTGTGCTCAACAAAAAAACGGTAGCGGGCCTGCTCCTGGTCCACGAGGAAGACGAAGCAACCCATCAGTGCAGGGCAAGCGAGCAGCGGTATGACAGCGATGTACTGGGGCCATTCCGGCCTCAGGATAATCAAAAGAGTCAGGGTGACATGGAGGCTGGCCATGAGCAGCATCAGCCAGGCCGACTGGCGCCAATGTTGCCAAAGCAAGTGTGCGAGAATCCCGCTGCGATCCGACCTTCCTAACAGTCGAGAGGCAACGGCCTGATCGGTTGAGTCGGTTGACACGACCCTCTGAATGGCGCGCAGCGCGATTGCCGATCGCCCCCTTCGAACCGGTTCGGCCATGCCCAGCCAGCGGAGGCCCAAGTAAGCGTCAATTGCCAGAATCGCGGTGGCCAGCAGCAGGCGACGCGGAGCGGCCGTCAAATAGGGGGCAAGCTCGAAGGGCTGCATCGGAGGTTGGACGGCGCTCCACGCCAAAAGATGCGCCGCAGTCGAGGCCGCGGCCACGGCCATGACGATCGCCGCCAGCGGCCGCGCGGTCAGCAGCGAAAACAGAGTCCCCCACGCGATCGCCTCCAGCACGGCCACACCCCACAGCCCCAGTATGCCGTCGAGCGCCTCAGGTGAACGGGGATAGGTAAGCAATACTGTTGCCCCGGCGAGCAGCGCGAACATGGTCGCGGCCGCCACCGCCGCGATGCCCAGCTTGCTTGTGAACACCTGGCCGGCCGTGATGGGCGCGGTGCGCAAGAAATCGAACGTCCCTTCTTCTCGCTCCATCGAAAAGGCGGCGCCCGTTGCGCCGAGCGCGAAGAGCGCCGGCGCCGCCATCCCGATGCTATAGAGCAGGGTCGTGCTCGCCGGAGATTCCGACACCGCCAAGACGAGGCACTGCAATAGCAGCGCCAAAACGACGATCGACAACCAGAAAGCGCGGATGGCCCGATACTCCTTCCACAGCAAGCGTGTCGTCGTGGTTAGGTTCATCGGATCACCGCCTTTGCGGCCGCGGGCGCATTGGACTCTCCGTGCCGGGCCCCTTCGAGGTATGCCACGAAGATCTCCTCCAGGCTGGGAGTGCGGACTCGCAGTTCTTGCACTGCATTGTCGGCTTGCAGGGCCACGAGCGACGACTCGCTGGCGCCCCGGACCAGCACTTGATACTGGTTGTGATGTCGTCGTTGGCGGAGAATCGTGCCTTCGATCGCCGGCGTCGAGGTCGTGGTCTCGCTGAGCGTGATGCTCAGCTCGCGAATCTGGTCCTTGAGGTCGTCGAGCCGTTCGACGGCCAACAGCTTTCCGGCACAGAGGATCGCCACGACGTCCGCGACTCGCTCGACTTCGCCAATCTGATGGCTCGACAACAGCACGGTGCGGCCCGCCGCCGCGATGTCAACCATTCCTTCCAAGAACTCGCGGCGCACCAGGGTATCCAGCCCAGAAGTTGGCTCGTCCAAAATGAGCAGCTCCGGCTCGTGCGCCAAAGCCAGCGCCAGCGACACTTTGGCCCGCATTCCTTTCGACAGCGCCTTGATCTTGCGTTGCAGGGGCAATCGATATTCGCCGGCCAATCGCAGGTAGCGCTCCAAGAATCCGCTGCCGTAAAAGCCGGCTGTGAACCAGCCGATCTCGCTTGTGGTCATCCACTCGTACAGCGTGGGACGCTCCGGCACGTAGCCGACGCGGCTGCGCACGGCTTGTCCTTGGCGCGCGCTATCGAGCCCCAGCACGCTCAGTTCTCCTTCGTCGGCCGCGGTCAGACCGAGCAACAACTGAATCGTCGTTGTCTTGCCAGCCCCGTTTTCCCCGAGCAGAGCAAAAACGACGCCTGGCGGGACTTCGAGCGAAAGGCGATCCAATGCCAACTGCGCGCCGTAGCGCTTTGTGACGCCCGCGATGCGAATCACTGGATCCATGTTTTCAGCTCCTGTCTCGTTCGATGGCCGACAATTCCTTTTCCACCAATTCGCGCAACTCCCGCGCATCGAGCCGACTGTGCTTGGCCTCGGAGAGCACCTGCCGCAGCCGGACGCGAATCAATTTCACGCGCTCGTTGCGGCAACGCTCGGCGGCGCCAGAAGCCACCTCCAGGCCGGCCCCGCGCACCGGCTCTAGCACGCGGTCATCCTGGAGTTGGCGATAGGCACGGGCAATCGTGTTGGGGTTGATCGCCAGTTCGCGCGCCAGCTCGCGGACCGAAGGAATTAGCTCGCGGGTCTTCAAGATGCCGTCAGCCACGGCGAATTTGATCTGCCGAGCGATCTGATCGTAAATCGGCAATCCGTTGTGCGGATCGACATGAAAGAACATGGCCAGCTCCATGTGTACTACCGTACTAGTACAGTATCGCAATCGCCCGTCTCTTGTCAAGCACCAAGAGTACCGTTATTGAGGCCTGGTTCGTGATTGAGCGTTTGGTATTCTCGTGCAAGGCCGGATCGATCGCGCGCCTTGGCAGCCGCCGTGGCCGGTGCCTACGTTTCTGTTCCGCAACCTGTCCAGCCAATCCAATCTGGGGCCGCCGTGCGTTTTTGAAAACGGACAAGCAGTGAGCGGCCGCTGTTCGCGCGACAATCAGCTCCATGCCCGAGTCGGGGGCACACGCAAGCTACGACTTCGGCCCCCGCTAGTCGGAGCCGCCCCCATGCTGCCCGGACTAACGGCACGCAAGCTGTGCGCGGCGGGTGCCGTAGGCAAGTAAGGCAAATCAACTCCAACAGGCATAGACCCGGACGCGATGGGTCGAATCGTCAACATCTACTTCGGCGCGTATGGCGCCGCCGGCTGGCGTAATGTCAAAATGCCTGGTGTGAGGAGTTGGCATCGTCGGAGTTAGGCCGCGTGTGCCCTCTGAGTCTTTCAGCCATTGTTCAATTTCATTAGCTGGCGCCGTAAAACTTGTTCGGAATGCGCGCGTGAAAGCGCTGCCCTCGACCTTGATCGTGATATCGTCGGCCGACTTCGGATAGGCGGATAGACGCGCCCAGTAGAGCGTTGTCGCTGTGGCCCGTGCATCTGTGATCGCCCAGCCAGTCCACAGCACAGTCACGCCCGCGCTCAAGCAGAGTCCGGCGGCTGCAAAGATGATTGCCAATCCTATCAAGAGTTTTCGCCAGTGTCGCCTCATTTCTTGATTCTATCAGTCGTGGCACTTTTGCTGCGACGATCAAGAATCCGCTTTCTATCGAAGCCCTTCAAAAATGGCTGCTCGGGGCTGGCGACGGAGGCGGGCCTAGCCGATCAGCGCCATCATCGCGCGACGAATGGGCTCGGGTAGCGTGGACCAGGCAGCACCCGATCAACGGCGTCGGCGAAGCGCGAGCAGGCACTGCCCCCCCAGGTCGAGGTTGCCCGGACGAACGGTACGCAAGCTGTGGGCGGCGGGTGCGGGGCGTTGGTAGAATATGGCGATGGGCGAAGAATACGGCCGACAATTTAGTCTGCGAACAGCGTTTGGACTTACCGCTGGCGCGGCCATGGTGTGCGCAATATGGTGCGCGACCGAAGCCGTCGTTGCCGTGACCTATGGGTTGTTCTGGCTTGTCTTCTGCATAGGTGCGATGCGCGAGAATCGGCGTCGAATTGCGATACGTTTAAAGCATGATCGGCCCTCGGCCATGCCATCCGCATCTAAACACCGCTGGTTCCGGATGGCAGCCCTATGCGTAGTATTGGCATTCCTCGCACTTGCGCTGATGGGCCGCAATCGCCATTCTTCGGCCCCACTTCAGGACGCCGCACTATTCACAGTGATGGGAGGCATCGCCGGGGCCGTGTGCCTCTGGGTAATCTTGGACCGATGAGGTTCGCTTGACTTGCTCCCATTCACTGACCACCGCGTACCCAACCACCATGACCACCGCCCCTAAACGCCGCTGGTTTCGAGTCGGCATAGCAGGGTGCTTCGCGCTCCTGGCCGCGTTGGGCACTATCGCCTTTCTTTGGCCTCGGCCGTCCCTATCGGCAATCGACACGATGATCTTTACCCGCAGTGCCAGGGAATCGCTACATGGTGCTACGCGATCAGAAGTCGAGCAACGGCTCGGGGCGCCGAACGCAGTGAGCAAGGATGGCGCGGAGTGGTACTATTCCCAAGAAGATGTTTCACGCCTCTGGCCAATGTCGTTATCCAAGGTGCTCTATTTGGAGTTTGAGAACGACAAGGTTGTGCATGCTGATTCACGAGATTGACCACCGTATCGCCAACTTAGCGCCATTCACGAACAGTCCGACCAACTCACTGTTCACCCACCCATAATCGCTCCGCTGTCACTGATCGATTAGGAACGGAGAGTGGCTAGCCGGGGTGCCGGGCGCGCAAATGCGGGCCCCGTGGGTTAAAGAGATTAACGTCACACACGATGAAGCGTGAGGGAGTGCGAGGTCGGGCAACCCAACTTTTGGATTCCGAAGGACGACTCGAAGTTCGGACGCCCTCCGTTTTCAAAAACGACTCACCGTCGCTGCGTGCTGCTGGGGTCCCAGGGATCGCAGACGTTCGCCCTTCGACCGCGGCCTCCGGACGTCCAGCCTCCAATGATAGAATGCCCGCGGGCCTCAGCACCCTCTTCAACGTTGGCTCTTCAGCATGCCCATGAACCTGACGGAATTTGAAGATCTACTCGAATCCGTGCTCGATCCCGTTCTATGGGTCGTGACAGCCCGCTTCGGCGACGAGCAAAGCGGGCTGATTGCGACCTTCGTCCAAAAGGCATCTCTGGTTCCGGCCTTGCCACGCATGGTTGCGGCCATCGCGAGGCACCACTACACCTGGAGCCTGATCGAGAACTCCCAATCATTCGCCCTCCACCTTGTCGGCGAGACGCAATTTGAGTGGATTGATCGTTTTGGTCTCCATACCGGACGGACGAGCGACAAGTTTGCCAGCCTCCCAACCACAAGGGGAACGACAGGGAGCCCGCTCCTTGAGGACGCCATCCTTTGGATGGAATGCCGAGTCGAGGCATCCCTGGACACAGGTGATAGATCCATTTACCTCGCCGAAGTTGTGAGCGTCGGCACTGGGCCTGATGACAGACCCCTTCGGCTCAAGCGAATGTTGGAGCTGCTTCCAGAGCATCAACGAAGCGAGCTAGAGCGCCTGACGGCCAAAGACATCACGCTCGATACGGCTGCGATCGAGACTTGGCGAGCTGGCAAGAGAAACCCGGTTCGTTCAAAATGACCGCCGCCCCTAAACGCCGCTGGTTCCAATTTTCGCTCGGAGACCTATTCTTAGCGGTGACGTTCGTTGCGGTGGGCAGTTGCGGATTGATATGCGTCATGCACACGGATTGGGGACTTCCGGACATCGGTTTCGTCAGCGGTCTTTGGTACGGCTCCGCAGCCCTATGATCAAGAACAACCAGCTACTGGTCACGACAGCCAAGGCGGCGGAAGAATGGCAAAAGGAGTTTGCAAAGAGTCTCGGCTCCCAGCGGCCATAATCAGGAATCTCAAACTGGCCCACCACACGTCAAAACTGGCGTAACGCAAGACCGTCTTCCTCCCTTATAATGGCCCCGTGCTCGTCACAGCACACGGAGGATGAATGCGAAAACTGATCCTAGTCGTCGGACTCACCGTGATCAATTTGCAAGGACTCGGCACGCTTCCGCGACCGACAGGCGAATCGGTACGTTCAAGACCAACGGGTCCCTTCACTGTTGGGCAGCAGCGTCGGAGTACGCCGGGCTATCTGTGGGACCAGCGGGATTCGCCGCGGACATTACCAGTGCCAGTCCGACGCCCACTTCCAGCCCCACGTTAGGCGCGTCACGCCCTCCCGCCCTATAATGGGCCTATGGTGCGTCCTGATTGATGAGCCACGCGAGAGCGGGGCGATTCGTGCTGTATCAGACTTGCGGGTGAAAGTCCCGTCGCGGTAAGCGCCGGAGCGCCGCGTAGCAGATCCCAGGCGACGAGTGAGAGCTTGGCGTCTGAGCGGGATGTCAAAAGCCTTTAGGAGGCCGTGAGGTCTCTGCGAAGGGAGCGAGTTCGCGGGCCCAA
>PLYM01000151.1 GCA_003153375.1 Planctomycetaceae bacterium
CCTGCATCTTGAACGCCAGCTCATACGATTGAATGACACCGTCGAGTTGGTCAGGTGCTCCAGGCCTCGCCGCCAGGTCGCGATTCATGGCCTGCACCAGTTCGAGCTGCTTTCGCTGCAACGAGGCCGCGGCTTGAGCTTTCAAGTTCGGCAAGTATCCCGAGTCGTTAATCCGCGTTCCCTGGAAATGAGCGGGCAGGAACGCGCTGCCGTAGTTGGCGGTTCCACCAAAGTTAGGCGGGGGATTGATCGTGATGTATCCGGGAAGGTCCTGGTTCTCGGTGCCCAACCCATACATCAGCCAAGCGCCCATCGACGGCCGCGTCAGCGAGACCAAGGCCGTGCCGGTATGAAGCTGCATCACCGCTTCCGGATGGGCCGGCGTATCGGTGTGCAGCCCACGAATGAAGCACAACTTGTCGACGTGCTGGGCGCAGTGCGGATAGAGTTCCGAAACCCAAGTGCCGTTCTGGCCGTGTTGGCCGAATTTGAACTTCGACGCGGTCAAGGTCCCGCCACCCGGCCCGACTTTGCCGTCGTCTTGCTGCAGCCGCGACTTGTAGTCCCACGTATCTACGTGCGAGATCGCGCCTTGCATGAAGAGAAAGATGATGCGCTTGGCCTTGGTGGGAAAGTGCGGTGGCCGGGGCGCCAGGGGCGAAGCCTCGGAAGGCTGTGATTTTGCCGCCGCTTCGCCGAGCATACCGGCCAAGGCCAGGTAGCCGAAGCCGGCACTGGCGGTCTTCAAAGCGGCACGCCGCGAAATGGGACTCCCAGTCGCGGGCGTGAATAATTCTCGGTGAGACATATATTTGATCCTTCGGGAATTTGTTTTGACGTCGACCCAGCGCGGCAAGCGACGGGCGATTTTCAATCGATTATTGGAGATAGCGAAATTCGGCCGAACCCAACAACGCCTGGCAAAAGCTGGCCCAGGCTGCGTGCTGAGTACTGGCCGGTTGAATCAATTCCTCGGCAGCCGGCTCGTCCGTTTGATCGGCCTCATCCGGATTTTGCGGAACGGGTTTTTTCTTGGCAGTCGCCTCCGAGCCCCCAGCAGCGGCCGCATCGCCGGTCTCGGCAACCGCGACTTCAGAGCCCGAGGGTTTCGCCGGCTGCGCGAGAATCTCTCGGGCCCCCACTTCATACTCGGCGACGTATTGCAATACGCGCTCGAGCTCCGACGAAGTCGCAGTGCGCCCAAGCGTCAACCGATAGGCGAGATTCACTCGCTCCACGTCGTCACAATCGCCGCGGGCTAACAGCCGGTTGGCCAGCGACAAGGACTCGCGTCGCACGAACGGATCGTTCAAGAGGTAGAGCGCTTGGGGCGCGACGGTCGTGGCATCACGACTACCGGTGACCATACCCTGTTCGGCGAAATCGAAAACCTCGAGCGACGTCGGTGTCAGGCCTCGCAGCAGCGGCAAGTAAATACCCCGATGCCTGCTCGCCCGGGCCGCCGCGTGCAGCCGGCGGGCCTCGGGACCGTTGTTGCGCAACTCGATGACTTTGAATTCCTTGACCGGCGACGCCTCGGCCCGCGATAAGTCCAAACTTCCGGCCGCGGCCAGCGTGGCGTCGCGAATCTCCTCGGCTTCGAGACGCCGCGGGCTATGGCGCCAAATCAACCGATTTGCCGGATCGGCGGCGACGTTTGCCGCCGGCACCTCGGAGCCAAGCCGATAGGCACGGCTGAGCACGATGGTGCGGACGAGTCGTTTGATCGACCAGCCGTCGTACACGAACCGAGCGGCCAGATGATCGAGCAACTCCGGGTGCGATGGCTTGTCGCCCGTCACGCCAAAGTTGTCGACGGTGTTGACCAGGCCCTGTCCAAATAAATGCTTCCAAACACGATTGGTGATCACTCGCGGCGTGAGGGGATTGTGCTCGCTGGTGAGCCACACGGCCAGCTCGAGTCGCCCGCTTTGGCCGGCGGCAATCTTCGGTGGATCGGCAAACTGCGGAAGGCTTAGAAAGCCGCGGGGAACCAGCGGGCCCATTTTCTCGGCTTCGCCGCGAATACGGATCTCGGTATCGCCGACAGTCTTCGAATCGCGGACACCGAACGCCGCCTGCCCACCACCGGCAGCGGGATCCGACAGCGCGAGCAACTCGTTCTGCAACTTATTGACCTTCTGGCGCGCGATCGCGCGCTTCGGCCGACCATCGGGCCCCGGTTCGTTCCCTTCCGGCTTGCCGCGAAGCGCCTCGAACTCCCCGCGGGCCACGGCGAGTTGCTTGTTCAGCTCCTCGATTTTTCCGGCAGCCTGCGGATCGGGAGTCGGCTGTGGACCCACGCGCAGCAACATTTGGGTGTCGTAATAGTCCAGGCCGCCGCCGCCCATCTTGTTCCGCACTCCGGCGCAAAGGTCGGTGCTATGGAAAATGCCGGCCAGCGCGTAGTAATCGGCCGTGGGAATCGGATCGAACTTGTGGTCGTGGCAGCGCGCGCAACTGGCGGTGAGCCCGAGCACCGATCGGCTGACCGTGTCGATCTGTTCGTCGATGTTGTCCATGATGAACCGCACCTTGAACCGCTGATTGACGTCCTTCACTCCCAAGGCAAGAAAGCCCGTGGCAATTAAATGCTCGTCGTGCTCCTGCTCGTTGGCGGCCGGCAGCAGGTCGCCGGCGATCTGCTCGCGGATGAACTGGTCGTAGGGCTTGTCGGCATTCAGCGCGTTGATGACGTAATCGCGATACCGCCAGGCATGGGGAAAGGGGATGTTCCGCGACGAGCCGGTCGACTCGCCATAACGGGCAACGTCGAGCCAGTGACGGCCCCACTTTTCGCCGAAGGCCGGCGACGCCAGCAGCCGATCGACGACTTTTTCGAGTGCGTCGGTCGCGTTGTCGGCGACAAAGGCGTTGATTTCCGCGGGCGTCGGCGGCAGGCCGGTCAAGTCAAACGAGAGCCGGCGAATGAGTGTCAGTTTGTCCGCGTCGCCCACCGGCTCGAGGCCTCTCTCTTCCAGTCTGGCCAAAATGAACAAGTCGATCGAATCGCGCGCCCAGCCGCCCCGGCGCACCGCGGGGGGCTTCGCGTCGCCAAGCCGCTGCCAGGACCAGTGTTCCTTGCGCAACGATTCGTATTGTGGGTTGGCCGCCTGACCGATCGGCACGGACACGTGCGCCGACGGCCACGCGGCGCCATCCTGGATCCACTTTGTCAGATCGGCGACCTGTTCTGCCGAAAGCTGCTTCTTCGGCGGCATCTTCAAGTCTTCGTCGAGATAGCGAACCGCTTTGATCAAGAGGCTCGTCTCCGGATCGCCCGGCACGACGGCAGGGCCGCTTTCGCCCCCCGAGGTCAGGCCATTGCGATCATCAACGCGCAGCCCTCCGCGCGAGTTCGTTTCGGCCGAATGGCAGGTGTGACAATTGTCGACCAACAAGGGCCGGACCTTCTTTTCGAAAAACTCGATCGCGGCCGGATTGGCGGTCGGAGCCGATTGTCCGTAGGCGATGGCCGGCGCGGCGGCGCACATTGCCAGGGCCGCGGAAAGAACGAACCGTAACGGGAAAATCATGAGAGTGATCTGCCTTGGAATCGGGAAACGGTTGTGCCCACTTTGTACCGCGCCGGGGTGCGGGTTCCAAACCCACACCCCGGCTGCTGCACGGGAAATAAACTACACGGTCGGAGCCGGCTTGATCGTTACGTTATCGGTGTGCGTCAACGTGTCCAGGCCGGACTCATCGAAAATCGTGGCATGGAGTGCCGCCAGCGTGCTGCTGCCGGCGCCCCCCGAGTTATCGATCACGTTCAGGGTCACATTGTCCACGCCGGGACCGCCCCGTTCGACGGCCCGCAACGTGCCTGTACTGGCAGAATCGGCCGTGATATTGGCACTCACCGTATCGGTCCCTTGGCCACCCGTAGCGTTGTAGACAAGCTTACCGAGAACGAGGCCGTCAATGACGGTCGCGATGGTGTCGGCACCGGTGTCTCCCGCCAAGTTCAAACGCAGTACCGAGTCGTCACTGATCGTGATGCCGCTGCCAGTTACCGAGATCGCGTCCTTCCCGTCGCCACCATTGACGTCCAGAATGACCTTGCCGGCCGAGATGCTGCCCAGGGTGGCGGAAACGGTATCGGCGCCAGCTCCCCCGTTGACCGTGAGGTGCAGGTTGGCGCCGCTGACCCCCTGGGAAAGGTCGATCGACGCCTGGTCCTTCCCGCCGTCGCCCAGATTCAGAATCACCTGCTCGGTCGTCGTCAACGGATTGGCGAGCGCGTAGCTGACCGTGTCCTTGCCGTCCTTGCCATTAAATCGGATGACACTCACGTTGTCGGCCGAGCCCAGGATTTTTCCTTTGCCGTTGGTAACGTCAACGTGGCCGTCGCCCTGATCCGTGATGTTGACGACATCGGCTCCGCTGTCGCCCACGATCTTCAATTCATTGCCACTATCCACGGCAATCGTGGTCACCGTGACGCTCAAGCACAATCGCCCTTCCAACGATTCCAATCGCGGCCGAAAGATGTTCGAATTCCGTCCGGTTCGCAAGCTGTTCCTTCGCATGGTCTCTGCTCCTGATCATCAAAAACACGTTCCTTGTTGGACACCAATCACATCACACGCTCGCCGATCCGCGGCGCCGGCGGATTTGTCCCGCTGCCAGGCCGTGTCAACCTGACAGCGGGACTCCTCCGACCAACCACTCCCGCACCTCTAAAAGTTCGTGGCCCGACGCTTGCGCGCCAATTGCCAGCTCATTGCCAGCGATCCGAGCGCGGCCAAAATCCAGCTCGACGGCTCGGGCGCGATCGCCGAGACGTCCAAGTTCACCTGGAGTGGCGTCGACAGATCTACGGTTCCGACAAATCCACCCGGCAGCGGGCCGACCAGCAGACCGTTGTCGGTCAACGCACCCGTGTAATCGAAGAGCCGGTAAACCCCGGCCCCGAAGCCTGACAGCGCGTTGACGCTGAGAGTTCCATCCAGCGTCAAGTTGCCGGTTAGCTCGAGCAGGTCGTTAATCCCCGAGCCGACGACATTCGGACCGGCCAGGTCGAAGAGCAGGGTCGAGGCACTATCGAGCTGCGTGTTTCCCAGGCTCAATGTGCCAACGCCATTGCCGGGCGACAGGATTCCGCCGATGACGCTCAGGTCGCCGGCGACCGTTCCCGCTCCGCCGAGGGTCGCCGCGGCATTGACGGTCACGGGGCCGGACCCGGTGGCTGAGCCCGTCGTGTTGTTTGCCAACAATGTACCCGTGTTGACGGCCGTTCCCAGTCCATTGCCGCCGTAGCTATTCGCTTGCGTCAGCTCCAAGACACCGGGGCCATCCTTGGCGAGGCCGCCCGGGCCCGAAACGGTTTGCGTCAAAGTGAGATGACCAAACGTAACGGGATTGGGCGGAGTCGGTGCAAGGTTAGCCGTGACGTAGATATTCGACGTCGATGCCAATTGCACTGGATTGTTGAAATTCGCCGTCGCGGCGTTGTTTTGAAACCGCAGAGCCCCGTCGAACGATGCCGTGCTGGGATCCTTGCCGGTACCGTTGAGCGTCAACACGGCTCCGGGGGCCAGATTCCAATTGGTGATCGTGCCGGAGCCAAGCTGATACTGCCCGCCGGTGTTGACGGTAATGGCCGATGCATTTTGGAAAACGTTGGCTGTATCGCGGACGCCTCCCTTGTCGACGACCACGGCGCCCTGAAAACCGGTTCCGGGACCCGACGGCGCGACGTTGAACTCAACGTTTCCCAGTCCTTCCTTCGTGACGGTGATGCCGGGCGCGGCGGTCGTTCCTCCCGCGTTGTTCGCGTTGCTGGTGAACGACGTGCCACCGTTGGCATTCAGCGCGTGATTCTGCGTGATCACGGTGTTGGAGAGGAACGTGACCGGCGCGAAGATGTTAGTCACGCCTGCCGCCGTGTTCTCGGTGGTCGGCGCGGCGTTCTCGGTGTAAAAGGCCGAGCCGGTGCTGGTTTGAAACGTCAGCGTGCCGTTGCCATTGGCTCCGAACCGCAAGTTCGCGGTGTCGTTCGTGCCAGCGTAATTGTTCACCGTGATCCCACCGACCGTGATCGATTGGCCAGCGGTGTTGCTCAGTTGCACGTTGTAGTTGCCCGAGGGGGCGGTGGACAACGGCAGGTTGAACGTGGCAGTCGCGTCGGCCGCGTTGGGAAACGTGCCAGCGGGGCCACCGGTCCAGCGGGCGGTGGCGTTCCAGTTGCCGGTTTGGTTGCTGGTGTTGACCCAACTGTATTGGGCCGACGCGTTTTGCGCTGCAACGCCGAGCATGGCTGCCCCCGCGATCATCCAGGACGAAGTTGTAAATCGTGATACGTGCTTAAAGAATCGATGCATTTCCAAATTCCTTCAGAATAAGAACCAATGAATGAACCTCGGACACTGTAGGGAGTGCGTTGTCCGTCGCTTTAACAGCGGTTTGGGTTCATTAGCACGGCTCTCCAACTGGAAGGGATTTGGATAAAAGGACGATGTCGGTTAATTGGTCAGGCGCTGGGCGCGCTTCTGGCGCTGCGCTTGTTTCTTTTGAGCTTGAGCCGCGGGCCGCCAGCGAGGCTCTTCCAGTTGGGCGTTCCACTGGTCAAAGGACTTTTGCAGAGCTGCGACTCGTTCGGCGCTTTCAGCCGCCAGGTCTTTTTGCTCGCCAATGTCGGCGACCAGGTCGAACAACTTCGGCGGCGCGCCGGCCGTCTTCAGCAACTTGTACTGACCCTGTCGGATGGCCCATTGCGGTCCGAATCGCCAGTAGAGTTGCTCGTGGGGTGCGTCGGTGGCCTGGCCCGTCACAAAGGGAAGCAAGTTGATACCGTCGATTGGTTTGCCATTGCCCAATTTGGCGCCGGTGGCCGCCGCCGCAGTCGCCGGAATGTCGAGCGAGATGACCGGATTGTCGTACGTGGCACCGGCAGGAACGTGTCCGGTCCATCGCAATAGAAAGGGAATGCGTATACCGCCTTCCCAAACCGTGCCCTTGGTGGCCGCCAGCGGCTTGTTGCTGCTGGTGGTGGCGGCGGGCCCACCGTTGTCGCTGATGAAGAAGACCAGCGTGCGATCGTCGAGCTTCAACTCCTCAAGCTTCGCGAGCGCCGCGCCAACGTTGTCATCCAAGGCGCTGAGCATCGCGGCATAGAGGCGGTGCTTCTCATCCTCGATCTGCTTGAAGCGATCCAGGTACTTGGGGGGCGCTTGCAGGGGATTGTGAACGGCGTTGAAGGTGATTTGCAGCAAAAACGGTTGGGAGTGGTGCCGCTCGATGAAGGCCACGGCTTCGCGGCCGATGGCGTCGGTGAGATACTCCCGCTCATTGACGGCTTCGCGGCCACGCAGGATCGGCTGGTTGTTGCCATTCGGTGCTTCGGGCAGATAACGGTGAGCGCCGCCGAGGAATCCGAAAAACTCGTCGTAGCCGCGTGCCAACGGATGATATTGCGACGCGAAACCCAAGTGCCATTTGCCGACGAGTCCCGTGGTATATCCGGCCTCCTTCAGCGCGCTGGCCAGCGTGCTCTCGGTGAGCGGTAATCCAAAGTCCTCGCGCACTCCGCCTCCGCCGGGATTGAATTCATGGCCGAAACGCTGCTGGTACCGGCCCGTGACCAGCCCGGCGCGCGTGGGGCTGCACACCGGGCACGAGACATAGCCGCTGGTGAACCTGGTTCCGGCTTTTGCCAGCTTGTCGAGGTGGGGCGTGGGGATCTCCTTTCCGCCATGGAATCCCACGTCGGCATATCCCAAATCGTCGGCCACGATGATCACGATGTTCGGCTTTCGCGCCGGCGTCGGATCCGCGGCACTCGCCCCATCGGCGCCCAGCAAAACCAGCAGGCTGGCGCCGAGAAGTGCTAGTGACCAGGAACGGTAAGCGAAGGCACGTCTTGCTATGATCTGGCGTTGCATGGCGGATCTCACTGGAAGGTCTAGGGGTGGGGTTGTTGTTCGCATGTCGGGCTCGATAGCGCGATACTCAGGTCCTGTCGTGCGGTCTTGCGTCACTGAAAGCTCTCAAAAGTCACCGGAGATGATTTCGTTGCCGTTGCGCGATCCTAAAGCTTGCCACAACGTGACATCGACGCCGGAGTCGACGAATCGCACGCTGCCGTCGACCAGCGTCAAATTGACGCCCGACACGTGGCGGCTCGACGCCGTGACGGCGCCGCCGTTGTCGTTGGGGCTGTTGCCGCGGCTGCAACCCCACGAGTTGGGCGGCATGACGTGGTTGTACCGCGTCGTCATGTAGTTGCCGTTGATCCAATCGCGACCGGCGTACGACGTCTGATTGCTGGCGCCGGACATCGATCCTGGAACGACCGCGATGCACTTCGCATAGACCTGCTGGACCGTCGCGGTGGTGTTGTTGTTTTTCAACTGGAACAAATCGCTTTCGACTTCGACGACGTTGTCGTTGCCATCGCCGCGAATCGCTTCGCTGAAAAACGCCGTGTGCGATGTGCCGTCGGTGACTTGCCGCAACGAAACCGCTTCATTCGTGATGAAGATGCCGTTGTTTTGTTCTTTCGCGGTGGCGGTGCCCGAGTTCGCGGTCGTTCCCACGTCGTTACCGGCGCTGGCGCGATAATTGTTCCTTCCCCAGCCGGTCTGATCGGCTGAAAGGGTCGAATCGGTCATTCGATCGTCCAGGTCCGAGGGGCAAAGAAAGGCGTTGATCGTCGTCAGCCGCGCGGGATTGCTGCCGGCGGCGATGTTGAAGTTCAATTGCAGCTCGAGATTTCCCTCCTCGAGGTAAGGCAGCAATTGTGAGTGTTGACTGAAGGCGTTGTCACCCTGTCGCCCAATGGGAAAGGCCCGCTTGGCGTCGTGGAACTCCAAGGTCGCCAGCGCTACCTGCTTCAAATTGTTCGTGCACTGGGCGCGGCGAGCCGACTCGCGCGCCGCTTGAACGGCCGGCAGCAACATGCCGGCCAGGGTCCCAATGATCGCGATCACAACAAGTAGTTCGACCAGGGTAAAACCTGTTGGCTGGTTTCGTTTCATGGCGATGGTCCGTTTTCCGATTGACTCCTGCGCGCAGCGCCGACCGGGGCACTGTCGCGATTCGCAGAGACCGTCCGCGCAACGCCGGAGCCGCGCAGCGACTTCGACATGACGAACGAGCCGTCGAGCCTCTGGAGAACCAGTCGGCACGCAATTAATTCCGCGCGTCAAGCTCCCGACGTCGGGTAGCTGGGGCGATGGTCGCGCACGAGCCGCCATTGACGGCGGCGGCCTAAACGCGGCGACCGATCGCTAACAACACGGACAGCGTAACGATCGGGATCCGCGGCCTTCCGCAGGGAAGACCTCGATGCATGCAGGAAGCCCGCGGACTTCCGAGCGGATCAAGGCAAGGCCATTGGCAGCAGAAACGCCGTGGGAATGGCCGACGAGTCGAGGCGCGGGGTCGCGCCGGAAAAAGAAGTTAGGCATGCGTGACTCCTTAAGTCATCGCGCGAGCCTCTGGAAAACCAGTCAGCAACGCAGAACAAGCGTGGGGCTCCCGAGACCGGGTAGCCAAAAAACAAACACCCTTCGTCCGTGAACCCCGTCGCACAGCGGCGAGTACCGCCACGACTGGGCAGTGAGCTTTAACAGCAGCGTGCCCTTCCCACCAATTGGCCATTGGTCATTAGGAATGCACGGAGAGAGACCGAGCCCCGCTCAGTTCCAAAGCCCAGCGGCCAGGTCGGAAAAACCGTCTGCGGCAGCACAAGAAGCTGGATCAAACTAGTAGGCATGCGTGACTCATTAGGGTCGACACGCGCCTCTGGGAGGTCCAGTCAGCAACGCAGATTGATTGAAAAAGCCCGCGATTTATCGCTGTCGGCCACGAATGATCACAAAGGCGATCATCATGCGGATGATTATGAAGATTGGATCGTCATTCGTCAAGAGGTGCGTGAGAAATTTTTCTCGATCTACGCCGGGACGCTCGGTGCCGTTGCCAAGCGATCGGCAAATCCGCCGCCGGCCAAGTCACAGCGTTTGGCTTTCTATTGGCACGACAAATGCCCTCTTCGTGAAAGCGAGACGTCTGCCCTCTTAGGGGAGTCGTGACGTCCGTCTTTGAACCTCTTCAGTAGGAGAACGAACTCATGACACGCGGTGATAAGTCGAAGTATACCGACAAGCAAAAACGCCGGGCGGAACATATCGAAGAGGGCTACGAAGCTCGCGGGGTGCCGGCGAAGGAAGCCAAGCGGCGGGCCTGGGCCACCGAAAACAAGATGTCGGGCGGCGGCCGAAAGGGCGGCTCGGGCGAGGGCAAGAAGACGAACCTGGCTCCGGCCAAGAAGGGTGGGAAACTCGGCGGAAAAGCGGCAGCCGCTCGCGGTGCCAAAGCCCGCTCCGCGTCCGCCAAGAAAGCCGCCAAAACGCGGGCACGACACAAAGCGGCGAAGAGTTAGTGGTCCAGACTCAACGCGTTACCAGGCACGACCACGCCAGGAAGCTCTCGCTGCTCTTGGGCGGCGAGTCGAAGCGGAATTCGCGCAGCTCCACGATGCGAAATGTCGCGCCGAGTTCGCTGCGAAGTTGTTCCTCGCTGACAACCGGCGGCCCGTCGTCGTGCGACTCGCACGCATTGCCGGCCAAGATGAGGCCTACGGCGCCGGGCGCCAGAAGCCTGACAATTGCCGGGGCGTAAGCGGTGGGGTCGGCGCGCCGGACGGCGTGATAGCAGCCGCGATCAAAGAAAAACTGGAAGGGCTGATCGAAGTTTGGCGGGTGCAGAATATCGGCTACTTGAAACTGCGCCGACACGCCCGCCGCTCGGGCGCGCTGGCATGCCTGGGTGACGGCCAAGGGAGCGATGTCGATTCCCATCGCCTCAAATCCCTTTTGAGCGAGCCAAATGGTGTTGCTGCCGGTGCCGCACCCCAAATCGAGCGCTCGGCAGGGTGCGATCCGCTGCTGCGCGACGACGCGCTGGAGCTCGGTCGAAGGCTTGCCCGTGTCCCACGGCAAGTCGCCCGACGCGTAGCGCTGGTTCCACTTCGCGCCGTCCGTCATGGCCAGCGGCGCCCCCTTTACGACTCGGAGTCCGCATCGGGCTTGAGCAAGGTGCGCCTGGAGGCGGCGTGACGCAAGCGCTGGATCGATTGTCGCACGACGCTGCCGACCCGCAGGTCGAGCACTCCCAAGATGCGCACAAAGGACAAGGCGCTGGCCATGGAGAGCCGCGGACGCACGGCCAGGTAGCGGGAAGCAAACCGCGGGCGAAAGCGGCTCTTGTAGTGATACATACCGGCCGTGTCGTGAATGAAACTAAAATAGCGCGTGCCGATCACCAGACTCCAACGGGCCAGGGCGCTGTCGCCCGGCAGCGGCGTATCGCAGTGCAAGCCCGGCACCAGACAGAGCGAAGCCGCCCGAGCTCCCTCGGCTTGCAGTTGCCGCATCACCTGGTGCATCAAATAGGGCATCGTGCCTCGAATGGCGTCGCCGCGCCGGCGATAGGTTTCAAACACCCATTGCGTCCCGTCCGAGCAAGGATTGCACACCAGGAATGCTTCGATGCGACCGGCGCCGTCGCCCGCGCGCGCGACGAATAGTCGCCGACGTGCCAGTTGATCGGGATCAAACCGACCCTCGAGAAAATGAATTTCGTCCTTCTGCGGTTTGTTGACCAATAGCGCGCGGGATATCTTTATCATCTGGCTGGTGATCGTCCGCCACTCGATCGGCGACATCTGCGAGCGCTCGCACTCGCGCACGACAAGGCCTTTGCGAACGCAGTAATTGCTCTGCCGGCGCAGCCACTCGAACGACTTGCCCGACCAGGTGCAACCGGCCAGGTCCACGATGGCCTCTTCGCCCCACTTCGTGACCTGAAAACCGTGATCGCTCATCAGCGGCAAGTCGTCGTCGCTGAGATTGTAGAACGAGAGGACGAGACCATTCTCCTCGGCCCAGCGAACCAGTTCGGCCAGCAGGCGCTGCTTGGCATGAGCAGGCGCCAGCAATCCGCCGCCGATGTGGACGTGACGTCCGTCGCGCACATAGGCCACGGCGCCTCGCACATCGCGAGCCCAAAACACCTGGCGATCAGGTTCGGTCGCCAGATACGAGTCATAGGTCACGCCATATTGAAACGCGAGAGCTTCGAGCGTGTCCGAGGGGTGCGCGGCACCCGATGAGCGCAGCGCCGACGTGGTAAAAGTGGCTGGTAGGGGAGTCAGAGGGGAATCCTTCCCGGTTGAAATGCTCTGCTGCTGATCCTGCGCCGAATCGCAGCCTAAATTCTATCGTCCGACTCGCAATTGGCGAAGACCATTCTAGCCGCGAACTACGGTCGTTTTTCGGTTGTTCGCGCCGCCGAATCGCATCATCGTAGTGACGCTTGAGCGGAGTTGTTGGCCTCGCGCATTTCGAGTTCGTACCGAGCAAAAAGGGAGGGAAAGAGCGCGCGGAATTCAACGTCCCAAAACGGCGGCGCCACACCGAAGCGATCGCGAAGTCGGGTCGTGTCCAGGCGCGAATTCAGCGGTCGTGGCAAGGCACCGGGGCGGTCGTCCGAACGGACCGACCTGAGCAGCGGACTCGCCAGGGGCAAGCCAAGCTGCTTCACCTGGAGAAAGATCTCTTCGGCGAACGCAAACCAACTGGTCTCGCCCGCACAAGCCACGTGCAACGTGCCGCCGCGACTGGCAAACAGGGCCGACGTATCGCCGGCTGACTGCGCTAGGAGCTGGGCCGTCGCCTCGGCCAGGAAACGGACCGAGGTGGGCGCGCCAATCTGGTCGCTGACCATCGTGATCTCGCGTTCGTGCGTGGCCAATTCGAGCATCTTCTTGGCAAAGCTTTGCCCGGCGACGGCATAGAGCCAACTGGTGCGCAGGATCAAGTGTCCGGCGCCGGAATGGCGGATCGCCTGCTCGCCGGCAAGCTTGCTGCGGCCATATTCGTTCAAGGGGCCGACCGGATCTTCCTCCCGCCAAGGCCGGTCGCCACGGCCGTCGAACACGTAATCGGTCGAGTAGTGCACCAGCCCCGCGCCGATCTCAACGGCCGCATCGGCTAGCACACCAGGCGCGATCGCATTGACCGCCCGGGCCAATTGTGGTTCGCGCTCGGCGGCTTCGACAGCCGTATAGGCCGCGGCATTGACGATCACGTCGGGCCGTGCCGCTGCCACGACGGCTCGAATCTCCTCCGGCGCGCAAAGATCGGCCGGGCGCCAATTTGCCGGGCTCACGCCGGCCGGCAGATCGCCCTCGCGGGCGCTCGCTATGGTCTCGCCCAGCGGCGCAAGCGTTCGCAACAACTCTTGCCCCAGTCGGCCGCGCGCTCCGAACAGCAGGATCTTCATGAACGCTCGGGCTCACCGGGTGCCGAGGGGGGCGACTGCCACGTGGGCAATCGGGCGGGGGGAATCGCGTCGATAGTCGGCGCGGCTGAATCGCGCGGCGACACGATCGGGTTGCTGATCGGCCAGTCGATCGCCAGCCGAGGGTCGTTCCAGAAAATCGTCATCTCGGCCTCTGGCTGATAGACGTCCGAGCATTTGTACGACACAAGCGCCGTCGAAGAGAGCACGCCGAAGCCATGCGCAAAGCCGACCGGAATGTACAGCTGCCGCTTATTCTCGGCCGACAGCCGCACGCTAAACCAGCGGCCGAAGGTCGGCGAGCCGCGACGCACGTCGACCGCCACGTCAAAGATTTCCCCCTCCAGCACGAACACCAACTTGGCCTGGGAACGCGGGTTCTGAAAGTGCAGCCCGCGGACGACCCCCTGAACGGAGCGCGAAAGGTTATCTTGCACCATCGGCGCCGGCACGCCGGCGGCGGCGTAGCGCGGTTGATTCCAGGTCTCCAGCAAAAAACCGCGTGCATCGCTGAACACGGTCGGCTCAAGGACGAGCAGCCCCTCGAATTCCGTGGCAACTGTCTTCATCGTCCGCCGTTCCGCGCCAGGTTCACGATTTCGACACGCTCAACTATCATAGCTTGCCCCGTGGCATTCGGCCTCCCCGGCGGAAACGGTCATTCGTTGTCGCCTCCGGTCGAATTCGGCGGCGGAGCGGTCGCGGCGGTCTGGCCCCAGCGCCAATCGCGAATCTCAGGCATATCGTCACCGTGCGCGACGATATATTGCTTGTGCTCGAACAGCTTGTCGCGCAGCCATTGCTTGATATAGGCTGCCCGCGATCCCAATTCGGGCAGCCGATCGACCGCGTCGCCGGCCAGATGAAAGCGATCCAAGTCGTTGCGCACGACCATATCGAACGGAGTCGTCGTGGTGCCTTCTTCCTTGTAGCCCCGCACGTGAAAATTGTCGTGATTGGTCCGGCGATAGGCCAGGCGATGGACGAGCCACGGATAACCGTGAAACGCGAACACGACAGGCCGGTTCTTGGTGAACAGCATGTCGAAGTCGCGGTCTTCCAGGCCATGCGGATGCTGGGAACTTGGCTGCAGCTTCAGCAAATCGACGACGTTGATCACGCGAATCTTCAACTCTGGCAGGTGCGTGCGCAGCAGTTCCACGGCCGCTAGCGTCTCGAGAGTGGGCACGTCGCCGCAGCAGGCCATCACCAC
>PLYM01000090.1 GCA_003153375.1 Planctomycetaceae bacterium
ACTAGCACGACCGACAACACCACCCGCACCGACATTTACACCCGCGTCACTTCCAACATCGTTGAACAGCTTGAGCGAGGCACACGGCCTTGGCTCAAGCCTTGGAACGCTGAGCACGCCGCCGGCAGGATTTGCAGACCGCTACGGCACAACGGCCAGAAGTATTCCGGCATCAATATCATCATGCTTTGGATGTCGGCCGAGATGTCCGGTTTTGTGTCCCCATTCTGGCTGACTTTCAACCAGGCCAGAGACCTCGGGGCCTTCGTCAAGAAGGGGGAGCACGGCTCGCCGGTCGTCTACGCCAACACGTTCAAGAAGACCGACAAGGCGGAAGACGGTTCCGACATTGAACAGGAGATTCCGTTTCTCAAATCCTACACCGTTTTCAATGCCGACCAGGTGGAGGGGTTGCCGGGCTATTTCTACGAACTAGCCAAGGCGGTGCAGACCCAACCACTAGCCCGCATCGAGCAGGCCGAGCGGTTTTTTGCCAACACCAAGGCAGACATTCGCTACGGCGGGAACCGAGCCTATTACGCCTTCGAGGCCGACTATGTCCGGATGCCCCCCTTCGAGACGTTCCGCGATGCCGAATCGCACGCCGCCACGCTCGCCCACGAGATGACCCATTGGACCCGGCATTCGTCGAGACTCAATCGCGAGTTTGGCCGCAAACGGTTTGGAGATGAAGGCTACGCGGTCGAAGAACTCGTGGCCGAATTGGGTTCCGCTTTCTTGTGTGCCGATCTGCACATCACGCCCGAGGTCCGCGAGGACCACGCCAGCTATATCGAATCGTGGCTCAAGGTGTTGAAGGAAGACAAACGGGCGATCTTTTCCGCCGCATCATATGCCAGCAAGGCGGTTGACTTCCTGCACAACTTGCAGCCCAAGGCGGAATGACCTGGCCACGTGCTGCCCGCCGGAGCATTCCGGCGGGCAGCTCTTTCTTCATCTATATAAGGACGCCCGCACATGGACCCGAACCAAACCTATCTCGAAATGTTCGCAGCCATGAACCACAAAGACTACACGCTGGCCCGCGAGCGAGCGATTGAACTGAAACGCTGGCTTCGCCGAGGCGGATTCTACCCGCTGACTTACAGCAAGACCGAGGTTGACGCCTACCTGGCAAGAGTGCTCAGGCGGACGGCTCACTTGGCCTGACCCCAGCCCCAACCTCGAAAGGTTTTTCCATGTTTTATGTCATCTGTCCGACCTGTCAGGCACGTGTCGAGATTCCCGCTGACGCCGTTGGGCCTAACCGTTCCGATCCGTGGAACGTCGTGCGATGCGACGAATGCAATGCCGCCTTCGACTATGACGACGAGGACGTCTTCGCCGAGGAGCAAGCCTGCGACTAATTGTCGCCCGCACATCTATGGCCCAGCGTCCCCTCACCCCTGCCCGCGACGATCAAAGTCGCCCGCCGCTCTTCACCCTCGAAGAGTGGCGGGCGATCGTCCGCACGCTTGCCTTGTCGCCCCGGCAAGCACAGGTCGTGGGCTTGGCCATTCAAAGTAAGAAGGACAAGGAGATCGCAAGAATTCTCCGCGTCGAAAAAACGACCGTTTACACCCACATCAAGATCGCCAAGTCGCGGCTCAATGCCATTGATCGCATGGGGCTCGCTTACCGCGTGTTCGAGTGCTTCCGCGACAACCAAGGACGTGCATCCTCATAAATGATGATGGGGGAAATGAGGATATTTTGCGGCGACGAGTGCGGGTATTCTCGGCTCGTCGGCAAGGATGCTCGCCTTCAAGGGCACGAGGCCTGCACCCACGCGTGGGTTTTTTCAAGCGCTACCGGCGAGACCGTCCATTGCCCGGCCGAAGAAAACATATCGCACACGATCCATCGCTCCCGCCGCTGTTTAGCGGCGAAGAGTGGTGCAAGATCGTGCATCGGTTGTCACTCTCGCCGCGACAGGCACAAGTTGCCGGCCTGGTGATTCAAAGCCACAAGGACAAGGAAATCGCTGCCCTGCTCGATATCAGCCACGCCACTGTCCGGACCCACATTTGCGAAACCAAGTCGCGACTCGTCGCCGACGACCGCGTCGGCCTCGCATACCGAGTGTTCTGGACGTTTCGCCACCTCGTCGAGCCGCACCGTTACCCGTGGATTGGACGCGACCCGCGTTAGAGATTCATTCTTTTCGTTGCTAATGAATCAGACCTTATCCGCTTAGCCTCGCTGCTCGACGCCGTCGCCAAAGATCGGCGTTGTGTCGAGCAGCCGGCGAACGGTCGGCAATCTTTGCCGCCCGCTTAAGAGGTCTTTTTTCACCATGCAACTTATGAGGATGAATCCATGCACCAATACCGCCCGACTCTCAGCAGCCTAATCGTCGTCCTTGCGATCTCCGCCGCCCCGAGCTTCGCCCACGCCGCCATCACCGGCTTCGGCGATTTTTCCAATTTCACGTCAACAAAGGCCCTTTGGATTCCGGCCCCTCCCCGAATATCTTTCCAGGCAAGATTGAGTTGACCGACAACTCAGGTGCGGAAGTCCGGAGCATCTTTTACAACACGCCGCAGTCCATCTCGAACTTCTCCGCCTCCTTCACCTATCAAGAGGTCAATGGCAGCAGCCCATCATCTCCACTCCTCACCCAAGGAGCGACCTTCGTGCTGCAAAACACCTCGCCAGGACCACAAGCCGTCGCTAGCGGAAGCGGTGCATTGGGATTCGGTGGACTCGCAGGCTTTTTCGATACCCGCAGTGCAGGAATTTCGCTGGAACTGGATAGTCCGACGGCCACCACTCTCTACACCCAGGGAGAGGTGACGCTGGGCGGGGCCAATCCTGCCAACCCGGTCAATCTACTCTCAGGCGATCCGATTCATGTAAGCCTGAGCTACAACGGCTCGGCGATCCATGAGACCTTGACCGATTCCGTCACGTCGGCCACGGCAAGTTTTTCTTACCTCGTCAATCTGCCACAACTGCTCGGAGGGACCAATGAGTATGTCGGCTTCGCCGCCCAGACTCCCTCAGCCAGTTTGAGTTTTTTGCCTGATCAGCAATACTTTTCGGATTTCCAGTTCAACGCAGTGCCCGAGCCGTCGACTTTTTCGCTGCTCGGGATAACCCTGCTCCTGCCGCTTGCCCGCCTGCGTCGTCGGCGGGCTTGAGTGCAACCGCATCTTGGCCCTGCCGGTATCGCGCCGGCAGGGCCATGTTTTGGCCGGCTCGATCAGCACCGGCTATTGCGATGCTCTTCCCTTGATGGCATCTGCCGGCTTTTGCGGCAGTTGGCCTAGGTCAACCGCACATAGGCGTAGAAACTCCCGAAGATTGTGGAGAAAACCGCAACGTAATTGGCGACTAAATCGACGAACTTAAGTCGCTGATCGATGCGAGTTGCAACGCTCTCGGATTGCTCCGTCGCATATCTCCTAGACTATCTATCTAGTGTTTCCTGCCAGCGCAGTTATCTAATTTCGCCTACCCGGTTACAGCGATGCCTTTTCAGCCGGAGTTTACCGATGAGCGAGGCCCTCCTCCGAAAGGTATGAGTCACGCAAGTGGATTAAGGGCGCACAAGTCGATGCCCAAATTGCACACTCAGCGAACTGTGGGCCGTAAATTCCTTTCTGCTAGCGTTGGCTTGTTTGAGTTCTCCAAGTGGGGTATTGAAACTCTCGCTCCGGTCGCCTAAAACTGCGCGGCAGGGCGGATTCGCTTGCGCGCCTGTTCAGAGGAAGAGGCATATCATTCAAGCCGACGCTTGGATTCTGCCCTCATTGCATGGCGCGGCCACCACAGTTAGTGCTCTCCGGAGTGGTCTTGCGCGCTAAAGCGCTGGACCCAGGATCTTGCGTTGGATTGCAGACCGTATCAGGTGAGGGAATTTCAGATGCTTCAGCTGAAAATGTATGTCGCGCGCCACATGAAAAAGCAGCAACTTCGGCGGGCTTGTCGACTTGAGGCGTTTGAGGAGAGGCGCTTACTTTCCGTATCGTCTGGGCCAGGGAGTTCATCGGAAGGCCTTCCGACGATTTCCGCAAGGGTCGATGGTGCAAACGAAATCTTCACGATTACTTCGGATCGCAATTTCGACGCTGACGATCCTCACGACTACACACTTTTTTGGCGAACATCGTATGGAAATGGGAGTGGGGTGGGCGGAACCGCATTCGCAGGCACCGACTACACTTTCAAGCAAGGCGAAATTAATATTCCGTGGTCAGGCCCCGGCAACCCACATGTAACAATGCCGAGCGTTGTCCAGGACGTTACGGTACCGCTAATTCCAAATTCAGCTCGGGATGGAAAGACGTTCACATTATATGTCTTTGAGGACATGGATCAAAATCATGATACCGATTTGGCGCGGTTTAATAACGACCCTCCATCTGGCGAACCTGCTGGTGACTTCGACGATGATTTTGATGCAGAAAATCAATTAACGGTTACCATCAGTGCGCCCAAGGTGGATTTGAACGGCCCGACTGCGGCCGGGACAGGTTTTACTGCGACATGGAAAAATAATGGCGCCGTGTCCATCACGGATTCGACGGCCGCCACCGTCATGGACGATGACAGCACAAACCTGACATCCATGACGGCGACAATTGCCACTCCAAGCACAGGTGACCAGCTCACCTGTGTCACGACAGGCACGTCGATTTCCAGTGCTTTTGCGAATGGGGCATTGACGTTGTCCGGCTCCGACACTCTTGCCCACTACCAGCAAGTGCTCCGCACCATAAAATACAACAACACCAACGACGGCCCGCCGGCCGACGTCGGTACTGTGACTGTGGACTTCGTGGCAAACGACGGGGCTCTGAAAAGCACTGTGGCCACTAGCACAATTACTATTCAGCCACCCAAGATCTCGATTGCCGGCGCGATGGCCACTGAGCCCCCGAAAGGCGGCGCACCGGTGCCAATGCAATTTCAAGTCACGCTCGATCGTGCGAGCAGCAGTCCGGTCACGGTGCATTATGAAACTGAGGACGGCTCTGCTGTCGCGGACGAAGACTACACATCGCGCAGCGATGATTTAATTATCCCGGCTCACCAGACTTCAGCCATTTTTACCGTCCAGATCTTGGCGGACACCGAAGAGGACCCTCAGCCGGAGCCAGACAAGACCTTCGTGGTTCAACTTTCGAACCCGAACCCATCGAATATCCCAATAACAACAAGCAGTGCAACCGGCACGATCCAGGACGCTGAATCCGATTCGGATTCGGATCCAAACGGAGACGATGGCGACGACTGTGGCTGTGGGAGCGAGTCCTCCAATTTAGGTTCAGATACGGGCGGAACTGATGGCGCGTCACCGGAAACCGGAGACGTGTCGATGAACCAACCGCTCATTGCCGGCCCGCTGACGTCCAACGCCACGGAGGACTATGAATCCGGCGATAATCCACATCCGATCGTGGGCGTGAACGAGGCGATACCGCAACTGAGTGGTGCCAACGCGGGCAAACTGGCCTATTCGGCTGACGTCACTTTGACGTTTGGAGGAATCGCGTTACCAAAACAGTACTATTCCAAGTCGACTGGATTGACGCAGGGAACGCTCTTGCGATTTGCACAAGAGGTCGGTGACGCCGATACCCTGGTCACGGGAACCTATCTGTGGAGCATGACAGTAAATTACCACTTCGACGGTGGCTTCACGGACACCGTCACCTACCGCGGTGAACAGTCCGTGGTTAACCGGATTAACAGCCCCTACGGAAACCGTTGGTGGATTAGCGGGCTTGATCAGCTCACAGTTCAGCCGGGGAGTGCAACGCAGCCGGCGGGCGTTACGTTTGTTTCCGGCGGAGGCCAAGCCGCGTTTTTCGCGCAAGGGCCGGGAAACACGTTCACAACTCCTCACGGCTACTACACGACGCTGGTCCACAATGTCGACGGAACTTACACGCTGACCGATCCACAGCGCAACCAGAAGCTTTTCTCGGCTGCCGGTCAGTTGCAAACCGAGACAGATCCTGATGGCAACGTGGCGCATTACCACTACGGCGCTTCGGGCGTCGAGTCCATCGATGACGCGTATGGCCAATCAATCTCCTTCGGGTACACCGGCGGAAAGTTGAGTTCGGCTACCGACACATTGGGCCACATCACAAACGTGGTTATCGACAGCAACGGCACGCTGACCAGCGTTGTTACTCCGCCTCCGGCGACTGGAATCGCGCCGGTAACGACTTCGATGACATACGATCCAACGAGCAAACTTATCAGCGGTGTTACGCAAGCCAGCGCCGCCACGACAATTCAGACCAGTTATCACTTTAACTCCACGACCGCGAAACTCGACTATGTCCGCCACGGCAGCGACAACTCGACGTACTCAATAATTCCGGCCGTCGTCAGCGGGCTCCTCGATCCATCGTCCGGCTTGGGCACTTCATCTGTTAGTCCGGCTCCATTTGTCACCGATACGAACCGCACGGCGACAATTACCGACGAGTTGGGAAGAACCTCAACGGAGATCGTCAATTCGCACGGACTCGTGCTCAGCGAGAAGGACTTTAACGGCAACACGACAACTTACACTCGCGACGGCAACGGCCGGATTCTTACGATGACCGTTCCTCGCCCTGATGGACCCACGCAAGGGCCAGTGCCAGCAACCACGAACACCTATGATGTGCGCGGCAATCTCAAGAGCGTCGTTTACCCGGATCAGACCTCGGAGAGTTGGAACTACGACCCGACATTCAATGTCGCGAACGACCACGTTGACCGCTTGCAACACGAGACCGTCTACGGCATTGACCAGACAACGGGTGACGTATTGTCGGTCCACGATGTGGGCACAGGTCCTACCGATCCCACCGACCGGCTCACGACATATACGTATACTCCGAAGCCGACGCACACCGGCGATCTTCCCGGTGGCTTGATTCTGACCGAAGTCGATCCCCTTTTGAATGAAACCGATTACGACTACGTAAGGACGCTAGGGCACTCATTTGGCAAGGTTTCCTCGACCACTTACGCCGTCGGAAGGGGCGATCAAGCCACGGTGCACGACGAGTATGATGCCGCCGGCAATCAAAGCGCTACGGTTGATGGGCTCGGAAGAAGGACGACGGATCTCTACGATGCTCAGAATCAAGTGACGCAATCGACGCTTCCAGGCGCAGTCACATCATTTCAGTCGGCCACAACTGTGGTTGCCGGCATCGCACCGAATGCGATTGCCGCAGCGGACGTAGATGGTGACGGTATCCCCGACATGATCGTAGCCAATGAGGCTGACGACTCGGTAGGTGTGTTTCTCGGGAACGGGAACGGTGCCTTTGGTCCGCAAACCACTTTTTACGCCGGTCCAACGCCGGTTGCCATTGCTGTTGGCGATTTCAACCATGACGGAAAGATTGATCTAGCCGTCGGCGACATCAACGACCATACCGTGAGCATCCTCCTAGGCGATGGACATGGAGCTTTCCAGTACTCAACATCGCGTTCCTTTACTGTGGGATCCGACCCCGTTTCGATCGCAGTAGCGGATGTGGACGGCGATAATCATTTAGATGTGATTGTCGCAAATTCTCATGACAGCAATGTCAGCGTGTTGTTGGGCAATGGCGATGGGTCGTTTAAACCCCAAGCGACTTTCGGCGCGGGCACGGGGCCTTCGTCGGTCGCTGTTGCTGATCTGAACGGGGATCACAAACTCGACTTGGTGATCGCGAATTTCAACGGCGGCAATCTGAGCGTATTGTTGGGCAACGGAAATGGCACGTTTCAAAATCAATCGACAGTTGCGGTTGGTAGTCAACCAAGCTCGGTGGCAATTGGCGACTTGAATGGTGACGGCAAGCCCGACCTCGTTGTCGCAAATTCTGCGAACAACAACGTAGGGGTGCTGCTGGGCAACGGTACTGGCGCGTTCGGGGGGCAAGTGACGTATTCCGCTGGCGACACACCAATGGCCATAGTATTGGCGGACATGAACAACGACGCCTCGCTCGACGTTGTTGTCGTAAACTCGGGCGGCATCAGCAATAACGTAGGGTTGCTGTTGGGCAATGGCGACGGTACGCTCACGTCGCAAAAGACTTTTGCCACCGGCACGAACCCGGTTGCCGCTGCCGCCGCCGACTTTAACGCCGATGGTAAACCCGACCTCGTCGTCGCAAACGCCGGCGACTCCGTCGACAGTGGTGGCGATTCCGACGTCAGCATTCTTTTGGGCAAGGGCTCCACTCAGACCAGCATGTACGATGGTACGGGCCGGGTTCTGACGCAACTGGATGCGTTTGGCAATGAGACCCAATACGTGTACGACGCCAATGGTCGTCTTTACCAGACGATTCAGCCGGATCCAAACGGTGGCTCGATCACCACTACGAATCACTACGATTCAAAAGGCAATCTGACATCCGTCACCGACCCGATGGGCCGGACCACGCACTACGACTATGACCGCATGGGCAATCTCATTCAGGTTACGGCTCCAAACCCCGACATCAATTCGACAGCTCCGGGGCCGATCACAAAATACACGTACGACGCCAACGGCGATCAAGACAGCATGACCGATCCATTGGGCCATGTGACGCGATACATCTATAATTCGGTGCATCAGCTTCTAGAAACGGACTTGCCCAACCCGGATCCGAATGGCACTGCGCCTGGTCCGAAGTCCACAACTACCTACACTCCGGATGGCCAAGTCGACACGGTGACGGACGCGAATCTCCATCCGACGCAGTACAAGTACGACAAGCTCGGACGAGTGATCAAGACCATCTTTGCCGCCGCCGATGGCACTATCTCAGGCAGCTCACCGTACACACAAACCCACTATGACAAGAATGGGAATGTCGATTACACGATCGATGCGAACTTCAACGAGACAGACTACCAATATGACTTCCGTAACCGTCAGGACTTAGTGACGTTACCGGCGGATACGACCGGACATCGTCCCACCACGGCCACCCACTACGATTCTGCGGGCCAAGTGATCAGTGTCACCGATCCGATGCTCCGAGTTACGACATATAAGTATGATGGTGCCGGTCGGCCGATTTCAACCACGGTCACGTCCGCGGACGGCAACACGTCGGCAACGACGCATACGACATACGACGCAAATGGCAACGTGCTCACGCAGCAGGATGCGGACTTAAACACGACTACCTATGCGTACGACAGCCTGAACCGACAAACGGACGTTTACCAGCCTATCAATGGATCCAGTGTGCCCCACACAATTACGACGTATTGGGCAGACGGTCAGGTCAAAACAATCACAAATCAGGTTACTCAGACGACACACTATTTTTATGACGGTATGGGCCGTCAGAATGAGGTTGTGTCTCCGACCCCAACCGGCGGTAGTGCTCCGACCATCACTTCCACATACGACGCCGACAGCAACCTGAAGACCCAAACCGATGCGCTTTCCGAAACGACGATCTACAAGTACGACAATTTGAACCGGCTTACGTCGGTCCGGCAGCCGAACGGCGACACAACAACCTACACCTACGACGCAGTCGGTAACCGCACGAGTGTGACGGATAGCGCTTCGACGAGTCTACTTGAACCACAGACCGTCTCGGCTGCGGGCGCCTATCCGCTCTCGATGGCCGTTGCAGATATGAACGGGGATGGCAAGCCGGATCTGATAGTGACTCACTTGGCGGACTTCACGGTCGGTATTCGGTACGGCAACGGCGACGGAACGTTCGGCGCCGAAACCACTACGTTGACCACGGGGCAAGGACCTTATTCGGTGGCAGTGGCCGATTTGGATGGTGACGGTAGAAATGATCTGGTGGTGACGAACTATTTCGACGGTACGGTCAGCGTGTTCTTGCAGAATACCGACGGCACGTTCAAGCCTGCGGTTGCCTACCAGACTGGGGTGCTTCCCTTTTCCGTGACGGTGGCAGACCTCGACAATAACGGCTTGCCGGACTTGATCGTGGCCGATTCGTACGACAACACGATTAGCGTTTTGTTGGGTTACGGCTCTGGCCAGTTCGCGGCGCGAACAACCTATTCGGTCGGCACGAAACCCGAATTCATCGCTGCCGCCGACTTGAACCACGACGGTTATCTCGACTTGGTTGTCTCCAACAACTCAAGCAACAATGTGAGCGTACTGCTCAATAACGGCCCCGCCGATAACGCCGCCGACGCGGGAACGTTTCAATCGTCAACGCCATTAGTTACCGGGAATGCCCCTGGCCAGGTGGCGCTGGCGGATCTCGACGGTGATGGAAACCCAGACCTCATAGTCGCGGATACGGCCGATAGCAACGTCGACGTGATCCTTGGTAACTCGAACGGCACGTTCCAGTCGCAACAGCACACGTTTGCAACTGGGGCGAGCCCTTATGCGATGGCCGTGGCCGACTTGAACTCCGATGGCAAGCTCGACGTGGTAACAGGGAACGCTACCAGCAATACGATCAGCGTGCTGTTGGGCAACGGTAATGGCGGCTTCAGTGCACAAACGGTCGCTGCCACTGGCAACGTTCCGATTGCTGTGGCAGTCTCCGATGTCAATCGCGACGGCACTCCGGATGTCGTCGTATCCAACCTCGGCGCCAATAGCGTTAGCGTGTTGGCAAACGACGGGAGCGGAATGTTTCGACCGCAGAATATTATTGCCAGCGGCGCCACCCCGCTGTCCTTGACCATGGCCGACGTCAACAGCGACGGCAAGCCGGACCTGATCGTCGCCAACACATTCATGGGCACGGTCACTATCGAGCTCAGCAATGGAGACGGCACGTTTCAAACGCTCACTCCGTTGGCAGTCGGCGTGCTTCCATTTTCCGTGGCCGCGGCCGACCTGGACGGCGACGGCCATTTGGACCTGATTTTGACCGACGCCGTCACGGACAACTCGCTTTTTGGATCGCTGACCGTTCTGTGGGGAATCGGCAATGGCACGTTTGAAAGTATCCCCAAGGTTCTTCCTGTGGGGGCGCTGGCCTACTCGACTACCGTTGCCGACGTGAACGGCGATGGTATGCCCGATCTGATTACCACCAACACTAGCGGCGATACTTTAGGATCGAACGGCACAGTCAGCGTCATTTTGAACAATGGCGGCCGAACCTTCATTGTCAAGCCGAACTGTCCCGTCGGCGCCAAGCCAGAATTCGTTGCCGTGGGTGACCTGAACCATGATGGCAACCCGGACTTGGTGGTCTCGAATAATTCCGACAATAATGTCAGCATTCTTCTCGGCGACGGCCAAGGCAATTTCACCGCCCATGGCATAAAGGCCACTGGGCAGCTCCCCTCACAACTCGCACTTGCCGACCTTAACGGCGACGGCAAATTGGATTTGATCGTCGCCAACGCGGGCGACAACAACATCGGAGTATTGTTGGGCAATGGGGACGGCAGCTTCGCTAATCAAACAACTTATGGCACGGGGTTATTTCCCTATGCGATCGCGCTTGCGGATGTGAATGCCGATGACAAGCCGGACTTGCTCGTCACTGACGCCAACGGCAATACGGCCAGCGTTCTGTTGGGCAATGGACAGGGTGCATTCGGGGTGCCGACTAACTGGGCTACCGGAACAACCCCCTCTTCCGTGGCAGTGGCCGATATCACGGGCGACGGCAAGCCCGACGTGATCGTGGCGAATTTCGGCAGCAATTCGGTCAGCCTGATCCTGGCGGGCGGAAACGTGACTCGGTATGCGTACGACACCCGGAATCGGGTGCAAACCGAAACCAACCAACTTGGCCAGGTCCGCACCTATGGCTACGACGCCAACGGCAATATGACCAGCGAAATCGACCGCGATCATCAGAAGCGGGTATTCGACTTCGATCACCTTAATCGCGAGATCGATGAGAAGTGGCTCATCGATGCGAGCCAGCCGGTCACTGAGGCCAACACCAAATACACGGATAGCATGACCTATTACGCCGATGGCGAGTTGCTGTCGAACGTCGACAACAATTCGAGCTACACCTACGGCTATGACGGCTTGGGCCGATTGGATTCGACTGATAACAACGGCACGCCCAACATGCCGCATGTAGTCTTGAGCGGCACCAATGACTCCAATGGCAATCGGCTCTCGCTCTCGGCCACGATCGGTAGCGCAGCCGATTTTCAGAACACGTATGCATACGATGCGAATAATCGGGAAATGAGCGTCATTCAAACCAGCCAGCCGGGGCAGAGCAATGTGGCGGCCAAGGAAGCCAGTTTTGATTATCGGGCCGACGGGACGCTGTTCCATGTGCACCGCTCGTTTAATCCCGGAATCACCACCATGAATACGACGATTTATGGCTATGATGCCGACGGCCGGCTGACCAGCATGACGTCGGGGATCGGAGGCGTCGCCAATTTCTCTTGGCAATATAATGCGGCCAATCGCATTACATCGTCAGTCTCGCTCGACGGCACGCAGAACTATACCTATGACCCCTCCGGTCAATTGCTGAGCGACGATCTGACCAATGAACAGTACGCGTATGACGGCAATGGCAATCGCTTGACATCGGCTGCCAATGGCAACCAGTCGACGTACAGCGTCGGCGCCGACAACCGGATGCTCTTCGATGGCACAAACTACTATGCGTACGACGGCGAAGGCAACGAGACTCTCCAGTACGACGCTTCAGGACACGCACGGGTCATGACGTACGACGATCGCAACCGCCTGACCGAGCTGGTCGACTACACCGGCGCCACGGTCACGAACGGCGTGTTCGTGACTGGCACCACGGTTGTGCAGGACATCAAGTACACGTACGACGTGAACAACCTGCGAATCGCCAAGAGCGTTTCAACGAGTGGCGGCGCGGCGGCCGTGACCGGCTACGTCTACGACGGTGCCAATGTAGCGCTTGAATTCGATCCGGGCGTTTCCTCGTCCTCGCCACAACGATATCTCTATGGCCCCGCGGTTGACCAGGTTCTGGCGGTCGAGCGAGTAGACGACACGGGCAGTACGGTGCTCTGGACGTTGACTGATAACCTCGGTTCGGTTCGCGAGCTGTACAACAATCAGAAGCAAATCGTCGATCATATCGTCTATAACTCATTTGGCGTTGTGACTTCGGAGAGCGTGCTCTCGACGCATTTCGCGTTCGGTTATACTGGCGCCATGTATGACGGGGAGACGGGACTGCAATACCATGATGCGAGGTACTACGATCCCTTCACTGCGCGCTGGATTAGCCAGGATCCAGTCGGGCTCACTCCCGAAGAGACTAATCTCTACCGGTACGTCAACAACGCGCCATCGATGTTCGTTGACCCAAGCGGCCTTTCAGAACTGGTGAGCGTCAAGCTGGTCGATTCTGGAAAGATTCACGATTTTGACAGTCTGTATGAAGGCGATAATCCGTATGTCGCAAACTCGCAGAATTGGGTCAAGATCACTCGGCAGAAGGCGGATCCCCGTTACCTCTATTTAGACGGCGACATGAATAAAGGCGGCTATTTTGAGACAGAGATACCGGCATTGGATACGTATCATTTCTATCAACCACCGGCGCCAGGTACCAATTGGCTGGTCCAATCGCAATTCGCCGTCGTGTGGACGGTCTGTGAGACCGACGGTGAACCATTTAGTATTTCATTACATGAAACGATAACCAGCGTGAAAGCCGGGGTTACATCCACATCCACGGCTACCCCGATACCACCCGGTACAATTCCACCCAAGGCTGGCACGGCACTAACTACGGCATCCTACGGAATACTGAGACACCCTATCGGAAACGGTAACAAACAAATTGTCATTAC
The DNA here is from genome assembly GCA_003153375.1 of Planctomycetaceae bacterium. Taxonomy (GTDB): domain Bacteria; phylum Planctomycetota; class Planctomycetia; order Pirellulales; family PALSA-1355; genus PALSA-1355. Next base: position 13,732 of record PLYM01000090.1, read on the forward strand.
GGACGCGCCGGCAATTTGGCATGATGCGCCCGGACACGAATTTGACTCGCACGATGTTCTTCAACGCTACACCCTTTCGAACACGGAGGGCCAGGAGGTTGGGCGATTTACCGTAGCATTTTCACAGGGTCGACAAGAAATGCCGTTCGGCGCCTATTTTCAAGTCACTGGGAGTCGTGAATGAGACTCGTTCGATTAGGCCTTTGCACTGTCTTAGCTGTCTGCTCTTTGGCAAGATCGGCGAACGGGGGGTGCTTAGCCTCTAAGCCGGTCAAGGAACCAAAGTGTGCTCTGGTGGCATATGAGCAGAGCACTAGAGTCCTCGTAATTCCCCCTACGGCACACGTAGTCAAAGCACACTTCTCTAACGACTCGAGTCAAATTGCTGTGTTATTGGAGACCCCTGACAAAAGACGGTTTGTTCGAGTATGGGAGGCAGTAAATGGGTCGGCGCTCGGTGGCGAAGAGATCCCCAGCAATCCCGCTCTCGTCGACACCGTGTTCGGCATCCACCGGAATGAGCTCATCTTTGCAGAGGTGATTCAGTTTGGGGCGAATGCTGGCAATCGGTTGTCGAGGATAGCACTGGGGACGGGTGAACGGATAGCTATCAAGGACTTGGGCGGGTGGATATCGGGAACGGTGGCTATTTGCGTAGAGAAGAAGACAGTTGCTTTTGCCATTGCAAATGAAATCCGAATGTACGACGAGAACGTTGATCGTGAGATTAGACGTTGGCCTTGCCTCGGGCACAAATGCATCGCCGTGTCGGCCGACGGGCGATCCATCGCGGCTGGTGACAATCGCGGTGACATTATTGTGGTGGATACCGAAGTGGAGGCCCGGTCGCATCGGATCAAGGTCAGTAAGCACGGCATCCATTTCCTTGCTTGGTCGCCAAATGCCGATTTGTTGGTCGCGCTCAGTGACGATGGACGTCTATCCATCGTCGAAGTTACCGCAGGGCGGGTTCGATCTACCAGTAGTATTGCTTTTCCGGTTGCGTGTGCGTTTACGAGGCGGAGAGGCGAGATAATTGTGTTGGGTGATAAAGGAAAGGTGTCGTTGACATCTGCGACAGATCTCAAGGAAATAACAAGCATCTCGGGCGAGAACTCCCGGGGCCTCGCCATTTCTCCGGATGGAACAGCATGGGTATTGTCAGATGGAATCGGGGCATGTACGGTCGTCACGTCCAAGCCTCAGAGTGAATAGTTCAATTGAGGCCCTCCTGGAACACCGGTGGCCTTATTTGATCTAATGTCGCTCGGATCTTGAGGATGAGTGAGCTGACCGTTCACACAAACCTCGACTAGAGCCGCCGCCGTCCGCGAGCGGTCGATCGGATGGCACTTTTCTCTTGCGTCATGCGCGAATCGCAATTTGGCCATGCGTCCGAGCCGCGATCCCGGGCAAGATTTGGTAACACTTTGGTAACAGGATTGCCAATTCCGCCGCAACACGGCTACAATGCGAGTGGCGTCGTGTTTGTGAATTTGTCCCGCGTTTTCAGGCCTTTTTTCGCCAATCCCATTCGACTGCAATGCCCCTGCAAGGTGCGAGTTTTTAGGTTGAGGGACTAGTAGGGGGACAGGCTCTCGATATCTCAGGCCGTGAGGGGCATGGAGAAGCAGTTGATTTGGATTGCGTGCGTGAAGTCCGGCGAGTTTGCGAGAAGGCGAAGAAGCTTTATCCTAACAATCCCGGCTTTGAGGAAGTGCTCGGGATTCTTGCGGACTGCGAAGGCGATCACCAGTTCGCGCAGCAACACTTTCGGAAAGCAGGCGCTCTGTCGAAGCCTCACGAGTTCTCTTGGCGTCTGAGCTTGGCAACTTCCCTTGCGATGAGTGGCGACCACGCGGGCCAGATTCGAGAGCTTGAAGAGGCTGCAAAAGCAGGGATCGACATTTGGCTCATCCACTTTTACCGGGGCCGCGCCCTGTGTTCGATCGGTAATTACAGCGAAGCGTTGCCATTTTTGCAACGTGCTCGGAATCAACGTGGCCTGCATCCCGATATCGCAATTTGATTTCGTATTGCATACTTTGCCTGTGCAAGCTATTACGAGCCGCATACTATCAACTCATGTGTGTAGCTGCGCTGGCAGCGACAGAGCCTCGCAATGCGATTCGCTTGCTTCCCAAAACCTTGTTCTTCCTGTTGGTGGTTTGTTGGAATAAGGTGCAGCGGCGTATTCTCCATCCTCGCATATTTTCTGCCGAATCGTGCTTTACTCTGCAAGCTGCTTCGCCCGGACAATGTTCAAGGAAATCTTAGCGCGGATCTATGTGCTGCCGGACATTTCAAAGCCGCTGAGGATTTGTGTCGCCGGGGACTCATTGCGCTTCTCGATAGCGTCAGGCTCCTCACGGGTTTGGCGACGGCGCTCGTATTTCCGGGGCGCAGAAGACGCACTTGCAGAATTAGACAAGGCACTCTTGTTAGCTCCCGACGAACGCATTCTCCCGTGGAGCCGACTGCAAATTGTGTCAGGTGTGGAACTCCGAGTGCGGACAATTCGTCGGAGCGACGACGTTCCAGAAATCTGAGGGGCAGCGGGCCGGTGCAACCAGCAATAGTTTTCGGGTCATCGGGGTTGGCCTGAGCCTTTCCGGTTACTCTCGCCACCACAACCGGCCAACTCATCGTTAGCCGCAATCGCCTGACGGATCAGCGGGTCAGAACTTGCGCCGACAATCCCGCTACGCGATACTATTCGTAGCTCGCCACCGCAGAAAGCGCAGCCCGCCGAACGCAATGAGCGCTACGCCAAGCAATGTCAGAGTGGCGGGTTCGGGGATGATCGAAATCGTGCCGTCGGAGCCGGCGAAAAAAAAGGAGCCGGAATCGTTGGTGTACGAGGCGGGGAGCTTAACCGTGTCGAAAATGCTTAGCCCCCAGGTCCCGGAATTCCATCCCAGGGTACTGATCGTAAGCGTCGCGATCAATCCGTTGGCAGTCACTGAACTAGCCGCGCCGTTGCCTGTCTCCCAGAGCTGTGGATCGTGCAATGCAAAAAGAATATTTACATCCATACCATTAAAAATCGTCCCCGTTGCCAAGTCCACGCCTGTAATGATGGGACCATTGATTGTGTGATTCGGCCCATCGGGACCACCGTCCCCGATTTGGAACCAGAAGTCTTCGCTTGCAATCGAGTCGCCGCCGGTGACAAACAGTTGAACTTGCTGGTTCGCAGTGTTCGGCAGCAAATTGTGCGGTCCCACGTCGATCGTTGGTGTAGCGCGCGAAGTTGCAATCAGAAAAAGAAATGTGGTCGGTGCAAGCAGCAATAGTTGTCGGGTCATCGGGGTTGGCCTGAGCCTTTCCTGTTACTCTCGCCACCACAACCGGCCAACTCATCGTTAGCCGCAATCGCCTGACGAAACTCACATTATTGTCTTCCCTCCCAGGCGCGCGGTCAATGCCTCGCTTAGTGGCTGCGCGCGCCGGGCCCCGAGAAAAAGCGCGTGCCAAGAACGCTAAACTCCTCGCCAAAGACAACATCGTGGCAAGTTGCCGGAGCGTTTGGATGAGCAAAAGACTCCGTGGGCAGTAGCCGTACATCGACGGTTTCAGTTAATTACGTCGCTAATTCAGGGCTTATTCGAGTATGGCCGTCATCCTCATTGTACAAGTTAGCGAGCTCACTTCTCGTTCAGCGTTATTTGCAATGTTCGCAAATAAAAAAACGCGATTGTTTTCAGTCGCGCGCACACGCGTGCGCGACTGCACACTCGTAACGGAGTCACGTCATTACGGTGGGGGGGTTGCGGTATACCCGGCACGCCGACCAGAGTGGAGCCTCACCTCAAATTGTTCTCAACGGATTTCACAAAGAGAGAGCGTGCAATGGCAAGACACAATCGAGTCGGTGGCCAACTGATGGACCTGGCCGGCGGTCCCCGAAGTAATCGGGCGCGAGCCCACCGCAGTGGCTCCGTCCGATTGTCCTTCGAGCCCCTTGAAATCCGCCGGATGCTGTCCGCCACGGTGCAAGGCGACTATGCCACGGCGGCAACGACGCTACAGGGTGCCATCGACGGTGGCGACTTTGTCGTTGACCCTGAGAATTATGCGATCACGACGGTGTCCGGTATCGACCCGAGTACGGTCAACGTCGACGACGCGGGCGAAATCGAGACCTACCTTTCCGTCGATTCGCTTGACGACAGTGTTCTGCAGGCGATTTCGGACGCGGGCGGCCGTCTTGTGGGCATGGATTACCTCTCTATGGCGGTGGATGCTTGGGTGCAGCCCGCAAGCGTGGCGGGAATGGCACAACTCGCGGACGTCACCCATATTGGGCTTCCGGTCCGGGGGACGATTACGGCCCTTCCCGCGGAAGACACGAACCTTAACGTGCCCGAGCAAACGTTCGGTGACCCTGAAAACGCTGACGCGGCTTCTGCGGCGCCTACTGGCCAGCAACCGTCGCAGATTCAAACAGTCTACGGATATGGTACTAATATTGGCAGTTTCACAGGAGGAGCTGCCGCTCTTGGAATGGGCCAGACAATTGCCATAGTTATCGCTTTTAAAAATCCAAATATCAAAGCGGATCTGGATAGCTTCGATGCAAGGTTTAGTCTTCCAGCACCGCCCTTTCTCAATATTATGCCTGTCGGTGCGGTGCCGAACGATCCCGCAGGGACGACAGATAGCTGGGGGTTGGAGGCATCGCTCGACGTTGAATGGGCGCACGCAATAGCCCCCAATGCAACGATTGATTTAATCGAGACCGCTGACGCGTCGTCTTCCTTATATGAAGGCGCCGCCATCGCTGCAGCGACACCGGGCGTTTCCGTAGTTTCGATGAGCTGGGGAGCCCCTGAATCTGGCTTCGATGTCGGTGTTGGTGGGAGTAATATAGAAACGTCGCTGGACAGTAACTTTACGACGCCATCCGGGCATTCAAATGTCGCTTTTGTCGCGGCGACCGGTGACTTCGGAGCGCCCGGTAACTATCCGGCTTTCTCTCCGAATGTGTTGGCGGTGGGCGGCACTAATCTAGCACTAAACAGCGACAATACTCGTATGTCCGAGTTGGGTTGGGTTGGTAGCGGAGGCGGAGTAAGTACCGCTGAGAGTCAGCCGGCCTTTCAAAACGGCGTCGTGAGTTCCATCAGCACGACAAATCGCACGACGCCGGATGTTTCTTCCGTCGCATTCGGAATCGGGGTCGCGATCTATGATTCATATGACAATGGGGTGTCGACCCCCTGGTCCGCCGAGGGAGGAACAAGTGTTGCGACTCCGATTTGGGCTGGCACTGTCGCCGTGGCCGATCAAGACCGAGCGGCAAACGGCATGGCGGTTCTCAGTAATAGTGCCTTGGAAACGGAGCTCTATGGTGCATCGAGTTCAAATTTCTTCGACGTTACTTCCGGCAACAACGGATTTGCGGCCCACGCGGGCTACGATCTGGTTACCGGCCGAGGTTCACCGGTCGCCAATGTCCTCGTTCCCAGTCTGATGTACGACACATTTACGCCACCGGCACCAACGATGGCGGGTAATGGCCATAACCAAGTGGGCTACATCAATACCCCAACCCCGACTTTTACTGGAACGGCGCCAATTAATTCATATGTGACCGTTTACGTGGATAGCGCCATTGTCGGGCACGAGCAACTGTCCGGCGATTCCGGCAGCTATAGCATCCCTTCGACGGTAACCCTTAGTTCTGGAACGCACTCCGTCGCGGTTCGGGTGTCACAGAGCGCTTCGGCAAGCGATCTGTCGAACTCATCTCCATCGGTCAATATTACCGTGGATACGACCGCGCCGTTCCCCAGCGTCTCATCGATCACTCCCAACCCTCGCAACGTCGCTGTTCCCTCAGATACGGTCAACTTCAACGAAGCGGTTTACGGCGTCTCGAATTCGAATTTTACGCTCACAAACGGCGGCTCGAACTTGCTCAGCGGGGCGACTTTTGCGCCCTCCAATTCGAATATGACCTGGACGATCGGCAACCTCGCAGGCCTTACGGGCGCTTATGGCACGAATTGGTCACTTGCGCTGGCTAACGACACGGGAATCTACAATGCAGCTGGAATTCAACTCTCTGGGACAGCAGCAGTCGGATGGAAAATGGCCCCATGGCAGAATCTCAATTCGGGCGGAAACGTCGCCGATGTAACCGACAATGGTTCGGTGTCGCCGCAAGACGTCGCCGGTGAAGCCCTCGCGCTTACGAACTACAATATTCTCGTTGGCCTTGCACCCACAACAAATAGCGCGGTTCCTCCTGCTCCCTATAATCTTTATCTCGATGCCACAGGCGACAATAATCTTACGCCCGCCGATTTGCTAGTGACGGTCGATAGCGCCAAGAGCGGCGCTCACGCTGACGCCACTGTTGCCGATGAAGGAACCCGCTCTGCTCGAATTCGCTTGACGGCAGTGGATATGGATGGAAATCCAATCACTAGTGTTCAGGTGGGGCAACAGTTTCGAGTTGAGGAATTAGTCACCGACACGAGCGACGGACCTACCGGCGTTTTCGCGGTATTTAATAACTTGAACTTCGACTCGGGACTGGCAACTGCAACTGGGGATGTCACATTTCCCACCGGACTGCCCTTTGTGTTATCGAGTGACCCCGCAGCGGGTGTACGAAACGCAGGTGCCGTCCTCGCCGAGGACGACACTTATGGCGCGGAGAGTCTCGTGTTCACGTCAACCTTTACCGCCAATACAGCGGGCGTCCTATCCCTAACAACTTCGGCGGATGGCCTTATGGGCCATGATCTACTGGAGTTCGATAACCAGGATCCAGTTCCGACTGAAGACATTGATTTTGGCTCACTTAATTTGACGATTTTTCACCCCCCGGCAGTGAACTTGACGGGTACGGCTGGAGCCTATGATCGCACTGCGATTTGGAGCGGTGCGCCGGTCGCGCTGGCCGACGTCAACAATGCCACGATCACGGATCCGTCCAGCGGAACGTTGCAGTCGTTGAGCGTCACCCTCGCCAGCGCTCAAACGGGCGACGTGCTGGCGGCCACGACGACAGGCACTGGTATTTCGGCCAGTTTTGCCGGCGGCACGCTCAGCCTCTCCGGCAGCGACTCGCTGGCCGACTATCAACAGGTGCTGCGCTCGATCACTTATAACAACACCACGGGCAGCACCGGCGTGTCGAGCGAGTCCGTGACCATCGTGGCCAACGACGGCACGAACAACGGCAACACGGCCACCGCCACGATCGACATTCCGCCGATCGTTAAGTTGTCCAATGTGGCCGGGGCCACTGACTATACGGGGAACTGGTACAACAGCGGCGCCGTGCCCATGCAGAATATGGGTCTGGCTGCCATCTACGCTCATGGTAACCCGAACATCACGTCACTGACGGTCGCGCTGACCACCTTCCACACCGGGGACGTGCTGAGCGTGGCCACTTTGGGCGGAGTTTCGCTCTCGCTCACCAGCAGCTATGCCAACGGCACCCTGACGCTGAGCGGAACGGACACCCTGGCCCACTATCAGCAAGCGCTGCAGTTCATCAACTATGACAACACCGACGGCGACCCGGGCGTAAGCTCGATCGCGGCCACGGTTGTCGCCAGCGACGGCACCCTAAGCAGCACCCCAGCCACCTCGACGATCAACATCAACGTGGCCAGTGGCCAAATCCTGGGCAACCGGCTGTTCTATAACAATTCGAAATTTGACGGCAACAACGGCGCGATCAACTCCAGCGACGACTCGGCGATCGCCTCGGACAAGGTCGGTTTCAACGGCACGGGCACGGCAACGTTCAACAGCATCACGTCGTTCAACAAGGGCATCACCGGCGTGATGGTCGACATTGAAAACGGGCTGGGGAGTCACGGTCTGATCAACCTGACCAGCGGCGACGTCACGTTCCTGGTGTCCCCAGTCACGTATGTGACGACCAGTTATGACCAGTTGAGCACCTGGAGCGCCGCCCCGACGCCCGCGAATATCTCGGTGCGGCTCGGCGCAGGCACCGGCGGCTCGGACCGCCTGGAAATCACCTGGGGCACGGGCGTGATCAAGAACACCTGGCTGCAAGTGACCGTGAAAGCGGACGCCAACACGGGGCTCAGCGCCGACGACGTCTTCTACTTCGGCAGCGTGGTGGGAGATTCGGGCCTGGTCGATACCGCGGCACTCGCGAAAACCGACGGCAACGATTACAACGCTGCCTTTAACAACATCATCGGTCTGACCACGCCGACCTGGAACGTTTTTGACTACACCCGCGACGGCAAGGTGGACGGCAGCGACGCGAGCACGGCAATCGGCAACATCTTCTCGCTGCACTACGTTATTGCCCCGTATTGACCCGATGTCCCCAGGTGCCTGCCTTTCATTGGCGACGATTTCTGTGTCATGACAATTGGGGAGTGCAATAAAACGAACGGAGACGCCCTGGAAATCGCGAGCGAAGAATGAAGAATCTTGTCCAGTATCGGCGAAGAACGAAAAGATTTTGGATCATCACCGACGCTGTTCAATTATGCGGACTATGTCGCCGTGCCGTGGCCCGATTTGGTAACAGTTTGGTAACAGGATTGCCAATTCCGCTGCAACACGACTACAATGCGAGTGGCGTCGTTTTTGTGAATTTGTCCCGCGTTTTCAGGCTTTTTTAGCCAATCCCATACGACTGCAATGCCCGAGCAAGGTGCGAGTTTTTAGGTTGAGGGCCTAGCGGTTGAACTACCGTCCGCGTTCAAGGCCTGCCCCCGCTATTTTCATTTCAAATCTGTTCGATGACGACCACCGCATCATCGCCGAAGGCCGTACGCTCCTGCCCTTGCACACTTTCACTTCACTTTGACGTCCTCGATGACCGTCACGTCCTTCGGTGCCTTAAGCGCGGTGGGGTCGTCAGCTACTTGAATCCACGGGATGCGTCGCCGGAGAAGGCCGTTGAATAGCCGCACGTTCGGACGAGCTTCCGTGTTGAGATTGCGGCCAATGATCTTGACCGTTTTGCCGCCGAAGTGCAGCGTGATCCCCTCCGAGGGATCGAACTCCGCACGGTCCAGCGTGGCGTAATTGAACGCCGACATAGAGCCATCCCGGTGCCGCACTTCCAGCATGATTGCAGTCTCGCGCATGCCGCGGAGCCATCCGAACCCCCAATTGTCGATAGTGTCATTCTCATCGTCCGGAGGCGGGGTCTCGACCTTCGGCCGGCAAATGTATTTGTCCAAGTGGTTGTGGCTATCTGTCATAAATCAGTCCTTCTCTCTCTCGCTGTGTTTCGGCCGACATCTCTTGCCGGGTTTCACGCAACGCGACCATTTCCCGCCGCGGGCCCCCGTTGACGAACTCGGTGGCCGAAACCCGCTCGTCTGATTGATTGATCGCTTCTCTCAAATCGTTCTTGTTATCCGTGTAAATGGTCACGCGTTCCTTCGCCCTGGAGCACGAGACGTAAAATTGCTCCCGCGACGACGCTGGAAATGACTGGCTTGATTGGCCGACGAAGACCCGATCGACCGTCTTGCCCTGGCTGGCATGCGACGTCACGACATAGCCATGCGTTAAATGCGAAAACTGCCTTCCGACGGTCCAACCGTTATTGAGCACGATGTTGCCGTCGGCATCAAACTCCCGGACATTGTATATGGCGCCGTTGCGTAGATCGTGTTTGTCGTCGGCCGTACGGCCGTTACGGGTGATCCGCACCACGTCGCCCGGCGCGAGCGTGATCGTCGTCGGATGGAATGCCTGGAACCGCGCCGCCTGGTCCAAGGGTAAAGGCCGATCGCCATCCACAGTCACACGCTCGCCGCGCGTGAATCCCTTGGCGTTCTGATGGTATTGCAATACATCGCCGGGCGCGTAATTGACCGCGTCGCCGCGTTCGGCCTCGGTCAAGTTGGCGTTTACTAGTGCCAGGAACGTTCGTTCCTCCGTCCCAAGCTTGCCGGCTTGTTGCAACTTGTTCCGGATTTCTGCGGTGATCCTGTTCCCCTCGGCGTGCGTCGGTGATACGACCAGGGCAGTCTTTCCCTCACGGACGGCCTGGACATAATCGGCCGCCAGTTGGCGGTCGCGTTCGTCGTCACGGATCTCATGGACCCAATTCAAGTTGTCCAGACGATTGAACCCCTCGGCCACGCGTCCTTCACTTAACTCCGCCACGGCCGCCTTGTAGTCGCCGGACTGACGTTTGATTTCCTTGACCTCTGCCGGCACGAGGCCGGCTTCTTCTTCCAGGAGCCGCAGCGCCGCCCCACGTTCCACCGAACCGTGCTGGCGACGATCACCAGACAACAGGACGCGAGCGTCCGTTTTTTCGGCAAGGGCGAAGAGTTGGGCCATCGTCTTCGTGCTCAGCAATCCCGCCTCATCGATCCAAATCAATTGCCCCTCGACTTGACGTTGAAGCTTTTCGTCGGCCAAAAGCCTTGCCACCGTCTCGGCGTCCTTGAACCCGGAGTCACGCAACGTGCCGCGGCTGGCGTCGGCCGAGGGAGCGAAGGCGAACACCTTGGTCCCGGCCGCCTCGACCGTCTCGACTGCCTCGGACATCAACGTGGTCTTCCCGACACCGGCGGCGCCGCGAACGACGATGATCCGGTCACGGGATTCGACGATGTGCCGCACGGCCGCCTTTTGCGTGTCGTTGAGCCAGTCTCGTTTGAATGCTTGATGACGCTTGGAGATGGGCTGGCATGCCCCTCGCCCATCGCGCGCGAAATCAATTACATGGCGTTCCTCTTCCAGCACGTCGTGCGTCGTCGCCATCTGTCGGCCGTTCCGCTCGCCGACGATCACATCGCTTCGCGAGGCCTCGCGGCACACTTGTTCGACGGTGGCCTGGCCCACCGCTTGCCGCAGGGCCGTTGCGAGCAACTCGCGCTCCGGGACGACCGACTTCCGCTCGAAAACATGGCCGATCGCATATTGCACGGCGCGGGCGGAGGCGTTTCCGTCTCGGGGGTCGGCATCACCGCCGAGCTTGTCTTGAAGCGCAGCCAAGGCATCAAGCTCCGGCGCCGACATCCTCGACCGCCATTCGTCCTGCAATTCGGGCAGCGTCAGGTTCTTGCGCTTGTGTTGCCGCGTCTTGGCCCCAAGTTCGGCCTTTTTGTCGGGGTCGTCGATTCCCATCTCGCGAGCCATCTCCTCAATCTGCGCGGTCCGCCGGGAGAACTTGTCGATCAGCCCCTTCTTGACGCCGTCCAATTCCCAGCCTTTTTTCGTGCGGGCGATCGGCAGGCCCAAATCCGCCAGCTCATACGCAAACCTCGAATGAAACACCGCCTCGAAGTAGGGAGCATCCCGTTTTAATTCGCGGAACTGGCCCGCCTTCCAGGCCTGTTCTTTATCGTCATGAGTCACGTTGAAGACGAAGCAATGGGCATGAAGATGTGGGTCCGGTGTTCCGTCAATTGGGCGTGCCGTGAAGTGAATGAACTCGCCCCAGACCATGTTGCCCGTCCGGCGATTCTCGTCCTTGCCGCCTTTGCGGACCCGGGCGGACATTTCCGCTTCCATGTCGTGCATCGTGCCGTCCACCGCATCACGGAAGGCATCGAGAATCCGCTCGTCGCGCGTCATCGAGTAGAGGACCGAGACGCTCTTGGGCACGTGGAAATTAAAATCGTAGCCCACCGTGCGGTCGGCTCTCTGGCGCGCCGTCAGCTTTTTGCCGGTTTGCGGGTTGACGTTGTCGCAGAGCGCATCCCACTCGGTTTGTTTCACGTTCCCTTGCAGGCCAAGACGCCGAGCAGCCTCTCCACGCCAACGGCCGGTTAGTTCCTGGCCTTCGGTATAGTAGTCCGCCGCGGAGCTGTAGTAACTCTTCGCACCGCTCACATGCGCGTTCTGCGTAATCCTTAACATATCTCATCATACGCCCCAAACGATTAACCTTTCGTTAACAACTGGCCGCAAACGTAGGGTGGCAGCCGTTGTCAGCGGGTTGCATCGCTTGTCAAGCGTTTCCTTGTAAGGCAAGGCGGAGGGCAGCGGAGCCACGCCAACGGTAGGTCGAGTCCTGCCCCTCGGAATCATAGTTGGCCGTCGAGTAGTAGCTCGCGCCATTGACATGAACGTTCTGCGTGATGCGCAGCATGCCCCATTATACGAGCCAGAATGTAAAAGGATCGGTAATGTTCTCGCGCTGACAATGGCTGTCTCTGTTTAGCACAGCTTGTCGCCGATTGTGTTGTGTCTCGTGTTTCATTTTTCTGACAGTGTCCTTCGTTTTTATTCGCCTGAGTCCGTCCAACCACACGGCCTTCTTGCTGGGCTCTTACGAAGCGTCGCCGGTCACGGCAAGCAGAAAATCGTGGCCCCTCCAATCTTCCTTCGCTGCGCTTTCGTGCAGATTGGCAGCCTCCCCAATTTTCAGCTTGTCCGGAACGCTAAAGCTCCGGCTAGTCCGCTTCGTTTTTAGGCCCGCAAGGCCGCGATGGTCGTGGCCTTAAAACTCTAGCGAAACGAAGGAAAAAGTTATGTCAGACAACACGAAGACCAACGAAACCACCGGCTCCAAGCTCCCGAGCCACAACGTCTACCAGGTACGCGATCGCGAAGGACGCAAACCAATCTGGACTCGCATAGGCAGTGCATGGGCGCACAAGGACGCCAACGGGTTAAGTGTCCAGCTCGACTGCATACCGCTCGACGGCCGCATCACCCTCCGGGTGGCCTCGGAACTGAAAGAGTAACTCGACCTGCCGGGGCGGGCATGGACGCCTGCCCCGTTTTTTATCTTCACAAGGAAAGGAATCCGACTATGCCTACCAACGAACAACGTGCCGAGCGAGCCGACAAGGCGATTACAAAGTACGGCACCGATGAACTGCAAACGAACCTGGTCGACTTGCTGGCCGACGCCATGCACTGGTGCGATCACAACGGCGAGGATTTTCACTTCGCCCTTGCCCAGGCGTGCCGCCATTACATCAACGAACTGAATGACGACCAGCAGGACGAACGGAGGATGTCATGATGTACACAACCAGCACCGTGAATCCGTTCTACGCAGCCCGCACACAGCGGCTCGTGCAGGCTCCGCAAGGCCAGCCTTACAAGCCAGTTTACGCCAAGTTGCCGCAAGCTCCGATCAACGCGAGCCCCGTTCCTCACCTCACCAGCCTTTATCACAATGCCAGGGCCGGCGAGTATGGTGACCGATCGTACCCGGGAAATTGCGGAGGCAACCTCATCAAGGACTTGCTACTCTACTTCCGTCCGAGCGGCCTTGTGTTCGACCCTATGAGTGGCTCCGGAACCTGCCGCGACGTGTGCGACGAACTCGGCATCCCGTCTATGTCGTGGGACATCCATGACGGGTTCGATGCGTGCGATCCAGAAGTCTTTTCGGCGCGGGAAACGTTCGACTTCATCTGGGCACATCCGGCCTACTGGAGGCAAAAATTATATGCAGACGATGCACGCGACCTGTCGCGGGCGCCGACGCTGGAAGATTTCCTGCGTCGCTATGGCCGGTTCATCCGCAATTGTGCCCGGGCACTCAAGCCCGAGGGCAAGCTGGTGATCCTGATGGGTGACTACTCCGATCGGAAGGAAGGCTTTGTCCCTCTCACCTGGCACACCAAGCGATTGGCCTTTGAATCTGGTCTAACGCAGCATTGCACCGACATCATCCGATTCAGCCACGGGGCCAGCAGCAGCCGCAAGGTCTACCGCTCGTCATTCATCCCGGGCCTGCACGATACGTGCATGGTCTTCGATAAGCCTGCTGATTGGAGGCTGTCATGACAAAGCCGTACACCGTCCAGGCGTGGTGCCTCCGGCCATTCATCACCTCAATCGACGTGGAGGCGGATAGCCCACAAGAGGCCATCGCCACCGCACGGCTTGAAACAGCCCGTCTTCTCGACGCCGCGGAAAAGTGCAACTCTGCCTACCCTTGGGACGAGTTCGCCGTCTACGATTACCACGGCAACGAAATCCTCCGTGTTCTTGACGAAACGGCGAGAATTCGCGACGGAGCGTCAACGCTGCTTTGGGCACTGGAGTATGTGCGAGCCACCTTGAAGCTACGGCACATTGACGAGGCGTCGGATGAAGAGGTTGACGAAGCCCTGGAAATCGCCGACAAGATCATAGCCACAGTGAGGAGCGCGTGACTGAAACCGACTGGATTCTTGACGACCTGTTCCACGGCTGCGCCTTCCAGGCGTTTGTCGAACAGGCTCGGATCGAGCAAGGGCCGCCGGACTCCGAGGCCACCAGCCGCCGCGCCTACCGCCTCTATGAAGACGCACTCGCGGAAAAGAATACTTATGTCCGAACCTCGCACGTAGAACATTCGCGGCACAGGACGCCACATGGAACTTCCGTTACCTGAATATATCGAAGCTCGGATTCGGCAACGTCCGCCGGACGGCCTGCCCGTCGTACCTGGGTCAACGCCGGTAGTTGCATTCGGAGACGTGCGCAACGCGACAGTGGCCACGCTCGGCTGGAATCCCAGCAAGCTCGAATTCCTCGACTCTGCCGGGAACGAACTGACAGGCCAAGAGCGGCGGCTGGAAACCCTGTCTTCTCTCGGCGCAGGAGACCTCTCGTCAGCAAAGCATGACGTGATCCACCGAGTCTTCCAGGGATGCAACGACTACTTCCAACTACAGCCTTACCGAAAGTGGTTCGGCGTTTTGGAGAAAGTCCTGCACCTGCAAGACGTGTCGTACTATAACGGCACAGCGTGCCACCTGGACTTCGTACAGTGGGCGACCGATCCAACGTGGAGAGATTTGCAACGAGCTGCAAAGCAACGTCTAATTGGGGCCGACCTACCGTTCCTACGCCAGCAACTCGCCCAGGAACATATCCAGCTTCTCCTGCTGAACGGGAGTGGCATTGCCAAGGCATGCAGCGAGAGCCTTGGCTTCGACCTTACGGAAACGCAGCTCCCCGGCCGGCCTGCAATCCGTTTGTTTGTCGGCCGCACCCCCGAGGGTGTGCGAGTCATCGGATGGAATTTGAATCTTCAATCGTCCTTCGGCGTATCGAACGCGTACATCAACGCCGTCGGAATGGCGATACAGCAAATTCATTCGCGATCTTAATCCACACGTTCGGACCTGCCCGACCCGGGCAATTCTGTGCCACCCTGGGCCAGTCTCCCTCCCGTTTTTCACGGTGAAAATGTTCTGACTGAGGCCTTCGCCTACAGTCAGTCTGTTGAATGGCTGAAATGTAAATTTTTGTGCAGACGTCTTCCCTAAGCAGTGCTTAGGCGTCTTTTTCACCGTGAAAACGCTTCCACCACGAGCCGCAATGACGGCTCCGTGCAGCAGCGCGGTCGTATTAGAATGGAGCATCCGGTTTCTGGTACTGGGTGGTCAGAATGTGGCTCACTGCCGTCATTCCTCCCGAATCTCAAGCTCTGCGCCTGCCAACCCATAGATGATCCGAAAGCATTCCATAGCCGTTTGCGAAGCGGCGCGCGCATCGCGGCCAAAATTATGGTTGAAAATAAGCATATATGTGACCTTCCCGGTCTTCTCGTCTCGCTCGTACCGCTTGTTCGGGTAGTATTCCTCGCCGAGGGATTCAAAGAACTGAGAGGCATTCTCAACCTCGCCGCCGGTCAGAGCTATACAAGGAACGTCAATTACAAGGTCGGGGCCTCTCCCAAACTGCACGAACTTGCCTGAATCTTCTTCAATAATGATGACGTAGGAGTGCTTTTCGCAGCGGCCTGTCAGGGCAACCAGCGCGTCGTGAATGCGATCTTCGGCCATATCCCAGTGCATTGCGCCCCCTTTTTGCGGAGATTCTACCAAGCGAGCTAGGGATGCTCAAATTCGCGGGTTTCCGGCGTTCAATCTTGCCCGCTCCGCATAAGCAGCTCGCCTCGCGCGGCAGAGTTTTCGCGACCAGAATGCGATGTAGCCGGCAGCCAGCATTTCTCTAAGTTTCTCTCAAGCTGGACGATGAGCCTCGTCATTGTGTGGCAAGCTTGTTCTGGGCATGCCGCGACTCGTGATAGCCCCACAAGGCGGCGGCTATTGGTGCCACCAGCACCGTAGCAAGCCGCGCTGTGATGTGATATTGCCCGCAAACGGACGGGAGCCATAGCGCTGCGGTAAACACGCAACCGAAGATAGAAAGCCAGAGAACTCGCAACCAGTACACGTCCATAAAGGACCTCGTCTAAAGCGATTGGGGGAAACTCAAATGTTAAAAATGGTCATTGGCGGATTTATTGCCAGTTTTCTTGCAATTGCAGCCGGGGAGTATTTTTTCCCGACCACCACAAACTACGTCTACGAAACGATCATCGTTGCGCCAGCGCGAGCCGTTCGCCAGCTCGCCCGCCAAGAGCATCGCGAAGAAAGAAAGTCCCGTGAATAACAACGCTTGACGGCGTGTCTACCACGGCGTAGACTGCCAATATGGCACCCGATAAAGACGCGATCCGCGCTAAACTCCGCAAAGCCGCCGAGGCTTCGGGTAAGACGCAACAGGAAATCGGCGAGGCTATGGGCTTCACAGCCGGCGGAGCACGCCAGGCCGTCTCCCGGCTGCTAAACCCCGAGGTCGACTACGATCCTCGCCTCTCAACTCTTGTCGAATTCGCCAAGGCCCTTAAAAAGCCCCTGAGCGAACTTCTCTAGCCATCCCTCCGCTTGAAAGCTTTCGGATTATTCCGCACAGATTGTCTACGTATCTGTTGACATAGGCGGCCATCGTGTCTACAATACGGTAGACATGATTAAGTTCGCTTGCCAACATGAAAACTCCAAAAAGCATGACCGCGATAAATTCGGCCAACAGCGTCGGAAGTGTCTGGATTGCGGGATCACTTTCATTGAACTGAAAACCAAGCTGCTTGGCGATAGCCGCCTACCGGTAGATCGGGCCGTTCTATGCCTCAAGATGCTTTTGGAAGGTGTCTCGATTCGGGCTACGTCTCGGCTCACTGGCACCGATAAGAACGCGATCATCAGCCTTGTGACGACTCTCGGCCCGCGATGCCAGCGTTTCCTCAAGTCGCGGATTCAAGACGTTCCGGTTCAAGAAGTCGAATGCGACGAAACGTGGGGCTTTATCGGCATGAAGGAAAAGACTTGCGAACGGCTTCAACGCGGCAGTGAATATGGCGACTGTTACCCCTACATTGCGATGGAACGAAACACCAAGCTGGTTTTGACCTGGAGCGTCGGCAAGCGGGCCAGCGAAGAATGCTGGTCGTTTATCGACGATCTCCGCTTCGCCACTTCTGGCCGGTTTCAGCTCAGCACAGATGGCTATACGCCCTATCAGTCGGCCGTCCCTTTGATTTTCAATTTCGACGTGGACTTCAGTCAGGTCATCAAACGGTTCAGCGGCAGCAGCGATACCGAAGCCGGACGCCGTTACTCCCCCGCCAACATCACATCTGTCAAAGTAACCCAAGGTTGCGGTAACCCTGACTTGGATCGTGCTTGCACGAGCCATAGCGAACGCCTCAACCTTTCGATTCGGATGCAGAACCGTCGCATGACGCGGCTTACTAATGGCCATTCCAAGAAATGGGACAACCATGAAGCCATGATGGGGCTGTACTTCGCATGGTATAACTTCTGCCGTAAGCATATGACCGTCAAAACGTCCCCGGCCGTTGCTCAAGGATTGACCGATCATGTTTGGACGTTGGAGGAGTTGTTGGCCGAGATAGCCACATTCTGACCGCGCGGGACAGATAGAAGCCAGCAGCAGCGAAAGAACAAGCGCCCCAATAAGAAACCAGAGCAGATAATGTGATGGATCATAATCGTGGGCGATTTTAATCGTTTCAGTTAGCCAATCTGGCATTTTGGGGGGAGACATAATGGCCTCAGACAAAGGTAAGCAAACTCGCTGCGGGCAATGCTGTCACAATGGCCTTCTAGTTTGGCGGGCCTTCAGTAGTATTTGCCAAACAGGAGCCGCGATCGCGGCCCTTATCGCCTTTTTGCCAGCGGAAACCGACTTGGTGGTACCCCCTGAAAAAGCGGGGGAGCCCCCGCGAGTTGAGCGGCGGTATGTTCCACGAATCGTGAAGTGGATCGGAGAACTGCCGAATCGCCGCGACCGCTAGCCACATTCTGACCACCCAGTACCCGGTTTCTGATTGGCCTGCCTTGCGACGCGCTCGACAAATGCTCGTCTTCACGCTGGCCACATTCCGAGCGACGGCGACGATGTTGGCGGTGGCGTCGTTGGCGGTGGCGTCGTTGGCGGTGGTGTCGTTGGCGGTGGTGTTGTTGGTGCTGTTGCTGCCGGGCGTGTTGGTGACGATGCTGATGGCGATGACGGTGATGATCGTCATCATGATCAGCCTTGGTTCGGCGCCATCACCGACACCGAACTCAGCGGTCGATCGACCGTTCTTTGCGTGTGGGAGGCGTTCGTAGCGATAGGGCTGACGAATACTTGGGGGTTCGCGGGGAAATCGGCTTGCTTTTCTTTAAAAAAGTCGTATTATAGGTACTGTGGGTACCCATATGGAGACAAAAATACAGAGAATGCTCGATCTGCACAAGCCGGGGACGGTTTCCCTGGCCTCGTGGCTTGAAAAGCAGGGCATATCTCGCGATTTGCAAAAGCGGTACCGGCGTGGCGGTTGGCTGGAATCTGTCGGCCCGGGCGCGTTAAACAGGCCGGGGGATGAAGTGCGGTGGCAGGGCGGGCTCTACGCGCTCCAAGCACAGGCCAATCTACCGGTCCATCCGGGAGCCATGACCGCCGTTGCCATGCACGGACTCGCACATTATCTCCGTCTCGGCGAGGAGAAGGTATTTCTGTTCTCTCCGCCGAAGACGACCTTGCCCGCCTGGTTCAGGAAGCATGATTGGGCGGTACCAATACGGCATGTCCAGACGTCCGTTCTGCCCCCGACGCTCGGGCTGACCGATCACGAGGAGAAGACGTTCGCGATACGGATATCCTCTCCCGAACGAGCCATGCTGGAATGCCTTCATCTCGCGCCCGAAGAGCTCGATTTGGTGGAGTGCTCTCAGGTAATGGAGGGACTTGTAAATCTACGGCCCAAGCTGGTTCAGGAACTACTGGCGGCATGCACGTCCGTCAAAGCAAAAAGGCTGTTCCTCTATCTGGCGGAAAAAGCCAACCACCAGTGGCTCCCTCTATTGGACATATCAAAGCTGAATCTGGGCCGGGGCGATCGCAGTCTCGCCAAAGGCGGCGTTTATGTCTCGAAATATCATTTGGTTCTCCCGGAATCGTTGGCTGCTTTATGATCTCGCCCGCCTACCGCGCACAGGTTGATCTTCTGCTTCGCATCTTGCCGCATGTGGCGACGGAAGAATCGCTTGCCCTAAAAGGCGGCACGGCGATTAACCTGTTCGTACGCGATATGCCACGATTTTCAATCGACATCGACTTAACCTACCTTCAGTTCGATGACCGCGGCGAAGCTCTGCGGAATATATCTGACGCGCTTCGTCGTATCAAAGACCGATTAGAAAAGGCCATTCCCGGCATTGCGGTCAGCATATTGCCGCAGAGTGGAGGCCAGGATGCCAAACTAGATTGCCGATTGGAGCGGGCAACTGTCAAGGTCGAAGTTAACACCGTGACGCGCGGCCATCTATGGCCGGCTCGGAAGATGCAGGTCACGACCGCTACACAGGACGAATTTGCTAAGTCGGCGGTGATCAATGTCGTCTCCCACGCTGAACTGTACGGCGGCAAAATATGCGCGGCGCTTGACCGGCAACATCCGCGCGACTTGTTCGACATTCACCAGCTTTTTGCCCACGAAGGAATCACGCGTGATATATGCCTCGGCTTTATGGGTTCTCTGGTAAGCCATCCCAGGCCGATCCACGAAATCATTCGCCCCAACTTTCAGGACCGGCGCACGGTTTTCGACACGCAGTTTGCGGGCATGACCATCGCGCCTTTCACTTACGGCGATTTTGAAGCCGCGCGGGAGAGGTTGGTCCAAGAAATACACGCCCGTTTGACGGACGACGAACGGGCCTTCTTGTTGAGCTTCAAGAACGGCGAGCCGGACTGGAGTCTGGTCCCGCTGGAAACCTTGCAAAATATGCCCGCTGTGCAATGGAAGCTCTCCCACATCCGCCAGCTAAAGCAAAACGCCAGCAAGCACGCGGAGCAGCTTGACGCGCTCAGGCAAGCTCTGTCGACTTAGCGATCAATCATCAGGCACGATGAAGCCGAGCCGCCGCTTCTTCGCCATAGGCGGGGGCTCCACCCAAGCGGAAAAATAAGCGGGACGCACGCTTCGCGGTTCCGACACCGATACCTCTGCAACTGGCTCTGAGAGCCTTTCTCCGAGACAAGTGCGCGCCAATCGTGTTATAATGAGCAAAACTGAGACAAAAGGCTGCCAGATGCACGATATTCCAGAAACAGGGTTCTTACGACTACCTCAAGTGTTGAGCGTCATTCCTCTCGGCAAGACGAGTTGGTGGGAAGGAGTGAGATCGGGACGTTTTCCGAAGCCGGTGAAGTTGTCGGCGCGATGCACGGCTTGGCGGGCTGAGGACATTCGGCAGTTAATCAAAACCCTGTCCGAGCAGGCGCCGACCAATTAGCATTCGGCGTTGCGCTTGCTTGAGTGTTCGAGTAGGCTCTGTGACCCGACTTTGGTCGGCTCTTTAGTTAGGGGTACAAAAGTGGGGTACCTGTTCATGGGCTAATCCTGCTTCAGCAGGTAATTCAACCACTTCCGCTCTCATTGTGACTCCGACCCGGGGCACCACTCATTTAGACGCCTTCGTCCGCCACCATCCGCAAGATCTAGTGTGACGGCCATTCTCGCGACGATTGCCCGTCGCCCCCGTCCGAAACTAATCGTTGACATTCGGCCTAAATTCGGGGTACATCTGAGAACAGATACCCCAAGGATGGAAGAATGTACCCCATATGCCCACGTCGCTCTCGGATGCCAAAGCCCGCAACGCCAAGCCTAGAACAAAACCCTACAAGATCACGGATGGCGAGGGACTGTTCCTCTTAGTCACGCCGTCTGGCGGCAAATACTGGCGCCTGAAATACTTCTTTGGCGGCAAAGAAAAGTTGTTGGCGTTGGGTGTGTATCCTGACGTCAACCTAGCTGAGGCGCGCCAGCGGCGTGCGCAGGCACGTAAGGTGCTCGCCGCGGGAAACGACCCTGGCGAGACAAAGAAAGAGGCCAAGCGCCTGGCGATCTTAAAAAACGCCAACTCCTTTGAGGTGGTCGCCCGCGAGTGGCTTGAAAAACGCAAACACGAATGGGCGCCGATCACCGCCGAAGTGGCACTAGGCCGTCTGGAGACGCACATCCTTCCGAAGCTAGGTACAAGGCCCATTGCCGACATCAACGCGCCAGAAGTTCTTGCCATGCTTCGTGCAGTTGAGGACAAAGGAACGTTGGAAACCGCACGGCGCGTGATGAACATCTCCGGGCAGATCTTCATGTATGCCATCGCGACCGGCCGGGCTGAACGCAATCCAGTTCCTGATTTACGCGGCGCGCTAAAAACGCCGGTCGTGAAACATCGCTCCTTCCTAAAAGAGGATGAACTGCCGCTCTACCTCGAAAAGCTTGAGGCTTACGACGGCAGCCTACAGACCAGGCTCGCACTCCGTTTCCTGCTGCTCACTTTCGTCCGCACCAACGAATTGCGAGCAGCCGAATGGACAGAGATTGATTGGAAAAAGGCCGAGTGGCGAATTCCTGCTAATCGCATGAAGATGAAAGAGCTGCACATCGTGCATTTGTCGAAACAGGCAATTGCTGTTCTTCGGAAACTGGAGAAGAACTCCGGCCATCGGCAGTACGTTTTTCCGAACGAGCACAGGCCCGCTACTTTTATGAGCGAGAACACGATGCTCTATGCTCTGTATCGCATGGGCTATCATTCACGCGCCACCGGCCACGGATTTCGCAGCACTGCCAGCACGATTCTGAACGAGCATGGTTTTCGTGCGGATGTCATCGAACGGCAGCTTGCTCACACTGAACGAAACAACGTCCGGGCGGCTTACAATCATGCGCAGTATCTGCCGGAGCGCCGTCAAATGATGCAATGGTGGGCCGATTATCTTGACAAGGTTGCGGCAAGGAAATAGCCATGGCATTTAAGCCCGGCTCGGTGCTCCGCGCGTTTCACCGCCAGAAACGCCGGAGCGTGCTGCTTAAGCCACTCCTTGACTTCGGCATTCCGAAAGACAAGCTCGCTCTCCCTATATTGGGAAAGAGGGATAAACTTCAACGGGCTTCATGGCTTAAAGTTCGCCGAATATTGCCAATTGTCGGAAAAGCCAGTGCTGAGTGTTCTGGCTAATCAAACGTCCATCTTGAACGACACGACGCAGCTGATCGATCGCAGCTTTTTGGCGGACGATCAAAAAGAAAACTATAAGAGCCTCATCGCGGAGCGAAACGCTAAGCTAAGCCGAATTGTGCGTTCAGGGAAATGGCTTGCTCGTCCAGTCGCCGTAATCAAAGTACGTCCCTTCGTAACCAATTGCATGTAGAACCAGCTTGTTCAGCATGTTGTAGACGCGATTCCGTTTCGTGATCGACCGTTGCTTCGTGTCGTCATCTTCGCCGAACACGTCAAGCGTTCCGTGAGCGGTCGTGTTGCGCAGGCTAGAAAATGCTGTCGCATCGTCTGGCGAAAAATCAAGAAAGCCCGTCTTGCACCAGTCGCGTATAGCGTTTGCTCCATTCACCCTGTTGACGTTATCCAAAACCCCCTTGAATCGATTGACCAGCGTCGGGGCAACGTCGTTCTCTTCGAGAAACTGCCCAACTAGCTTTCGCTGGTCAACTTGCTTTTGTTTTTCGGCGGGAAGCAATGGTCTTTGGTCTCGCTCCGCGATTCGCTTTGCCATCCCCTCTAAACAGGTGCAAGCAATCAGAGAGTTTGCGGAAAACGTCGTCTCACTCGAAACTGCCAAGGCATAAATGAGCGTGGCAACATCGCCGTTTTGCTCATCGCAAAAGAAGTCGAGACATTTTGCCAGAAACGGTTCTGGATTGACTTCAAGGTCGCGCATCACGCCCAGCGGCGGGAAGGCAGGTTGTGAATGTCCGACACTCGGCAAGCGAAAGATGCGTCGGACCCTCGCTTGCGCGTTGCGATGTTCAAACGCGATTGCCTGCACCACGCATCCAGTCCAAAAAGTGAATGTCGTCAGTAGTCCGCCAATCAGAGCGAACAAGGTGCAACCCGACTTATGACGAATTCGGAAACGTGCAAAGCCGTTGTGTTTCCATGCATCGACAATGCAATTGTTGCACTCAAAAGTGAGGCTTGTCGGAAAACTTCGCGGCCAAACCATTCTCTTGGCATTGGTCAGAAGCAATTCCGTTAGCGCGTCATCGTGGCCGTCGATAGCTTGGGTGAAAGTGACCGCAGACAAAATCTCCTTTTGGCCAAACTTCCAAATCGTTGTTGGGCTTGCTGTCGAGATTGAGTAGCAATGCGGTGACAGCCGCGAAATGTGAACCGCTTCCCCTTGCTGCGTCGTTGCGTCAACGGTGGCGTATCGGTCGGACCGAATTAAATCGCCAACTCCAAGAGGCTGAGCGCCGGAACAGAGTTTGTTTAGCTCTTGAGCCCCGTCCGTCAGCGCTCTAATTCGCGCCCCGTATTTCTTGTTCCACCAGAGAAACCCTTCCCCGTGAAAGTCTCTGGTCGGAGTCTTTATCGCCATCGACAGCAACTCTGACGAGAATCGACCATATTGGAAATGGTCGAGCCACGTGGGTACCATTCGACGGCTCATTATGGGCTTCCTATCTTCGGAAATCAGCAAAACTGCGACTCTCCGAGCTTCATATCCCTCGCAGAGCTTGAAAATCCTCGGTTTGACGCGAATGAACACGCTGTAAGTGGCTCTCAGCCTATTGCGCAGAGTTTTTGATAGTGCTATAATGTACGTATGTCCATGCCTCCAACCCATTTCCTTCATGACCTTGGCCCACAGGCCCAGATGATGGCGAAGAACTGCAACAACGACCGGATGGCGATGATTCTACAGTACGTCGCCATCGGTTCCATGATCATCATGGCCGGAGCCGCCGCACGCCAGGTATTGAAAGATGCCTTCGAGTCACCGGATCGTGACCGCGGCCGGTCGAGGTGACATGCCGAGCAACCCCCGCAATGATCAAGGACGACACGCGGCACGGGATGCAGGGCAAGCACGCCAGAATTCTCTAACGGCTGAGGGCGAACCGCACCCCTTCAGTCAATCAACGAGTCGGGAACGCCATTTTGTGCCGTGTCCCTGACCATGCCGAAGAAACCGCCGGGCTGGCGACAATTCTCTCTTTTCCCCCCCGAATCTTCTGATTCACCAGAATCGAAAGATCATGTATCCTACACAACCGAAGGAGCCCACCATGCAATACAAGACCATCGTCCTCGAACTCCTGCAACAACGACCGGAGATGCACGAACAGCTTCGGCTCACGCGGCGGCTGCTGCCGACGCTGGAGACCTGCGCCAAGGAACTGAAGGTCAGCCACGAAGCCTGGAAGGAAACCCTCTCCCAGGCGAAGCAGGGCAGCGAGCCGAGTCAGATCGCGAGCGAAGCGATGGAGATGGCCCTCAAGGAACTGGAGGATCGTTTGCCCTCCGCGTCTCCACGGGACGACAGAGAAACACTTTCGCTCGACAAGGCAATGGCTCACGTCCGAAGTCATACGTCGCGAGAGTAAAGGCGGCGCGGCAACAGCCGAGCCTGTTTGATTTCCTTCCTGCATCGCCGGCATCAGACGAGCCGCCCCACTCGCAAGCATCAACGCCACGGCCGGTTCAGCCCCCGGCCACTCCAGCCGAGGCGATCAAGCCTCCTGTAACGGAGGCCCGCCGCTCCGAAGACCCCGAACCGACCGCAGCCGTACCTATCGCCAGCGGCGAAAAAGGAAAAGCACGCGACATCGTCGCCGCCATCCGAACGCTGAAGGCCATCGAGCAAGAACAGCGGCTCGCGACTTCCCAAGAAAAACAGGTACTCGCACGCTTCGCGGGGTTCGGGCCCGTAGCCCTCTCGATCTTCCCCGATCCGGTCGCCGGCAAATATAAGGACGCCGGTTGGCAGGCACTGGGCGAGGAACTGGGGGCACTGCTTACGCCCGCGGAATACGACAGCGCGAAGCGCACAACGTTCAACGCGTTTTACACGTCGCCTACCGTTATTATCGCCATCCATGAAGCCATCGCCCGCATGGGCGTGCCCGGCAACGCCACGATCCTGGAACCAGGATGCGGCACGGGCAACTTCATGAGCCACGGGAAGACGGGCACACGCTTCATTGGCGTTGAAATGGATTCCATCTCGGGGCGGATTGCCAAAGCGCTCCACCCCGGAGCGGACATCCGCATCGAGAATTTCCGAGACACTCGCCTGCCCGAGGACCGCATTGACGCGGTGGTCGGCAATGTGCCGTTCGCCGACCTCAAACTCGACTATCGCGGTCAGAAGCTCTCCCTGCATGATTACTTCTTCGCCAAATCCATCGACGCCCTGAAGCCCGGCGGAGTGATGGCACTGGTCACGACGCATTTCACCCTTGACAAGCAGAATGCCGCCATCCGCGAGTACCTCGCCTCGAAAGCCGACTTCGCCGGGGCGATCCGCCTGCCGTCCGATGCCTTCAAACGGGAAGGCACGGCCGTGGTCACCGACATCGTGTTCCTACGCAAACGGGCACAAGGCGAACCTGCACACCATGCCGATCCGCAGTGGCTTGGCATAGCCCCGCTTGCCATCGAAGGGCTGGACGTTCGCATCAATCGCTACTTCCTGAACCATCCCGAAATGGTCCTTGGCACCTGGACCCGTAAGGACACGCTCTACGGAGGCGAGGGCTACAGCGTTACCGGCAACGGTGATCTTTCCAAGCAACTCAAGGACGCAATTCACCGCCTACCCGAGTTCTCTGCCCTACAGGCATCGATGATCGAAGAAGAACCGGCTCCGGTCTTTACACCCCCGCCGCCGGAGCGACACATCAACGAAGGCAGCTTCTTCGTCGGTGATGACCGTGTGGTTTATCAATCCCAAGCCGGGCAAGGAGTGCCCGTGGTTTATGGCCGCAAGACGCTGAAGGCGGACGGCACGCTGATCGGAAAACGCTTGGCCGCCCTGGTGGGCCTGCGTGACCACGCCCGCCGCGTCCTGCAATCACAAAACGAGGGCTGGCCCGATTCGCACCGCAGTGCAGCACGCCGGGACCTCGGCCGTGCCTATGACCAGTTTCACAGTAACTACGGACCGATCAACAAGACGACGTTTGGGGAAACCTCCGACGGCAGCATCATCCGCCGCATGCCTAACCTCGTGAAATTCCGCGAAGACC
>PLYM01000122.1 GCA_003153375.1 Planctomycetaceae bacterium
CTTGATGTCGGTGATCCGCACCTGCACTCAACGCGCCATCGACCCATTCGCCTTCCTAATCGATGCCCTCTGCCGCCCAAAACCACAACTCATCCCGGCGTGAGACGGTAATCAATTACCCGCAAGACTCTGTTGGTTCCGATACTCCTTAAGAACACTGTTCGTGGCGATGACGGTTGCGGCGTGTTGGCTGGGATACCATGCATCCTGGATGCAACAGCGCCAACAGTGCTTGGCGAATCAATCCGCAACGGCTTCGATCCCGCCTAGGATCCCCCCTC
Organism: Planctomycetaceae bacterium; assembly: GCA_003153375.1. GTDB lineage: Bacteria > Planctomycetota > Planctomycetia > Pirellulales > PALSA-1355 > PALSA-1355. The sequence goes on from PLYM01000122.1 coordinate 282, forward strand.
TCAGCGTGTCCTCCAGAAATATGGGCTACACCGTGATTAAGCCCACGTTCTGGATTGCAGCCCCTCTAGGTCTGCGTCTGCTTGGCGAACAAAGGGTATCCCATTTGACGATTGTCTTTAATTTGAAGGACGGCGAAGACTTCACGCGGGAGCTGACCCGTGAGGAACAACGCGAGCTTGACCGTGTTAAGGGGCTTTTCCAGGAGGCTGACGTGTCCTTTCTCCTGTTGATAACGGCGATTAGGCAAGACGCCATTCGCGAGTAACACGGCGTCCCGCGCCAATTGACGCCCCCTGCCCTGCTGCCGACAATAGGGGTTTCGCGTCCCCTTTCCGCCCGTTCCGCGAGTGGTCCCATGAATTTCATCTCCGAAGAAGATCCTGAAGTCTGGTCCGCCCTGGCCCTCGAAATCGATCGGCAGCAGGAAGGGCTGGAGATGATCGCCAGTGAGAATTACACCAGCCCGGCCGTGATGCAGGCCGTCGGCAGTGTGTTGACGAATAAATATGCCGAGGGCTATCCGGGTCGCCGCTACTATGGCGGCTGCGAGCACGTCGACGTCATCGAAACCTTGGCCCGCGACCGGGCCAAGCAGTTGTTCGGCGCCGAACATACCAACGTGCAGCCCCACTCGGGCAGCCAGGCCAACTTTGCCGTCTATCTGACCGCCATTCAACCGGGCGACACCGTGCTGGGACTCGACCTGGCCCACGGCGGACATCTGACGCACGGCATGAAGCTCAACGTGTCGGGCATCCTCTATCACTTCATCAGCTACGGCGTCACGCGCGACACCCAGCGGATCGATTTCGACCAGGTGGCGGCGCTGGCCAAAGAGCATAAGCCGAAGTTGATCGTTGCTGGCGCCAGTGCCTATCCGCGTGAGATCCCCCACGGCAAATTCGCTCAGATCGCCCGCGACGTGGGCGCCAAGCTGTTCGTCGACATGGCCCACTATGCCGGCCTGGTGGCCGCCGGCTTGCACGACAACCCAGTGCCCGTGGCCGATTTTGTCACCACCACCACGCACAAGACCCTGCGCGGCCCGCGGGCTGGGCTCTCGATGTGCAAGGCCGAGTATGCCAAGGATCTGGATCGCTCGGTGTTTCCCGGCATTCAAGGTGGGCCGCTGATGCATGTCATCGCGGGCAAGGCGATCTGCTTTGGCGAGGCCCTGCGTCCCGATTTCAAACGCTATGCCCAGGCGATTCTGGACAATGCCAAGGCGTTGGCCGATGCCCTGCTCTCCGGCGGCGTGCGACTGGTCAGCGGCGGCACCGACAATCACCTGATGCTGCTCGACGTGACCACGCTTGGCCTGGGCGGCAAGCAGGCCGAGGCGGTGCTGGACGCCTGCGGAATCACGGTCAACAAGAACATGATTCCCTACGACGAGCGCAAGCCGATGGACCCCTCGGGCATCCGCGTCGGCACGCCGGCCCTGACCACGCGTGGCATGGGGCCGGCCGACATGAAGCGAATCGCCGGCTGGATGCTTTCGGCACTCAAGGCTCCGGACGACGCGGCGCTGCACACGCGCCTCCGCGGCGAAGTGTTCGATCTGTGCGAGCAATTTCCCGTCCCGGCGGCTCAGTTGGCCGAAGTCGACGGTGACGAGTAGCGGAAAGCTCGCGTGCCGGAGCATGATCACTGCTTGATCGGCGTGGCCGATGGATGCCCGCTGTCATTGGTCGTCGCGCGCTCAAAGTCGAGTCAGACCGCCGGGGCAGCCGAACCGTGGCTGTTTCCGCTCGTCATGAGATCGCTCGCGATTTGCCGCTCCTCTGCGATGCTCGCACCTTGCAGGCCTGCCCCGCCGCCGATTTGCCGTCGTTGGCACATTGGTTGCATGTTGTGAGAAGTGCAAGGACAACGCACTGCAACATCGGAGAAAGGGCGACCCTATCTGCATCAGGGCACAAGTGCGCTGAGAGACGATTCGGGAGCCCATCTATTCGATAACCCGGTCCTGGGGCCGAAGCAGAGGCGGGGTCCTTGCTTTTTTTATTGACCGAAACGGCCCCGCGCCCTGGGGTCCCGCCTCGGCGCGTGCCATTTCCGCCGGGCTCGCGCGGCTCTATAATCGACGCGTTCGATTTCCTGGCCTCCCAGTTTTCCAGGCCCCTGTCGACCATGGACGCGCCGATGTCTGACGTGAGCAAAAGCCGAATTCTGATTGCCGACGACAATGGGCCCAACGTCGAGTTGCTCGAAGCCTATTTGAGCGGCATCGATTGCGAGATCGAAGTCGCCGTCGACGGCCGCGACACGCTGGACAAGGTCGAGTCGTTTCAGCCTGACCTGATTCTGCTCGACGTCATGATGCCCAAATTGAGCGGTTTCGAGGTTTGCGAAAAGCTCAAGAGCGATCCCAAGCACCGCAGCATCATGATCCTGATGGTCACGGCACTCAACGAACTGGGCGATATCGAACGGGCCGTCGAGGCAGGCACCGATGACTTTCTGAGCAAGCCGGTCAACAAGCTCGAACTGCTCAAACGCGTCGAGAACATGCTCAAACTGCACGACGTGACCGACGAAGTCGAACGCCTGCGGCAATACATCGCCCAGATGGAAGACGCCGCCGGCCCGCGTCACTAGCTGCTAGCACCGGCTCAATCTTCGCGGGACGAATTCGTCCGACCATGGGTGCCATGCTGGCTTGTCCAGCAGTGGCACACCAGAGGACTGCTGCGTTCCGATTCATCGGCCAAAAGCACGGCTGAGTCAGGACAGCCTCGCCACGCGGTGGTCGAACCGCGAATGCTCTTGCCGCACCGGTCCCCCTTGCGGTATACGAATGCCGCTCAAAATCATGCTAGCTCGCAGTCTGGCGAGCGGGCCGCACCGGACAGGGACGTCCACCATGTCGCGCGCTACCATCGTCGTGCCGTGCTACAACGAGGCCAAGCGGCTTGACCTGGCCGCCATGCACGATTTCGCGCGCCGTGCCCACGCGGTCGAACTGCTATTGGTCAACGACGGCAGCCGCGACAACACGCTCGAAATGATCGAGCGCTTGCACGTCAGCAATCCGCGGCGGTTCAGCTTCCTGCACCTGGCCCGCAACTCGGGCAAGGCCGAAGCGGTGCGCCAAGGCCTGTTGTTGGCCCTGGCGTCGCGACCCGACTACGTCGGCTTTTGGGATGCCGATCTGGCGACGCCGCTATCGGACATCGAACCGTTCTGCCGCCTGCTCGACAACAAACCGCGCATCGAGGCCGTGATCGGCACGCGGATGTGCCTGCTGGGCCACCAGATCGAGCGCCGCCCCTTGCGCTACTGGCTGGGCCGGCTGTTTGCCAACACGGCATCCCTGGCGCTCGGTGCGCGAATCTTCGACACGCAGTGCGGCGCGAAGGTGTTTCGCGTCACGCCGCACCTGGAGCACGTGCTCGCTCAGCCGTTTCTGGCCCGTTGGATTTTTGACGTCGAGCTCTTCGCCCGCTTGCAACAGCTGCGCCGCGCCGATCGGTTGCCGCCGCTGGCCGAGACGATCTACGAGTTTCCGCTCGACGCCTGGCGCGAGGTTGGCGGCTCGACGATTCGTTCGGGCGATTTTTTGAAAGCCCCGGCCGAAATGGCCAAGATCTACTGGACCTACCTGCGTCCCGGCCTCCGTCCCGCAGTGCGTCCGACCTTGCCCCTAACCGAGCCCTCGGCCCCTCCCTCCCGCTCTGGCAAGCAGCAAGCGGCCTGAAGCATTCGCCAGGTCGCGATGCCAGTAACTCGCGGACGGGGTCCTCCCGATTCTAGCGCCTTTTGACTGGCTTGCTGCAACTCTCGAATGCTTGGTTTGCTGGCAGGTTTCAGCAGCGATAGAATCGGCCAGGACGCACCAATTGCGGATCGGACAAGCAGGCGGAATTGCCATGGGAGATGAGACGGCGAGCGCTGGCGACACGCAGGACGACCCTCTCGGCGACGCTGGCCGGCTGCTTCTGGAGTTGCACGGCCAGCAGTTCGATTTCCGCTATACGAATTCCGAGTACATGCGGAACGTCGTGCTGGCGATTCTCAAAGGGCAGGAGTATCCGCTGCTAAAAAGTTCCAGCTTCACGCCGACGACGATCGTCGACGCCGGCGCGAATGTGGGAGCCACGGCGCTGTTCTTCCATCATGCCTATCCGGCCGCCGACGTTTTTTGTTACGAGCCCTCGGAAGAGAATTTTCGCTGCTTGCGGGAGAACACCTCGCGCTTCGCCAATAAGATTCACATCTTTCACTACGGGCTGCTCGACCGCGATTGCCAGTTGCCGCTCTATCGGGGCACGAGCCAAACCGGACAGAACTCGTTGGTCTCGAACACCGAGACGACTGCGGCGCCGACCGAGTCGGTGCGCCTGGTCAAAGCCTCGCGCGAAGCGGCCGAGCGGGGTTGGAATCACATCTCGATTCTCAAACTCGACACCGAAGGCTGCGAAGTACCGATCCTGAGCGAGCTGTTGGCCAGCGTGCCCGACATCGAGCTGATTTATTGCGAGTATCACGCCGAAGATGACCGGCGAACGATCGATGCCCTCGTCGCCGATCGCTTCTGTCTCTACTGGGCCACGGCCACCAAGCTCCACCAAGGCACCTGCCTCTACATGGCCCGCTCGCTAATCGCCAAGTTCCCCGACGCCGATATCCAGCAGAAGAGTTTTCGGGCTGGATGAGGGAACAGGCTGAGGGCTGTAGACCGAAGGCTGAAGGTACGCGAACGACCCGCATGATGCAGAGTTTGACGCGTCCTCGTGCACTATAATGGGACTATGCCGCAGTCTACTGTCGAGGTTATTCACGAGGCGACTTTCGAGATCCCAGACTGGATCGTGCTGACCGCGCTGGGCTGCGCATTCTGCGGAGCTGTTCTACTATGGTGGATCTTCTGGCCTCGACGGCGCGATTGAACAGAGCGCCGCCCTATAACGGGACTACCTATGAGCGAAGGTCCATCCAAGTTGCTTGACGTGCGCTGCCCCGATGGCTCTCGCCACTTCGCCGCAATTCCGGATTGTTTTGGCACGCATGAATGGCAAGTCATGCAGCAACGCCTAGCGTCGCTTTCGGGTGTGACCGTTACCGGATTCGTCGATGCCACAAGCCAAGCCATTGTCGACTTCACCTATCGGGGGCATGAATTCTCCCTGGACACGCAGTTTGGCGAACTGTGGTTGTTCACCGACGATCCGGGCTGCCCAGACGAAATACTAGCCGAAGTGATTGGGCTATTTTCGCAAATCTGATTTCAAACTGCCCCACCAGCAACCCCTCCCTTCTTTGCCTTCCCTCCCGCCGCGGGATAGACTGCTAAGTTGCGAAATAGTTGGCTTTCGTCGACTGGGCAGATCATGGCGAGCAGTGTGGAATCTGGCGTGGGCGAGACCTTGGCGCCGGCTGATGCGGAGGTGATTCGCATTCGCGGGGCGCGGGTGCATAACCTGCAAAACGTGGACGTCGATCTGCCGCGCGATCGGCTGGTGGTGATCACCGGGCCGAGCGGGTCGGGCAAGAGCTCGCTGGCCTTCGACACCCTGTTTGCCGAGGGGCAGCGGCAATATATCGAAAGCTTGTCGGTCTATGCTCGGCAGTTTCTGCACCAGTTGGAGCGGCCCGACGTCGACTTGATCGACGGCTTGCAACCGACCGTTTCGATCGATCAACGGGCCGGCAGCCAGAACCCGCGCAGCACCGTGGCCACGGTCACCGAAATCTACGACTACCTGCGGCTGCTCTTCGCGCGGCTGGGCGACGCGGCCTGCTATCGTTGCGGCGCGGCCATTCGCCAGCAATCGCCCGAGGAGATCATCGAAGACCTGCTGGTCCTGCCGCAGGGGACCAAGGCGATCATCATGGCCCCGCTGGTCCGCGGTCGCAAAGGCCAGCACAAGGACGTGTTGGCGGCGGTGCGCAAGGCGGGCTTCGTCCGCGCGCGGGTCGATGGCGAGATCCTGGACGTCGATCAGATCGGCGAGCTCGCGCCGCGCAAGAACCACTCGATCGACGCGGTGGTCGACCGGCTCGTGATTCGCGAAGGGGTCGATGTCCGCCTGGCCGAATCGACGCGGCTGGCGCTCGCGCAGGGCGAAGGTGCCGTGCTGGTGGTTTACCTGGAGCCCGACGCCAACGGTCAATCGCCGGCTGATCGTTCGGCGGCGGCCTGGAAGGAGCAGCTTTACAGCACGCTCTATGCCTGTCCGCACTGCAAGATCAGCTTCGAGGAACTCGAGCCGCGCACGTTCAGCTTCAACAGCCCCTACGGGGCCTGCCCGACGTGCGAGGGCTTGGGATCGCGATGGCAGTTCGATCCCGAACTGGTGCTGGGTGATGACGCCCTGTCGTTGTCCGAGGGTGCCATCGTTCCCTGGAAAGGCGCCACACCCGTTGAAGAGCGGAAACACAAGTCGCAACTGCGAGCCTTCGCGTCGGCGGCCGGTTTCACCTGGAAGACGCCGCTCGGCGAACTCAAACCGCGCGTGCGCGAGCAGTTGCTGCACGGCGACGAGAAGGATTTCGCCGGTGTTTTGACGCTCTTGGAGCAGGAGTACGTCACCGCGTTGCAGGCCTCGCGCCGCGAGCGGCTGGAAACCTTCCGCGGACCGGTCGTGTGCAAGGATTGCGGGGGCTCGCGACTGCGGCCCGAGGCCCGCGCGAGCCGGTTTCATGGCCGGGCGATTCACGAAATCACCGCGCTCAGCGTCACGCAGGCCCGCGATTGGTTCGGTGGACTGAAGATCGCTGCCAAGGACGAGCCGATCGCCAAGCCGATCCTGGTGGAAGTGGGCAAGCGGCTCGATTTTCTGGTCCGGGTCGGAGTCGATTATCTGTCGCTCGATCGGCCCGCTGATACGCTCAGCGGCGGCGAGTTACAGCGCGTGCGGCTGGCCACCGGCATCGGCTCGGGCCTGGTCGGCGTGTGCTACGTCCTGGACGAGCCCTCGATCGGCCTGCACCAACGCGACAATCAACGGCTGATCGACGCCCTGCGACAATTGCAGGAACAAGGCAACACGGTGCTGGTGGTCGAGCACGACGAAGCAATCATGCGGGCGGCCGATCACCTGATCGATATGGGGCCCGGCGCGGGATTGCACGGAGGACGCATCGTCGCGCAAGGCACGCCTGATGAGGTGAGCCGCAATCCCGATTCGGTGACGGGCCGCTACCTGGCCGGCGAATTGTCGATCGAGGTGCCGGCCCAGCGGCGGCGCGCTGCCAAGACTCGTTCGCTATCGATCGAGGGGGTGACGACCAATAATCTCAAGGACGTCGACGCGCGGATTCCACTGTCGATGCTGGTCTGCGTGACCGGTGTCAGCGGCTCGGGCAAGAGCTCCCTGATCAGCGAGACCCTGGCCAAGGCGCTCGCGCGCCGGCTGGGGGGCAGCAGTCCCAAGCCAGGCCCGCACCGCAGCCTGCGCGGGGTCAGTCAGATCGACAAGATGATTCAGATCGACCAGACGCCCATCGGCCGCACGCCGCGCAGCAATCCGGCCACCTACACTGGCGTGTTCGACGAGGTTCGTCGCGTCTTCGCCGGCACGCGCGAGGCCCGGCAGCGCGGCTACAAGGCCGGCCGCTTCAGCTTCAACATCAAGGGAGGCCGTTGCGAGGAGTGCCAGGGCCAGGGCATTCGCCGCATCGAGATGAATTTTCTGCCCGATCTGACCGTCACTTGCCCTGTTTGCGCGGGGGCCCGCTTCAATCCACAAACGCTCGAAGTGCGCTATCGCGGTTTGTCGATCGCCGACGTGCTCGATCTGCGCGTCGAGGATGCAATCGCGTTCTTCGAGAACTTTCCGCAGATCGCCCGCCTGCTGGCCAGCTTGCAGGAAGTCGGGCTCGGCTATCTGACCCTCGGCCAGTCCTCCACCACGCTCTCGGGCGGAGAAGCGCAGCGGGTCAAGCTGGCCACCGAACTGGCCCGTGTCGACACCGGCAATACGCTGTACATCCTCGACGAACCGACGACCGGGCTGCACTTCGNNCGCAGCGCGTGAAGCTCGCGACCGAACTTGCGCGCCGTTCCACGGGGCGCACGTTCTACGTGCTGGACGAACCGACGACGGGTCTGCATTTCGCCGATATCCACAAACTGCTCGAAGTCTTGGACCGGCTGGTGCAAACCGGAAACACGGTGCTGGTGATCGAGCACAACCTGGACGTGATCAAGGCGGCCGATTTCATCATCGACATGGGCCCCGAGGGGGGCCAGGCCGGCGGCCAGATCATTGCCACGGGCACGCCCGAAGAGATTGCAGCAATTGGCGATAACGCCACCGGGCAATATCTGCGGCCGCTGTTGACCGCCGGGGCGCGATCCGACGGGTGAACGGCCAATCGCCGGTGGGTGCCTGCCAAGAAGAAACGTCGCCGGCCCCCCGTCCCGCCGGGCCTGATCGCTCCAGCGCACCGCAAACCGATCGGCCGCGATGGATTTTTCTGGATTCTTTCCGGCGCTTTCGCTAAGCTGACAGGCCGAACAGAGAGGCAACGTCGCAAGACGTTTACAAAACCTTCAAGCGCATCGTTAGGCAGACGGGCTGTGCTCCCACTTTGATCCCGCGAGGCTCGGTGGGGCACGTTCTTCGGGGCCTGCTCGAAAGGACACCTCTCGGGCAGGTCTTTTTTCATTTTTTGCGACGCGCCGCTTTTGCGATGCGCTGTTCGCAGGGCCACCCGTCGGTGTGCCGCCGCAACGTGCAAGTTGTCGGTCGCCTACCTGTCCATACCCAAGTATCAGATACCCGGGTTTCGCCTTAGCTGTTTCACTGGCCAAAAACTTTCCTGAAAATGTGTCCCGACCGGCCGGTCGCATCAGCTTGTATTGATGGGTCACCCGGCGTAGAATGCGCGCAGTTTTGCAGTGGGGTCCGCTTCGCGTCACTTGGATAGGAGGGCCGGCGATGTTGAGCTTCCTCGGACGGCGACGACGTTATTGTGACGGCATTTCGCGGCGAGATTTCCTGCGGGTGGGTGCCCTCTCGGTCGGCGGCCTGAGCCTGGCCGATTTGCTGCGGCTCGAATCGCGGGCCAGCACGGGTCCCGCGCCCGGCAAATCGGTGATCATGGTCTTCCTGCACGGTGGGCCGACCCACATCGATTCCTACGACATGAAACCCGACGCCCCGGTCGAGTTTCGTGGCGAATTTCGGCCGATCCACTCGAACGTGCCCGGCATGGATGTCTGCGAGTTGATGCCCCGCCAGGCCGGCATCATGGACAAGCTCACGATCCTGCGGGGCCTGCACTTTGTCGAAGAGCACAGTGCCCACTCGCTGTGGACCGGCTATCCCGAGCGCATCAACCGCCCGGCCTTCGGCTCGGTGGTCAGCTATCTGAAGGGCAAGCAGGATGGTCTGCCCCCCTATGTCAGCCTGATGAATCGTCCGACCGACGAAGACCCGGCCTATGTCGGCACGGCTCATCGGCCGTTCTTTCCCACTGGGCCGGGATTGGAAAACCTGGGGCTGGTGGCCGGCGTGTCGCTCGACCGGCTGAGCGACCGCAAGCAGTTGCTATCGAACCTGGACACGATTCGCCGCGACATCGACTATCGCGGGGCCCTGGCCGGTCTCGACGCCTACACCGTGCGGGCCTTGGATATGGTGGCCTCAACCAAAACGCGCGAGGCCTTTGATATCGGCCGCGAGCCGGTGGCCGTTCGCGAAAAGTATGGCAAACCGAACGAAGACTTCCTGCGGGCGCGCCGGCTGGTCGAAGCGGGCATCTCGGTCGTCACGCTGGTCGTCGGCGGCTGGGACACGCACGGCAACAATTTCAACGCCATGCGCGGCATGCTGCCGAACCTGGATCAAGGGGTCCACGCTTTGGTCAGCGACCTGCACGAGCGCGGACGGGCCAAGGATGTGGCGGTAGTGGTGTGGGGCGAGTTTGGTCGCACGCCGCGCGTGAATGCTTCGGCCGGACGCGATCACTGGCCGCGCGCCGGTTTCGGCGTGCTAGCGGGCGGCAACTTCAAGACCGGGCAGATCATTGGCGAAACCGACGCGCACGGCGAAAGCCCCAAGGGATTGTCGATGACGGCCAGTCACGTGTTGACGAGCCTCTATCAACACCTGGGCATCGATCCGGGACATACCATCCCCGACAACAACGGCCGGCCGATGTATCTGCTCGACGAGCGCGAGCCGGTGCCCGGTTTGGTCTAGCCGAAGGCCCTGGTTGCGATTGGTCGAAAACCCATTCGTCAGGGTGCAATTCAAGAAAATCGGCACTTGTGGATCATGCCCTCGGTGACCCGCGAGTGCCGATTTTGCGTTTGCTGCTCGCGCCGTTTTCGCCACAAGCTAAGATAGTGCTGCGGCGTTTTTGCACTGGCGCGCGTGGTGTTGACGCCCGCGCGACCAGTCGGCAATTGAATGTAGTTGAAAGAGAGGTCCTGCAATGAATATCAAGAAGCTTCTGTTCGCGGCTCTGATTGTGGTGGCCGTGGCACTCGTCGGCAGCCTCGGTCGCGCTGGCGATGACAAAAAAGAAAACGACTCGAAGCCCGACGACCTGTTCGCCGGCAAGATCATGATGGTGCACCTCGATCCCGAGATGGAAGTGTTGGCCGAAGTATTGAGCGACGTGAGCTTCGTGGAAGTTCACGGCCGCAGGTTCCTCGTGGGCATGGGAGCCGACACCAAGCGGCCCGACGACTGGCAAAGCGGCAAGAAGGTCTATGTCGGCTGGGACCGAGTCACCGGTTACACGCTGCTGTCGAAGGAAGAGTTCGACGAGTACCTGAAGGCGCTGACCGCCCGCGACCACGGGGCTTAGCAGCCGGTCCTATCGTCGGGCATACTTGCCGAGCGCGTCCGGGTTCAATTCAATTCCCAACCCGGGGCCGGTCGGCACGCGCAGCAGGCCTTCGGCGTCGAGCTGAAAGCGCGGCAGCACCAGCTCTTCGATGTAGGGCACGCTGGTCTGAAACTCGACCCACCGCGCCACGGGCATGGCGGCCGAAAGGGCCAGATCGGCAGCCACGCCAATCGCCGTGTTCCAGCCGTGCGGCACCAACAGTACGCCGTGGTCGGCGGCCATCCACGCCAGCCGCATGCCTTCGGTCAAGCCGCCGCACTTGGTCAGGTCGGGTTGGATGATGTCGACCGCGCGCGACGTGATCAGCGGCTGAAATGATTGCCGCCGCGTCAGCACTTCGCCGGTGGCCACCAGCACGGGCGACGTCTGACGCAATTGGCGAAAGCCCTCGACGTCGTCCGGCACCAGCGCCTCTTCGAACCAGGTGATGCCGTAGTCGCCGAGCATCTTGGCCGTCTCGCGGGCCCATTGAATGCCGTGCGGCCAGAACTGTTCGCTGGCGCCGGCATCGACCATCAGCTCCACCTCATCGCCAACGGTCTCGCGCGCGGTTTTGATCAACTGCTCGTCGAGCTTGCGGCTCACGCGGCCGAAGGGGCGCCAACCCATCTTGATGGCGCGGAAGCCGCGCTCGACTTGTTGCTGGAGCATTTCGGCCAGTCGAGGCGGATCTTCGAACAACATCGAGGCGTAGGGCTTGATCCGATCGCGATAGTTGCCGCCCAAGAGTTTCGAGACGGGCTGCCCGAGCGCCTTGCCCCACAGATCCCACAGCGCGATGTCGAGCCCGCTGATCGTGTGTTCGACCGATCCGCCGCGTCCCAGCCAGAACATCGATTGCCGCAGGGTCTCGCTGACGCGCTGGGGCTCGAGTGCGGACTGGCCGATGAAGTGCGGATTCAATAGCGCCAGGGCCCCCTCGACCAGCGCCCGCGTGGTGTAGCAACTGCCCAGGCCCACCAAGCCTTCGTCGCTGACGACCTCGACCAGCGTGTTGTATTGCACGTTGGGGTCGGTGCCCCCGGGCCAGCCGTGGTCGTCGGTGGCGCCCGACAGGGCGATGGTGCGGACTGCCGCGATCTTCATTGGTTGAACTCCTGGCCGGTTGCGAAGATACTCATGGTAAGTAGCCCCCCGCCCCGTGTCCAAGGGCCGCGCCCGCCGGGAGATGGCTGAGAAAAGAGCGGTAGCCTCATGACCCCCTTCCCCAAACGCCGCTTCATTCTTCTGACGCTGCTTGGATTGCTCGCGTTCGTTTTCGCGGGTGGCGGAGCAAAAACTAATCCCGGTGGACCATTCATCTCCGTGTTATGCGACATTCTCCCGGTAGTCGTTGCGATCTATACCCTGGCGGCAACGGTTAGATTACTGGCGGACAACAGAGTTCTGGTTCGGCTCCTAGCCTTCATTCCAATGCCGCCAGCGATTTTCGCAATCGATTTTGTTGCGAACAACATGCTGTCATTTTGGAGCAATCCATATGCTCGCGGGCCAACGATCAGCCTTTAACCTCTCGCCCCGACCACCACACAATTCAGACACAACCGCCCGCCGAGGATTTCAGCCGCATGAGCCGAGCCGCCAGCGAATATCGCTACGAAAAGTTGACCTGGCCCGAAATCAACGACGCCGTTGAGCTGGGCAAGGTGTGCGTGCTGCCGTGCGGGGCCGTCGAGCAGCACGGGCCGCACCTGCCGTTGGACGTCGACCTGGTGTGTCCCGATGCGGCATTGCGCGCGGGGCGCGGGCGAGTTGATTCCCGCCAAGATGCTGGTGCTGCCCATCGTGGCCTATGGCTACACCGGGCACGTGATGGATTTTCCGGGCACGATCAACAACGACTTCGAGCACTTCATGCACCACGTGCTCGATATCACCAAGTCGCTGGCTTACCACGGCTTCAAGAAGATCATCCTGCTCAACGGCCACGGTTCGAACATGCCAAACCTCGACCTGGTGGCCCGCCGCACGAATCTGGAAACCGACGCCGAGTGTCTGGTCGCGGCCTGGTGGAATCTGTTGACCGTCGACAAGGAGTTTTTGCCGCGCTGGCGACAGAGCAAGTTTCCCGGCGGCTGCGCCCACGCCTGCGAGTTGGAAACCTCGCTCTATATGTATCTCGACGGCGATCACGTGCGCACCGACCAGATCAAGAACGGCACGATCAGCTTCAACGAGGAGAACAACCCCTTCAATTGGGTCGACCTGTTCGCGGCCGGCCCGGCCACGATCGTTTCCTGGACCAGCAGTTACTCGGAGACCGGCGTGCTGGGCGAGCCGGAGCTGGCCACGCCCGAAAAAGGCCGCCAGGTTTACGAGGAAGCCGTGCGGCAGTTGGTGCGGTTCATCACCTACTTCAAGGACCGTCCCCGCGACGTGCGGCGCGATCGCCATCGCCGGCCCCCGACCATGCCGATGCCCTGGGGCCAGCGCCCCGTTTCCCCGCGACACGATGCCTAGCGAGACGCCGCCGATGCACCGCCCAGCGCGATCGAGCGCGTGTTTGTCGTGGTGCCTGGCACTGGCGTGCTCGCTCGCGCCAACGGCCGTTCGCGCCGCAGAAGTGATCGCCGCCGCTGCCGCGGGGGCCGAGGACGCCGCATTTTTCGAACGCGAAATCCGGCCGCTGTTGATTCAGCGCTGTTTGAAGTGCCATGGAGATTTGAAGGAGCCCAAAGGCGGGCTGGTGCTCACGTCGCGTGAGGCAGTGCTCAAGGGGGGCGAAAGCGGAGCTGCGGCGGTTAGCGGGCGTCCGGCGGAAAGCTTGCTGATCTCGGCCGTGAAGTATGACGGCCTGGAAATGCCGCCCGACGGTCAGCGACTTTCCAGCGTCGAAGTGGCCCGGCTTGAGCGGTGGGTTGAGCGCGGCTTGCCCTGGCCGGTGGCCACGGCCGAATCGCTTCGCAACCTGCAATCGGTCGCCGAGGACGAGCAGATCGCGGCTGCGCGGCGCAGCTTCTGGTCGTTCCAGCCGGTCAAGAATCCGCCCTTGCCGATTGTGCGCGACGAGCAGTGGTCGCGGCGGCCGATCGATCGCTTCGTGCTGGCGGAGTTGGAAAAGCGTGGCATGCAGCCCTCGCCGCCGGCCGACCGACGGACGCTGCTGCGGCGCGTGACGTTTGATTTGATCGGTCTGCCGCCGACGCCGGAGGAAGTCGAGCAGTTCGCCCGCGATGACGCGCCGGGGGCGCTCGAACGCGTGGTCGATCGCTTGCTGGCTTCGCCGCGCTACGGCGAGCAATGGGGCCGTCATTGGCTCGACGTGGCCCGCTATGCCGACACCAAAGGTTACGTGCTGTTCCAGGACAGCAACTTTCCCTGGTCCTATACCTATCGCGATTACGTCGTGCGGGCCTTCAACGAAGACCTGCCCTACGATCGGTTTGTGCTCGAGCAGTTGGCGGCCGACCAGTTGCCGCTCGGCAGCGACCGGAGGCCGCTCACCGCGTTGGGTTTCCTGACGCTGGGCAACGGCTTCATGAACAACCAGCAGGATGTGATCGACGACCGCATCGACGTCGTCACCCGCGGGCTGCTGGGGCTGACCGTTTCCTGTGCCCGCTGCCACGACCACAAGTTCGATCCCATTCCGACCCGCGATTACTACGCGCTCTACGGCGTCTTGGCCAGTTCCACCGAACCGACCGTGCCGCCGCTGTTCGAGGAGCCGCCCCACACGCCCGAGTATGCGGCGTTTGCCAACGAGCTGGCCGAGCGCGAACGAAAGTTTTCCGAGTATCTCAACCAGAAGTACCAGGAATTGATCCAGGGCGCGCGGACGCGAGTGGGCGAATATCTGCTGGCCGCCACGGCGCTGGGCAATCAGCCGGCGATCGAGGATTTCATGCTCCTCGCCGACGGCAACGATCTGAATCCGACGATGATCATTCGCTATCAGACCTATCTGAAGCAAAGCCGACAGCGGCACGATCCGGTGCTGGCCATCTGGCACGCGCTGGCGGCATTGCCGGCCGCGGATTTTAGTGCGCGCGCGCCAGCAACGATCGAGCAACTCGTCACGTCGGCTTCGACCGAGAAGCCCATCAATCCGCTGGTGGCCGGCGCGTTCCTGGGTACGCCGCTCAAAGAGTTGGCCGATGCAGCCAAGATCTATGGCAACTTGCTCGGCGGGGCGGACCATGTCTGGAAGGCGGCCCGACAGCAGGCACAGGCAGCTGGGCAGCCGGAGCCCAAGGCCCTGGCCGATGCGAATCTGGAAGCGCTGCGGCAGGTATTCGCCGCTGCCGACGCGCCGGCGAACCTGGCGCCCAACGAGATCAACGAGTTGGCCCTGTTGCCTGATCGGCCGGCACAAAAGATTCGCAATGACTTGAACAAGGCTGTCGAGGACTGGCGCGCCAGCGGTCCGGCGGCGCCGCCGAGGGCGATGGTGCTCGAGGATTTGCCCGTACCCGTCAAGCAACGGGTGTTCGTGCGCGGCAACCCGAACAACCTGGGCGACGAGGTGCCGCGGCGCTTTCTGCGGGTGCTGTCCGACGGCGAGCCGGCGCCGTTCGCGCACGGCAGCGGGCGGCTCGACCTGGCCCAGGCGATTGTCGACCGCAACAACCCGCTGACGGCCCGCGTGCTGGTGAATCGCGTCTGGCTGCACCACTTTGGTTCGGCGCTGGTGGCGACGCCCAGCGATTTTGGCCTGCGCAGCCAGGCCCCTTCGCATCCCGAACTGCTCGATCATCTGGCCTGGTCGTTCATGGAACACGGCTGGTCGATCAAGCAATTGCACCGTGAGATTGTGCTCTCGGCGACCTATCAGCAGGCCAGCGACGAGCGGCCAAAATGCCGGTCGATCGATCCGGAGAACACCTGGCTGTGGCGGATGAATCGGCGCCGGCTCGATTTCGAGGCCACCCGCGACGCGCTGCTGGCCGTGGCCGGACGTCTGCAACCGACGCTCGGCGGCGTGCCGGTCAAAGGCATCGCCGAGCCCGCATCGGCCCGCCGCACGATCTATAGCTACATCGATCGGCTGAATCTGCCGGGTCTGTTTCGCACCTTCGATTTCCCCAATCCCGACGCCAGCAGCCCGGGCCGCAATCCCACGACCGTGCCGCAACAGGCGTTGTTCTTCATGAACAATCCGCTGGTGATCGAGTCGGCCAAGAACCTGCTCGCGCGCGCCGACGTGGCGGGCGAGCCCGACCCGGCACGGCGCATCCATCGCCTGTTTCAATTGACCTTCGGTCGCGAGGCGGCCGCCGACGAAATCGAATGGGCGCGCCGGTTCGTGAGCGAAACCGGCACGCCGGAGGCCGCCTGGGTTGAGTTGGCCCAGGGCCTGTTCGAGGCCAATGAGTTTCTGTTTGTCGATTGAGGCCTTTATTGACTGAATTTGTGATCAGATGACTCTGGACCGCGAACCATGAATCCAAGCAACCCACACGACGGCTGGCAGGAACCGGCGCTTTCGCGCCGCGAGATGCTGCGCCGCAGCGGCCAGGGCTTTGGCCTGCTGGGGTTGGCCGGCGTCATGGCGGCTGACGGCTCGCTGGCCCCGCAGGCATGGGCGGCCGAATCGGCTGCCGGGGCGCTCGTGCCCAAGAGTCCGCCACTGGCCGCCAAGGCGCAGCGCGTGGTGCACCTGTTCATGAACGGCGGCCCCTCGCAGGTCGACACGTTCGACCCCAAGCCACTGCTGGATAAATATCACGGCCAGCCCCTGCCCAGCACGAACTTGCGCACCGAGCGCAAGACCGGCGCGGCCATGCGATCGCCGTTCAAGTTTTCCAAGTATGGCCAAAGCGGCTTGGAAGTGAGCGAGCTGTTTGCCAAGACGGCCGAGCACATCGACGATATGTGCGTGATTCGTTCGATGGCGGCCGACGTGCCGAATCACGAGCCGTCGCTGATGCTGATGAACTGTGGCGACGGCCGCCTGCCGCGACCGAGCTTTGGCTCCTGGGTCACTTATGGCCTGGGTTCGGAAAATCAGAACCTGCCCGGCTTCATCGCCATGTGCCCCGGCGGCTATCCGATCGTGGCCACGCAAAATTGGCGCGCCGCGTTCCTGCCGGGTGCCTATCAGGGCACCTACATCGACAC
Organism: Planctomycetaceae bacterium; assembly: GCA_003153375.1. GTDB lineage: Bacteria > Planctomycetota > Planctomycetia > Pirellulales > PALSA-1355 > PALSA-1355. The sequence continues at coordinate 17,152 of PLYM01000122.1, forward strand.
CCAGCACACCGACATCCAGAAGCTGGTCGAGAACATCCAGAACAACGCGACCTCGCCCGTCGAGCAACGCCGCCAGCTCGACCTGGTGCAACGACTCAACCAGCGGCACCTGGCCGCGCGGCAACATGACGAGGGGCTGGAAGCCCGCATCCACTCGTTCGAGCTGGCCTATCGCATGCAAGGCGACGCGGCCGAAGCCTTCGATATTTCGCGCGAGCCGCAGGCGATTCGCGATCAGTACACCTCGGGCCTGCAAGGCCGGCAGCTCTTGATCACGCGGCGGCTGCTCGAGCGCGGCGTGCGGTTCGTGCAGGTTTGGAGCGGCGCCGGGCAACCGTGGGACAATCACGACAATCTCGAGAAGGAACATCGCAAGCTGGCCGGCGATTGGGATCAGCCGATCGCGGCCTTCCTGAGCGACTTGAAGGCCCGGGGCATGCTCGACAGCACGCTGGTGATGTGGGGCGGGGAGTTCGGTCGCACGCCGGTGGCCGAATTGCCGGCCCTGAGCGGCCGCGACCATAACCATTACGGTTTTTCGATGTGGCTGGCCGGCGGCGGCGTGCGGGGCGGATATGCGCACGGCGCGACCGACGAATTCGGCTTCGCCGCCGTGGAAAACAAAGTCCACGTCCACGATCTGCACGCCACGCTGCTGCACCTACTGGGCTTCGATCACACCAAGTTGACCTACCGTTACGCCGGCCGCGATTTCCGCCTGACCGACGTCAGCGGCCGGGTCGTGCGAGAACTGCTGGCCTAACAGGGGCGGTGCCAAACCCGCCGGAGCGTTGTTAGAATAGACCCAGCGGTGGAATCCCGTTTTTCTTACGAGGCGCTTGATCATGTCCGAGCATCGTTACGAAACGTTTGCCGATTTTTGGCCCTTCTATGTGCGCGAGCACTCGTTGCCGGCCTGCCGGGCGATTCACTTCGTTGGCAGCACGCTGGCGCTGGTCGTGGTCGGCGCGGCCATTTACCTGGGCAATCCCTGGTTGCTGCTGGCGACCCCGGTCGTGGGCTACGGCTTTGCCTGGTACAGCCACTTCTTCATCGAGAAGAACAAGCCGGCCTCGTTCAAGTATCCGCTGTGGTCGTTCATGGCCGATTGGAAGATGTGGGCCATGATTCTCACCGGCCGCATGGGCGCCGAAGTCGAAAAAGCGATGGCCATGGCCAAGTAGTTGCCCTCGTCGAATCGAGTCGCGACTACCGGGCCGCCGCCGCGATCTTGGCGAAGGCCTGCATCTCGTCGGGACCGCCGACCACCAACGGCGTGCGCTGGTGAATGCTCGTCGGCTGGATGTCGAGGATTCGCCCGTGGCCATCGGTCGCGCTGCCGCCGGCCTGTTCGACAATGAAGGCAATCGGGTTGGCTTCGTAGAGCAGCCGCAGCTTGCCCTGCGCATAGTCGGCCGTGGGCGGATAGAGGAAAACCCCACCCTTGAGCAGCGTGCGGTGAATGTCCGAGGCCATCGAGCCGACGTAGCGCGAGGCATAGGGACGGCCCAGCGATCCATCGCGCAACTGGTGTACATATTCCTGGTACATCGCGGGCGAGCGATCGAGATAGGCCTCGTTCATCGAGTAGTACTTGCCGTGCGCGGGAATGCGAATGTTCGTGTGGCTGAGCACGAAGGCGCCGACCGCCGGATCGAGCGTGAAGCCGTGTACGCCATTGCCGGCGCTGTAGACGAGCATGGTCGAGGGACCATAGATCACGTAGCCCGCGGCAACTTGCTTCGAGCCGGGTTGCAAGACTTCGTCGGCCGAGACCTCGCTGTCGAGATCCGTGGTCGTGCGGCGGAGGATGGAAAACGTGGTGCCGACGCTGCCGCACACGTCGATGTTGGACGAGCCGTCGAGCGGGTCGAAGACCACGATATACTTGGCGTGCGGCGAGCCGCCGTGTGCCAACAGTGGCTGTTCGTTCTCTTCCGAGGCCAGCATGGCCACGCTCTCGCGCACGCTGAGCGCATTCACGAGCATTTCGTTGGCGTAGATGTCGAGTTTTTGCTGCACCTCGCCCTGCACGTTGGTCTCGCCGGCGCTACCCAGAATGTCGGCCAGGCCCGCGCGGCGCACCTTGGCCTCGATGAGCTTGGTGGCCAGCGTGATGCCCGAGAGCAGCCAGGAGAACTCACCGGAGACGCCGGCAAACCGCCGCTGCTCGCGCAGAATGTGCTGCTGCACGGTGACGATCGGGGCGTAGGTGGGTCGGGGTGGACGGGCGACCGGCTTCGGTTCCTCGCTCATGGCGGGCCTGCTTTCGAAGATGGAGAGGACAGCGTTCCAAAAAACCGGCCGCCACACGCGGTCAAACGCTGAAGCGAATGTTCAAGATGTCATCGTCCTGAATCACGTAATCCTTGGGCTCTTGCCGCACCAGGCCGTGAGCCTTGATCTCGCGCTCGCTGCCCAGCCGCACCAGGTCCTGGCAGCGCATCACCTCAGCGCGAATGAACCCACGGGCCAGGTCGGTGTGGATGTTAGCGGCCGCTTCCAGGGCGGTGCCCCCCTTGCGAAACATCCAGGTGCGAACTTCTTTCTCGCCGGCCGTGAAATAGAGCATCTGTCCGCTGGCTTCCAACAAGGTGCGCAGCAGCGCGTCGCGATCGAATCCGGCGATTCCCATCTCGGCGCGAAACGCGGCCCGATCCTCGGGGCTCATGCGGGCCAGTTCGAGTTCCAAGCCGGCCGGCACGGCCACGCCGCGCACCGGCGGCTTGAGCGCCGCCAGTTCATCGACGAACCGCTGCGGGTTTTCCTCGTCGTCGGCCACGTTGACCAAGACGATCTTCGGCTTCTCGGTGAGCAGACGGAAGGAGCGCGTCACCTTGAGCTGATCTTCCGTCATCCCGGCGTCGAGCGCGCTTTTGCCCGACTCGAGCGCTGCCAGCAGCGGTTCCAGCGCTGCCAACTCGGCCAATTCCTGGTCGCGATTTGGGCGGGGTTTCTTGACGCTTTCGCGCAGCCGCTCGACGCGACCCGAAACGATCTCCAGATCGGCCAGTAGGAAGTCCTCGTCGAATCCCGCGGCGTCGGCCACGGGATTGCCGCCGCGTTCGAAACCGGCGACCACCAGGACCAGGCAGCCGGCCTCGCGAATCTGGGCCAACCGGGTGGCGTTGCCTTCGTGCGTGCGGCTCAGGCCGGCCGTGTCGACCAGCTCAATCGAAGCCAAGGTGATTTTTTTCGGATGATAAATGGCCGACAGGGCCTCGACGCGCGGCTCGGGCACGGGGGCCATGGCGCTTTGCGAGGAGTGCGCCAGGGCCGGGTCGGGCTTGGCACCGGTGAGCCATTCGAACAGAGTGCTCTTGCCCGAGCCTTGATAACCAATGAGACCGATCTTCATGTGCGCGTTGCTGGCTGGTGTGCGATGGGGCCGGACGGCGAAAAACGTGGAGGTCAACGAGTGGGTTGGCGTCGGCGGGGTCGGTAGGCGGCGATGCCACTGAAAGCGGCAAAATGGCGCGGACGGCCGGCGGCAGGTTGTTGCTTTAGCGCGGTTTCAACGTGGGCGGCCCAACGCGAGTTCCAATTCGACGAGCGCATGTTCTACCGCGTCGGCTTCCAGGTTGTCCAGGGTGCGGCCTCCAAAGCGCACGCGATAAAAGGTCTCGACGATCCGCCGCGGCAAGGGGGCCAGCCGATGGTGCTCGACGCTTTCGGCCAGGTCGCCGCCGGCGGCTACGGCGAATTCATAGGCCGTTTGGCCCGGCAAACGCCGCAGCCCGCGCTTGCCCAAGGCGGTTTCGAGCCGGCGATACATCTCCAGGACGGGGGCCTCGTCGAAGAAGCGGCGCGCACCAACGATACCATAATGGCGCAAGATCTTGACCAGCCGCCGCGATCCGCTGACGAGCACGATGATGGCCAGGGAAAAACCGGCCGCCACGACCCCCCCGCGCCAGCTGAACCAGTGCCGGCGATACCAGTCCCAGAATACGGCCAGGTGCGAGGCGGCGGTCTCTCGCGAGCTGTCACGCCACCACGAATCGCGGTCAACCACCGAGTGGATCGCCGAGTTGGCCTTTTCGGTCAAGGGCTCGTAGATGGTTTGCTGCTGCCGCTTGGAGTTCAGGCCGGCGACATAATTGGCCCACAGCACGCGGGCATAATCGACGTATTGCCGCCAGCGAGTCAGGAAGCTGGTTTGGACCACGACGGCATTTCGCTCCTGGGCGCCGTCGGTCGGGTCGAGCAGCATCCAAGCCCCATACTGGCCGCTGTCCTCGAGCATCGAACCGGGGGGGATGTCGGCGGCGCGCAGATAGACTTCGACCCAGGCGTGGGCGTGTAACTGTTGCACCTGGTAATACTTGCCCAGCGGGTTCCACTCGCCCCCCTTGAACCCAATGGCCATGCGAGCCGGAATGCCCTGGCTGCGCAGCAGCATCACCAAGGCGCCGGCGAAGTATTCGCAGTGCCCCTCGCGGTGCGTGGTGACGAAGTCCTCGAGCGGGTCCATGGCCTTGGTGCGGGTTTGCGGATCGAGGTTGTAGAAGAATTTCCCCGACTTGCTCAAGTAATCGTTGAGCGCCTGCGCCGCGGTGACGCGGTTCTCGGGATCGATGTTCTGATCGCCGAGCACCGTCTCGGCGGCGGCGCGCACACCGCCCAACGGATCATCTTGTCCCGCCAGTCGATCAGGACTCATTTGTACCATGCCTTCCAGTTCGCGCAGTCCGACGCGGGTGTCGCATGGCACGATCTTGCGCTGAACATTGCCCAAGATTCCAGTGGTGCCGATTTCGAACTCGATCTGCTTCTCGCGGTAGTCCTCTTGGCGGATCAAACTGTCGAGGCGAGCGCTAATCCTCAGCCGCGAATCGGGCTGCGTCGTGTAGACCGGAAAGACGCAGCACAACTCGGGGACGTCGAGTGGCTCGGCCGTGATCCGCTGGCGCACCGCGCCGAAGCTTTCTTCCGCGCGGCTCGCCTCGGCCGGCAAGGCAAGGAAGCTGTTAGGATGGGGATGGGTCCAGGAGCCGTTCTCATAGCGCGACACGACGCAACCGCGAAACAGCGGCTCACCGTTGAGCTTGAAGGGCCTGGTTTCCTGTCCGATGACTTGCAGTAACTGCACGCGCATCACGACGTTCGGATTGTTAACGACCTCGCCCAATTCGCCCAGGGTGACCGTTTTCGAGAAGCCGACGCTGTGCAGCGGCTCGCGGCTGGCCACTTCAAGTTTCTCCAAGTCCCAGCGGGGCAACAGCAGGAACAAGACGATCGCGGCCGCCGCGCCCAGCGTGCTGATGAGCGTCGCCTGGCGCAACAAGCCCCAGCTGATCGATCCAACCGGGCTCTCGACCGTGTTGCCGACCAGCACGGGCGCGAAGATGCCACTGCCTTGGGGCTCGGCCAAAGCAGGCCGGGCGTGCCCCCGCGCTCGCGTTGCCGGCCGGGCCAGTCGCTTGGACTCGCTATAGAGCAACAGCAACGCGAACGTGACGATGCCGACAAAGACGTAGGCCAACAGCATGACGCCGAACAGCGGGCCGGGCACCAGGGTCGACGCGATGGCCACCTGGCCGAGACTCAAGACCGCCAACTGCCAATAGACGCGGGGCGTCTTGGGCTGAAAGAGCAGCACATATTGCAGATACGATTGCAGGTCGGCCACGGCATACAACTGGCCATGGCGGTCGATCTCATAGGCGTTGATGGCCGAAACCACGACCACGCCCAGGGCCGCCCAATTGGCCATCGACTGCCGCAGGCGAAACATGCCCGTGGCGTCGGTGACATACGCCGACAGACCCAGCATGCCCAGCGAGACCAGGCTCAGCACGGCGCTGCGCTCGCCGATGCCCAACTCGATGGTCGCGATCATGATCAGCGCGCCGATCATGATTCGCAGCAGATGAGTCGTTTGCAGGCTGGTCATGAAACGGAGCTCCGCGGCGATCCGGCGCGAAAATATCGGTCGAGCTCGTCCGACGCCACGTTGACGGATTGCACGAGGCGCTCGGCGAGTGGCACGTTGCGCTGGGCAGCCAGGCGGCGCAGCGCTTCCCAATCGATGGGCCGCGTGCTGACGATCAATGTGGGCGTCGACGGCGGCAGCAACGCCAGGGCGTGCCCCAGCGCCGGCGGAAACGAAGTCTCGTGGTGCGGCGCGGCCATGGCCAGGGCGTCCATCTGGTCGCGAAAAAACAGGGGCGAAGCCGAGCCCGATCGGTGCAACGGCTCGTGGGCGGCCAGGCTCAGAATCAGGTTGTGGCCCGGCTTGCGGCAGGCCTGGGCAATCACGGTGGCGACAAACGTGATCGCCCTCTCGACGTTTTCGAAATGGTGCTCACTCGGCTCCGACGGCTGCCACAGATCGACCAGCAGCGCCAGGTCCTCGCTGCGCCGCTGCTCGAATTGCCGGACGACGAGGGTGCCGCGGCGGGCCGACGTGCGCCAATGGATCCAGTGGCGGCTGTCGCCCGCGCGCCAATCGCGGAGTCCGTAAAAATCGGTCTCCAGCAGGCCGCGGCGCTGCATGCGCTGGCTGCCGCCGGCATTTTCGCGCAACTCGCGGGCCCAGTCATGCGTCAATTCGCCCAAGCGCGGATGCACCAGCAGCATCTCACTTGTGTCGAGCACGACGCTGTGGCGCACCAGCCCCAACGGGAATCGTGTCGAAACGCGCAGCGGGCCGAAGCGATAGCGTCCGCGCCGCGGCAAGAATCCCTCATACGTAGTATGTCGCGTCTCCCTGACCCCGACCTGGGGCAGAAACACCTGCACGCTGGCCCGGCCGTCGACGACGGTCGGCTCGCCTTCGCGGGCGACCGCGTCCTCGACTTCCACCATCCAGGCCACGGCCCAGCGGCGAGAGTTCTTGACGTTCAGGTCGACGATCAGACGCTGATCGGCCCGCAGCTCCGAGGGTAGCTTGCGCTCGACCGACAGCCGTCGCAGAATGAAGCGACCGTAGACAAAACTAAACAACAGCGGCCCGGCCAGTGCGCTGCCCAGCAGCATCAGTAAGTTCAACTGCCGGCTTACCGCGCCGATGAGCACGGCCAGTACCACGATCGAGTAGTAGAGGCCCTCGCGACAGATTCGGATTTGAGTCTGGCGAGCCATCGATCCACCGCGGTGCGCAATTCTGGTTTAAGGCCTTCGAGGCCGGGCAAATAACAGGGATTCTAGCAGATCGGCTCAATTACCAGGGGCTAGCGCGGGCACCCAGGAGGGCTAGCGAGGGGCCGGAATCTCCTCGACGAGCCGCGTGATGAGGGTCTCGAGCGCTTGACGGTGCGTGCCTTGCAAATAGCCTTTGGCAATCACCCGGTGCGACAGCACCGGCACGGCCAATCGCTTAACGTCGTCGGGCACCACGAAGTCGCGATTCGCGATCAGGGCCATCGCCTGGCTGGCACGATACAGGCACAGCGCGCCGCGGGTGCTCACGCCCACGCGCAGCTCCTCGCAGCGTCGCGTGGCGTCGACGATGTCGAGCAGGTAGGAGTTGATGCTCTCATCCATGGTCACCTGGCGCGTGGCCTGTTGCAGAGCGACAATTTGCGCCGCGTCCAACACCGGACGCAACCGGTCGATCGGCTCGCCGGCGCGATGCGAGTTGAGCACTTGCGCTTCATCGTCGCGATCGGGATAACCCACCGCGATGCGCAGCAGAAAGCGATCCAGCTGGCTCTCGGGCAAGGGGTAGGTGCCTTCGTACTCGAAGGGGTTCTGCGTGGCGATGACCATGAACGGCTCGGGCAGCGGATACGTCATGCCGTCGACGCTCACCTGGCGATCGCTCATGGCCTCGAGCAGCGCGCTTTGCGTGCGGGGGGGCGTGCGATTGATTTCGTCGGCCAGGATGATGTTGCCGAAAATCGGTCCGCGCGTGTAGGAAAACTGCCCGGTCTGCGGATTGAACACGCTGCCGCCCGTGATGTCGCTGGGCAGCAGGTCGGCGGTGAATTGGATGCGGCAAAAGGCGGCCGAAATGCTCTTGGCCAGGGCCTTGCCGATGAGCGTTTTGCCCACGCCCGGCACGTCTTCCAACAACACGTGGTCACCGGCCAGCAGGGCCACGATGCAGAGCCGCACGACCTCGGTCTTGCCTAGCACGACCTGGCCGATGTTCGACTCCAATTCGGCCACGAAGTTTTGCAACTCGGTCGCCATGCATTTCCCTCAACCGTGTCCCGACGGCTTGTCAGCTCAAGCGTTCGCGCTGCCTGGCGACACCTGCCGCCGCGCTCTAGACGTCCAGATCCTCATCCTAGCCGGGTGGAATGGGCCGGGTCTAGAGCCTGAAGCCGGACTGCGAACGCCGGCGATCGCCGCGTCACCAGCGGTCTATTGGCCCCGCACATAGATCGGGTTGGAGAGGATCCAGGGTCGGGCCTCGCCGGCCAGTGTCAGCCAGACTTCGACCCGATAATTGCCCGGTTTGTCGACTGGGATGTCGATTTTGTTCGAGTTTTGTTCAGAAATCATTTCGCCGTCGCGCATCAGTCGCCACTTGCCCTCGAGCGGTGCCTCGCCGCGCAGGTGCAGACCTGGGGCGAACGGCACTTCGCTGCCCATCGGCCAGGTTTGGTCCCCTCGGTCGGCCCGCAACACGAAGCCGCTGGGATCGGCCATCCAGTCGAAGGCCACGTAGGCCCGTCCGGCCTGGAGAGCCTCGCGGACGTTGGCTTCGGTCAGCTCGTGCATCAACAGATGCGTGCTCACGTGGTGAAAGCTGCGTTCGTAGGGATCGAAGTCGAGTTCGAACACCACCTCGCCGGCCTTCTTGCCGGCGGCGGCCTCCTTGAGCGGGGCGATCTTTTCCGGATCGAGTCGGGCCAGGGTCTTGCCCAGCGCGTCTTCCAGTTGCACTTTGCCGTTTTCCAGTAGCCGGCCGCGAAAAGCCTGGTTGTGGTGCGCATCGTTGGCCGAAACGCCCGTCAGCCGCGCCTTCTGGCACAATTGATCCCAGCGCTTCAGATAGTCAGCAGGATAATCTTGCAGGCCGGCGAAGGTCTCTTGCGGATATTGCTCGAGCGCGGGTCGCAGGGCCAGCATCGTCACCGGCGAGCGGAGCGCGGCCAGCAGCTTGGCCTCGTCCTTGAAGTCGGCGTGGGTGTTATAGATTTCGCTGCCGGTCAAACCGGCGATGTCCCAGTCCATCCGTTCTTCGAGATGGCAAAGAAAAATCAAGCCGTCGGTGCCACGCACCAGGTCGGAGAATTCCTGCGGCCCCTGGTGCTTCTTGTCCTGAATGCTGGTTTTGGGATAAGCCTGGAAGCCGCCATTTTCGGCGCCGGGAATGAGCAGCACGCCGTCGCGCAGGCCACGGTGGCCGTCGTTCACATAGTCGTAGGTGCTGGCCGGATGCTCGGTGAACAGGATGACGCGGACACCGACCTTGTTGGCCGCCGCGACGATGTCCTCGATCTTGCCCCGGCTGTCGTGCGAAAAGGCCGAGTGTACGTGGAGCAACGCCCGCACGTCGTCATAACCGCTGGGCAGCTCGACCTTTTGCAACTGTTTCTTGAAGGCTTCCACCTTTTCGTGCGTTGCGCGCAGCTTCTCCATGCCCATCCGCTCCATGGCGTCGGCCCCCGCCCGCGGTGCATGGGTCGTCGCCAAAGACAACGTGAGCAACAACAAGACGTATCGCATGGTCGCGTGCTTCCTCGGAGGTACGAAGGCGGGAAATCGGCATCGACGTGGGCCTGGAACCGGGCCCGGCGGGCGATCGGTTGCAAATTATGGTAACATGCCGCGACGCCTGCTCGAAAGCAGTGCCAGAATTTTGCCGCGGTTCGTCGTCGACGGGCGCCCCGCCGGCAAAGGACCCTGCAAACGGATTGCAGCCATGCCCTATCTGATCGGAACGGATGAAGCCGGTTACGGGCCCAATCTGGGGCCGCTGGTCGTTTCAGCCAGCGTTTGGTGGGTCGATGAGCCCACGGATGGCTACGACCTGTACCAGCGTCTCAACGGAGTGGTACGTAAGTCCGTATCGCGCGACGGCAAATGCCGCCGGCTGGCGATCGCCGATTCCAAAGCTCTCTATTCGCCGTCACAAGGCCTGGGAGCCCTCGAACGGGGCGTGCTGGCCACGCTGGCGCTGACCGATCATTGTCCGGTCGATTGGCTCGACGTGTGGTCGATGCTCGATCCGGCATCCCTCGAACATCTACCCACGATGCCCTGGCATCAGGATTTCGATTTGCGCTTGCCGCTGGTAGCCAAACCCGAGGATCTGGTTCGCCTCGTGCCCAAGTTGCGGCGCGGTTTCGAGCGCGCGGGCGTGCGGCTGGTCGCCTTGGCCAGCCGGGCGGTTTTTCCCGAGCGATTTAACCGCTCGAATGTCGAGCTGGGCAACAAGAGCGAGACGCTCTCGAAAACGACGCTGGCACTGGTGGCCGATTTGCTGCCGCACTGTGCTGGCGAGCCCGTGACGATCGTCTGCGACAAACACGGCGGGCGAAACTACTATCAGCGCCCCTTGCAGCAGCAATTTCCCGATCCGCTGGTCGAGGTGCTGCTGGAAAGCCGAGCGAAAAGTCTATATCGCTGGGGACCGGCCGACGAGCGGATTGAAATCTGCTTTCGCACCGAGGGCGAATCCTTTCTGCCGGCGGCGCTGGCTTCGATGGCGGCCAAGTATCTGCGCGAGTTGTCGATGCGGGCCTTCAACGCCTTCTGGTGCGGACGTGTGCCCGACCTGTCGCCCACGGCCGGCTATGCGCGCGATGCGCGGCGTTTCAAGACCGAGATTCAAGAAAAACAACTCGCGCTGGGAATCGACGATCAGATCCTGTGGCGGAATTGTTGACGGGGCGCACGGACGATACCTGCTGAACTTCCTTGAGGCACAACCATGCTGCTCTACATCGTGCGTCACGCCTTCGCCGGCCAAAACGGCGACCCGCGCTATCCCGACGACGCGCTGCGACCACTGACCAAGAAGGGGCGCAAGCGATTCAGCCGCATGATCAAACGGCTCGTGCGGCGCGGCTTGGCCCCGGAACTCGTGGCCAGCAGCCCCTTGGTCCGCTGCCGGCAGACGGCCGACGTGATCTGCGACCGCACCGGACCACGGACCAAGCTGCATGAGCTCGAAAGTTTGGCCCCGGGCGGCCCTCTGGAAATGCTCGTGGCCTGGTCCAACGAGCAAGGGGTCGAGGAACTGGCCTGGGTGGGCCACTCTCCTGACGTCGATCGCTTCGTCGCCGCCTTGATCGGTGGCCGCGACGGCGCGATCGTGATGGCCAAGGGCGCCGTGGCCATCATCCAGTTCGAGGACGAGATCGTCGCCGGACAAGGTGAGCTGCGCGGCCTGGCCACTCCCAAGCTGCTGCTGTCGTAGACGCGGCGATCTCGCTTCGGTTCACAAGGGAGGTGGCGCTCTCTGAAGTCGACGAGCGGGGCACAGCGCGTCGAATGAACCAGTGCTCTAGGGGGGCACGTCGACGTTGTGATAGACGTCTTGCACGTCGTCGCAATCGTTCAACATGCTGATGAACTTCTGGAACATGGGCAAGTCGTCCGGACTCAGTGTCTTGATGGTCTGAGGGAGGAAGGTGATCTCTTGGACTTCCAGCTCGGTTCCGGGAAGCGCTTGCAACAACGCGGTCTTGGCTTTGTAAAACTCGCCGGGTGGGGCGAAGATCGTCAGGGTGTTATCCTTGCACTCGATCTCATGGATATCGACGTCGGCATCCAGCATCGCCTCGAACACTTGCTCTTCGTTGTCGCCTTTGAAGGATAGAATCGCCAATTGGTCGAACCAATGGGCGACCGAACCCGTGGCTCCCAATTTGGAACCGGTCTTCGTGAAGCAATTGCGGACATCGGTGATCGTGCGCTGATTGTTATCCGTCAAACAATCGACAATCACCAAGGAGCCCCCCGGACCAAAACCCTCGTAGCGGGCCGACACGAAGTCCTCCCCGCCAGCGCCGCGGGCTTTCTCAATCGCCTTTTCGATGACGTGGGCAGGTACCTGATCGCGTTTAGCCTTTTCAATCAAGCTTCGCAAAACCGGATTGACATCCGGATCCGCAACGCCACTCTTGGCAGCCACGTACAATCGCGTGCCGTACTTGGAGTAGAGCTTCGATTTCTGAGCAGCCGTCTTGAAGATCGCATTCTTGCGATTCTCGAAATTTCTTCCCATAACAACTCTTCTTCGTCTCGTGGTCGAATGCGCCGACTCTTCAGACCGTAACACGTCTCGGGAGATTTATCCAGGTGGTGCCGCGACACGTCGGACACGCTAATTGATCGCATCCAGGCAATTTTGAGCCATTTGCCGGTTGTTTTCGCGAAGGGCAGCGGGCGATGCGAAGGAAATCGACGGAGACCTCGGGATGACTACGCGGGACCGGATCGCGCTGATAAAATGGGCGACTGCACCGAGCCAGCTTTGGCTCCAGATCCTCCAGTGGCCAGAATGGCGCGATTGACCGAACGGATGACCTCGTCGGACAACCTCTCTGCCCCCCCGTCTCGGTTGCCATTGATCGACGCGTTGCGCGCGGCAGCGGCGAGTCTGATCACGTGGCACCACATCGAATTGTACGGTCCGCTGTCGCATGTCGCGACGCCGAGCTGGATCGGCGACGTGGCTTGGAACCTGTCTTGGTCCGTTCAGGTTTTTTTCGTGATCGGCGGCTACATCATGGCCCGCACGATGTCGTCGCGCACCTGGAGCTGCCGCGACGCTGGCCGATTCGTGGCGCGGCGATACTGTCGACTGGTTTTGCCGTTTCTGGCGGCGATGGTGCTGGCCATTGGGGCGCGTGCGGCAGGCCGCGGTTGGCTGCCCGAGCGAGTCGTCGATCATCCCGCCACGTGGGACCAGGTGCTGGCCCACTTCGTGTTGCTGCAAGACATCCTGGGCTATCAGTCGTTGTCGGCCGGTTTCTGGTTTGTGGCGATCGATTTTCAACTGGGGCTGATCTACGTCGCCCTTTTGTGCCTCCGCGACTTCGTGGCCTGGCGATCGGGCGGGGGCGCCGGCGAACGAGCGAATGGGCTGCTGTTGGCCGCCGGCTGCGCGCTGGCCGCGCCGGCCATGTTCGTCTTCAACTTGGACCCGCGATGGGACGTTTGGGCCATCTATTTCTTCGGGCAGTTCTTCCTGGGTGTCATGGTCTACGAGGGGCTGAAGTCCACCGCATCGGCGATAGGGTTCGGACTGTACGTGGCCCTGACGGCCGCGGCCCTGGCGTTTGCCTGGCGCTGGCAATTGGCGACGGCGCTGGCAGTCGCGGTGGTGCTGTTTTCGGCCGGCAAGCTGGCACTGATGGAGCGCTGGCCACGGAGCCGCCTGATCGCGCGACTGGGGATGACTTCCTACAGCTTATTCCTGGTGCACTTTCCGGTGCTGGTCCTCGTGTCGACGATTTGGTCCCGGCTGGGATACACCACGGTCACGAGCGCCGTGGTCGCGTCGGTCGCGGCGTATCTCGCGAGTCTCGCGGCGGCGGAACTGTTCTATCGGTTCGTCGAATCGCCGACGCTAGCGCTGGCAACACGAATCGGTCGATCGAGGCCCGCCCGCGCGTCTCTCGCCACAGGTGAAAGCGGGCGTTCGGCCTAGAGTGACGGATCACCCAGTCGCCACAACGTCTTAGCTTCCGGTGCGAGATCAACCGTGATTTCCGTCGCAACGCCAGCAGGCAGATTCACCTTAGCAGTTGCTGGCTTCCACAAGACGATCTTGCCAGTTGCAGCGCCCGCTACGGTTAGTCAGTTATTAAACCCACGGCC
>PLYM01000233.1 GCA_003153375.1 Planctomycetaceae bacterium
TGATTGACCCAGCTGACTACAACCGCATCCTGATCACCGACTCCGCTGAGGAAGCCGTTCGCTCGGTGACCGAGGTGGCCTTGCCTCAGTTCGGGCTCACTTACGGGCCGCGAGTGAAACGCCATTGGTATTTGTGGGAATGAGCTCCATTCGCATGGGTGGCTAATTCAACTCAGCATGAAGATCCATCAGTTGACCACGAACGAGGCGCTGGGCAGCCTGCAAAGCGGTCCCGAAGGGCTCTCGGACGAGCAGGCCGCTCGTCGAGTTTGGACTCCAATCAAGTCGTGCGGCCTTTTACTGCCTTCGCTCAATCTCCCAACATCTTCGCCACGATAAAAATCAGGACGGCTCCGCCCAGGCCGCCGCCACCCAATAGGTAGACGAGTGAATATCCGATTGCGGCCAACGGAAACATGGTGTGCGCGAAAAGTTCCACGATGAACTCCTTAAAAACCCGGGGTAAGGTCTACTATGATTGATTTGATCGCCCAGTCGTGACTTCAGTCCAGGAGCGACGCTGTCGGATTCTTTGAGTTAAATTCAGCGGTAGTGGCCCGGCCTGTATCCCGATCATAAATGATGTAGGTATTTGCACTGGAACCGGGATGGAATTCATATCTTTCCGGCTTCATCAGCTCTGCCGACAGGATCATCGCGGCGCCCAGAATAAGCGAGCCGACAAAAATCGCGGCAGCAACCTTGTGGTGACCGTGAACCGGTCTGTCGACTTGAGTATTTTGCATAGGCAAACCTCCTTTAGCGAGAGATGAACTGGAGTCGTTTCATTCAGCACGTGCATACGACAGTATGGAGCCCTATGGCGCCAATCCGCTGTTGCGGGCAATCGTGGCGTCTCATTGTATCATTTTCCCGCACCGTGCGGCGGTAAACTAGCCGATTGGCGACGCTGAGAACCGACCGCAACGAGACCGTATTCGGGTCAATCAGACTGTTCGCCAAAGTCCGCCACGCGCAGGACCGTCACCCAACCCCAAACTGGCTCGCCGTATTCATAACGCAAAACCTCGGCCGTTTGACTTACCAGTTGCATGCCGGCTTCTTGCGCAACCTGCAGGAGATGGTCGCGGTGGTGAGCGAAGCGGCCTGAGTCGGTCAAGCAGAACGGAAATGGGCGAGCAACGGCGCGGCAAAACTGCGCACACCCCTTACCGTCGGCGGGTCCAAAAATAGCCGCCACCCCCGCCGAACAGAAGGATCAACACAATGATCAATATGATCAGCTGAGTATTGTCCATGAACTTTGACTTTCTGTGATTAAACCAAACCGGGCTCCGCCACCCTATCTCATTCGCGGACCGCCAGAAGCTCATCTCACGGCCTGCTCGACCTTGCCGACAGCCTTCTGGGCGACTTGCCTAATCCCATTGACGGGTCTAGTCGGCCTTACCCTTGTCGCGAAGATTGTCGTTGCCGGACAATGCGCCAGCTGCATTCCTAATTCGCCTATTGCCACGTCCGTCTTGCCAACCCACGATGGCGGCTCTCACTCAACTGGCCCTCTGCGGCCAGTGACCAGGGAAATTACGAAGAGAATCAGGAACACCACGAATAGAATTCTGGCGATCTGCATCGCGACGCCTTCTAGACCCCAGAAGCCAAGTGCCCCCGCGACCAGTGCCACAATCAAGAAGATCAGCGCGTATCGAAGCATCAGTAACTCTCTCGAAAAGGAAAGGATTTTAGCACGGGCCAATCGCGTCTTCACTTCTTGTCCGTAGATTCTTTGTGGATGTCAGTCGTCGTCGTTGTGCCTTCAGACGTGGTCACGGTTGTGTCTGTCTCTGTCTTGACTTCCTTCTTCTTGTTCATGTCGCAGCCAGCGAAAGGCACCATCAAAACGGCGAACACGAACAGGGGGAGTAAACGCTTCATGGTTGAGGCTCCGAAAAATGGACAGCGTTGGATCACGCGACAGACCGCCTGGTGCGAATAGCACAACTAGCTATTAAGGTACGCTGAACTGATCCCTTATTCCTGGACGACAGGAAAATCGAGGCTGGTTGCCCAGCAGCCCCCAAGAGAGCATTTCATCAAGTTTCAACACTGAAATGGCTTCTGACGCTCGACCCTGCGCAGCACCAAGGTAGTGCGGCGGTGAGTTATTCTGTCAAAGCCGAAAAAGCCTGCGGTTCTATCTCCACTGCATTGCTATTTCTTCAGATCATCGAGAACGTCTTTGGTCTTTTCTACGACCTTCTCGACCACCTGCTTGACCTTGCCAGTCGCCTGATCCAACTTGCCTTCGCGACGCAGCTGGTCATCACCAGTGAGCGCCCCTGCAGCTTCCTTAATTCGCCCTTTGATTTCTTCGCTTTTTCCACTCATAGCTCGATCTCCTAAGTTAGCGGTCGTCTTGGTTCCACGCGAAACTAGCCTGGGCTGGGCACCCACTTTGCCGACATTTCGACCTATTCGCGGGTTCAAATCTTAGCCCGTTAGCGATGCCGCATCTTCTTAGCAACTTGCGCGCCAGAACGAGTCTGAGTCTCATTGTTAAGACCTGTGCTTGATCCCTGCGTCACCTGGGCTCGGCACACGGCAAGGAGATTTCTGTCGCGGCACGGACCCTCGTCACCGACTGGAAAGCATTATGGTAGGTGGCCTTTAGTGGACCGCTAATCTTCGAAGTGACGCGCAAGTTCATCGCAACTGGCCCTAGACCGCACAGTTCATGCGCCCGTTCGCACACAGCAACCGTCGCGGCAGCCGAATCCGCACCTTTGCATCGTCTCGCGCGACCAATAGTTGCCGCTTCCTGATTTCCGTCCATCGAAAACCGGCCTGGCGAAGGTCGTCGGCGACCGACTCATGGTCGGCGAGAGTCACGCCGTGCAGCGGCTGACGGAGAAAAACTCCGCTGCTCGCCGAATGGTGCAGTTCAGACGGAGTGGCAACATGACAATGGAGCCGTTTTTTCGCGCAGAATTCGCGAATGGAACGGTGCGAGCTGACACCGAAAATCGCCGTAAGTCATTACGCCCGACAGGAATCGAACCTGTAACCTGCGGATTAGAAGGCAACTCTTGCCGAGATCAGAAAAGCCCGTTTTCTTCGAGGATTATCGGCATTTTATACCTCGCGGTGGCAATTGCAAGGCGCTGCGAACAGACCCCTGTTTTGCCCAACAAAAAGCGGTATCGCGAAAACCAAAACGGTAATTACCGGCGTGCGAGCCGAGCGCGTGATCGGTGAGATCGGCCATTGCTGCGGCGTCGTAGAGGACGATCGATTGCGGCCCATGCCCGAAGCAATCCGGGCAGGCCTGGAGATGGTGCTGCCGCGGTGGCTGAGGCTTTGGTCACACGCGCATCGCGCCGCTAACCGGTGGCGCCCAGGCAAGCTGGTTTTGTTCGGCCAGCATGGCGTCGATGCGCGTGAGAATCTCGGCGGGATATGGAGTCGTCTTTCGCGCCTGCAAGTCGACCAACGCGTTGACGCACTCAAAGTGGGCAGCCACTTTTCCGGTCGATTCATTGACCATGAACATGAGGTAATGGATCATTTTGGCCGACCGCGCCACCATCCGGGCGTAGACGCAGATCTGGCTGTCGGCCATTACCTCGTTGATGAACCAGGTGTGGTGCTCCAGATCCATCGTGCCCGAGCCATGCGCTCGACGGAACTCGCGTGTCAGACCCAAATGATCGTGCAGCGTGTCTCCCGCGTCGTCGAAAAGCGCCACGTACCAGCGCATGTTCATGTGATTGTTCAGATCCAGATATGCCGCGGGAATCGTGCGGCGCAGGCACACCGGCCGCAATGCAGCAATGTCGTCGACCGAGATATTTGTAGGCTTCATGGAGATGGTCCTTTTGGGCGGCGGAAAGGCGTCCTGCGCGGATGAGCGTCGGTCAGTACGGGCTGGCAGATTCGCGGGCCATCGTTGGACATCGATTCACGCCGGGCGGACTATGTTTGCCACAAGCGCGGGCTACCTGAGACCGTGATCGAGGCCGATTCGAGAAGGACCCGCCCGCACTTCTAACCGTTGCCATTTTGCGAAATCACGTGCGCGGTTGGCCAGCGGTTCCCGCTTCGAGGGCACGAAAGAAATAGACCGCCCCCTCCTCCCGGCCCTTTCGAGGTGCATTATCCGGTTTATGGGGCGGTCATCAATAAGACGATCGCACCGCATTGGTCGGACTTGCCCGATCTGGACGCGTACAATCAGGGTCAGCGCACAACCTGAATCGTGCTATTCTCGATTCAGCAATTGATGCAGTTGGTTCGCCAGCTCGTTGATCGCCGCCGCGGTTCTTTGACGCGGACAAAAACCGGGTCGTTGGCCGGGAAGTGCTTCTGATGCATCCGTCCTTCAAGGCGGTCGAGAAATGCAGCTCCGAGTGCACGCGCCGGTAGAGCCTCTCGATCTGCCAGGCCTCTAAGCTGTTGCTGTTCATCGGCTCGCCCTCGCTTGACGAGTTTAGCCGATAGTGTGCAAATGTCCATATGCACAATCCGGCGTGTCCGACAATGTGTTACGATGCAAATAAGTGCGAGCACCGATATCCATCTTTGCGAGCTCCGTATCCGCCAGTAAGAGTCGTTGGAAGGCAATATTCATGGTCATGCCCATTGAGAGAATGAACTAGGTCGATCATGAATCGCCAGAATTCATTCGGCCCAAAGTCGCCGGAGACGACATGCGTGAACGTGTCCTCAACGAACGATGGAAAGGCGGCGCTCACATCGCATCCATCATTGACGACGCCGCTGATATCTTCCATTCCTGACATCATGTAGGAGGTGCTGGCAGACCAATTGGGATGGCGTTGGCCGCGGATGATTAAGGCCCCGATGAATTGCATGAAGGGGTCTTTCTGCCAAAACGGTGCCAAGGCACCCAGAGCATCAGCGTATTCCTTGGCGTCGCTGACTTTGGTCTCGAAGAATACGGCGGCCGCGCGAAACTCCGATGGAAGCGAGCTGGGCCTGGCGCCCGGATAAGGTGGCTTGGTGGCCTGGAAGCTACGAAGCTTCAGCAGTTTGCGTGTGACTTGGGTGGCCATCGCCTTGTTAAACGTGGCCTTAACCTCGATGACACCGCGGACGAATTCGACCGGAATTCCGCGCTCGCCGGCAGATAGGCTTTCTTCCTTTGTGCGTCGAACAAAGAGAACAGGCGATTCCTGCGAGTCGTAAATAATGACGTCCCATTCTTCAAGCGGGCCAGCATAATCCAAGTTAGGAGTGATGATATAGCCTTTGGTGACGCCATACTTCTTGGGCAAGAATTGCTCAAGGAATGTGCGGAAATGGGCCTCGCAACTGACGCCGTGGGCGGTTTTGATAGGGTCGTCAGCACCCTGTTTGACCGCTGTATCATAATCAGCGAGCAATTTTGAGCGCTCGGCGTCCAATGCTGTGGGTCCGACGTGTTCTGATTGTGGCATCGGGACGGTCTCGCTAGTTGAACAGCAAAATAAACTCAGGGATTCTGTGGCTACTTGCCGCGATAAGAGTCAAACATGTGTTGGTGATAGTCTTCAAGGTCCCACGCCATTTCGCTAAAGGCCAACGCGATTGGGGTAAGATCCTTTTCCAATTGAAGAAATAGGTCGATGCCCTCGGTGTGGGGCATCGTGAGGACTTTCTTCGCCTTGGCTTTCAATGCAGTCAGCTTCTGGCGCGAAATCGGATTGGCGATAAAGTTGTGGGCGTCGAGATGTTTGTGGAAGGATTTGGCCCGCTCGACTGGGTCCGCAATATCTAGCAAGCCTTCTTCCTCTTTGAGCATCGCGAGATAGATATTGAGCGCGCCCAGCGCATGAATGCTCTTGGTCGGGTCCAACAGGTCTTGCGAAAACCAGGGCGTATGCACTCCGAAGCGCCCGACGAGCACCTCACGGAAGTCGATGTCGCGGCTCTCGGCGATGAAGTCCTTCTGTCGTTCGAGTTCTTCGAGAAAGTTCGACAGGCGTTTGCAGATCAGTTTCCGGATATAGTCACGCGGACGATACGTCAGCATCCTCCGGGCCGGGCTGGCCCAAATCGGGAAGCTTCAGTCGGGGAATCCACTGCGCCGATGACCATCTGGACTATCCAAGGGCGCCACGACGTACTTTTTGAGCCAATTCTCCGGTTTGCACGGGTTAAACAGTCTTCCAGGCACTGACATTAGCCTACATTTGTGAGGCACTGGTCACGGTTGGGCGGTAGACCACGTTGGCGCCCGGTCTGGATGGCAAGCACCAGCGACACCCGTAAGCGATCGCGCCGAGAACCGGTGTATACGTTGCCGTGTCCGTCCCCCTGGGGGCCACTACAATTAGGGTCAGCGAATCCGAGCCGGGGTACGGTGCCAGAGCTTTGGTTACTCGCCGAGCCTCTCCCAACCGCACGAGCGGGGGTCACGTTACGTAGAACTTGTCGAATCATTCAAGGTCGAGCGGCACTCTCATGCAATTGCAACTCAAAACACGAGCCTCAGTCGTCATCGGCGTCTTGTTGCCGATCGTCGTCTTGGTCTGCGTGATTATCTGGCGCAATGCTGCGGGTGAATCGAAGGAATCCGAAACTACGGGGGAGGAGGCCGCGGCACATGGCGCGGCGTCCAAGGCCGTCCTGGATTCGATCGAATTGAGTCCGCGCGTTGTCAAACTGGGCGGCATCGAAGTCGCCCGAGTTACGCGACCGACGCGGCCTCGGAACCTGGAACTCAGAGGGTCATTGGCGTTTGATTCAAACCGGCTCGTGACGGTTAGCGCGCGATTTCCCGGTGAAGTCGTCGAAGTCGCGACCATTGATGAGCCCGTAGTGCAGTCACCCGGCAACCCAACGCCACCCATCAAGCGCCCGCTGAGCTATACGGATCGCGTCACCAAGGGACAACGGCTTGCCATCCTGCGGAGCAAGGACCTTGGTGAAAAGAAGAGCGAGCTGGTCGATGCTCTGGCGCGTTTGAAGTTGGATGAAGTGACACTCAGTCGGCTGAAGACGTTGGTTGAAAGCGGCGCGGGCATGGAGCGGTCCGTGCGTGAAGCGGAACGGACGGTCGATGTTGGGTTGCTCGCTGCCAGGACAGCGGAACGGACTTTGCGCTCCTGGGCCATCAGCGAAGAAGAGATTAACCGCCTCAAGGCTGAGGCACAGCGTGTCAATCTACGTGATAGCGGCGAAAAACGAAGCGAAACCGACTGGGCTCGCGTCGAAGTCATTGCGCCGATGGACGGACGGATCGAAGAAAAGAATATCACCGTCGGTGATCTCGTCGACACCAACGCCGAACTGTTCAAGATCGTCGACATGAGCGTCATGAGCGTCTGGCTGCATGCTTACGAGGAAGACTTGCCGTATTTGCGACAGTTAGTGCGTCCGATTCGGATCGAGCTTCGACTCCCGGCAAATCCAAACTTGGGCGTGCTCGAAGGAACCATCGATCGGATCGGTGACATTATCGACCCGAATGAGCACATGGCGCTGTTAATCGGGTCCGTTAAGAATGAAGATGGCGTCTTGCAAGCCGGCCAGTTTGTCTCCGCGACCATTCATCTTCGGAACGAGCCCAACATTGTCGAGATTCCGGCCACGGCGCTCGTGGATGAGGACAGCGATTGCTATATCTTTGTTCAGCCTGATCCCAAGGTTCCGCGATTTCAATGTCGCAAGGTGCTCGAAGTGCGGCGCCAGCATGATGTGGTTTATGTTCGATCGCAGCTGAGCGAAGACCAGCGGCAAAAGGGTCTGCAAGAATTGCATGCTGACGAACTCGTTGTGTCTCGCGGTGCGCTTGAATTAAGAGAAGACCTGCTTCAGCAGCAGACGGCTGCGGGCTCAGCGCCCTAACCTGCTGAATGGTGCACCCATGATTGCCCATCTGATCCGCTGGTCGGTCAACAACGCGCTGATCGTGATCTTGCTCACGATCGCCCTGGCGGCTGCCGGGGCGTATGCGTTCAGCCGCGTCAACGTCGAAGCCTATCCTGATCCCGCTCCGGCGGTGGTTGAAGTCGTATCGCAGTATCCGGGGCGGTCCGCCGAAGAGGTCGAACGGCTGGTTACAATTCCCCTTGAGGTCGGTCTTTCGGGAATGCCGGGGCTTACCTTCGTCCGCAGCAAGTCGTTGTTTGGGCTGTCGTTTGTCAGCACGCAATTTGAATATGGCGTCAATTACCTGGCTGCTCGACAGGAAGTCATCAATCGCATCCAAAGCACCGACCTGCCCCCCAGCGTTTCGCCGCAGATTTCCCCGCGCTCGCCGATCGGCGAGATATTGCGCTATGTCGTGACTGGC
Source organism: Planctomycetaceae bacterium (assembly GCA_003153375.1). Lineage (GTDB taxonomy): Bacteria > Planctomycetota > Planctomycetia > Pirellulales > PALSA-1355 > PALSA-1355. The sequence goes on from PLYM01000233.1 coordinate 8,258, forward strand.
CCCAAGGATCGCCACGGCGAGAGTGTCTATTCGCTGAATGACCTGCGCGCCGTGGAGACTTGGACCTTGGAGCGCGAGTTTCGTCGCATCCCCGGGATTGCCGACGTGGCCAGTTTTGGAGGGACCACGAAACGCTATGAAATTCATCCTGACCCCGATCGGATGAAACGGTATGGAATCACGCTCGATCAACTCCAAACGGCTGTTGCGGCCAGCAACGACAACGTCAGCGGCGATTACTTGGTGCAGGGCGAGTCGGTGGCCGTTGTGCGGGGCCTGGGCTTGATTGGCCGCGGCCGTGACCCGATGCAGCGCATTCTGCAAATGAATTCGGCTACGGATGCCGTCAAGTATGTGCGCGAAGAAGAACAAAGACGGCTGTCGGAAATTCGCCAAATCGTCTTGTCCAGCACGAACAATCTGCCGGTTCGGGTTGGGGATGTCGTTGACGGCGGGCCGCTAGCTCCGGGCGAAACGACTTCCAATCGTGGCGTTGTCGTGGGATATCAGACGCGACTGGGAAAAGTTGGACTCAGCCGGCCCGCAACCGACGATCATGGAAACGTGGTGGTGGACGCGGAAGGCAACCGTGTTTGGGTTGACGACGGCGACGTGGTCCAGGGATTGGCACTCCTGCGCAAAGGTGCGGACTCCTTGCCGGCACTCAAGCTCCTGGAAGCCAAGATCGCCGAGTTGAATAGCACGCCCGGTCGGCTGCCGCCAGGAGTGAAAATTGAGACGTTTTACGATCGCACCGATCTCATCAATCTCACGACCGACACCGTTGAAGAGAATCTCTTGCTCGGGATCGTGCTGGTCACCGTCATTCTGTTGATGTTTCTGAGCAACGTTCGCAGCGCGATCATCATTGCGATCAACTTGCCGCTGGCGTTGCTGTTTGCCTTCGGCGCGCTCTATGCGCGAGGCGAATCAGCAAACCTGCTGTCCATCGGAGCGGTCGACTTCGGCATCATCATCGATTCAACCGTGATCATGGTCGAGAACATCTATCGCGTGTTGAGCACTGGCAAATTCTCCGATTTACCGCTCAAGGAGCGAATCGTTCTGGCCGCGCACGAAGTCGAGCGAAGCCTGTTCTTCTCGACGTTGATCATGGTCTGTGCAATGTTGCCGCTGTTTACGATGCGCGGCCCCGAAGGCCAACTCTTTCGGCCGATGGCCGAAACTTATGCTTTCGCGATCGGCGGAGCCCTGCTGCTCGCGCTCACCCTCGCGCCGGTGCTGTGCCTGCTCTTCTTCAACCACTTGCAGCCGAGTCCCGATAATTTTCTGGTGCGGTTCCTCAAACGAGGATACCTGCGGAACCTGGAACTATGCTTGAATCATCGTGCCTTGGCGCTAGGAGTCTTTGCGGCGCTGATTATCGGCACCTTCGGCGCATTACCAATCTTGGGGCGAGAGTTCATGCCGCCTTTGGAAGAGGGCCATCTTTGGATTCGTGGCTTCTATCCAGTCAGCGTCTCGCTCGAACAGAACGCCGAGAAAACGCGAATCGCTCGCAAGATCATGACCAAGTACCCGGAAGTCGAGTTGGCCGTCAGCCAGATGGGCCGTCCCGACTCGGGTGTCGATCCGACCAGCTTTTATAGTTCCGAGACGCTCGTGCCGCTGAAGCCGTTCGAGACGTGGCCGGCCACGGTCAAAGAGACGGGTTGGATGAAATGGTTTCGCGCCAAGCGGCCCCGCACCAAGGCAGAACTGATTGACGAGATGAGTGCCGAGCTGAATGAAGTGCTGCCGGGAGTTAACTGGACGTTCACGCAGACCATTCGCGACACGGTCCTGGAAGTGCTGTCCGGCGTCCAAGGTGAGAACTCGGTCAAAATCATCGGCGCGGACCTCGACGAATTGGAAGTCATCGGCAAGAAAGTCGTCACCGCGATGCGCGGCATTCCGGGCATCGAGGACGTTGGTCTGTATCGCATCAAGGGGCAATCGAATCTGGAGTTGGCGATCGACCGCGAGAAATGCGCCTTGTGGAACATCAAGCCAGCCGATGTCCACGCAGTCATTCAATCCGCGATTGGCGGCCAGGCAGTCTCGCAAATGATCGAAGGCGAGAAATCGTTCGACATCACCATCCGGTGGCCCGAGCGATTGCGGCAGGATGAAACGGCGATCCTGGATATTCCGGTCGATGTGATGTCGCACCAAGTCACGGGCAGCGTCAAGCCAAGCCTTGGTTCGACGCCGGTATCGGGCGGTTCCCAGGGCGTGGCGTCGACGGGGTTCGCCAACTCCTTGCCTTCGCTCACGGGCAGCAAGCGCGGCTCTGTTCCGCTTGAAGTCGTGACAACCCCCCGCGAGCGGATTGGCGATCTTGTGACGCCGCAGGCACTCGATCCCGACGATCCACTCGACCCCAACGGCCGTTTTGTCCGGCCGGGCGCGTCCATGATCGTCCGCGATCAAGGAAGTCGGGTCATGAGCGTGAAATTCGGCGTTCGCGGACGGGACCTGGCCAGTGCGGTCAGCGAAGCACAAAGAAAAGTGGCAGCCGTGATCCCCAAGGGATACCGAACTGTGTGGAGCGGCGAGTTCCAACAAATGCAGGACGGCGAACGCAGGTTGATGCTAATCATTCCGTTGTCGCTTGTTCTGATTTTCATCCTGCTCTACCTGGCGTTCCATTCGTTTGTTGATGCGATTGTCGTGCTCTTCAACGTCCTGGCCCTCTCCTTGGGGGGAATCTGGGCGCTGATGCTGACAGATACGAATTTCAGCATCGCTGCCGCTGTTGGTTTCACCTCGATTTTTGGCGTGGCAATTATGGACGGATTGCTCCTCGTCTCCTCGTTTAATCACCTCCGTTCTGAAGGACTGCCGTTGCGAGAAGCAATTCTCAAGGGGGCCGAACAGCGGATTCGACCGGTTATGATGACAGCACTGACAGCAATCTTCGGCCTTTTGCCGGCGGCCGTTTCCTTAAAGGTTGGGGCTCAAACACAGAAGCCGCTAGCCATCGTGGTGGTCGGCAGCATGATTACCACGCTGCTGTTGACCCGCTACTTGATGCCTTTGCTGTACAGCCTTTACGGCAACCGCCAGCCCAAGCAAGGCAGCAGCAGGATGGCTCATTAGGCCCAACTCTCGCGACAGTCCCACCTTCGGCACTTCTTCGACGCTGAAAAACGCGGCATTCTCGTTCATCACATCGGGCGATCGTGGCCGATAAAACCGGAAGAACCATCAAAGTCTTCCCAGTTTAGCGCGATCAACTCCGCGAAGCCTCTTCCGTGGCTGAGCGGCGTGATCGCGTCGCGCTGGCGAAGCGACGCGACTTCCGGAACTTGCGATGCGCGTGAGAGGCACTTCACCGAGCCCTATGTTCCACACGCGGAAAGCCGCGCGCTGGTGGAGTCTCGTTTTCCTCGTCGTGTTCGGGTGTCGCTCACCGGTAATGGCTCCTCCGAAAGCGAACCCGGTCGTCGAGCCGATTCAGGCGGCCCCGATTCCGAGCAAGCCGCGGGTAGACGTTGGCGATCGTGGCCCCGCTCAACCTTCAAGCGATCAGCAAGTGACCAGGCTGCCGCCAGTCGAGCCCGCGGCTGCGGATCATTTGCTTGATAACGGAACCGGCATCCGTCTGGTGTCCGCATACGAGCAACAACAACCCGAGGCGCCTACCGCCGAGAGTCTTCCGGCCCCCTCATTAGTCCCTCGAATCTTGGAACGGTTGAAAATTCCCAACGAACTGCCCGGGGCAAACGCGCCGCCGCTGCGAATTCCCTTGCAGGAAAGGGTGCCGCCCGCCGAGCGCAATGCGCTGATCGACGAACTGTTCCCTAACCGTCCGCTGCCCCCCAAGCTGGCTTCGCAGGTCGTCGGTCCGACGACCTTGAAGCAGATCGAGGATCTTGCGCTCGCGAATAATCCCGAAATGGTCCAGGCATCGGCAGACGTGACATCCGCAATGGGAAACGCGATTCAGGCGGGAACCCACCCAAACCCGACTCTCGGATATGAGGCCGACACGGTTGGTTCGGCCGGCACGCGCAACTATCAGGGCGTTTTCGGTACGCAAACCATCAAGACGGCCGGCAAATTGGGCCTGGCACGATCGGTCGCCAATATGGATCTGATGAACGCGGAGTTGGCTGTCCGCCGCACGCGGATCGATTTGCTGTCTCGCGTCAAGGCTGCTTACTACGCTGTGCTCGTTGTCCAACAGAATGTCGCCATTACCAGCGCGATGGCGTGGTTCACAAACGAGGCTTATCGCATCCAGGTGGACAAACTCCGAGCGGGAGAAGCCACGGCCTACGAGCCCGCTCAGTTGCGGGCGTTGGCGGTGCAGGCCCGCGTGGCGCAGATTCAGGCCCAGAATCAATACATCACGTCATGGAAGCAGCTCACGGCCCTAATCGGATTGCCCGACATGCCGACCGCTGAGTTGGAGGGACGCGCCGACATGCCGGCGCCGGTGGTTAATTACGAAGCGATGCTGAACAGGGTTCTGAATTTTCACCCCGAGGTTCTGGCCGCCCGAAACCTGGAGACCAAGGCCCGGCTGCAACTTCAATTGGATCGAATCCTTCCCATTCCCGACGTGCAGATGTATGGCACCTTTCAGCGGGACTTTACGGCGCCCGCCAATCCGCGCACGACTTATAACGTGCAATTCGGATTGCCAGTCCCGCTGTTTGATCGCAATCGAGGCAACATCATCAGCGCGGAAGGCGACTTGCGTCGGGCAGCCGAGCAGGTGCGCCGGACCCGCAACGACTTGACGGCTCGGTCAGCCGATGCCTTCAACCGACTCGCAACAAGTCGCTATCTGGTGCAATCGTACCGGGATCAAATTCTTCCCGATCTAGGCCGCGCCCTTCGCGGCGTGTATGTACGGCACCAACAGGAGCCGGAAGTAGCGGGTTTTGGTGATATCGTCGTTGCCCAGCAGAATCTGGCCTCTGGGTTGGCCACGTATATCGCGGCGCTTAATGACCAGTGGGCGGCCGTGGCGGACATCGCCAACCTGATGCAGGCCGAAGATTTGAACGAACTCAACTCGGGTCTGCATCCAGGCGTTGAACTGCAATTCGATCATTCGCACGTTAAATAGGACAAGGACCTCGTAATGCGTTCGGCGGCATTCAAACTGATAGTGCTCTCTCTCTGCTTGCTGGCTGCCAAAGCCACCCATGCACAGATTGACGCTGCGCCGCCCGGAAGCTTAGGGCCACCCGGGGGGCCAACGATCGAGGCACTCCCGCCGACGACCAGCCCAACTGGATCTGGAATGCCCAATGGTCGATCGCAGGCCGAGCCCATCGCTGCGCCGGTCACCGGCGTTCCAGCTAATGCCGCTCCACCTCCAGAACCGGCATTGCCCAACTGGGGCGACTATAGCCGCCCGCGACCGGTGCCGGCCGTGTATCCGCCGGTGCTCTACGATCTCGCCGGCCCGCCGCGCGGATTCGTGCAACCCAATTCCGGCCATGATTATCAAAGGGTGATTGGTGATCCGAATAGCGTGCTGGCGGCCGATGCGAATTTGACGCAGGGCATTGATTTGGCTCGACCGGACGGAATCGCGCCGATTGGAGTGCGCGGCGACCACACGCTCCATGCCGGACAGATGCTGTTCTCCGTTCGTTACGATCAAGAATCGTTCGACGACACCTTCGTATCGAGCCACCGCGTGAGCACGGCCAGCGTGCTGGCCGGCTTCCCATTTGCACCGCGGCGGCTCTTCCAGAATCGCGAAACTGCTCTGATTGAATACGGTGCCACGGAGGATTTCACGCTCCTGATGACGCTGCCATTCCAACACTCGCGGCTCGATTATTTGGACACCGGTGGCGGATCTTCAAGCACTTCATTTACCAACCCCGGCGACATCACGATCACCGGACTCTACGTGTTGTATCGCCGGCCGGGCCAGCAACTGCACCTGAATTTTGGCCTGAGTGCTCCGACTGGATTTCTCGACTCGCAAACTGATCAGCCCTCCCCGACATTCCCCAACCTTCCTTACGTGATTCGCACCAGTTCGGGCACCTACGATCTGTTGCCCGGGCTGACCTATCGGGGGCAAAACGAGTTCTGGACGTGGGGCGCGCAAACCACCGGCGCCGTGCATCTAGGTCTGAACCGCGCCAGCTACGAACTTGGAGACCAGGCGGACATGACTGCCTGGTTGTCGCGCCGATTCACGCAGCGGTGGGGAGCGTCGGCGCGGATTGATGGCCAAAGCTGGGGCAATGTTCGGGGGGCCGATCCACGACTCAATACGAGCCTCTCGCCAACCAACCGGCCCGATATGCAAGGCGGCTCTCGCCTCAATATGCTGTTCGGCATCAACTATTTCCTGCCGGCGGAGCGAACCCCAGGCCAACAATTCTCCATTGAAGTCGGCGTGCCTCTGTTTCAATCTCTTGACGGTCCGCAATTAGGGCTCGACTGGACGCTGATTACTGGATGGAACTTACTCTGGTAGCACGACCGATCCGACCGTCCCCTGGCCTCGTTTTGGTCTTCTGTAAAGTGTATCGGCACAACTAGAATGCTCGGGCTTTTTGGCGGGCTGACCGTCCGCACACTTGCCCGGAGCAAACCGTGTTCCTGCACAGCCAGATTGGAAAGATTTGGATTATCGCATTGCTCTGCCTCGCGCATCGAGCGCACAGTGCGGAGTCCGTCGACGACAGACATGGCAATCGTTCGTCCGTCCACCCCGCCGCAGCCCGCTCAGAATCCGAGCCCAAGAGCAACAGCGTTCCCTCGCCACCGATAGCGCGATTCAAAGTCGCCAAGGACGGCGACGCACTCCTTCTGCCGGTACAGTTCAACGGAAGAGAGTACCTGTTCCTTCTCGACACCTACTGCGCTTGTACGGCCTTCGATGCCTCCTTGCCGCTCGGTGATCCTCAGAAGCAGCGGGAATTCACAACCGGAAGTGATCGCGTTTCACTACCTCTCTTCAAAGTTCCGGCGGCTTTATTGGGGACGTTTAATCTCCAAGACTGCCTTTCCACAGTTGCTGCGGTTGACCTCAGCAAAATCAGGGAAGTCAGCGGTTATGAGATCTTTGGGCTGATCGGAATGGACTTTCTCAACAAGCACGTTCTTCGCATCGACTTTGACAAAGGAGAACTGCTATTTCTTGAAGGCCCCGATTCACATTTGGGCTCGCAGATAGATTTGATCGCGGACCCGTCGGGAGTGCCCGCAGTTCGTGTGCAGATTGGCGGACAACGCATGGAACCCTTTGTATTGAACACCGGACACTTTGGCGGCAACAACAGTGGCGCAATCAGGGCCGAGCTGGCCGACGAACTCATTGAACGGGAAGAGTGTCGCGTTGTGGGGGCCACGTATATCGAGACCGTTTCTGGACTTTCGAGCAAGCGATTGATCCAGGGGCGTCAAATAGTCCTTGGTAACCTTTTGATTCCCAACCCGATTTTCCATGAGAGCGGCGCTAACTTCTTGAGTTTGGCGTACCTTTCCCGTTTCGTCGTCACGCTGGACTTTCCCAACAGACGGATGTACTTGCAAGAGGGAAAGGCCTTCAACCGCCCTGACAGAAGCGATGCCAGCGGGCTCCACGTAATTCGCAGAGACGACAAAACTATTGTCCACAGCGTCGACAACGACAGTCCCGCGACCAAATCAGGGATACGCAGCGGCGACGCGATTCGCAAGATCGGGGAAATCGAAGCAACGCGGGCGAGCCTGTTTGACCTGCGACGGGTGTTGAGTGGGTCAGGCACCGAGGTGCGCGTTGTCGGCAACCGCGGGGGGACGGATTACGATGTGCTGATGACTCTTGAGTAATCTCTGCACGTATAAATCATTGACTTCTGACTCAGTTCAGCCAGAAATCTCGTTCGTGTCTGAAAGCGTTGAGTGCAGCCTGCGTGGCGATGGAGTCTACCGTTCCGTGGACAACGGCGGCCTTGACTAGCTTCCCACTGACCGAGGCGTGGTAATAGTAGGTCTCCTCAGACGGCGTTACCACGATGAAGACGACGTCTGTCTCGCCAGAGCCCTTGCGCCGCACATAGATGGTGCGCCTGGCCGGTCCTTCCTGTCGCAACACGATTTGAGCGATCAGGGCGTCGTCACGTGATGTCAACCTTTCTGCACGCGGGCTGCGCAGAATCCATTCCGCCAGGTCTTTCAGCGGCTCGTCGCCGACAGCGCGGGTCTGTCGTGCCGGAGTCAATTGCGCCCAGGCGATTGGCATCGCACCCAAAAGGTTGTCAAGACGCACAAGAATGGCAGCGTGACGCTGGGATTCACCGTGGATGGCCTGGATGAAATCCTGTAGTGGGTGTTGGGCTGGAGCGGGCGTGCAAAGATCCTGAAGCCAGCCAAGTTGCGGGCCATGGTGGTCGAGCAACTAAAGCTGGCTCTCCGCATCAACGGGGAACCCGTCCAACCACGACCGTCAGACTGCACGCAATAAGGGGAAACATCGTCGACGTGGCGCCTACACGGGCGCAAAACGGGAGGTACGAGAGGACGCGTAAGTCGCGGTCTTTCTAGGATCTATAAAGTACGCCCGACAGGAATCGAACCTGTAACCTGCGGATTAGAAGTCGCAAGCTCGATTTTCAGGTTTTGGCGTAAAAAGGCCGGGAAAACACAGCATTTTCGCACAGCATGAGGCGATCACTGGTTTGCCGCAACAGTCTATAATTTACGCGGGTTTCGTCGCTTTTACAACAGGATGTGTGCCGCGGCACACATCGATTTCATGAGCGTCCGGTGTTGTTCACGTTCGCATTTTCAATCTTCGGCCGTGGACTATTGAGGAGTTGCTGACCGAGATAGCAGCACACTAACCACGTTTGCGGGTGTTCTGGTATGGCAAAGAAACTTCCCGGGTCCACCTCGCGCATCTTGTACATTGAGTGCAAAACGGGCGGCAGTGATCGCGGCCTAGCTGTCATTGGGCGGGTAGCCTTCTCAAAAACCGGCAAGACGATTCGTTATCGTGATCTAGAATTGAGATCGCTTGGCGGTCAAGGAGTCAGCGCCAACTATTTTGACGAAAAGACTGGATTGCAATACTGGGTGTCTGGTCCAAAAAAGAATGGCAAGGATCGCCACTGGGCTGGAGGCGGTCCAGTTCACGTCGATGAAGACGTGGCCGAGGAATACTGGCGTACGGTTCGCAAGTGTGAACCGCCAAAGAATCCCTATGTGGCGTGATTCAGCAACACTGAGCTAAGACAGTACCCAATCTTCGTTCGACTATCGCTGGATACTTGACTATCACCAAGTCGTGCGATGGGAATGGCGATAATGAGAGCCAGTAAGCAAGAGTGCAATTACGGCTAGCACGGCCAGCACTAGTGCCGACGGCTCCGGCACTGGCATCAGCTCGAACACCGTGCCGTCGCCACCCGGCCCACCAAGAGAGGTCGTACCGTACAAATTACCGCTGGCGTCGGCGATCAGGCCGCCGTAGGGATATAGCCCGTTCGTCCCGTTGAACGTGACCAAGGTGCTGAGCGCGTGCGTGCCGGCGGCCACCTCAAAGACTGTGCCATCAGCGCGTGTCAAGCCATTCGTCGTGCCGTACAAATTGCCGCTGCCATCGACGATCAGGGCCTGCGCCAGCGGGAATGCCCCATTCGTGACATCGAACGTTGCCAAGGTGCTCAGTTCGTGCGTGCCAGCAGACAGTTCGAACACGTTGCCGTGAATAGTTGGTCCGCCGCCGCCGCTACTCGTCGTCCCGAACAGGTTTCCGTTGGCGTCGGCGAGCAGAGTGCAATCGGGAATTGCCCCATTCGTACTATTATGATTGAACGTCGCCAGAGTGCTCAGCGCGTGCGTGCCGGCAGCAATTTGGAAAACTGTGCCATTACCTCCCGCGCCGCCGTAATCCGTAGTGCCGAAGAGATTGCCGCTGACATCGGCGATCAGAGCGCCGCTTGGATATTGTCCATTCGAGCCGATGAACGTGACCAGAGTGCTGAGCACGTGCGTGCCGGCGGCCAGTTCAAAGACTGTGCCGAGATTGTTCGCCCCACCTTCACGAGTCGTGCCATACAGGTTGCCGCTAGCGTCGGCGAGCAACCCGGCACTGGGACCTCCCCCGTTCGCGAGATTGAAGATGGCCAAAGTGCTGAGCGCATGCGTGCCAGCGGACACCTCGAACACGGTCCCGTTGTTGTCCACGGAGTTCCCCGCCGTGGTGCCGTACAGGTTGCCGCTGGCGTCGATGATCAGGTTGCATAGGGGCGTCGAACCATTTGCGCCATTGAAAGTGGCCAGGGTGCTGAGGGCGTGTGTACCAGCAGCGATCTCGAACACAGTGCCGTCGTTGTTCACGCCACCCATAGCGGTAGTGCCATACAAGTTGCCTTCAGCGTCGGCGATCAGGCCTGCGGCGGGTCCTTTTCCGTTTGTACCATTGAAGGCGGTCAGGGTGTTGAGCGTGTATTCAGTCGCCAGAGCGGCGGAGCCTGTGCTCGCTGCCACGGCCGCCACGATTAGCACGGCCCGATCGAGGAATGTCATTAAGGTTCCTTTCAGGATCGATCTAAGGTTGCTGTGTGATGATGCGCGGCCAATGTGGCCATTGGGTTGTTGGTTACTCTGTCACGGTGAGTAAGAGGAGCAATTCCATTCATGTCTGCCTGCTGTTGGCCGCCGAGTCATGCGGTACAACTTCGGGTGGCGTCGCACTTTCCACGACCTGTATGGCGACGGCCGAGACCTAGCAGTCCTGCCGCACCGGCCCCGGCGAGCACGAGTGACGAGGGCTCGGGAATGTTCGTCGTGGTGAACTGGAAATTCGAGAACAATTGGTCGACACCATTATCCGTTCCGGCAGTTAGGCCAACGTAGGCCGTTGATGGGAGTTGGACTGGAATCAAAAGCGTCGGGCTCGATACAAGCGTAACCATATCGGTGACGGTCTCGCGGAGAATGGCACCGTCATAGTTAATGTTCACGTTGATCGGATGACCCGTCAGCAAACTGACCGGGCTGATCGAGTTCGAACCGGCTCCAACGTTCCCATTAGCAAAGAGTCCCGTAGTGAAGGGACTGAAGAGGATAAACTCAACGGCCTCACTCGATCCGATGCCACTGTAGCCCAAGCCGTTCTCGTTGCCACCCACCGCGTTGAAGCCGGCGCCGCTGTTTTGCAGAACAAATGCAAAGCCCGCCACGTCGGAGGGTCCCGTCTCTTGATAAGTGAACGACGCGGTGAAGTGCGCCGAGGTCGGCTGCGGCGTCTTGTCGAAAATGCTGCGAGATTCAAAAAAGCCTGGCCCGGTAAGGTGGATTGTGCTATTCAGCGGGTTCGGTGAGATTGTAACCGTTGGAGCGGACTGGCCATCGTTCTGGTTGATCTTGAATCCTGAAAAGTCGCCGAAGCCGGAAAAATCGGCGCGCGCCCAAACGGGTGCGAGGACCACGGCAAAGGACGCGAGGAGCAGAACAGCGAATCGGTGCTTTGATTGATTCATGGAGTTATTCCTTCGAAGTTGTTTGTAAAAGAATCGTGCAAAAGTCTGGCAACAGGTGATGGCCGGATGAACGTGTACGTCGATCGGCGCGGTGCTAAATGGAGGGCCATCAAATGCGGTGTCCGCATTCCTCAGGCTACGGAGCCGTCACAACATTGCACGCAATGTCGCGGAGGCTGGTTGCACGGCACCGAAAGCAATCGGAGAGTCAGCCGCTGAAAAACGGGGGTGGGGGTTGATATCCCAGTCGTTCAACTCGCGAAGCGGCTGATTGCCAGAGTCACTAGCGACCTGTGATGCGAGCGCGCGCAGGCTGAGCGCACGTGCCCTGTATTGCGGTACGTCTGGAGATTTGCGACTCTGGGTGTCAACCGACGGCAATGCTCTGCACCGTCGCAGACGAGGCGGCACGGCAGCAAGCCGGCAATCGCAGCCAGCCCTCCATATAGAGTTCAATGCGCGAGTTGGCCAAACCGGACAGAGAATTTTCAGAAAAACTGAGAATTATCGGGCTGCGTGGTCTCACCTCGGTGATAAAATCATGCCCTGGAATCGCGTTCGAATTGGAAGGTTGATCGCCATCGACGGGCAGCATGACATCATGTGTGTGTACCATTCGAGCCAGTCTCGTCAGGCCTACCAATAATCGATGTCCACCGATCACGACCAGCTTGTTGCCGAAGCCCTTGCCGGCACAGACGGCGCGCTCAATGCGCTGTTGGTACTGATTTCAGAGAAGCTGAGAGCCGAACTGAAGCATCGCAGGTTGCAAGGGATGAGCCCCTCACGCAGTGCTGCCGATTTCGTTCAGGACACGTTGATCAGAGTCCACGAGCACTTTGCAGGGTTTCCCGGAACAACGTTCAACGAATTAACGCGCTGGTCTTGGCGAATCCTCTATCGACGCCATCAGGAAACGCGGAGGAATCGCCGTGTTCGAAGCAGCGAGCAAATGGCCTGGAAAATCTGGTCCGCAGTGTCCCTCAAGAAGAGCCTGCCGGGCCAGGAGCGACCTCGCAAGTCCGACGAAGACGAATTGGAGCGACAAGAAGGGGCTGAACGGGTCTTTCGGCTCTTCCAGTCGAGTCTCAAGCCGCATGAACGGAATGTCATCCAGCTTCGGTTGCTGGAAGGGTTGCCCTATGAGACGATTGCAGCAAGCGTGAACCGTAGCAGCGAGGCAGTGCGTAAGGAGTACCATCGAGCGATTGACCGCTTGCGAATCCTTTTTGATTCCAATGGCAGACTCTAATCTCAATCCGCGCCCCGATTTGAATTCCGCTGGTTCATTAGCGGAGTCGGACGGCGCATTTCCGCAGCCCAGTGATGCCGAGTCGTTGGCAACGTGGGTCTGGTTGGCCGAGTTAGCGTCTCGCAATTTCGGCGAGACAGTTCGATTCGGCAATTCGCCAGAGGTTGAACTTCCCCGGATGGTCGGACAATTTCGGCTTGATACGCTGCTTGGCACGGGCGGCTATGGGGCCGTATTTCGCGCCTTCGATACGGAATTGGAATGTCCCGTAGGTCTCAAACTAGCGTGGCCCAGCGTCATGTTCGACGCCGCGGCCAGCCGCCGCTTCGTCGATGAACCCAAAACTGTAGCCGCGTTGAATCATCCTGGCATCATCAGAGTGTACGGTTCAGGCTGGATTGGCGCCGTCTGCTACATCGCGTTGGAACTCGTCGAGGGTCCGGCGCTGGGTGAGTGGTTCCGAGACCAGGAACGCGTGTCGGTGCGTTTGGCCGCCGAAATCGTTGGCGACATTGCCAAGGCCATTCAGTTCGCACATGAGCGAGACATCATTCATCGTGACTTGAAGCCCAGCAATATCTTGCTGCGACCGCACGGGACAAACGGGCCGTTTCCGTATCAGCTCGTGGTGTGCGACTTTGGCTTGGCGCGGCGTCCTCGCCTGCCGGCCGCGTCTGCGGTCACCCGCACCCATGAAATCATAGGTACGGACCCCTACATTGCCCCCGAGCAATTGGCCGGCGGAAAAACAGCGCCGGACCCGTCGTGCGACATTTTTTCCCTGGGCGTAATCCTTTATGAGCTGGTTACAGGCCGGCGGCCGTTCGATGGTGAGACGATCGAGGAAACTCGCAACCTTATCAAGAACTTGGACCCGCCCGCCCCGCGGTCATTGCGAACCAAGGTGCCCAGGGACCTCGAAACCATCATTCTGAAATGCTTGGAAAAGTCTCCGACTCGGCGTTACGTATCGGCACGCGAGTTGGCTGATGATCTTCAACGATTCCTCAATGACGAACCAATCCGCGCTCGACCGCCGGCACCTTGGCAGCGAAGTTGGAAAATGGTGAGGCGCAACCCGTTAGCTTCCTCATTGTGGGCGCTGGGTCTGATAAGTGCGCTGGTGATTGCCACACTGTTGGGAGCTTGGGCTGCCGACCGCAAATCGGCAGCTCGTCAAATCGCCGTGGCCGACACCGCCGAACGACAGCAGCGGTATGCTTCGAACATCCAACACGCGGCTGAAGCATTGCGCCGTGGTGGGCGGCGCGAAGTTCTGGAACTGCTCGATGAATGTCGCTCGCTGGCCAATGAATCGATCTATTGCGGAGTCGAATGGGACTTTCTTTGGGCACAGGTGAATAGGGCAGACCGGACACTGAAGGGCCATGCGGGCAGCGTCCATTGCGTTCGGTACTCTCCGAACGGCGATTTGCTGGTTTCGGGCGGCGAGGATGGGCGCGTCATTATCTGGGACGCCAGCACTGGGACAAAGCAGCATGAAATCGACGACCATGTTGGAGAGGTCAACACGGTCGAAATATCGTCGGACGGCTCGCTCGTGGCAATTGGTGGGGATGACGGACGGGTCGTCGTTCACCGGATGAAAAACGGCTCCGTCCTCTTCGATGAGCCCATCGTCAAAGGCCGGGTTTTCGTCCTCGCCTGGCTGGGTAATAGTATGCAACTGGCCGTCGGCGGCGAGGGCGCGGTACTTTCTGTTGTCGATCTAGTCAGCCTCCAGCGTCGCTGTACCGGGCCCTTGCCTGCCTCGCCTTACGGGATTGCTCGCGATCCGTTGCATCCAATTGAAATTAAGTCATTGACATTTATTCCCGAGAGGAACTGGCTCGCAGTCTCAATCGCTCCAGCAGGGCTTCCGATATTTGACGTTTCGACGCTCTCTGAAGTGAAACCCTCGCTTGGGGAATTCCTTGGCGGGAATGCGACTTGTTATGTTCCGTCAGGGCCCGGTTATCTGGCGGAGACTTGTTTTTCGTGGGTACGGATTTGGAACCTCGAAAGTGGATCGAAGGTTGCAGAGTTGTCCGCCGGTCATGAGGCGCGGTCGCTTCGGTATTCAGCCGCTACCAAAGTCCTGGTGGCAAGCCTCCGCAACGGGGCGGTGCAAACGTGGAACATAGAGGACATCCTGGCTGGCCGGCACCCAGGAGGGCAGCGGTTCGATGCGCATGACATCCGCGCTAATTCGGCCGAAATATCTCCGGACGGGACGTGGCTGGCAACTGGCGGTCAGGATAGTTGCATCAGAGTGTGGCGTCGTCAATCGATGATGCACCCGTTTGACGTGCCGCTCGATAACAAGCCGTGGGGCATTGAGTTTTCACCATGCGGCCGGTGGGCGGCCGTCGTCGATGGCGCGGTCGAGCGACCCCGACGAATTACGATTTGCGACGCAAATTCTGGAGAGTTCTTATGGGCAACGGGATCACAGTTGATGGACGATTCAGACCAACAACCGAGTGGTATCCCTTTGCATTCGGACGTTGCCTTTGATCCGACAGGATCGGAAGTAGCGTGTCTTGAGGCAGACTTTGTTGTTCGCGGGCGCGATTCGCGCACCGGCTACATTAAGTGGGAGCACCCATTGCCGGCCAATCAAAAGGCTAGGCTCTGTGGGTTCTCGCCGGATGCCAAGTCATTGGTCATTGCCGAGGCAGGACGCGGCACCTTCTTTCTAGAGCGTGGATCAGGCGACGCAGTCCACCATATTAAAGATGCCACACGTACGCTGGTTCAAGCATTACGCACGACCCAGGGGGACTTCTGGTTGGAAACCGGGGCGGTACAAAAGTGTCTATTAGGCGCTGCCTCATTGGCGCGGAAGAGTTTAAATCTTCCCGGGCTCTCCGAAAGAGTTCAAGCAGCGACCTTGTCACCAGACGGACGTTATCTCGCTGCGGCAAGCGCGGATCGGATCATCTATTTTTGGGACCTCAACCATCTTGGACCGCCCGGCAAGTTAGTCGGCCATGAAGGGGTTATTAGCAACCTCCATTTCTCGGCCGATGGTGCCACGATTCTCAGTCATGCTTACGACGGCACCGTTCGGTTCTGGCGCCTTCCCACGCGCACGGAACTCCTCAAGCTAGGCAGCCCTGATGAACCGATCCATTGCATGGGGCTCAGTCCTGGCGGGAACCTATTGGTACTGGGCATTGAACATGAAGGTCACTACGGTTTGCAAATCCATCGTTTGGGAGCGGACCGCGAATCGTTGGCAAAGAGCTTCGAGCTTGAGCCTAATAAGCCCTAGCGGTGGAGGCGACACCGACGGCAAAGAATTCGTTGTTCCTCATCTTCCTCTGCCGCTACGTTCTCTGCCGCTACGCTCGTGTTCGTCCTTGCGACGCAGCTCTTTCAAAAGCTGGAGTATGACCTGCGAAGCGCCTGCCGCGGCCATAACGCACATGCTGATGAGTGCGACTTTCTGGAAGACCTTGCAATCCGTTCCATCGGTCTTGCCAGCCATGTGCTGGGCTTTCTCGGCGATATAGAGGGGATTGGCATTGAAGGGACTATTCATGCATTTCTCGTCCAATATTTGCAAAGCAGTCAACCATAGATTTGACCCAGAACAGGTGCATGCGCAAGCAGAAATATGTGACAGTTCAATGACAACGCGTAAATCACCACGGGCCGGCGGTGAACCGGCCCGTGGTGGCGATATTTCGTGGCCGGCTTAGCCAGCCGAATCGGTGGTCTCAGTCTCGGCAATAAGCCTCGTCGTCGTCAAAATTCGAGTGGGGCGGTTAGCATTGACCAGGAGCGGCGGCGGATGCAGGCGAACAGCCCCACGGCAGCAATGCCCGCGAGCGCGAGCGACGAGGGCTCCGGGACGGTCGTAAACTGGAAATTGGAGAACGATTGGTCGGTGCCGCTATCGGTGCCGGCGGTTAGGCCGACAAAAGCCGTGGTGAATGGAAGTTGCAACAGGGACGAAAAGGTCTGACTCGATAACCCCGTTGTCGTATCAGTAACGGTCTCCTTGAGAATGGCGCCGTCGTAATTGATGTCCACCGTGATCGGATGTCCCGACAATAGGCTGACCGGGCTGATCGGATTCGGACCGGTTCCAACGCTACCGTTGGCAAAGACTCCCGTAGTGAGGGGATTCAGAAGGGTAAATTCGACCGCCACACTCGATCCGAAGTTGCCACCATTGTAGCCCAGACGGTTCTCGTCGGACCCCACGGCATTGGAGCCACCACTGACACTTTGCAGAACGAATGCGAAGCCCGCGAAGTCGGCGGTTGGCGACTGATCCTTGTCTTGGTAAGTGAACGACGCCGTGAAGTGTGAAGTCGGCTGCGGCGTCGTATCGAAAATGCTGCGAGCTTCGAAAGGGGCCGATCCCGTAAGGTCGGTGGCGCTATGGATGCCAGGCAAGATTGTGATTCCGGGAAGTCCTTGAGAGTCGTTCTGGTTAATCTTGAATCCTGAAAAGTCTCCAAAGCCTTGAATATCGGCATGCGCCAAAGCGGGGGCGAGGGCCATGCCGATTTGAGCCATGACGAGAAGACAGAATCGATGTTGCGAATTGCTCATGAAATACTCCTCGAAGGTTGTGTCCGTGAAAAGTCTTGAAGCCGGTGGTAACGCAATCGCGTGGGCGAGGTAACGCGTTAGTGAACCTGGCAGCCGCGGGGAAGCCAATGAGGCGATTAGCGCCCGTTCAGGCGTTGCGGCTGAAATGGATAGGCTTCATTAGCACTCTTGGGACGCAACAGTCGCGATCATGAGTCGCGGTGAATCCACGGGTAGCGGTGTGGCTCGATCAGGTGGCGAAATGTCCAGAACACCCGGTACGCCAGCCCGACCCTGTCCTCGGCGACGAGCCGCGACTTGGTTTCGCAAATGTGCGAGCGAACGGTGGCGTGGCTGATATCGAGTACGGACGCGATCTCTTTGTCCTTGTGGCTTTGAATCACCAGGCCGACGACTTCGGCCTGTCGCGGCGAGAGGGACAACCGCTGCACGATTTCGTACCACTCTTCGCGGCTGAACAGCGGCGGAAGTGATGGATCGTGATGGAATGCGGTTTTGCGTCTCGCCATTTCGTACCCTGCGCGTCGGCTAATAACCGGGCGACGGACACCCGTCGCCCGGCCGCATCCATCGCGGCTAACTGGCCATCCTTGCCGATGAGCCGAAGATACTCGGAATGATCGAGCCTGCGCATCCTCATTTCCCCCATCATCATTTATGATGATGTACGGCGTTCGACGACCTGGCGAAAGCACTCAAATACCCGGTAGGCGAGCCCCATTCGATCGGCGGCTTGCAATCGCGACCTGGCGAGTTTGATGTGCGAGTAGACCGTCGTTTCGTCGACGCGGAGAATTTTGGCGATCTCCTTGTCCTTCTTGCTCTGCATCGCCAAGCCCACCACCTGTGCTTGCCGGGGCGATAAGGCAAGGGTGCGGACGATCGCCCGCCACTCTTCCAGGGCGAAGAGCGGCGGACGACTTTGATCGTCGCGGGCAGGGGTGGCGGGACGCTGGGCCATAGATGTGTAAGCGACACTCAGTCGCCGGATTGCTCCTCTGCGAAAACATCCTCGTCGTCGAAGTCAAAAGAGGCGTCGCATTCGTCGCATCGCACGACGTTCCACGGGTCGGTGCGGTCCAGCCCGACAGCGTTTTCGGGAATCTCAACGCGTGCCTGGCAGTTCGGACAAATAACGTAGAACATGGGAAAGCCCTTTCGGGGTTGATGATGTGGTCAGGCCAGGTAAACCGTCCGTCGCAGAACATTGGCTATGTAGGCGTTCATTTCTTCGGGGCTGAACTGGTAGGGATAGAATCCGCCGCTGGCAAACCAGCGTTTTAAGGCCAGGGCCAGGGAACGGGCGGTCTCGTGGTCTCCTTCACGCATCGCGTTGTACATGCCGAGATAGGTCTGGTTGGGGTCCATGTGCGGGCGTCCTTATATATGGAGAAACAAAAGCCACCCGCCGGAACGCTCCGGCGGGCGGCAAGTTGCCGGGTCAGGCTGCCGGCTGCGGCTGCAAGCCGTGCAGGAAATCGACGGCCCGGCTGGCGTATGAGGCGGCCTGGAACACGGCCCGTTTGTCCTCTTTCAACACCTTGAGCCAGGATTCGATATAGCTGGCGTGGTCCTCGCGTACTTCCGGCGTGATGTGCAGGTCGGCACACAAGAAAGCGGAGCCAAGCTCGGCGACCAGTTCTTCCATCGCGTAGCCTTCGTCTCCCCATTTCTTGCGGCCAAGCTCGCGGTTGAGCCGTGATGTGTGCCGCGTCCAGTGGGTCAACTCATGGGCCAGCGTGGCGGCGTGCGATTCGGAATCGCGGAAGGTCTCGAAGGGCGGCATCCGGACATAGTCAGCCTCGAACGCGTAATAGGCTCGGTTTCCGCCGTAGCGAATGTCTGCCTTGGTGTTGGCAAAGAACCGCTCGGCCTGCTCGATGCGTTGCAATGGTTGAGTCTGCACGGCCTTGGCCAGCTCATAGAAATAGCCTGGCAATCCCTCCACCTGGTCGGCATTGAAAACCGTGTATTGCTTGAGAAACGGAATCTCCTGATCGATCTCGTCGCCTGCCTCGGTCTTGTCCTTCTTGGTGAATTTGCTGGCATAGACCACCGGCGAGCCGTGCTCCCCCTTCTTGACGAAGGCCCCAAGCTCCCTTGCCTGGTTGAAGGTCAGCCAGAACGGGGACACAAAACCGGACATTTCAGCGGACATCCAAAGTGTGATGATGTTGATGCCGGAATATTTCTGGCCGTTGTGCCGCAAAGGTCGCGTGATGCGTCCGGCGGCGTGCTCGGCGTTCCAAGGCTTGAGCCAAGGCCGTGTGCCTCGCTCAAGCTCCTCGACGATGCGAGAAGTAACGCGGGTGTAAATGTCGGTGCGGGTCGTTTGGTCGGTTGTGGTCGTCATGGTCTTTCTCTCCCTTGCTGAAACTTGGTTAATGTCCCCTTACGCGAAACGCGCTCGCGTTTTCCGGCGGAAGGGGGACGAAGTCCGACAATCCAGGGGGAGGGCAGTCAAGGACGACCGGAGACGGAGGGCACCGGTCTGCACGAAGCGAAGCGAAGGAAGATCGGGAGGAGGCCACCGCAGGTCGCGTGGCACCGATCCTTGACGGGCCGGGGGATGTGCCCCTAACACCATTCCATGCGAGAAGCACGTCTTCAGTCACCGATAGGTGTCAGTCAGAGGCCAAAGGCCGACGCACCATGTGGGCGGAAGGGGCAATGCGTCCGATCAGGACCGCAGCGAAGCGCAGCCCGGAAGAACGCGGTCGCCGAAGGCGAGGTGCCCGACAATACGAGACGCGACGTTGCTCTTATTTCAGGTTCTCGGCGAGAGCAGTTTTGTCTTGTAGAGTGGCGAAATAAAAGACAGGACGACAGCATTTGCATTTGCATCATGTTGCCTATAAGCAATTCTATGCAATTAGCGACGCGACTTGTTCGGACGCGTAAATATCCATAAGTGCTTGCCATTATGCATCTTACGATTTCAGATTAGCCCAGAAGAAGTTGCGTCGCCAAAGAGCACCTGATACACTTTTGTGAGCTGTTATTTCGCCCTCATTCAAATCATCGAGCGGCTTGAAAAAACAGCGACAGATCGACATCTGCCCCCTCGCGCGCTCAAGTGGAGGGGGTTTTTTATTGCGCCGCAATAATTCTCTCTCGATCGTAAGCCTGTGATGATTGGAGAGAGCGGATGATGAGTCTGAATCCAAAAAACTTGATGAGCGGTTTGATGGAGATTGTGAAGCGGCTGCTCGGGGCATCTGCAAGCCAGCGGACTGATATTGTGCGAGAGGATACGACCACGCAAAAGGAAGAAATCACAATAACGTTGACAAGGAGGACGGAGACAATCCGACAGTTGAAGGGAACCAATGCGACGGGATCCAAGATTGAGTTCGACGGGCCGGGTGACGGCGCAGAGTCGAGTCAGTAGCGAAGGACTTACGCCGGCGACTTGGTTAAGCCAGAAGAGTGAATCATGTGTGGCCGTTTTACGCTTCGAACGAAGCCTCGCGAGTGGGCTGAGGTTTTCGCCGTCGTTCGCCAATTAGAGGGTGAATGGCAGCCTGCCTACAACATCGCCCCGACGCAGAACGTCGTGTGTGTGCGTGATCGCGACGAGCGGGAACTCTTCAAGGCCAGGTGGGGCCTCATTCCAAGCTGGGCCAAGGATGCGAAAATCGGCAACTCGTGCATCAATGCGCGTGTCGAGACCGTCGACACGCAGCCTGCCTTCCGCTCGGCGTTCAAGAAACGTCGTTGTCTCGTGATGGCCAATGGCTTCTATGAGTGGCGGCGCGGCGTCAAGCAGCCACACTTCATCAGCTTGAAGTCGGGCGAGCAAATGGCATTCGCGGGACTGTGGGAATTCTGGAAGTCGCCGGACGGCCCGGTCGAAAGCTGCACGATCTGCACGACGGAGGCCAACGAGATGATGAGCGAACTGCACGATCGAATGCCGGTCATCCTGCCGCGGCCGATCGTCGACCACTGGCTCGATCCGACCGTGAACGACGTCGATGAGCTGAAGCCAATGCTGCGGCAATTTCCAGCGGATGAAATGCAGGCCTGGCCGGTGGGCAAGGTCGTGGGCAACGTCCGCAATCAGGGACCGGAGTTGATGGAGCGAGTCGCGGTTGCTTGATGGTCGGTGCTGCGTTAGGGAGGCGCGTTTTGCGGACTTTGAGATACGGACAAAAAATGGCAATGCTTTTTGAGGATGAAAACGATGATTACTGCAAGAGTGGCAGCCGAGGCACTGGCGTCCTTCTGCAAGGACGACAAGGTTGGTATTGGCATCTCGCTTGACATATTCAACGCATTACTGAACCAGCAACTCAGGCACGTCGACGCATATGCGAAGAAGTTGATATCGACTTACGCGTTCAAGTCGCTCAGCGTTGTGTTCTCGCCAGGAGTCGATGTGGCAAAAGTTAAGACGTCGTTGAGAAACGTCAGCTCAACTGGCGGAGGAGGTGCCCATGCCGGGCTGTCGCTCGATGGCTTTGCGGTCAATTTGGAGGTCGCTTTAGACGGGAAACATGTCTATTCGTGCAGGCTCGAATGGACGATTCTTCTTGGCCGTCTCGCGGTTGAGGATGGTGCCGTCGTCGTTGTGGTGCAGGATCAGAAATATGAACATAAGGGAATTGATCGGATTTGGGAGCGCGATGCGTCGCTAAAGAGCCACTTTGAATCTACTCATGGATTCACCGACGATGCATGGAAAGACCTTCGGTCGCATTTGGATGGAGCGGTCATCGCCTCGGCGCCAACCATATCAAGCAGCGTGCTTCGTTCAATTGAGACCCCGAATCTGTTCAGTGTCTTCTCAGGTATCATATTCGAGAAACAGTTCGATTTGGCCCTCAATAACGATTTGCTGTTGCTGGCGGCTCCCGGAAAACTTGACTTTACGCAATGCGCAACGGCACGAGCGAGGGGAACGACTCAGGTCTCAGTGACTGCAACCGTAGATGGGAAACCGGCAGATATCGACAACCCGAAAGCGTCGATTCGAGCGCACGTCGCAGATAATTCGGCGAGTAGGCAGTACCCCGAGGTGGGTGCGCGAGCCAAAGAGACTGGCCCATCGGGGACGGGAGACTTGTTTTTACGTCTCCCTCTTCCACTTCTCACTTTAAATTTCGATGGTGCGATTAAGCCGGCGGCACAGTTCGGCGAAAAACCCAGGGTGTTGATTTTCTACGTTCGGTACAGCGGCACCCTAAGTCCAAAAAAAGATATCAAAATCGAATTGACAAGCGAGCGCCCACTCGAATTTACCATATATGCGCCCACAAAGGTGGAGGGACAAGTTGCGGCAGGAATCAATCTCGCGTGTCTGTCGTATGAACCGGCTGGCGTCATGTATGCTGGAACTATCGAACCGCTAGAGGTAGTGATGCAGTTGACGCTGTGCACAGATCGCATGGAGTTGACGTTTGTGTCGCGGCTTGGGCCAACGCTCTGCAACGACATGGCGTTCCAAAGCTCGCCACGTCCGCCCTTCCCACTCGACCTAATCGCAAATTTAGTAATCGCGTTGATACTGAAGCTTGTCGTCCAGTCGAAGGCGGATACCGTTCTATCGACAACCCGAATACCCCTTGGAAATCTTCGACTGCTAGAAGGACTCGGGAAGATAAGACCGGAGCTCGCGACGTCTAAAGATTCCCATCGCGGGGCGACTATCGGAGTGAAGGTTGATTATGTCAAGTGACTGCGCACACTACGCTACGCTCCCCTGCAGGCGTACGAATTGCGAACCTGGCCGGTTGGCAAAACCGTGGGCAATGTACGTAATCAAGGACCGCAGTTGGTGGAGCCGATCGACGCTCCTAGACCTGACGCTCGCCTAGCTCGGCAGGTTCTTCATCAAATGGTGGAACTGGATCGATAGCTCATTCACCGCTGCTCTCGCTTTCTTGACGGCTTCATAGACTGGATCTTTCGCCGGGAAATGCTTCTGATGCATCCGGCCTTCAAAACAATCGAGCCAACGGAGTTCGGCCTGCGCTCGACGGAATAGCTTTTCGATTTGCCACAGTTCTAGGCTGTTGCTGTTCATCGCCAAGCCTCCGCTTGAGGATTCTAAGCACTAGTAGTCAAATGTCCACATACCGGGCCAATGGAGCGATTGATGGAAGGCAATGTTGAGAGACTCAAGGCCATCGGATTCAAGCTCGCTGGCCGATGGTCTCGCGGAGAGTTAGGTATCGCTTTTGAATTATTCGATTGTGCGACCGCGCGCAACGTGCTTTACGCGTTTGTGACCGACGGCCAGGTAATGTATGTCGGCAAGACTGTGCAGCCGCTACGCACCCGCATGGCGGGCTACAAAAACCCCGGGCCCACGCAATCGACGAACATTCGAAACAAGAAGACGATCGATGAAAGGCTGGCCAGGGGGCAACAGGTTGAGATATTCGTGCTGCCCGACAATGGCCTGCTGCATTACGGCGGCTTCCATGTGAATTTGGCGGCCGGTCTCGAAGACAGCGTTGTTCGCGAACTGAGTCCGCCGTGGAACGGCGGACAGAAGGAAGCGGCAAACGAAACATTGCAACCAGTGGCGGACGAGTCATCGAGTCCTGAATGAAACGCCGCGAGGACCGGGCGCTGTCTTGAGTGAATAGCGCAACGGAGAAGGTTAATCGAGGCGAACAGCGTTCGGCGAGTTGTCGCTGGCCGCCAGGAGTGATCCATCATCGAGGGCTTCTTTGAGCTCGCCCGGCGACAGAACTCGCGGCAGGTCGTCGGTGACCCAAAATCGAGCGTCACGGCTGTGAATGAACTCTTTGAAAGGGGTCACCCCGATCGGAAGAATGTGGCGATAGGCACGAACGTCATAATTTGTTCCAAGAGGATGCTCGCGGAGCCACTGGGCTTTTTCGTCTACATCGGTTAATGCCTTTTCGACGACTTGCTTGCGAAAGGCGAGGGCTGTAGGATCGCCCTTTTCCACTGCAATGGCCCGTGCCGACGCGCGACATTCGCAGATGACAAGGACATCGTCCAAAGCAAACGCAGCGTCAACTTGGCGCGACGTGTTGTCCGTGGCGTGCAGCTCGCCGGTTGGCAGTGCGGAAGCGCCACGGTGCGTGAATAATTCCAACGCCGCCCCTTTGAAATTCTGGTCTGGGAGGGTCACGCCGTAAAAGAGATAGTTCAGCCTTTGCAGCAAGTAGCCGTAGTCAATGAATACCTGGTCCGGACCGTTGGGGATGAACACGGCGTGGGGACCGCCGTAGCCAATGTCGATCTCAGCACGCTTGGCGTCTGTGAGAGACAAATAGTCGAACGCGGCATCGACGTCGACGCTGGCCGCGTCGAACGGCAGCCCATTGAGCTCGATTGCGGTCGGGAGAGTTTCGTTGATCCATCTCTTGATATCGGCAGGCTTGCCCGGTGCTTCGTAGGCCCGCTGCCACATGCGGAAGAAATATTCGGGTTGGCGGCTCCAGGTCACAAAGAGGTGATCGATCATCGCTGCGATGACAGCGATGATTGATTCCAACGAAACACCGTTGCGTTGGTGGAACGGCTCACTAAAGGGAGAGTGTGCGGTGTAGAACGCCGCGATGTTCATCGGCGTCCAGATGAAGTTCGGCGAATCGTTTTTTTGCGTTGCAAGCTCCGCCTTAATGAAATGCTCAAAAATCGGCCGGAGTTTCTCATAGCTGACTCGATCGGCGTTCCATTGCGGGAGAACTATGAGGCCACGTTCTCCCTTTTTGAATTCCTGGTTGAACACCGTGCCAGTGGCAGACGCTGAAAAAGCCAGTCCGCGGTGATCGAAATGAGTGACCAAGTAATCCAAGTCGTCGCCCCGATCGTCCTCTACCCATTTCTCGCCATCCATGACTACCAGCGGCGCGCCCTTGCCGACGGTGCGCAATTGAGCCATCGTCCTCCAGGCTTCGTAGGCGAGTTTTTCGGTTTGCAAGAACTCTCGGTACTCGTTTAGCCCGAAATCGGTGAGTACGAGTTGTGGGTGGCTGACTAGCAGGTCCAATATCGCCTGGTGCCCCTTCGCCGCCAGGAAGCCTTGAAGAATTGCTTCTGGCGCAACCTGATTCGAGATGGCAACTCGATTGCAGAGCTCAACCTTTGCGTATTTTTGAATCGCCGCGTCGAGGACGGCGCGGGTGATTTGGATTGTGGTCGCGCATTTCTCGGACCCGATTGCATGCGGCGCAAATCGCCGGTTGACGTGCAACCAATAGGCTAATGACTGGGGGTGGATGACGCCTCGGAGTGCCATTTCCACGCTTTGCAGATACGCCTCAAGGAAGCCCCGCGCCTTGCCTGGATCGTAGGTGCCGGGAGGAATTAGCTGCCAGAAGGAGCGGCGCTTGGGCGAAGGGCCGCGATCGTAGCCTTGCTGGCTGAGGGTGGCGCCAAAGTCATAAAACGCCGGGTGGTAGTATTCGCCGAACCACACCGTTGGTTTGCGTAGTTGAGCAGCACGGCGTTTTTTCGGTTTCTTGCGCTGCTTTTTGAGCTGTTTCCGGCGATTTGCCTGTTCGAGTTTCTGCTGACGTTGTCGATCGCGCTTGCTCATAACCCGCAAGTTATTCAAAAGCGGGCGTCACGGGCAAGGCGATTTTCTGGTGCCAGCGTCCAAAGGACTGGACGAGAGAATAGTTGAGCCGTGGGTAAAAACAGGCTCTAATACGCTGGCGATGGGCAATTGGTCGGCTGCACGAAAACGGTCGCGTTGTCGGTCACCGGTCGCAGAAATCTAAGGGCAATGCCGTGGAAATCTTCTCCTACGTCATCACGCATGATTTCGGATTCGCTCCAAATCCGTTCGGCGGGTTTCTCACGTTGGCGACTTGCAAGCCGCGAATCAGGTTGAGTGCCGCCAAAGGTGACTTGATCGTCGGAACTGGCTCAGCTTCAACCGTCGGAAACCAGAAACTGGTGTATGCGGCAAAGATCGATGACGTCATCTCCATCGAAGAGTATGGCGCCTCGTCGGCGTATGAAATCAAACGGCCGGTGGCTGGCGGGGAATGGTGGCGAAGGCACGGCGACAACATTTATTTCATGGCCGGTGGAGAATGGAAGCAGCGCCGCAACATCCATCACCCCCTGGAGAATATGGCCCGTGACCTTGGTGGTGAGAATGTGCTGGTCTGCAAGCAATTCTGGTATTTGGGAGACGCCGCGATCCAAATACCGGACGAATTCGCCGACATCGTGAAAAAAGGGCCTGGGCACAAGAGGATCAGAAACCCGGTACTGGTGAGGCAGTTCGTGGATTGGTTGATGAAGCTGCCGAAAGGCGTTCACGGATCGCCGGAAACCAGGCCCAAATCAACCGAACGCTGCGTTTCGGCTCCGCGCACGCCTCACTGTTGAAGTCAGACCGTCGCACTCTGTTCGGAAGGGCAGTTATTTGCGGGCGGGACCGTCGAAGGCGGTCGCTAGGAGACATTATCAGTCGATGGAAAACAAGCTCGATCGGCTAAAGAATATGGGGGTTCAAAGTCACTGGCCAATGGAAGCAGGCTGAGGCTCGGATCGTGTGCGACCTGATGGATTTCGCGGCATCGAGGAATGTGCTGTATGCGTTCGTTGTGGATGGTGAGTTGATGTACGTCGGCCAGACGGCGAAGTCGCTACGTACTCGGATGGCGGATACAGGTCTCCCGCGGCTGGTGGTCTTCCACGTGTTGAGCGGCGCGCAGTTTGTGGAATGCGTGGATTGAACTAAATAAACCATCGGGATACAGCGCCACCGGCTGATTTGCTGCCCGAACGACCTCATCCCAGTTGGTCGAGGCGCACAACGGCTAGACCGATCGCCGAGGCCAGTTCCCTTTCCGAAAAGCGGCGTCTCAACCGGCGCGAATATGGCCGACCCGGCGACAATAAAAAGTGAGTAGCGCAACCGTAGCTAGGCCGCCCAATACAAATGTGCTTGGTTCGGGCACATTAGCAAGTACAATCCCACTTACCGGATTGCCGTCCGCATCGGTGAAGAGATTGTTAGCGGCGGAAAGGGTATGCAAAAAATCAGCCGTTCCGACCCCACCCCCGATCCCAGCTTGGCCGGTGACGTCAACGTACACGTCGAATAACATGACGAACGATTCGCCAGGCAACAATGTGATCACACCAGTTTTCAAATCATAGCTCGGTGAATAAAGCTGTGACGCGGAAACGGAGAAAGGCTCATTCAGCACATGATCGCTGAGTGCGATGCCGGCCAGCGAACTATAAGTTCCGTAGTCGGGATGGAGTCCGATGAAGTAGTTAGTTGCATCACCGCCGCCCGCAGCGATCGCGGAACTGAGTTTCTCCGGGTCCAGTGCCGAAATTCGTGCATCGACTCGGCCCTCCAATATCCCGAATGAATTGCTCACCGTACCTTCGAGGACGGCATTAATGCTGAAAATTTTCGTCTGATCTGTTGCGTTCACGTAAGATTGCCATGCGATGCCACGGCCGGTGCCTTCGGCCGAATGACTGTTGATGCCTTGCGCTTCCGCGAATCCGCTCGCTAACGCGCCAACCTGCGGCCCTGCGCCTGTGATGACGCCACGCCCCGTGCCACTCCCGCCCGAAATCTGGGATTGAAAGACGCCATTGCCGCCACTCTGCGCCGCGATCCCATTAGGATTGCCGTTGATTGGGACGTCATCTTTCTCAGTTCCGCGAGCCGCTGTTCCCGCCAACAAGGGCGGCAAGGATTCCGGCAGCTTGATCGCGAGGGCCACCGGGTTGTAAAGTCCCGAGACCAAGGCTTTATTTATCGCCGCACCGGAGACGGCATTGTACTCCCCGACCCTAGCGTTGCCTTGGAAACCTTCTGAGACAAATAGATTGCCGCCGGCCGCTGTAACGGCACCCGGGCCGACCAAGCCTGATACAAACGCAGAGTTCACCGTTGCTCCTGTGGCGGCATTGTATTCGCCAATCGTGTTATTCAGAGTACTAGTGACGAATAGAGTTCCGCCGGACACGGCAAAACCTCCGGGAAGGGCTAATCCCGATAATAGCGCTGCGTTCACTGTTGCCCCAGTAGTCGCATTGTACTCACCGATTGTCCCGCTGCCGGCAACGTATCCATTGGCGTTAAATGTGCCTTCATTCATCACATACAGATTCCCTCCAGACACAGCAATTGTTAATGGACGACTGGTTAAGCCTGATACAAGTGAATCATTCACACTAGCCCCAGTGACGGCGTCAAATTCCTTGATGACGCCGGCGCCCGTGCTCGCTTGATCCAAGACAAAGATATCGCCTCCGGAAACTGCGATGGCAGTCGAGGATTGGCTAAGACCAGAGATCAGGTTCGCATTTATTGCCGCGCCGGAAGTGGCGTCGTATTCGCCAATTCTTCCGTTACCAAGCGAACCGCTTGCGACGAAGAGATTTCCTCCGGATACTGCCAGTCCGTACGGGGTAGTTAACCCTGGAATGAGTGAAGGGGTAATGCCTGCTCCCGACACGCTATAATCGCCAATGGTATTTTGGAAATCATCGGATACAAATATTTCGGCCCATGCGATTGGTGATACTTGAGCGGTAAATATGAATACAGCAATGGTCTTTGTTAGAACGAGTAAGCCCAGCCTTAGTGTCGGAGTTCGGCAACGGCGACATGACCGCACGCGATAGTCAAAACAAGAGTTATTGATGTGATAAACTTGCGACGGATGCGGGAATCGTGTCATACCGTGTCCTCCGAAGAGTCGACCTGAACGAGCAAGTCGCAGGGGAAAGCAAAAGAAACACTGAGCGGACAAAGAAACGGCGTGTCACATGTGACACCCGATCTTAAAAAAATGCTCAGTAGCGACTTTCCCGGGATTCTATTGCGGACAGAGGTGGGGGGAACCATCGTCCAGACACCACGCGGCCGAATGTACCGTCCGCCAAAGGTAGAGTCAAGGGCTTTACTTGCAATTGTCACCAACTTCGCCAATACGTGCACCTACGCGAGCTCTGGCAGGCTTTTAACTGATGTCGATTTGTAATAGCAGTACTCAGCTAATTTCAGCGCGATCGCCGTCCTTGCCTCCGAACCATCTGCGTTCGTTCTCGCGTCGCAATCTTGTCGGCCTGGGCTTCGTTACCTTGCGGAAGAGGATTCACCTGGCCGGCCGCAACAAATAAATTGATGGTCTTGGCCTGACGCCGGCTCGGTATCGGAGCACCTAGGCCGGCGACTTGTCGAGCCGATCGCGATTGCGGATGTAGGTAAGGGTGGTCGGCAGGTCGCGTGGCACCGATCCTTGACGGGCCGGGGAATGTGCCCCTTAAACCCGGTTCATGCGAGGAGCATGTCTTCAGTCACCGAAAGGTGTCACTCAGAGGCCGAAGGCCGACGCACCAGTCGGGCGGAAGCGGGCGTCAGCGTCCGTTAGGACCGAAGCGGAGCGCAGCCCGGGAGCACGCAGTCGCCCGCAGGGCGAGGTGCCACTGTGTCCTGAACATGTTGACCCGCCGCTGGGATAACCAATCCTTAACACCTGCTTGAATGACGGAAGAGTCGAGTACGGCATTTGCCGGCCATCAGACCTCAATTATTACCAGTGTCATAAAACTGTCATACAGATGTGTTAAAATAAGTTAAGGAAATCAGAAACGACGTTCTACTACTAGACGTGCAGGAGGCATTATGCAACGGTGGTCTACTTTCTTGATGGCGTGCGGTACATTTATCCTGGTTTCGCCGGCTCAAATTCCCGGTTTTACAAGTGAAGCCCATGCGATGGGGCAGATGCAACCATCACCTGCTATGGGCGCTCCCTACGCTCCATTTGTAGTCCCAAATGATGATATGAACCCCGCCTACATCGGGTTAACGCCTGCGACGGCTTATATCCCCGAAAGCGCGTTATTTGGAGCGGGCGTTACCATTGGCATCGTCGATGGCGGTGTCGATGCCAACGATCCGATACTTGCTGGCCGTGTTTCAACGATCTGTATTGGTGCAGCGACTTGTACTGGTTCAAGCCACGGCACTGAGGTTGCCGAGATTGCGGCCGGAGCGCCCGGAGGAATTGCGCCTTGGACCCAGATCGTAGATGCAAACATCTCCTCAAACGGGGATCAGAATGCTGGCATAATGGCGGCAGCTAATGCCGGAGCAAAAGTGATCAATGTTAGTCAGGCCGGCGCCCTTAATGCCGTTGCTGGAATTAATTATGCCGCCAGCAAAGGAGCCACCGTCGTGATCGCTGCCGGCAACAACGGGTGGCCTTACTTTGACATTCCTGTAGGTGTAATAACATCGCCAGCGGGTATATATGTCACCCAAGGAGGCATATTTGGGTTCAGTCCGCAGGCTCTCAGCCACATCATCATCGTTGGCGCCTCCACCAACATCAATACAAAGCAGAGCATAAGCAGTTACCCCGGCGTTGATTGGATCGGCACCACGGGTACGCAGACATGGGTGTACGTCAATCCGGATGGTACATACACTCTGGCCGATATAAATTGTGGTTGTTCAATCACGAAACCACTAATCACTCTTAACACCTTCACCGGCCCATCAGCATCTTTACAGTCATTATGGCTGATGGCGCCGATGCTTTACACGTCTTACGCCGCGCCGCAGGTGACGGCTGCCGTAGCGCTGCTCGATGCGCGCTGGCCGGTGCTGTTCCGCAACGGCACGACGGCACAAGTGCTGTTCGATAGCGCACAGAACATAGGCGACCCATCGCTCTACGGTAACGGGCTATTACGTATCGATCAGGCTTTCCAGCCGATCGGGCTGCTGATGGCAACGACCCTTTCCGGGGTGAACGTGCCGATCGTTATGCCGAAGATGCGCATGATGCTGGCGAACGGCGCGTTCGGATCGCTCCCCAGCATTTCGGCCAGCTTAAGTAATTACACTGTATTCGATTATTTCCAACGCGATTTCAAGGTTGATTTGTCGGGTCTGATTACACCGCCTTCTGCCGCATCGTCGGCACTCGCGGCGATGACCGCGCCTAAACCGGCGGTGAGCAGCATGCATTTGGCCGATGGCAGCAGCCTGGCATTCGGGACAATGGAAAATACCGGCAACGGCATCGACCACCCGACCGGCGATATCAGCAACCCCAACTGGTTTTTATCCTTTACCGATAGGTCCGGTTCGACGATGGCGGCGGGTTACGGCTTCCCGGCCTCGGCTTCTTTCGCCGATGCGCTGTGGGGCAATGACAGCCCTATCGCCAGCCAAGCTTCTTCGCTCGGCGTATCCAGTGCATTGGTTAGTTTAGCGGAAGGCGGCGAGTTCGTCGCTTTCGGCACACCCATGGATAAAAATACCCGCATGGCGTTTTCATGGACGGAGACGCGCGCCCCCGACCCCATCGCCAATAACGGTTGGGCTACTCCCAACGCCAACGCTTTCAGCGCCGGGATTTCGACGCATGTGACATCCTACTGGACGGCCGGTGTCACCACGGGAATGCTGAGCGAACAGGCAGGCTTGCTGGGTATGACCTACGATCAAAATGGTCCGCTGAGTCTGGGCGAACAGAATCGCAGTTTCTCGATGGGCGTATCGTCGGCGGTCAACCTAAGCGAAAAAAGCGACTTGCTCTTCGAAGCCACCATGGTGCGCAGCGCCGGCAGCAATAATAACAACAGCCTGATCTCCGATGTGTCGCCGATCTATGCGCGCAGTTTCGGCGCGTCGCTGGTGCAGCGCGATACCTTGGGCGATGGCGACCATCTCCAGCTATCGGTTAAATCGCCGCTCAAGGTCATTTCCGGCACGGCTTCGCTGGCAACTACTTCTGTGGATGCGAACGGCTATGCCACGACGACCAGTCAAAACGTCAGCCTGCGTCCCAGCGGCAACGAGATGGATTTCGCCGTGGCTTATCAGGCGCCGGTGCGGGGTAACTTCCAGTGGAACGTCTCTCTTGAAGACCGCCGCGATGCCGATAATATCGCCGGAGTGACGGAAATCGTGGGACTCGTCGGGGCAAAGCTCACCTTTTAATGCCAGCCTCTGCACTACAAATGTCCTCGCCGCGGTGCGACTGAGTGCCTCTTCATCCGCTTGCAGTCAGACTTTCACTGCTCTGAAGGAAGCGCCAGGGTGGCGCGGGTCGCATAGACGACCACATCGTCAAAATTATCCAATCTATTATTCGGGTCAGTGGTCGGAGCTCTCTGGATAAACACGGAATCAAACGTATTCTGCGCCCCGGTAGTGGCACTGCAATTGCAGTTTTTCAATGTATCCGCATTGACGACAGGATTAGTGTCGGTGCCGGCGCTTATCGTTGTATTGCCACCGTTACGTGGAAAAGCGCCGTGCCCATCCGGTCCAAAACTGGTGATCGTATAGGCCGCCGTAGATGTTAGGTTCGTACGAGGCACTGATATCGTATTCATGACATACATCCTTACGCCCGCGGAATCCAAAAAGGGAATGGTCGTAAATGCACCCGGTGCGGTGAACGCGGTGTCAATGACGTATCTAAAGCGACGTCCCCATCCGTCAAAAGCATAATCATCCGGAAGCCGAAGCGTTTGTGTTGGCACCATGCCCGTAGCAGCGCTTTCTGTGGCAGATATATTATCCCAACGGCTCGCATGCGGCGTGCCGCCGTAACAATTGCCGGGAGAGCTGGCGGCCCAACCTGGATTCGCCCCCTCCACGCCAAAATACTGGTCGGGCAGACCTGTCGTGGGGTCGGCGAGGACAAGCGTTAGATCAGCCGGACAAGGCAGGCGATTGAAGGCCACACGATAATTATAGAGTGCTGTTTGAATAGCCTGCAATTTGTCATGCGTGTCTTCGATCTGGCGATTATGAAGAGATGCCGTAGAGATGGTGATGGAGCCGCCGACAACAATGCCAATAAGGATTAAAACGATGCTCATTTCGAGCAGTGTAAATCCTTTCGTGTGTTGTCCTCGCCGATTGCATGTCATTGCCATCGTATTGTTCTGCGTCCGGTGTGGGCGTGTGAAGTGCTAGTGTAACACTGAATGAGTTAATGGTGAGTTAAAATAGTTCCACCGACTGGGGTGGGGCTTGTGCTAAATAAAGGGGGTTATTTAGCACAAACGGCAGGCTGCACTGCGACGTATTCGGTTGCGCTGTCGTGCGAGGCGTGCTAGTGTCAAGGCGTCCATTGCAAGGAGGCATCTTATGGAGAAAGGCAACGTGACGTTCCGGATGAAGAAGGAGCGCATCAAAGCGATTGATGAGCTAGGCAAGTTCTACGATCGCGACCGGTCGTACATCGTCAATGAGGCGGTCGAGGAATACCTGACGCGGCGACAATGGCAACTTGAAGAAGTCAAGCGAGCGCTAACTGAGGTCGAGGAAGGAAAAGTCCTGACCGAAGAAGAATTTCTGCGCGAAGTGGCGAGTTGGGACGCGTGAAGCTCGTACTCTCGCAGCGGTTCCGCGACGAGCTGTACCGGGAATACCGGTTCATTCGGGAAGCAAATCCCGCAGCCGCACGGGTAGTGCGCGATCGGATCATCAAGGCCGTTCAACGTCTGAAGCGATTTCCGGAGTCGGGGCGTGCGTGGCGTCTGACCGGCTGCCGCGAGCTGGTGATTCCTGGGCTCCCCTACATCGTCATATATAAGGTCACGGCGGACACGGTGATCGTTGCGTCGTTGTTTCACGCATCGCGCGAAGTACCGCATGTCCACTGATCTCTTAGTCATCGAAGATCAGGGCGGCTCGCAATTGGACCGGCCAAAATTGATCGCCGCCGCCGGCCCGGCAGCGGGTTTTGCATTCGAGGAATTCTTCCTCGGCCGGCTGCGAAATCCTTACACGCGAAGGGCATATCTGTTTGCCGTGCGGAGCTTCTTGAGTTGGGTTGAAGGCCGACAGGTCGAGCTGGTGCGGATCACGCCCGGGCTCGTCGGTCAGTATTTTGACCAGTTGGCCGGAAGCCCGCCGAGCAAGAAACTCTATCTGTCAGCGATTCGGTCATTCTTCGATGTGCTGGTCCAACGGCATGTCATTGTGCTGAATCCGGCGCTCTCTGTTCGGACAGAACGCTACTCGGCCGTCGAAGGCCGCACGCCTGAGATTTCCGTTGACCAGGTTCGCAAGCTCCTGGCCTCAATCGAACCAAGGTGCGTCGTTGATCTCCGTGATCGGGCAATCGTCGGCACATTGATCTATACGGCCGCACGCGCCGGAGCCGTGGCGAAGCTGCGGCTCAAGGAGTTTGAGTTTGACGGCCTTCAGTTCTCGCTGCGGTTTGCCGAAAAAGGCGGCAAAGCGCGCTCGATTCCAGTTCGGGCCGATCTGCAACGCTACCTGCAAGAATACCTGCTGGCCGGGGGCCTTGAATCGGGAGACAAAGATAGCCCATTGTTCCGCACAACCGGAGGGCGGCGCGCATCGCTTTCCGAGCAAGCCATGAACGGCGTCGATATTTGCCGTATGGTCAAGAGGCGGCTAAAAGTTGCGGGACTGCCGACAATCATTTCACCTCACTCGTTCCGCTCCTGTGCAGCGACCGATTTACTCCTGCAAGGAGTTGCGCTGGAGGACGTGCAGTACCTACTCGGACACAGCGACAGTCGGGTCACGAAGCTCTACGATCGCCGGCAAAAACAGGTTACGCGGAACATCGTGGAAAGAATTTCAGTTTAGCCATGCGGCTGGAACGTGCGGCGCGATTCGCGCAACTTGGATTGTAGTTTTTCGATCGTGCCTGTCAGGCCATGGGCATCATAAGGCATTGAACGGCAATGACTTAAGGAGACTCCGATAATCGTTTCCGGCAGACATGGTTCGTTTAGCCGAATTACGACTCGGCTTGGTGTTGACAATCGTCTCACAAAATGGCATAATCGTATCATGAAAACGCAATATGAGTACATGAGCGAGCTATTCCGTATCGTAAATGGGGCACTTCGTCTCGATATAGATAAAGTCCGCAACTATACTGCGTTCCTGGCGGACAAGCTTGAAAAGGCGGGCGACGCCGCCTCGGCCAAGCGACTGCGGAAGCTGCTTGAGGAGAGCGACAATCAGCTTCGCCCCGCTGGAGTCGCCTTTGCGAAGACGGTGCCGGTCGATGCCGACAGCCGGTTCCCGCTCATAGAACGGGTAAACCTTAAAACGGTGTCGGAGCCCCCGATCGTGCTCGCGCAGGATCAATGGGATACCGTTAACGAGTTTTTGAGCATAGCAAAGAGTTACGCCCAAGCCGATGTCGAGGGCCTCTCCGCGTCGTTGAGTTTTCTGTTATACGGACCGCCAGGAACCGGCAAGAGCCGGCTCGCGCGGCATATTGCGCACGAGTTGAGCCTCGAATTGTATGTTGCGCGGCTCGACGGCCTGATCTCATCTTTCCTCGGAAGCACATCGAAAAACATTCGCGCTCTTTTTGACTTTGCGGCCAAAACCCCGTGCGTTCTGTTTCTCGACGAGTTTGATGCGATCGCGAAGCTCCGCGGCGACAGCCAGGAGTTAGGGGAGCTTAAGCGTGTGGTGAACAGTTTCATTCAGAATCTGGACACGCTCGGGACTCAATCCATCGTCATCGCAGCGACGAATCACCACGAGTTGCTCGACTCAGCGATTTGGCGGCGATTCAGTTATCGGTTGGCGTTGGATTATCCCGCCACGGAGTTGCGTGAGACGATCTGGAAAGGATCATTTGGCGAGTTAAAGTTCACCGCGAAGGAAATAGAGCTGCTCGTCGATCTTTCAGAAGGTTTTTCGGGATCAGATATTCACGAAGTATGTTTGCGACTTCATCGGCGGCGGATGACAAAAAAACAGGCCCCAGAGCTGAAGGATGCGTTCCAGGTTCTTCAGAACATAAGCATCGGCGAAGGCGAGGGTCGGCGGTTCGTGTCGGGCCTGCGCGGCAAGGACGAGCATGCGATTTCGACCTTGCTTCGTGCGCGAAATGCCAAGCTATATAGCCATGCCGCGATCGCCGAGCTTCTTGGTGTTTCAAAGGCGACGGCGCATCGATTGGCGAAGGAGCAAAAGAGCGATGGCTAAGACGTCCGCACCCACGCGGCAGGAACGCCTGCTAATCAAGGTCATCATGCCCAAGCAGGGCACGGAGCGCAAGGTCGTCGGCGGTGGTGGGCCGCCGAAACCGTTTCGGTCTGTGGACGCCAAGTACCGCGCACGTCTTTCCACTCAGGTCTCGGCGATACGCAAAGCCATCGTCCCACAGATTCGGGCTACCGGAGCGGCACCTGTGCGGGTAAAGGTGCTCTCGAAGGCGACGGCAAAGAGCCATCGACCGGAGCATTTGTTCTCATCGCAATCCTGCCCAATTGTCGGGGCCGGTCGGCTCGGCGAATTGTTCGTCAAAGCAACGTCGGATGGCTTGGATCGTCTGGTCGACATGATCGAGAACAATGAATCCGATCGAATAGTCAAAGAACTTTCCAGCGTTGAAACGATCGAGCCCGTCACGCCCGCGTATCGCCGCAGCGGCCTTGACGCTAAGGATGTGCTGCGCCGGAGTCCACGCGGCAAACATGGCTTCATTACAAGGGTGGGGCTATTTAATTTCGGCACCGAAGATGACCAACGCAAGCTGGTCGAGGATTTTGAAAGCGTTTGCCGAAGTCGTCATATCGAGGTCCGTTCCAACCGCGGATATTCGCCGTCGAGCTTCACTTATGAGCTCGACTGCCGTACCGTCGAGGATGTCGAATCCCTATCTCGCGTCATTGGCGTGCGGTCGATTTCGCCGATGCCGCTCATTCGGACCATTCGGCCCCGGATGTTCGCCGCCAAACCGCTTCCTGGTCTTCCAACGGCTGATGATGTGAAGGGCGATTTCCCAGTCGTGGTTGTCGTCGATAGCGGAATCTCTGACCAGATTCCGGGTCTTGAGAGCTGGGTGGTGGGCCGGGATTCCCAAGTCGCGCCGGAGTACACCAATACCGATCATGGCACGTTTGTGGCAGGTTTAATTTGCTGGGGTAGTCAGCTCAACCCCACTATCGCTGGACTCGACCGCAGCCCGTGCGGCGTGTTCGACCTTCAAGTGCTTCCGAACGATGATCCTGCGAAGGGCGAAACACTTGGCCTTCTGGAGTCGGAGTTTCTCGTATCCCTAGAAGCTGCACTTCAGCAGCATGCCAATTCCTACAAGGTCTGGAATCTCTCCCTCGGCACCGACGTCGTTTGCTCGCTTGATGAGTTTTCCAAGCTGGCCGAAGAGCTAGACAATTTGCAAGAAAAATACCAGGTCTCGTTCGTTATCAGTGCGGGAAACTATGACACTCCACCACTTTTGAGTTTTCCGCGAACAGACAGCCAGCTGCAAGAGGGAAGAATCACTGCGCCTGCGGATAGCGTTCTGGGGATCACCGTGGGTGCAGTGTCGCATGTCGATTACAAGAAGAACGGACCGAAAGAGAATCAACCATCGGCGTTCTCCCGACATGGTGCCGGGCCGAACTATGTGATCAAGCCTGATCTCGTTCACTACGGTGGATCATGCTCGACGGACCTTTCCCACATTGCCGGTATTCGCTCGGTGAACGGCACCGGTTCTGCCGAGAATCTCGGAACGAGTTTCGCGACGCCGATCGTTGCCCGAACGCTTGCACAGATTTATCACCAGGTCACCCCAACACCGTCTCCGGTGCTAGCCAGGGCGTTACTGACGCACCACGCGCGTGATCCAAGGACCGCTCTTCGAGTTCCTGACGGAGACGAGGATTTCTTCGGGTTTGGTTTGCCCGCCCCCGTGCCGTATTGCCTGGAATGTACCCCGCATACTTCCACCCTCGTTTTTGACGACGTGCTACGGCCGGGATATTTCCTCGAATGGGATGATTTTCNNCGGAATACTGCGAGACCCACATCGATGCACATTTCGGTGTCTATCGGACAGAGAAGTCGCGCGAGACCGGGCTGGTGAAGCCTAAGCCGAAATTCGTCGGCCTGGTGCCGCCCGAACATAAGAACGCGGGGCGGCTGTATGAATCTTACCAGGTGGAAAAGCTCCGAAAGTGGGCTCCCGTTCGGACATATTATGGAGACCTCGGAGAGAAGGGCGAGCGTGGTGATCGGTGGCGGCTAAAGCTGCAACTTCTCACGCGACACACGAGCGAGGATGAGGAAGCGATGAAACCGCAACCGTTCTCGCTGATCGTCACCATTTCTGACCCAGAAAAGAAAGCACCAATTTACGACGAAATGGCGCAGATTATCCATAATCGCTTCCAGTCGCAGAACCTCACGGTTCGTGCGGCGGCTCGCGTCCAAGCAAAGAATTGAGATGAGTAACTGAGAGCAGATAACCAGAAGGAGAAAAGCATCATGTGTGCTGACACTGAACACAAACACCGCTTGCGGATTCACATCGATCAGAAGCC
>PLYM01000252.1 GCA_003153375.1 Planctomycetaceae bacterium
TTGTCTCGTCCCTGCTCATAGTATTGCGAGGCTATTTCGCCAACTTGCTCAAGCTGGTCCTCGGCAATGTCCTTTGCAGTCCCACCGATTTGCTCAAGGTCTTTTTTCACTTTCATCGCCTGTTTGCCAAGCCGGTCACTTGCGGTAGTCATTTGTATTCCTCATTGGTTGAGAAGTTTGAGATAGCCCAGGTGGAGCGGGGAACAAAAACTGGTTGGGGATAACCAGCTAGTGAGCGACACGGAAAAGTGTACCCAACCGAGCTAAGCCGCCCTGCGCCCCTGAAGAACGTTGACGATCAAGACCACGAGCGCGACGACCAAGAGAATGTGGATTAGGTTACCCGCGACACCAAAGCCAAGCCCCAAGGCCCACATCAACAGCACGATTAGCAGGACGGTCCACAACATGGGTCACCTCAATTTTGGAAGAAGAGTAAAAAGGATTGTCCGCACTCAGGATGAGCCGCGCCGTACTCGCCAAGTCGGCGGCTGTCCCGTTTGCAAAGTGTGAGGGCAGCTACGAATCGGCTTGAGTGCGCCCCAAAAGCAACATTCGTGCCGAACGGAAATGATGGCTGAAACATCGCGGCTATGGTCAGTGTTGCCGCTGTAAAAGGCGTTCCTGCGAACGAAATCGCACGGCCGAACCATGCCATGTGCGAAAATGGCACAGTGTCCACGACCCGTCATTTTAGACGTGCGCCAGCACGCCGTTTCATCGGTGGGCGCAATGTGCCAGATCGTCAGCAGCTGTCGTCGGCGCTCGGCGGTTCAGCTACCTTCGCCCCTGCTTGCTGACGGCGCCAGGCGGACGAGGGGGAGGCGAGGCGGGGAAACTCGTGCGCTGCGCCAAGGCCACCGATTCCGGTCCCGAAGATTGCTTTCTCGGATGACGGGTAGCTAACGTGATCACTCACGTGCAATGGAGTCAGCTCCGGCTTCTACCTGATGCTCCTCCAGGCGGTATTTCTCAATGAACCGGTACAAGGAGCGGCGGCTAATTCCTAGGGATTTGGCCGCTCGCACCTTATTGCCCTTCGCCTCGTCAAGAGCCGCCCGAACGGTCCGACGTTCCAGTTCGCTCAGATTGAGCGGGTCCGTGCCGGAAACCTCGGCCGGGGGTAACAACTGCATGCCGTCGGGTAGATCGTCCAGGGTGATGAGGTTGTCTTCCGCCAGGATCTGGGCGCGTTCCAGCACGTTTGCCAGCTCGCGAATGTTGCCGGGCCAGTCATGGTTCAAGAGCGCACGCATAGCATCGGGGTCGATCTTGCAGCGCACTTTGCCGATCTGGCGGTTCGTTAGGAAGTGTTCAACAAGTGCCGGGATGTCCTGGCGGCGCTCACAGAGCGGCGGGAGGTCGATGCTGAAGACGTTGAGCCGAAAAAACAGGTCTTCCCGAAATCGCCCGGCTTTCTGTTCTTCTTCCAGCGGCTTGTTCGTGGCCGCGATCACTCGCACGTTGGCATAGCATTCCTTGGTGCTGCCGACCCGGCGATAGTGACCGTCTTCCAGGACCCGCAACAACTTCGCCTGTAGCGCAGGAGCCATCTCGGCAACTTCGTCGATGAACAGAGTGCCGCCTTCGGCCACCTCGATGAGGCCCAGCTTGGCCTGTTGTGCTCCCGTAAAGGAGCCCTTCTCATGTCCGAACAGTTCACTTTCGAGCAGGGTCTCCTGCAAGGCAGCGCAATTGATGGTGACCAAGGCCCGGGCGTGACGCTTGCTGTTGCTGTGGAGGGCCCGCGCCACCAATTCCTTGCCCGTTCCGCTCCGACCGCGGATTAAAACCGTCGCGTCGGTCGGGGCGACCTTGCTAATCAGTTGCACCACCCGCTCCATGGCCGGGCCGGACCCGATCATCTGATAACGCGGCGACTCAAAGCTGAGCCGTTCGACGTACTGTCGCAGGCGCACGTTTTCCATGCGCAGTCGCCGCACTTCTAGCCCACGATCCAAAATGGGCAGCATGGCCTGAAGGTTGAAGGGCTTGAGCACGTAGTCGAAGGCGCCGACCTTCATCGCTTCGATAGCGCTGGCAATCGTCCCTTGCCCCGTCATGATGATCCCGACCAGGTTCGGGTCGATTTCCAGCGCCTTTCGGAGCAGCTGGATGCCATCCATCCCGGGCATCATCAGATCGCTGAGGAGCAGGTCGAAATCCTGTTTCTCCAACGCCTTGAGCCCATCCGCTCCATTGCTTGCTCCCACCGTCTCATAGCCCTCGTCCGCGAGCGTTTCGCAGAGGGCACTCTTCAACTCGACTTCATCGTCCACAATGAGTAGCCGCCCGCGCTTCGTTTCGGCCATGGTCCATTTCCTTCCTTTCCCTTTGGTCATTCCCCGGAGGATATACCGCGGACGCGATCAACGTTGCCGTCGTTTTTGACGGGCAGCACGATGCGTAAGGTGGTCCCCTTGCCCACTTCGCTGGCAATCTGGATGGTGCCGTTGTGTTCCTGAACCACCCGACGGCAGATCGCTAGACCCAACCCTGTTCCCTTTCCTTCTTCCTTCGTAGTGAAGAAGGGTTCCATGATTTGGGTCAGGTTCTCGGCCGAAATACCCGCGCCGGTGTCCATGAACTCAATGAGCACGCCAGGCTTGCCATTGTCCAGTAGTGCCGATGCAGTGCCCAAGGTCAGCGTGCCGCCCTTGGACATAGCATCGCTGGCGTTGGTGAGGAGGTTTAGGAATACCTGCCTCAACTTCTGGCGATCCGCGAAAATAATCGGAGTGTCCGGAGCAAAGGTCTGTATGACGCTGATGAGCCGCTTGCGGAGGTTATAATGAACGAGTTCCACTGCTTTGGCCAGCTCTTGTCGGATGTCAACCGTGGAAGTCTGTCCGTCTCCGCGACGGGCGAACTGCAGCAGGTTGGCCACCAGGTCGCCCATTCGCTTTGCCTCCTGTTCGACGATCTCCAGGGCCCTACGGCTCGGATCATCGGCTGGTATGCGAGCCAGAACCGATTCGACTCGCAAGGTTACCGTAGCCAATGGGTTGTTTAACTCGTGGGCAATGCTGGCTGCCAACTCGCCCACGCTCGCCAGTTTTGCCGCTTGCCAAAGTTGCTGGGTCATGGCTC
>PLYM01000260.1 GCA_003153375.1 Planctomycetaceae bacterium
CAGCACGAACGGTAACCAATTACTCTTGCGGTTCGTTGCATGGTGATTTCTGCAAGCTACTCGGCCACGATCTCCACATCCAACGTGCCGGCGTTATCGGCCAGGCTGCCGGCCGAGTCGTTGACGCGCAGATAGAGGGTGCCGGTGCGCGGCGATTCAAACGTGGTTTCCAGCCCGACCACGATGGGCTTCAGCAGGCCGTTGGAACCGGTGGCCTTGGCGTCGTCGGAGCGAACGGCCGCCAGCAGGATTCCCAGCGGCTGACCATGGTAGTAGCGAATCGTCACGCCGCCCGGTTCGCACATCCAGGCCCGGGGTTCCAAGGCGATTTGATAGCGGCCGCTGGCCCGCAAGTGATACTTGCGGCCCGCTTGCAGTTGCACGCCGCTCGATTGCCAGCCCCGGTCGGCGGCCACCGAAACCCGCGCGCTGCCGTCGCCCAAGGGCTTGCCGGCCACCAGGTCGACATCCATCCGGGCGAAGTCATAACCGTAGTCGAGGTTGGCCACGAACAGTTGCCAGTCTTCGTTGAGACGGTCGGCATCGGCGGCAAAGAGCTTGTTCACCCGCTGGGCAAAGTCCGGCTCCCGTGCCCAGCCACTCAACTGGCGAAAGCGCTCGCGATAGCGCGGATGGCCATCCAAAAAGGCCGCGGCCGCCCAGCACCAGCCGTAGGGCTCGTTTTGAAAGTGGGCCGTCTGGTCGTAGGCAAGGATTTTGGCCAGGCTCATCGCCCGTCGGGCCGCGTAGCCGGCTTGCACGATCTCGATGCGGCCCAGCTTGGGCACTTCCTCGCGCGAGCGCGGAAAATAGCCCAGCGTCAACTTGTCGCTGTCCAAGCGATGCGTGGCCAACAGTTCGGCGACGCCCTCGAAGTACCAAGGCGAGCAAGCCGCGCCGACCAGGCCATACATGAAGGCGTGCGTTCCTTCGTGCAGCAGCAGATGCCGGCGATAGTATTCGCTGCTCTGGTCCACGAGCCAGATCTGATCGCCGCGCGTATAGCCCGATTTGAACTCAGGCACGTCAGCCGGCAGCAAGCCGGCCGCCTTGAATCGCTCGGACGATCGCATCAGATAGCAGCGGGCCCGCCAGTCCTCGTGCTGCTCTGCGTCGACGCCGAAATAGGCGCACCACTGAGCAAACGCCTGATCGAAATAGCCCGGCAGCGCGTCGACTTGCTTGCTGGCCGGCAAATCGGTCTCGAGCGTCAGGTGCTTCGACTGGAGCTTCCGGATTCCGGCGGCCGGAGACGCCGCTTCTTCGGCGGCGACCGTTGCGTTGGCGGCCGACAGAAGTAGACCGAGCGCGAGCAGCAAGCTCCCGAATCGCACCGGACGTGACTCCGTGGTCAGCATCGCGTCCTACAGCCTTCAGCCTACAGTCTCTTCAAAGCGCCCGGCGAATGCGGCGCGGCGGGCGGCCATCGCGGCCGAACATCGGCTTTTTCGGCGCCGGGGCTTCCGGAGCGACCTCGGCGGCCGGGTCGGAGGCTTCGGTCGCGCCCATCATCGGGGTGCGAGCCGGCGGGGGGCCCGTCGGCGTGCGCGAGACGGCCGCGAAGCCGGGTACGTCGTCGCGCTTCAGCAGACGGTCGATGCGCATCTCGATGCGCGTCAGTTCGTTGCCTTCCTCGGGCGTGACGAACGTATAGGCCACGCCGTCGCGGCCCATGCGCCCCGTGCGGCCGACACGATGAACGTAGTCGTCGCAGAACTGGGGAATGTCGTAATTGAAGATGTGCGAGATCGACGAGACGTCGATGCCGCGGCCCACGACGTCGGTGGCCACCAGGATGCGAACCTTGCCTTCGCGAAAGGCGGACATCACCCGATCGCGAACGTTTTGGGCCAGGTCGCCGTGGATGCAGGCCACGTCCTTGAACCGCTTGGTCAGCCGGCGCTCGATCTTGTCGGTGCCGCGCTTGGTGCGGCAAAAGACGATCGCCTGCTGCGGCGTTTCGCGCTTGATCAGGTGTTCGAGCAGATCGAACTTCCGCTCGCCCTCGACGGTGCAATAGAACTGCTCGATCGTTTCGACCGAGAGGTCCGAGGTCGAAAAATTGAGCGACTCCGGGTTGCGCATGTAACTGCGGGCCAGCTTTTCGACCGGCGGTGGCACCGTGGCGCTGAGCAGCAACGTTTGCCGATCGCGCGGGCAGCGGCGCAAAATCTTTTCGATGTCGGGCCGGAAACCGATGTCCAACATCCGGTCGGCCTCGTCCAAAACCACGAACGACAGGTTATCGAGGTTGAGCGTGCCGCGGGCAATGTGATCCAACACCCGGCCGGGCGTGCCAATGACGACTTCGGCCCCGCGCGAGAGTTTTTCGATCTGGCCGCGGATCGGCTTGCCGCCATAGAGGGCCACGGAGTGAATCTTGCGGCCGTGCGCCAGCTTGACCACTTCCTCGCGCACCTGCACCGCCAACTCGCGGGTCGGCACCAGCACGATGGCCTGGGGGCCGTAGCCTTTCCTGGGCGGTTGCACACGCTCCAGAATGGGAATCACGAAAGCGGCCGTCTTGCCGGTTCCGGTGCGGGCCTGGCCCAGCACGTCCACGCCCTCGAGCGCGCGAGGGATTAATCCGGCTTGAACGGGCGTGGG
This sequence comes from Planctomycetaceae bacterium, assembly GCA_003153375.1. Lineage (GTDB taxonomy): Bacteria > Planctomycetota > Planctomycetia > Pirellulales > PALSA-1355 > PALSA-1355. The sequence continues at coordinate 2,608 of PLYM01000260.1, forward strand.
CTCGACATACCCGGCATTCTCCAAAGCCGCCATCATGGCTTCGGAAAGTAAGAGGTCTTTGAATCCTACGGTGGGGCTGGCGGGCGTTTCGTTCTCTTTCTCGGTAGTTTCCAACACTCGGGGGTCCAATTGATCTGACAGGTGGGAGTGATCCCCCACACCGGGAGATCGGATTGGCGGCATTCAATTTGCTACCCTAACCCTAGCAGGCAAGAAGGGTTTGGTCAACCGCGGCCCCTCCTGCGGCGAGGCAGCCCCACTTTGTCTGCTACGACAGGATTAACCCGCACCAAAACAATAGGCCGGCTCACTCCTTGGAGTGAGCCGGCCTTTCTCGTCGGAAAAATTCAAAAGCAGAAGCTTACTTCTTGCTCTTGGCCTTGTGGGCGGCTTTCTTCGGCGAACGCTTGGCGACAGCCTTGGCCTTGGCCGGCTTCTTCGGCGAACGCTTGGCAGTCTTCTTCGTGGCAATCTTCTTGGTCGACTTCTTCGTGGCCATGTCCGTGGCTCCTCGGTTGTGAGTACCCGCTAGGCTTGCGATAACCTCCCCTTGGGTACCTGACAGGGGAAGCCGCTTCGTGCAAAAATCAAACTCGCATCGTCATGAATCCCTCGCGAGATTCAACATCCGCTAACATCCGTGTTACTCGTTTCGGTCGAGTGACGCTCGTTCGTTTGAGCTTTTTTTGATTCCAGTCGATTGGTTTTGCGAGCCAACTTTTTTTCTTTCGATCGTTCGTCAAACTCGTGTTTCACGCAGGATTGACGCGGTGCAACCGTTTGACTGCGGGGATTGAACCAATTTCGGTCGATGCGAGTCAAGGCGAGTTCCCAGTTAAACCAGCCCGAAAAGCAAATGTTTTTTCGCCGCGCCCAGCGTGCGCGGCGCTTCCGATGACGATGGCGCGCCGCGGCGCGGAACGATTTTCAACGCGTCCAGGCGCGCCACGCGCCAATGCCGGCGCGGTGATTCGAGCGCGCCGGATGGGGCCCGATCGGGCGCTGCTAGCTGGCATGCAAGTGCGATCATCGGCCCGCCCGCGGCGCGACGATTCCAGCCGGCATTCGGCCGCATTTCGGCCCCTGGCAGCCACTTGGAAGCGAACCTGCAAGCTACTATGATTGTCGCACGCTAGTACACGAAGCCCTTGAAGCGATGAGCCTTGGAACGGCCGGCGGAGACCGGTCTTCAGGGCAGCTAACCTGTTCTGCCGGGAGTTGTTCCGATGCCGCCTGCCATTTCACGTATCGTTCAGAATCTCGAGCCTTCGGCGACGTTGGCCATGGCCGCCAAAGCCAAAGAATTAAAGGCGGCGGGCAAGACCGTCTATGACTTCAGCGTGGGCGAGCCCGACTTCACCACGCCCGAGCACATCTGCCAGGCGGCCGTCGCGGCGATGAAAGCCGGCCACACCCACTACACCGTGGCCAGCGGCATCCCCGAGCTGCGCACGGCCATTGCCAAACAATATAAATCGGTCCACGGACTCACCTACACGGCCCAGCAAGTCGTGGTCTCGAACGGGGCCAAGCACTCGCTGCACAATATTTTCACCGCCCTGTGCAATCCGGGCGACGAGGTGATCATTCCGGCTCCTTACTGGGTCAGCTATGCCGAGCTGGTCAAGCTGACCGGTGCCGTGCCCGTAATCGTGCCGACCCAGGAGTCGAACAACTTCAAGCTGACGCCCGAGGAGTTGCGCAAAGCGATCACCTCCAAAACGACCATCCTGTTGATCTGCTCGCCGTCGAACCCGACCGGCACCATGTACTCGCCCGAAGAGCTGGGCGCGCTGGCCGACATTGTGCTAGAGCGCAACCTGACGGTCGTCTCCGACGAAATCTACGAGCGGCTGATTTACGGCAATCATCGCTTTGCCAGCGTGGCCACGGTGCGGCCCGGCATGCAAGAGCGAACCATCGTCGTCAACGGGGCGAGCAAGGCCTATGCCATGACCGGCTGGCGTATCGGTTGGACGCTGTCACCGGCCAACGTGGCCACGGCGATGGCCGACTTGCAGAGCCAGGAGACCTCGAACCCTTCGAGCATCAGCCAGTACGCCGCCATCGCGGCGATCGAGGGCCCCCAGCAATGCGTCGAGCAGATGCTCGTCGAGTTCGCCAAGCGGCGCGAGTTCGTGCGGCAGCGCATCGCCTCGATCCCCGGCCTGTCGTGTCCCGACATGGCCGGCGCGTTTTATGCCTTCGTCAACATCAAGAGCCATCTGGGCCGCAACTACGGCAGCGCCCGGGTCGACAATTCGACTCAATGGTGCCTGACCCTGCTCGAGCAGCAGAACGTTGCCACGGTGATGGGCTCAGCCTTTGGCGCCGAGGGCTACGCCCGCATCTCGTTCGCCACCGGACTGGAAACGCTGCAGTCGGGCTTCGATCTCATCGAAGCGTTTCTCAAGAGCAAGTAGCGATACTCGCCCCTCGCTTACGACCTTCCGTGACGTTATCTCTCCGGCGAGTCTCTGGATTGCACGGAGATTCTCAGGGCGTATAGTATCTTCCGCCTTCGACGCAACCAAGTTGTTGAAGCAAAACGGAATCAAGGTCGGTTTCTGTGGCGCGGATTCTGTCGCAACTGTGAGCGCGTCGGTATCGATGACTCGCCTGGCCGACAGGCTTCTCCGATAGGGAGGCACGATGTACTGCGACAAGTGCGGGGCACACAACCCGGATGGATCGGCAACCTGCAGCGCCTGCGGAGCTTCGTTGACCAGCCCCTATCAATCGCCGGCCGGCGGCGGCTGGGCTGATGTGCCGCGGCCAATTAACAATTACTTGATACCCGCCATCTTCGCGACGGTCTGCTGCTGCCACCCCTTGGGCGTTGTTTCGATCTTCTATGCGGCGCAGGTCAACGCCTGGTTGGCCGGCGGCCATGTCGCGGCGGCGACCAAGGCCGCGCAGAATGCGAAGATGTGGTTTTGGATCGCTCTGGGGCTGGGCCTCGTTTGGCCTGGACTCTACATGCTGGCGATGTTGCTGGCCGCGCTGGCCGGTATCGCGCACCCAGTCCGATGAGCGAGCCGCATTCTCTACCCTCGTCGAGGCGGCCCGTTGCGTCGCAGTGGTGCGCAATTGCGGCGGTCATCGTCGGCCTCGTGATCATTCGCCAGACCGATCCGGCCGACAGTTCCTGGCTGCCTCCGTGTCCCCTGCATTGGCTCACCGGGTGGCACTGCCCCGGTTGCGGCGCCACACGCGCCCTGCACGCGCTGTTGCACGGAGAAATCGGCGAGGCCTTCTCGCAAAACCCGCTTGCTGGTCAGCTTGGCTCCCGTCGTTCTGGCACTCTGTCTGTGGCACTGGGCGACCCGCGGCTCGGCGACCGGCTGGACGTTGGCCGTGCCGCCGGCGGGAATCTGGTTGGCGCTATGCGTCCTGATCGCGTTCGGCGTGCTGCGCAACCTTCCGTTCTATCCCTTCAACTTGTTGGCGCCCCATTAAGAGCCGCAGTGGCCAAAGGACGCTCATTGCCGCACGGTCGCGGTGCAAGTGTCCGCTCAGCCGGCGCAATCCGTTCGACATCACCGGCCGTTTTAGCAATCGCCCTTGCCGGCGCCGGAACGACTCACTCGACCTGTCCGATCGACCCGATGGTAAGACTGCGGCAAGCTGGGCTGGCGTCGCAAAGATTGCCGACGCAGCCGCGCAACCCCCGCTGAGCTTTCAATTTTGGACCTTTTTGGTAGCCTAGCAGCAGTCGCGTGCCGCACATTTTCAATTTCCACCGACTCGCTTGGCGTACAATAGAGGCGTCGGCTGTGCGAATCATGCGGCCTGAAGTGGTTGGGCTGGCTGGACCCGGGGGCCTGCGAGCGTACGGAAGTGTGCCACTGAGCACGCGTTGAGGCCGTCGATGGCCAGGGAGCATGCAGGCGTGAAGATTTTGATGGCGACGAGTGAAGCCGTGCCGTTCGCCAAGACTGGCGGGTTGGCCGACGTCTGCGGCGCCTTGCCCGTCGAGCTCGAAAAGCTCGGCCATGAGCCGATCGTCATTTTGCCGGCCTATCGGCAAATGCGCACCTCGGGCATGCCGATCGAACCGACCGGCATCCATTTCGAGGTGCCCATCGGCAACAAGATGGTCGAGGGCAGCTTCCTGAAAAGCCACCTGCCCAACAGCTCGGTTCCGGTCTATCTGGTCCATCAAGACCACTACTTCGACCGGCCCGAACTCTATCGCGAGAATGCCGAAGACTATAAGGACAACTGCGAGCGATTCGTCTTTTTCTGCCGCTCGGTGCTCGAAGCGATCCGCCTTCTCGACCTGCACGTCGACGTGCTGCACGCCAACGACTGGCAAACGGGGCTGCTGCCTGCCTATCTCAAGCTCGAATACCGCGGCGTGCCCGGCTATGAGCAGATCGGGTCGCTGTTCACGATCCACAACATGGCCTACCAGGGCGTGTTCTGGCATTGGGACATGCTGCTCACCGGTCTCGATTGGAAGTACTTCAACTGGCAGCAGATGGAGTTTTTCGGCAATCTGAACCTGCTGAAGACCGGGTTGATCTTTGCCGATCGCATCAACACGGTCAGCCCCCGATATGCCGAGGAGATCCAGTCCGCGCCGTTGGGTTGCGCACTCGAGGGGGTGCTGCAAAATCGCCGCGAAGTGCTGTCGGGCATTGTCAACGGCGTCGACTATCGCGAATGGGATCCGGCGGTCGACGGCGACCTGGTGGCGCAATTCACGCCCGAGACGATCGAGCAGGGCAAGGCGGCTTGCAAAGCCGATCTGCAAAGCAGTTTTGGGCTTCCCGTTTCGCCCCGCACCCCGCTGGTTGCATTTGTCGGCCGATTGGCCGATCAGAAGGGGGTCGACTTGCTCGTGGCCACGATCCGCGACTGGGTGCAATCGCACGACGTGCAGTGGATCGTCCTGGGCACGGGCGACGACAAGTATCAAAGCGCGCTGACCATGCTGGCCGAACGATTTCCCCAGCGCGTCGCCACGCGCTTGGAATTCTCGAACCGCGCGGCCCATCGCATTGAGGCCGGCGCCGACATGTTCCTGATGCCCAGCCGCTATGAACCCTGCGGGCTGAACCAGTTGTATAGTCTGAAGTATGGCACGGTGCCCATCGTGCGCGCGACTGGCGGCCTGGTCGACACGATCACCGACGCCAACGACAAGACGATCGCGGCGGGCAGCGCCACTGGTTTTCAATTCAGCGAATACAGTCCGCTGGCCCTGGCCGAGGCGCTGCAGCGTGCTTGCAATGCCTATGCGCAGCCCGAGGTCTGGAAGCGCATCGTTCAGACTGGCATGCGGCAGGATTGGTCTTGGACTGCCAGCGCCCGGCAATATGGAGATTTGTATCGGATGACGGCCAACCAGGTGCGCCGCGGCATGGTGGCGGGCAACACCTAGCCGGTCGGCGGAACCCACGCGGCCGATAGGCGGCGCCGCGAGTTTTGTGCGAAAACTCGAATCGCTTTGCACGCCTCAATCGGATCGCGGAACAAGTGCCATGCACGATTTATCGGTCGCATTCGTCTGGCATCAGCATCAGCCCTACTATCCCGACGACGTTTCGGGCCACAATCCCATGCCTTGGGTGCGCCTGCACGGCACCAAGGACTACTGGGGCATGGCGATGCACCTGGACGAGGTGCCCGAGATGCGGGCCACGATCAACCTCGTGCCCAGCCTGCTGACCCAGATCGAAGCCTACACCAAGCAGGGGCGACAGGATGAGCACCTGCGCATTTCGAGCCTGCCGGCCGACAGCCTGAGCGAGACCGATCGGGTCTACCTGCTCGATAACTTCTTCATGGCCAATCCGGATCAGATGATCCGGCCGTTCGCCCGCTATCGCGAGCTCTACGACCAGCGCGGACTGGGCGTCGACACCGCGGCCCGCGCCGCGCGGCGCTTCACCACCCGCGACATCCTCGACCTGCAATGCTGGAACAACCTGGTCTGGTTCCACCCGCTGGCGTTCGAGAAGCATGCGGACTTGGCCGAGTTTCGCGCCAAGGGCCAGCACTGGACCGAGGACGAAAAGACCTGGCTGCTCGAAAAGCAGATGGAGTTGCTCAAGCAGATCATTCCGTTGCACCGCAAGCTGGCCAAACGCGGGCAGGTCGAGCTTTCGACCACGCCTTTTTATCATCCGATTCTGCCGCTATTGATCGACAAGCGGCTGGCGCGGCAGGCCATGCCCCACGTCGATCTGCCGCGACACCTCGAAGGCTATGCGCAGGACGCCGCCGCGCAAATCCAACGTGCCGTGGAATATCACACCCGGGTGTTCGGCAGCCGTCCGCAGGGCATGTGGCCTTCGGAGGGCTCGGTGGCGCAGGCCGTGATTCCGCTGATCGCAGACGCCGGCTTTCAATGGATTGCCAGCGACGAAGAAATTCTCACCCACTCGACCGACGGTTGGGTGGCTCGCGACGCCCAAGGCCACGTCACGCACCCCGAAGCGCTCTATCGTCCTTGGCGCATCGAGGAAGGCGGCCGGAAGCTGCAAATGATCTTCCGCGATCACGCGCTGAGCGATCTGATCGGCTTCCACTATCAACGCTACGATCCCGAGCAGGCGGTCGACGACATGATCGGCAAGCTGTCGGCGATTCACCATTCCACGGCCGCGCACAGCTCGAAGCAGCCGGCCCTGGTGAGCATCATCCTCGACGGCGAAAACTGCTGGGAATATTATCGCAACGGCGGGCTGGAGTTCCTGCGCGGGCTCTATCGCCGGCTGGCCGAGCATGAGACGATTAGGCCGGTGCGCGTCACCGATCAACTGCGCGAGCATCCGGCCAGCGAACCCCTGGGCCGGTTGTTCGCCGGCAGTTGGATCAGCCACAACTACGCGATCTGGATTGGGCATCCCACCTGCAATCGTGCTTGGGATCTGCTTTCCGAGACCCGGAACATGCTGGTCGATCGGGCCAGCCGCAAGAAGCCCGCGGCCGAGATCGCGCGCGCCTGGCAGGAGCTGTACATCGCCGAAGGCAGCGACTGGTTCTGGTGGTTTGACGACCAACACTCGAGCAGCCAGGACGCCTTGTTCGACGAGTTGTTCCGCAAGCACTTGCAAAACGTTTACACCCTGTTGGGCGAAGAGCCGCCGGTTGAACTGTTGCAGCCGATCAGTCCCGACCGTTTCCAATCGCGGGTCTACACCCAACCGACGGGCCTGGTGGACGTGACGGTCGACGGGCGCGAGACCTATTTCGAGTGGATTAACGCGGGCGTCTACACCGCCTCGGCCGCGCGGGGCACGATGTCGATGACAGACGCCCAGCGGATCGAGCAGTTGCGGTTTGGCTTCGATCGCGAGCGACTGTTGTTGCGGTTCGACGTGCGCGGCACCATCAATCAGCGGCTGGCCGACGTCGACATGCTGCGGATCGTCTTCGTCGAGCCGACTGGCTATGAGTTGCTGGTCAACCAGCCGGGAACGGCACAGCCCACCGTGCAACTGTTCCACAATGAAGTGCCGCTGAGCAAAGCGGGCGCCGAGGCGGCGTCGGGCCGCATTCTGGAAGTCGCCGTGACCTGGCGCGGGCTGGCGGCCGCGGCCGACGAGCCGTTGCACTTTTATGCCGAACTGATCCGCGACGGGCAACCGATGGAACGCATTCCGCGCGAAGGCGCGATCGAGACCTTCGTGCCCTCGCCCGACTTCGAACTGATGATGTGGCAAGCCTGAACCCTCGAGAACAGATCGCCCGCTATGTCCGATTTGCGTAAAGATCCAATCGTTGGCCGCTGGGTGATCATCGCCAAGAACCGCGCCAAGCGCCCGAACGAGCTGAACGACGGCCTGCTCGAGCGCGCCAGCGGCTTTTGCCCGTTCTGTGAGGGGCACGAAACCCACACGCCGGGCGAAATCGTCGCCTATCGCCAGGCCGGCACGCCCCGCGACGCCCCGGGATGGCGCGTGCGGGTGGTGCCCAACAAATTTCCGGCGCTCGAGATCGAGGGCGATCTGAACAAGCGCGGGCAGGGCCTGTACGACCTGATGAACGGCGTGGGCGCCCACGAGGTCATCATCGAGTCGCCTCGCCACCTGCGCAGCACGGCCGAACTGGACGACGCCACGCTGGGCGACGTGTTCTGGATCTACCGCGAGCGGCTGCTCGACCTGAAGCGCGACACGCGGCTGCTCCATGGCATGGTCTTCAAGAACGTGGGGGCCGCGGCCGGCGCCTCGTTGGAGCACATCCACAGCCAGCTGATCGTGACGCCCATCGTGCCGATCAGCGTGGTCGAGGAGATTGAAGGGTCGCACGCATTCTACCGATATCGCGGGCGATGCGTGTTTTGCGACATGATCGAACAGGAGCTGGCCTTCGAACAGCGGATCGTCTTCGACTCGCCGGGCTTCGTGGCCTTCTGTCCGTTCGCCGCCCGGTTTCCGTTCGAGACCTGGATCGTGCCGACCACCCATGCGAGCCACTACGAGACGCTGTCGCGCGGCGGAGCCGACGAATTGGCTCGCGTGATTCGCCGCGTGATGCAGAAAATTGAAGCCGCATTAGACCGTCCCGCGTATAACTACATTATCCACACCGCTCCGTTTGACACTCAGGCATTGGACCACTATCACTGGCATATAGAGATTATTCCGCGCGTCACGAAGACCGCCGGCTTCGAGTGGGGCACCGGGTTCTACATCAATCCGGTACCACCGGAAGAGGCGGCCACGTTCATGCGCGACCTTGAGCTCCCTGCACAGACGGCGCAAGAAATTACGCCAACGGCGACTGGATAAATGGCGGTCTGTTTGCCGATTAAACCTAGTACCCCTAACTCTTCCTTCCCTCGCGATCGACCTGCCGCCCTTTATGTCGCATAGCATCCGGTTCATTTTTGTTCTCCACGACCATCAGCCCGTCGGAAACTTCGACCACGTTTTCGAGCAGTCGTATCAAGACAGCTACCTGCCGTTTCTCGATGTCTTCGAGCGCTACCCGACGTTGAAGGCGGGGCTGCACACCAGCGGCTCGCTGATCGAATGGCTCGACGTCCATCACGGCGAGTATCTCGACCGCGTGGCGGCGCTGGTGGCGGCCGGGCGCATCGAGATCATTGGCGGCGCGTTCTACGAACCGATTTTGTCGATGATTCCGCGTCACGACCGGATCGGCCAGATTCAGCGCTACACCAAGTTTCTCGAACGCCGGCTTTCGGCCCGCGTGCGGGGGATGTGGATTCCCGAGCGCGTCTGGGAACAAAACATGACCAGCGACCTGGTGGCCGCCGGCATCCAGTACACGATGCTCGACGATTTCCACTTCAAGAATGCCGGCCTGTCGGAAGACCAATTGCACGGGTACTACCTGACCGAGGATGACGGCAACCTGTTGGCCGTGTTCCCAGACAGCGAGCGGCTGCGCTACCTGATTCCCTTCGCCTCGCCGCAAGAGACGATCGACTATCTGGGCCGGTTGAACGATCAACATCCCGGCGCGATTGCGGTCTTTGGCGACGACGGCGAAAAACTGGGCGCCTGGCCCGAGACCAAGAAGCACGTCTACGACGACGGCTGGCTGACCCGGTTCTTCGACCTGCTGGTCGCCAATCAAAGCTGGATCCAATCGGTCACTCCCGCCGAAGTGCTCGACAGCGTCCCTCCGCTGGGCAAGGTCTATCTGCCCGAGGGAAGCTATCGCGAGATGACCGAGTGGGTGCTGCCCTCCGAGCAATTGGCCGAATATGCCGCGGTGCGCCGTGAGTTGGAGCACGACCCGCGCTGGCCGCGGATTGCGCGGTTCGTGCGCGGCGGCTTCTGGCGCAACTTTCGGGTCAAGTATCCCGAAGCCAACGAGATGTATTGCCGGATGATGATGATCAGCCGCCGCTTGCAAACGGCCCTCGAAGGGGGAGCGCGGGGCGACTTGATCGAACAAGCCCGCACGCATCTCTATCGCGGCCAGTGCAATTGCAGCTACTGGCACGGCGCGTTCGGCGGCGTTTATTTGCCGCACTTGCGCAACGCCATCTACAAGGAGCTGATCACGTCCGACAATCTCCTCAACCGGGCGCTCCGCAAGGACGAAGCCTGGGTCGAGCTGACTGCCGACGACTACAATTTCGACGGCCGGCCCGAAGTGCAACTGGCCAGCGACAAGCTCGTGGCCCTGGCCGCGCCGGGACAGGGCGGCATGCTCTATGAGCTCGACGTCCGCTCGATCGCGCACAACCTGCTGGCCACGATGAGTCGGCGACCCGAAGCCTATCACCGCAAGGTGCAAGCCGGCGCCGACGGCCGCAACGACGTGGCCGGTGTCTCGGACAAGGTCGTGTTCAAGCAGGAGGGCCTAGAGGGCCGGCTGCAATACGACGCCTATCCGCGCAAGAGCCTGATCGACCACTTTTACGATCCCGCGACCACGCTCGATGCCGTGGTCAGCGGCGAAGCGATCGAACACGGCGACTTCCTCTCGCGCCCCTACGAAGCGCGGCTGCGGCGCAATCCGAACCGCATGCAGTTGCAGCTTTCGACGCAGGGCACCGTCGATGGCACGCCGATCCGCCTGACCAAGAGCCTGACGCTCGAAGCCGGCAGCTCGACGCTCGAGATCGCCTACCTGCTGGAGAACCTGCCCAGCCATCCGCTGCACTTCGCCGTCGAGTTCAACTTCGCCGGGTTGCCCTCGGGCGCCGACGACCGCTACTTCTACGGCCGCGACCGGCATCACATTGGCCAGCTCGGCACGCGATTGGACCTGGTCGACTCGCGCGAATTGGGGCTGGTCGACGAGTGGCTGGGCATCGACGTCAACCTGAGCTTGTCGCGACCGACCGGCCTCTGGACCTACCCGGTCGAAACCGTCAGTCAGTCGGAAGGGGGCTTTGAACTGGTACACCAATCGGTGGTCGTGGCGCCCCACTGGCTCGTCACCCCCGACGCCGACGGACGCTGGCAAGTCGTGATGCACCTGGCCATCGACACCCGTGCTAGCGAGAGTCGCGTCGAACAGCCGGCCGTCGCGCTGACCCACTAGGCCGGCACGCGGCGCAGCACGAGCGCCTGGACGTCGAACAGCCGGCCGATTTGGCCGACCTTTTCGGGTCGAGCCACGATCCATTCCCAGCGGCCCCGCTGGGTGATCGTGAAACGGTTATCGACATAGTCGGCCAAATCCTTGGTGCGCAGCATGCGCCACGTGCCCTCGCTCTTCCACTGGCCCGAGGGGGTCAGCTCGATGTAGCACATCTGCACCGACTCGGACAAATAGATCAGCCCCTGCTCGGCAACCAGCGAGCCCAGATCGTCGATGAATTGTTTTTCGACACGCCGCGCCAGTTGATAGACGGCGCCGATCCAACGCTCACTGGCGTCGAGCGTGTGCACATCGTTCGGAAATCGTCTGGCAAACGCTTCGCGGGCGCCGTACACGAGGCCGACGTGCAGCTGGCTCAACACGCACGACGCCACAACCAGGTCAAACTTGCCGGCCGGAAACATTCCGGCGGCCGCATGTGCTGCCACCAGCGCGGCCATTTGCTCGATCACCGCGCCAGTCTCCGTGCCGGCATCGACCGCCGCGCCGATCTTGGCGAGCAAGGCCGCGGTGATGCCTGTCAGGTCGCCGACGTGCGTGATGACTTTCTGGCGGCTCTTTTGATCGATTTTCGCGGCCGCCATCGTGTGGCCCATCAGTGCCAGCTCGACGTCGTTGAGCGTCACCTGTGCAAAGCGCGCCACCAAATCGGCCAACGGAATCTCGTCGGCTCGGCCGGCGCCCAGCACCACGGCCCGGCCAGGCGGCACGGCAGCGGCGGCCTCGCCGATCATACGGCGGCTCTCCTGCTCGTGACGCGAAGCCACGGGCGGCAACAAATAAGGGCCCCGAGAGGCCGCGCCCGACTCGGCCGGCGGATTGGATTCTGCATTCACGTGTCTTCATCCTCTGCCATGATGGTTGCGGTCCGTCGCTTGCCGGCCAAAGCAAACCAATCGATGCCGCCGTCGATCGCAGTCGCCTGATAGGCCACCTCGGCCAGCACCGGCGGCACGGCGCGGCGGCGAATCTCGCGAGCGTTGAGCGCGATGCTCGGATCGTCGGCCCGCGGCGTCGTTTCGTTCAGCACCACGCCGGCCACGTTCAGCCCATTGCGAAACGTCGCGGCCGTAATCAGCGTTTGCAGCACGTGGTTGATCACGCCCAAGCCGTTACGGGCGACCACCACGAGCGGAAAACCCAAGTCGTAGGCCAGGTCGGCCACGAACTCTTCTTCGCCCAGCGGCGACATCAGCCCACCGGCCCCCTCGACCAGCACGATGTCCGAACGGTCAAGCCAAACATCCAAGCCGCTGCGCAACAGCGCCGCGTCGAGTTCTCGGCCCTCGACGGCGGCGGCCAGGTGAGGCGCCAAGGGCGCGGCAAACATTTGCGGACAAACCTCGGCCAACGTGCCGGGCGAACCGGCCGCCCGCCACAGCGCCACGGCGTCGTCGGAGACCAGCGTGTCTCCCTGGCGCTGGCAGCCGCTGGCAGCCGGCTTATAGACGCCGACGCGGTGTCCGGCGCTCACGAGCGCTCGAGCGATCAGTGCCGCCACGTAGGTCTTGCCGATCTCGGTGTTGGTGCCGGTGATAAATAGTCCGCGTGGCGGTTTTCGAGCCATGGGGCATAAGTTACCATGAACGCGATGACGAGTTCAAACCAGGATCAGCATCCCGCACCGAGCACCGTGGCCGTGGCACTGGTGCAAATGACCGGCCACGCCTCCAAGCAACGCAACGTCGAGACGGCGCTGGCGCGCATCGGCGAAGCTGCCGCGGCCGGCGCCCAGATCGTCTGCTTGCAGGAGCTGTTCGCCGGGCAATATCCCTGCCAGACCGAGGACCACCGCCGCTTCGAAGAGGCCGAGCCCATTCCCGGACCGACCAGCCAGGCCCTGTCCGAGGCCGCGCGGCGGCACGGCGTGGTGGTCGTCGGTTCGTTGTTCGAGCGCCGCGCCCCGGGCTTGTATCACAACACGGCCGTCGTGTTCGACGCCGACGGCAGCACCGCCGGCATGTATCGCAAGATGCACATCCCCGACGACCCGCTGTACTACGAAAAATTCTATTTCACGCCCGGCGACCTGGGCTTTCGCGCCTTCGACACGCGCTTCGGGCGCTTGGGCGTGTGCGTTTGTTGGGACCAGTGGTATCCCGAAGCCGCGCGGCTCACGGCGCTGGCCGGCGCGCAGATCATTTTTTATCCCACGGCGATCGGCTGGCTGCCCGACGAAAAAGCCGAATACGGCGCCAGCCAGCACTCGGCTTGGGAAACCATGATGCGCAGCCACGCGATTGCCAATGGCGTGTTCGTCGTCGCCACCAACCGCACCGGCCCGGAAGGGCAACTGGAATTCTGGGGCGCCTCGTTCGTCTCCGACCCCAACGGCAACCTGCTGGCCCGCGCCACGCACGACAAAGAGGAAACCCTGCTCGTCGAGTGCCAGCTCGACAAAATCGACTTCGTCCGCACCCACTGGCCCTTCCTCCGCGACCGCCGCATCGACGCCTACGCCGACCTCACCAAACGCTACCTCGACTGAGCTCCTGTTTCTTCTCTCCCGTCTCCTGTCTTCCTTTTCATCCTTCCGCCTTCATCCTTCTCCTCATGCTTCCCTCCGCTCTCGGATATCGCTGGCCCGCCGAATGGGAGCCGCACGCGGCCACCTGGCTGGCCTGGCCCCACAAACCCGAGACCTGGCCGGGCAAGTTCGAGCCGATTCCCGGCGTGTGGGCGACGCTGGTGCGCACGTTGGCCGAGTTCGAGCCGGTACACGTGCTGGCCGGAGGCGAGGCGGTGATGGCCGAGGCCCGTTCGCTGGTGGACGACGTGCCGAATGTCACGCTGCACGACATTCCGACCAACGACGTCTGGGCCCGCGATCACGGCCCGATGTTTCTCTCCGGCCCCCCGTCGCTCGAGCCGGCGCTCATCGATTGGGAATACAACGCCTGGGGCGGCAAGTATCCGCCGTTCGATTTGGATAACGCCGTGCCGGCACACGTCGCGCGGTTCACCGGCCGTCGCCGCTTCACGCCCGGCATCATCCTGGAAGGGGGCGCCGTCGACGGCAATGGCGAAGGCACCGTGCTGACCACCGAGCCGTGCCTGCTCAACCCGAATCGCAACCCGCAACTTTCGCGGGCGGACATTGAACAGTACCTGGCCGACTACTGCTGCGCGAAAAAAATCCTCTGGCTCGCCGGCGGCATCGAGGGGGATGACACCGATGGGCACATCGACGAGCTGGCCCGCTTTGTCGGTCCCACGACCGTCGTCGCCGCGTTCGAGCCCGACCCCCAGGACGTCAATCACGAGCCCCTGGCCGACAACCTGCGGCGGCTCGAAACCATGACCGACGCGCGCGGTCGCAAGCTGGAAGTGATTCCGATCCCGATGCCGCGAGCGCTCTATTTCGACGACGCGCGGCTGCCGGCCTGTTACATGAACTTTTATATTGCCAACGGCGTGGTGATCGTACCGCAGTTCAACGACCCCGCGGACGTCACGGCGGTCGAAACCCTGGCCCGACTGTTTCCCGGCCGGCAGATTCGCGGCCTGGACGCGATCGACCTGGTGTGGGGCCTGGGCGCCTTTCACTGCATCACGCAGCAGCAGCCGGCGTGAGTGCCAGGCAGCACCTCAGAACAGCCGCAGTTGGCCGCCCGCGAGGCGCGGGGGAGTGAAGCGGCTGGCGTCGAGCGGCGGCAGCGACGGGTCGAGGCCGGCTTTCTTGCGGAAGACCTTGAAGGCCTGGGCGATTTGCTGGGCGTATTCGCCCTGGCCGCGCATGCGGCTGCCGAATTGCGGGTCGTTCATCCGGCCGTCGCGTGTCGAGCGAATCAGCGCCAACACCCGCGGGGCATGATCCGGATAATGGCGCGCGAGCCAATCCTCGAAGATCGGCCGCACGGCGAAAGGAAGCCGTAGCAGGACATAGCCGGCCGATCGCGCGCCGGCCGAGCGGGCCGCCTGGAGGATGGCGGGAATCTCCTGGTCGTTCAGACCCGGAATGATTGGCGCCGTCATCAAGCCCACGGGCACGCCGGCTGCGGCCAGCTCTTCGATCGCGCGCAAGCGGGCGCGGGGCGTCGCGGTGCGCGGCTCCAGCGTGCGGGCCAGTTCGGCGTCGAGCGTGGTGATGCTCAAGTAGACGTGTACCAGGTTTTGCGCGGCCAGCGCGGCCAGCACATCGAGATCGCGCGTGACGAGCGCATTTTTCGTGATGATGCCCACGGTCTGCCGCGCTTCGAGCATCACTTCCAGGCAGCCGCGCGTCAGGCGGAACTCGCGCTCGGCCGGCTGGTAGCAATCGGTCACGCCCGAGAGCGTGATGTGCTCGCCCCGCCAACTGGCCGCGGCCAGCTCGGCCCGCAGCAACTGGGGCGCGTCGTGCTTGACCAGGATGCGGGTTTCGAAATCCAGCCCGGCATTCATTCCCAGCGTTTCGTGCCCCGGCCGCGCATAACAATAAGCACAGCCATGTTCGCAGCCGCGGTAGGGATTGATGCTGTAGCGGAAGGGAACATCCGGACTGTCGTTCTCCGTGATCAGCCGCCGCGATTCATTCGGCAGAAAAACCGTCGCCACCCGCCGCGGCTCGTCGCTCACCTCCGATGCATCGAGCTGCTCCAAATCCTCGTCCGTCCGCACCCGCTCGAACCGATTCGGCGGATTCACCCCCGCCCCCCGGCCGATCGTGCGCTGGTGTGAAGGATGGGAGTCCATGGCGAGTGCCGATCTTGCGAAGTCGTTTGATTTTTCCCATTGGGCCTTACCTGAACAAGTATACAGTAATCCATGGGAATGGCACTAGCTTAAGGGATTGGCCGGTTTCAAAACGGCCACCTCAGCCGAAACGGGATGCGTGCATAGGAGCCCATTGATCCATCGGAATCAGCAACCACCGGCAGAGCCGGTGGTATGAGGAAGGCCCCTAAAAGGGGCCATGTTGGTGATGGTTAATCTGCCCCAAACAAACCGCATTCTTGGTCACGCTTCTGCTCCCTGTTGGCACCGGCGATTTGGGATCAGATGGCCGTGGCTTGCCCGGCCGACGCCCACCGTCTGCTTAGAGATCGGCGTCACTGGAACGTCTTTCCGAATTCGTTTCCTCTGGTTCCCTTCAATTTCCTGATTGATCCGTCCGAGTTGCTGCCGCTGACACATGCAGGAAACGGCAGAGCCTTTTCAATTCTCACCGCCAGAGGCGGTGGATTAACTTGGATTTAATTGGTTTGTGGTTCCATCGAGTGACTTCCTCGAAAACCCGCTCCCGTTCGCAATAGTTCAAATAGGCTCGCATGGGCACTCCCAAGAGAGCGAACGCTGTCACCACCACAAACAGCGTCCGCAGCGAGAAGGACCAGCGGCGTTTATGGGCGGTCATGGGCGGTCCCAGGCATCGTGCTTGTCCATCCATCGAATCGCAAGCCAATAGATCGCAGCTCCCGCGATGGCTAGCCCGGTGGCCACGAAACCCCTAAATGGATCTCCGACGTGCCAACCGAAGGCTGCAATCGCAACCGCAACGGCGGTCGCCAGACACAGCCAGACGAAGAACCATTGCGCCGCGCGGGAAGAAAACGGCGTCAGTGAAGCCTTGACCCACCACGGCTTGTCCGGCGCTTCGTCGCTCATGGACGCCATTGTAACACGGGGTCGGGGCGCATGAAAAAGCCGCCCGAAGGTAGCCCGGTTAGCTCGGCCTGCCAGGGATGCGGCCGGATGGCCTGTCCGGTTAGTCAGAGCATTCTTGAACAAGGCCAGCGAACCCTGATCCGCTGCCGCAGGTGCGCAACGCAGCGTTTTTTTCGTCGATGCTGGCGCCGCGGGCGAGTTTCAAGCCGGGCGGCGCGGGGGGACGATGGAATACTGGATACGACTTTGCCGTCTTGCCATCCTTCGAGCGCGGTTGCCGCGATCCCCAGCGACTCCATGCCCGCCAAAACGACTCCCGTCCCCGTTTCCCGGCCCGTTACTCCGCAGCCGTTGCGTGATTATTGGACGCAATCGCGGCGGCCTTTGGCGGCTTTGGCGTTTGTGCTGCCGTTGCTCGCATTGTATGAGGGGGGCGTGGTGGTGCTGGGGCAGCAGGCGGTGCGGAATGGGGCGGATGTGTGGCTGCGCCAGTTCCTGGACCTGACCGGCTTCGGTCAATACTTCTTGCTGCCGGTCCTGACGATCAGCCTGCTGTTGGCCTGGCACCACACGACGCGCGAGCGCTGGCAACTTTCGGCCGCGGTGCTCTATGTCATGTTTGCCGAGTGCGCGGTGTTGGCGTTGGTGCTGGTGGGCGTGGGCCGATTACAAGGATTGGTCGTGCAGAGAATCGTCGGAGGGCCCGTGCTGCCGCCGGCGACCGAGATGGAAGTGCCCTGGATGATGGCGGGCCGCGGGGCGTTCTTGGCCCGCATGTTGGGCTTCGTGGGCGCGGGCGTGTATGAAGAGATGTTATTTCGCCTGATGCTGTTGCCGCCGGTGTCGGCCTGCGTCACGCGTTGCGGTGCCCGCCGGGCGTTGGGCATTGCCCTGACCGTGATCGCCACGAGCCTGCTGTTCTCGGCCGCGCACTACCTGGGCCCGCACGGCGAGACGTTCGACAGTTTCAGCTTCTGGTTCCGCTGCACGGCCGGCGCGTTCTTCGCGCTGCTGTTCGTGCATCGCGGCTTCGGCATCGCCGCCGGCACGCACGCGCTGTACGACATCATGGCCAGCCTGTCGTAGGGCAGACCGATGCTGCCGCGGCATGCACACCGCAGAAGCGCGACTCATGCCGAAAATATTCGCGGCGCCGCAATTTCTTGATGACGTGCTAGCAGGCAATCGCGTCAGGCGAACTGGCCAAAGTGCAAAAGTCAAGACCTCAATCTTTTCGCGCGAGCGCGGCAAGAAAAAGTCTCTTTGTAGGGTTTCGAGTCCTGCTTATAATGGGCTCTCCCACGAGAGCCTGATTTGATCGCTCTCGACCGTCGACCGAAGGAGTTTCATCGTGCTGTCCGTCAGACCGAAGGTTGCAGAGCTCGTCTTTCAGCTCTACGGACGTGCCTTACACCCCGAGCTGTTCGTGATTCACAGCAGCCGCACGGTCAAGCGGGGCGACTATGAAGCCACGGTCAACATCACCAGCGCCGGTCACGTGGTCACCTGGCGCTATCACGGGTTGACGCTGACCGAAGTGGCCACGAGCGCCCATCACCCGTTGCCGCAAAAGCGCCGCCTGGTGTCCTATCGTCTGAAGGGCGAGGGAACCGACCAGGTCGAGTGTCGCGGCGGCGCCCGCTACCAGGTCAATTTTCAGCTCGAGCCGGTGGAGCCCGAGGTTTTCTGGACGTTTCAGCAGGAGTTGGCCTACGACGGCCAGCACCAGGGCATGCTCTATCGTTTCGACTCCAGCGGCCGCATGGCCCTGGGCGCGTTGAGCTACATCAACCTCGAAACGCGCAACCGCAGCCTGCTCGTGCAAGCCTTCCACACCTTCCCCGACGATTACGCGATCGTCAAAAGCCAATCGCTCTTCGAGATTCCGTGAGCGGGGCAAGGGGCGGGGCGGGCGGTCTAAACTCGTGCCAGAAATCGCTCGAGCGCCAGGTTGAATTCCGCGGGCGACTCGACCGGCGTCATGTGGCCCGCGCCGGGGATGAGCACAAACTCCGCTCCCGGAATCGCCTGGGCCATGCTCCGCATCTCGTCGGCCGGCGAAATCGCATCGTGCTCGCCGACGATCACCAGGGTGGGCACGGCGATGCGTGGCAGGTAATCGCGCACGTCGGGGCGCTGGGACATGCCCAATGACGCGGCGGCCACGCCCGCTGGCTGCGAGGCCAGAATCGTCCGCAGCACGCCTTGAACCACGGACGGACGATTCTGGAGGCTGTGGGGAGCGAAAGCCCGCGGCAGCATTTCCAGGGCGGGGCCCACTTGCATGCCGTCGCGCAGCACGTCTTCGGCCACTTTTTTCCGCGTCGCCACTTCGTCGGGGGTGTCGGCCACGGCCCGCGTGTCGCACAGCACCAGCGCCCGCAGCCGCGCCGCATATTTGCGCCAGAATTGAAAGCCAACGTAGCCGCCCATCGACAGCCCGCAGTAAACAATTGGCTCGGTGACGTCCAGCGCGTCGAGCAGCGCCGCCAGATCGTCGGCCATTTGCTCCATCGTGACGACCCCGGGCGTGACCTGGCTGGTGCCGCAGCCGCGCAAGTCGGGCGCAATGACGCGCGCATGAGCGGCCAGCGAGGTGAGTTGCCCGGCCCACATCTGGTGGCTGAGCGGAAAGCCGTGGACCAATAGCAGCGGCGGTCCCTGGCCGGATTCGGTGACCGAGAGAGCGACGGCTCCGGCTTGCACCGTGCGGGTGGTTCGAGCGTGCATGAAACCGATCGAGGCTATTTGCCGTCGCCCTGCTGACGCGCCAGGGCCTCGCGAAACACCTTGAGCTGCCGGCCAATGGCCTGGGTGTTGGGATCGAGCACCGCGGCTTCGCTTTGATATTTGACCGCGTTGGCATAGTCCTTCTTGGCGAAGTAGCAATGCCCCAGCGTGTCGAGCAGCCCGCCCACTCGTTTGCCTTCGCCGGCCGTGCGGGCCAGCTCGATCGATTTGTGCGACAGCCGGATCGCTTCGTCGATGTCCCCTTCGGTGTTGGCGATCAGCCAGGCGATTTGGTTGTTGTAGTTCGAGACGTAGCGGTTGTAGTAGGGGTGCTCTTCGGCGGCGTCGTCGATCTTCGCGCGGCAGTCGTCCAGCACTTCCTTGACCAGTTTGGCCAGCTCGGCCCGCTTGGCCGGCTCGTCGCCGGTCATCTGATAAAGGCCGATCAGGGCTTCGATGTTCTTGCGATCTTGCTGCAACGACTTGTCGAGGTACTGCCGCTGGGCGGCCAGGTCCTTCTTGCCGGCGGCATCGCAAGCCAGGTAGTAGTATATCGTGGCCCGCAGCGAGGCCGGGCTGGTTTCGCCCTGCTGCGTTTGGGAGCGCAGCCGCTGGTTCACGTTGGTATCCTTCTCGGCCGCGTCCAGCAGGCTCCTGATCGTTTGCGCGGCGTCCTGATCGCGTTGTTGATCGTGCAGCCGCTCGGCCAATTGCCGCCGCGCGTCGACGTCGGTCTGCGAGCCGATCGGCCCCAGCGTGATGATGTGGCTCCATTCGCGCTGGGCCCAGTCGATCAAGCCCCGGTTCACTAGCGCCTCAGCCGCCGCCGCGTGCTCCTGAGGGCTGTCGCCATTGAGCTTGAGCGCCCGCTCGGCCAATTGATCGGCCTGGTCGCGATGACCTTCGGCCAGGTGCGCTTCGCAGAGCGTATAGAGCAGCATCGCGTCGGCATCGAAGCTGGCCGAAAAGCGCGTCGCCACTTCATGAATCGCCGGCCAAGCCTTCCGCTTGACCAGCCACTCGATCAACTCGGTCAGGCTCGCCGAATCGCCGCGCTCGACCAGGGCCATCTGGTGCATCACTTCGGGCGCCTGGTCCGAGCGGCCCAGGCGATCGAGCAATTCGATTTTGCGCTTCAGCAGATCCATTACGATCTGGTTTTGCGATTCTTGCGGATGCTGTTCGAGCATTTGCCGCTCGGCATCGGTCAGGGCTGTCCATTTGTCGAGCGCTCCGGCCGGATCGTCGAGCGACTGCGCATACGTCAACAACCACCGGGCCGCCGGACGCCGTCCGCGTGCCAGGGTTTTTTGAATGGTCGCCACCCGCGCGGCCTTGGCCGCCTCGTCTCCCTCGAACGACTCGCCGATGATCGCCAGCGCCGCTTGTTTTGAGAGCACCGACGATTTTTCGAACCGCACCAGCCGGCAGAGCCATTCGAGGCCCTGGTCGCCCGGCAGTTCGGCAAGCTGCTTGATGCGCTGCAACCGCCGGTCGTCGGGTTGCGCTTCGTAGTCCTTGAGAATCTGCTGAACCTGTCGCGGATCGCCTTCGCGGGTCCACTCGGCGCGAATCAGCCGTACCAGGTAGCCGGCCTGCATGGCGATTTCCGGATCGTCGCTGGCCTCGGCGTCAGCCAAGGCGTCGAAAGCGTCGAACCCCAGCTTGACCAACTCCTGCTGGGCCCGCTGTCGCGCAGCGAACTGCTTATCGCCCAACTGCTCGATCAGCTGCGCGATTCGCCGGTCGATCATGTCGTCCGTCGCGGGCGCATCGGCGAAAGCCTGGCCCACGGCAGCAGCCGCGCCCAGCACGGCGGCGATCATAATCCCTGGCAGCTTCATCGGCGACCTCACACCGGGCGCGAAAATGTCGGCAGCTTCTTCTCGGCGGCCCGACCGTTTCTCATCGTTCACAAACCGTCTTTCCGCCAATTCCAGCATAGCCCACACCTCGCCCGACCGGCAAGCGAGGGAGCGCGGCGGGGCATGATGTCAAGCGAAAACCGGATGCGGCCGGCACTCGGGCGGCGAATCACTCAGGATCAACGGCGCGATCTGCTGGCACGAGCCGATTGGGCCCGTTCCCACCGGCGCACGATCGCGTCGATGATCGCCAGGTTGCGGGCCAGGAGCGGATCGGCGGCTTCCCGATCGCTCAGCGAGCGACCGAAGGTGGCGCGGACACGAAAGTAAAAGTCCAGCAGACGGCTCGTTCGCGGCAAGTCGCGTTCGCAGCCGGCTGCCAGGGCGGGACCTTGCTTGGGACACTTCCAGCAGGGCGTGGGGCTGCCGTGGGGACGGCGAACCGGCTGCCCCGCGCGGGTGAGGACGCGGTGATCGTCGTCATAGAGCCAGACCTGGCAGCGCTGGCAGGTGCGCGGCACGAGATGGGGATGAAACAACAAGAGCTTCACCCCCATGATCAGTTTTTTTCGTCGCGCTCCCGTTGCACTTCGCCCACCGGCCGGCCCTCGAGCGCCGCGGCAAGTTCCACCTCCACCGCGGCGTCGCGCGTTTCCGACGGCCAGGCGGGATCGACGTCCGAAGCCAGCCAGCCGGCCACGATGCGGTGCAGCTTGACGAACAGATCAGGCTGCAGACGGAGCAGGGCCTCGGCCGAGATCGGCACGTCGCGGCCGCGATCGGTGAGATCCCAGGCGACGATCTTTTGGGCCGTGAACGTCGCGGCGTGACGATCGTAGAGGTGCGATTTCAATCGCCGGGCCGCATCGGTCAATTGACTCCGCTCCTCGACCATTGCCGGTCGATAGGTGAAGCGCAGCGCGCCGTGAACGAGCGGCACCGCCGCGACGTAGCCGTCTTGGCTGTAGCCATCATGAAAGTAGTTTGCGCGGATCATCGGGCAGTCTCCTTCTGGCCTGTGAGCATCGCGCGCGTCACGCTCGCCGTGCCGGCGAGCCCTCGCGTGCAGCGTTGGACTATAGCAATCCTCGGCCCCGCGCTCGCTATGTCGATTCGGCCACTTGACAGGCCCGCCAAGGGTCGCGGCGGTTCGCCAGTTTCACGTCGATTCGCCAATCGAAAACTGACATGATCGACGCGACCCACCCAGACTGGCTTTGGTCCGAATGATTGAGTAGGCTTGCAAGCTGGCCCCACCGGCTGAGTGAGTCGCTTCGTTCCGTTGGGCCAGGGAGCGGCAGGCGCGCGAGTTCGCGATTCGTATGAAGATCGTCTATTTGGGCGCAGGCGCGGCCGGAATGTACTGCGGCAGTTGCCTGCACGACAACACGTTGGCAGCCGCGCTGTTGGCGCTGGGCGAAGACGTCCTGTTGATGCCCACCTACACGCCGCTGCGCACCGATGAGCAGGACGTCAGCGAGTCGCGGTTGTTCTTCGGCGGCATCAACGTCTACTTGCAGCAGCACTCCGCGCTGTTTCGCCACACGCCCTGGTTTATCGACGCCCTGCTCGATCGGCCGAGCATCATCAACTGGGTCACTAAGGGTGGACCCAGCGTCGAAGCCTCGCGCCTGGGCGACTTGACCGTCTCGATGCTGGCCGGCGAGCATGGACGGCAGCGCAAGGAGATCGATAAGCTCGTCCATTGGCTGGCCAGCGACGCCCGGCCCGACGTGGTACACCTTTCGAACGCGATGCTGCTGGGCATGGCACGCGAAATCCGCAAGCTGGGCATCCCGGTGCTGTGTTCGCTGTCGGGCGAAGACATTTTTCTGGAGAAGCTCGTAGAGCCGTTCTACAGCCAGGCTCGCGGCATTCTGCGCGAGCGCGGCGGCGAGATCGAAGGCCACGTGGCCTTGAATCACTATTATGCCGACTTCATGGCCGGGTATATGGACGTGCCGCGGGAGCGGATTCACGTGATTCCGCACGGCCTGAACCTCGCCGGCCATGGCACGCGGCGGGATCGCGGCGACGGAGTGGCCGTGATCGGCTACCTGGCCCGCATCTGCGCCGACAAGGGGCTGCACAATCTGATCGCGGCGGCCGAGCTGCTGGCCGAAGATCCGAGCGTGCCACCGTTTGCCATTCGTGCCGCCGGTTACCTGGGCAATTCCGATCGGCCCTACTTGGAGACGATCAACGAGCGCGTGGCCCGCTGGAAGCAACCGGATCGGTTCCGTTATGTTGGCGAGCTGACCCGCGCGGAGAAGATCGCCTTTTTGCAGGGGCTCGACGTGATGAGCTTGCCAACGGTCTACCACGAGAGCAAGGGACTCAGCGTTCTCGAGGCCTTGGCCAACGCGGTGCCGGTCGTGCTGCCCGCGCACGGCGCATTTCCCGAGGTCATCGAGCAGACGGGCGGCGGCTTGCTCTACGACCCGCAAGATCCACGTGCGTTGGCCGCGCAGTTGAAGCGGCTGCTGACGAATCCGGCCGAACGCGCCGCGCTGGGCGCGAGCGGCCAGCAGGCCGTACACCGCGATTTTCAGGCCGCCGAGATGGCCGAGCGAACCCGCGACCTCTATCAGCAGGTTCTCGCCCAGCGGCAGACCCCACACCGCGCCGCGGCTGACGGGCTGCGCAAGTAGGGCAATTTCGCCCTTTCTGGCGAATTGGCGGCTTAGGTGTTGCATTTCAGCGCAAAAGGGCAGAAAATTATGGGGCGGAAATTTTGATCGTGCCCTGGCGCGGTGACCAAACGGGGCGAACGTCGTCGCGCCTGTTGCCCCGGTGTGAGGGAAAGTCGCCCAGCAGTACACAAGGACCCTTGTGATGGCCAAGAAGATTTACGTCGGTAATCTCCCCTGGTCGACGACGTCGGCCACCCTGGAAACTCTATTCAGTGCCCATGGGACCGTGACTTCGGCCGAGGTGATTTCCGATCGCGAAACGGGCCGCTCGCGCGGTTTCGGCTTTGTGGAGATGGAATCTGACGATGCCTGCCAGCGGGCGATCCAAGCGCTGAATGGGGCCGAAGTGGATGGCCGTGCGATCACCGTCAACGAAGCTCGCGAGCGTGCTCCTCGATCGGGAGGCGGTGGCGGCGGCGGGGGTTATGGCGGTGGCGGCCGTGGTCGCGGGGGCGGTGGCGGCGGCGGCGGCGGAGGTCGCGGTTACGGCGGCGGCGGTGGCGGCCGAGATTACTGAGCGTTCGCACCCAATTTGGCTCCGCCGTGCTGGCGCTGGGTCAGCCACGCGGATCCAACAGGTGGTCCAACCACGCTTTACCGCCCTCAGCGGCTGTGGCAAACCCCGCGCCGAGTTGGGGTCTGGCTTCGTCGGCCAAAGTCGGGTAGGTTATACGGCTTCGAATCAACTGGCACACATTTCCAGGTCGCTGAAGTTCTATGAAGAAGTTTAAGGGGCCGCCGAAACGGCGATCCAACAAGAACAAGGTCCGGGCGAAAAAGAAGGATCCTATTTTTGTCGACGGCGAACGCCCTCGTCCGATGTACGTCGACTACAAGGATCTCGACCTGCTGACCAAATTGACCAATCGGCAAGGCAAGATCGTTGGCCGTCGCAAGAGCGGTTGCACCGCCGCCAGCCAACACGCGGTGACGCTGGCCGTCAAGCGCGCCCGCTTCATGGCCCTGCTGCCCTACGTCGGCGACTAGGAAGTCCTCGCAGCTCGTCGTTCCTCAGCTTCACCCCAAGCTCGCAGTTGACCGCTGCGTGTTTTTGCTGCGCGCGTCGTTCTTCATCCTTACGCCATCCACTCGACTCCGTGCCCCAATCCTTCAAAACCACGCGCCGCGTTGAGTTCCGCGACACCGATGCTGCCGGCATCGTACACTTCTCGGTCTTCTTCACCTACATGGAGCAAGCCGAGCACGACTTGCTGCGGCACCTCGGACTGAGTGTCGTGCTGGCCGATGAGCAGGGACCGATCTCGTTTCCGCGCGTCGCCACACGCTGCGATTATCAACGGGCGGCAAAGTTCGAGGACCTGCTGGACGTCGAAACCGCGATCGTCCGGCTGGGCAAGAAGAGCGTCACCTTCGAGTTCAACTTCGCCCACGAAGGCCGGCCCGTGGCCAGCGGGCAGATCACGACCGTCTGCTGCCGCTTCCAGCAAGACGGCAGCCCCAAGTCGATCGACATTCCCACCTGGATCGCGGAAAAGTTTGCCGTCGCGTGCGTTGAATAACGGTTACTCGAGTCCGAACCATCCCGCTAACCTCGCACCTTCTAACCTCCCAACTTCCAACCTCCCACCTTAAAACGGCGCAGGGCCATGGCCGAGCTCATCGTTCAGGAGGTCGCGAAGTCCTATCCCACGCGGGCCGAACCGCTCAGCGTGCTGCGCGGCGTTTCGCTGCGTCTGGCGGCGGGAGAGAACATGGCGATCCTCGGACCCAGCGGCTGCGGCAAGAGCACGCTGCTGCACATCATCGGCACGCTCGACACGCCCACCTCGGGCCGCGTCTCGCTCGACGGCGCCGATCCATTTACGTTCGACGAACCGCGGCTGGCCGCGTTTCGCAATCACAAGATCGGCTTCATCTTTCAAGATCATCACCTGCTGGCACAGTGTTCCGTGCTCGAAAACGTGCTGCTGCCGACGCTGGCCGACGGCGCGCCCCCGGATGCGGCGGTCGAGCGGGCCCGCGTGCTGTTGAATCGCGTGGGCCTGGCCCATCGTCTCGAACATCTGCCCGCGGAACTCTCGGGCGGCGAACGGCAACGCACGGCCATTGCCCGGGCGCTGGTGAACCGGCCCGAGTTGCTGTTGGCCGACGAACCGACCGGCAACCTAGATCGTCATACGGCCGCGACCGTCAGTCGGCTGCTGCTCGAGCTGCAAGCGCAGGAACAGACGATGCTGCTGGTGGTGACGCACAGCCTGGAGCTGGCCGGCATGCTGCAGCGGCGTCTGGAGCTCAACGACGGTCAACTCGCATAGTCAATTCGCAGTTCAACCGCCCAGAGGAGCGCACCGCTCACGATGTCGTTCCGTAGATTGATCCTTGCAAGCCTGCGCTATCATTGGCGCACCAATTTGGCCGTGGCACTGGCCGTGATGGCCGCCGGCGCGGTGCTGACTGGCGCCCTGCTGGTGGGCGACTCGATGCAAGGCAGCCTGCGTCACCTGCTACTCGATCAATTGGGCGAGATCGATGACGTGTTGGTGACCGATCGTTTTTTCCGCCCCGAGCTGGCCGCCGAACTGGCCGCAGCGCCGAAGTTTCATGACTTCTTTTCGCAGGCCGTGCCGGCCGTCATTGTGCAAGGCAGCATCGAGCACCCGCGCGCCGGCGGCGCGCTGCGCGCGGGCAAGGTCACGGCCATCGGCTGCGGACCCGAGTTCTGGTCGCTGGGCGCCGGCGGACCGGCCCACTCGCCCGGCAAAGGCGAGATCGTGCTCAACGCGCCGCTGGCCGAAGAAATCGCCGCTCGCGTCGGCGACGAAGTGCTGCTGCGCATCGGCACGGTGAGCCAGATTCCGCCCGATAGCGCCTTGGGCCGCAAGACCGAGACGATTCGCAACCGCCGACTGAAAGTCTCGGCAATCATTCCGGCCGCGGGGTTGGGGCGATTCGCGCTCAATCCGAGCCAGCAGTCGCCTCACGACGCTTTCGTGGCGCCCGAAACCTTGCAAGATGCGCTCGAGCAAGCGGGCCTGGTCAATGCGCTCTTCGTGGCCGGCAAACCGGGTCAAGCGCCGAGCGCCGCGGCCGATGACGCCCTGGCGGACGACTTTCATCCGACGCTGGCCGACTATGGCATTCGCATCGAGACCAACCCGCTGGGCTTCGTGCAAGTGACAAGCAATCGCATGCTGCTCGAACCGGCCGTCGTCCGCGCCGTCGAAAAAACCTTTGCCGGTGATCGGCCGCAGGCGGTGTTCACCTACCTGGCCAACACGATTGCCGGCGGCGGCCACGAGATACCCTATTCCACGATCTCGGCCATCGATTTCACGGCGCAGCCGCCGCTCGGTCCGTTCACGACGCCCGAGGGGCAGGCCATCGAAGCGTTGGCCGATGACGAAATCGCGCTGAATACTTGGGCGGCCGAAGACCTGGGTGTCGAGCCCGGGGTGGAGATTGAAATCACCTACTTCGAGCCGGAGAGCACGCACGCCGAAGTCCGCGAATCCAAAGCCCGCTTTCGGCTCAAGGCCATCGTGGCCATGACCGGCGCGGGGGCCGACAAGGACCTGACGCCGCAAATGCCGGGCGTGACCGACCGCGCGACAATTGGCGACTGGGACGCGCCGTTTCCGTTTCACGCTGGACGGGTGCGCAAAAAGGACGAGAAATACTGGGACGACTATCGCACCACGCCCAAGGCTTTCGTTTCGCTGAACACCGGCCGACGTCTGTGGTCCAGCCGCTTTGGCAATACCACCTCGATTCGCCTGGTGCCGCCTCCGGGTGAATCCGTCCAGCAGCTCGCGGCCCAATTGAAGCTCGATCCCTCGGCGCTCAGTTTTCAATTCATTCCCGCCAAGCGCCTGGGGCTGGCGGCCGCCGCGGGCACCACCCCGTTCGGCATGCTGTTTCTGATGTTCAGCTTCTTCATCATGATCTCGGCCGTGTTGCTGATCGCCCTGTTGTTTCGCCTGGGCGTGGAACAACGGGCCGCCGAGATCGGCACGCTCCGCGCCGTGGGCATCGGCAATCGCCGCGTCGCGCTGCTGCTCGTCGCGGAAGGTGCCGTAGTGGCGATCGTGGGATCGCTGCTGGGCGTCGTGGCCGGCGTCGGTTACGCCTGGCTGATGCTCTCGGGCCTTCGCACCTTGTGGCTGCAAGCCATCAGTTCACCATTTCTCGAGCTGTACGTCACGCCGCAAAGTCTCGCCCTCGGCTTTGCCAGCGGCGTGATCGTGGCCCTGCTCACGATTCTCTGGACCACCTGGCGCCTGGGCCATCTCAGCGTGCGCCGCTTGCTGACTGGGCAGGTGACGGAGACTCGCGGCATCGGCCGCGCGGCGCTCGGCAAGAGTAAAACCTGCGCCGGCGCGATGGCCGTCCTGGCGATTCTGCTGGGAGCCGCCTCCTTGGCACTCGGCGGCGCCGCGCAAGCCGGCGCGTTTGTCGGCTCGGGCGCGGCCGTGCTCGGCTGCGGATTGACGCTGATTTGGATTCGATTGCGCCGGGGCACTCGGTCGAATGCGGCGGGCTGGGGCCGCTGGCCCCTGACGCAATTGGCGCTGCTCAATGGTGCCCGCAATCCGAGCCGCAGCACCCTTTCGATCGGCCTGATCGCCACGGCCAGCTTTTTGATCGTGGCTCTGAGCGCGTTTCGCCTTGATCCAGCCAGTGAGTCGCGGGGCATTGAGAGCGGCAGCGGGGGCTTCAGCCTGGTGGCCGAAAGCGACCAGCCAATCTATCAAAACCTCGACACCTCGGAGGGCCGCGTCGATATCGGCTTTGGCGACGATGCCAATGCTCTCGTCGGCCACTGCACGATCGTGCCGCTGCGCGTGCGCCAGGGCGACGATGCCAGCTGCTTGAATCTCTATCAGCCGACGCAGCCCCGCGTGCTGGGCGTGACGGCCGATTTGATTCACCGCGGCGGCTTCGCCTGGGCAGCCACCGCGGCCACGACCGCCGCAGAAAGACAAAACCCCTGGCTGCTGCTCGAACAAAAGCTGCCCGACGATGCCGATGGCACGCCGGTGCTGCCCGCGGTGCTCGATTTCAACACGGCCGAATACAGCCTGCACAAGGGCCAGATCGGCGCCCGGCTCGAGATCAAGGACGGACACGGCCGCCCGGTGCGCCTGCAATTCGTCGGGCTGCTCAAGAACTGCATCTTCCAGGGCGACGTGCTGATCAGCGAGCCGGCACTGTTGGCACATTTTCCGCAAGTCAGCGGCTACCGCTTCTTCCTGGTCGACACGCACGACGAAGGGTCCACCGCCGTGCGCCAGGCGCTGGAGAGCTCGCTGGGCGACTACGGCTTCGACGTCGAGTCGAGCTACGAACGTCTGGCCGGCTTCTTCGCGGTGCAAAACACGTACCTATCGACATTCCAAAGCCTGGGCGGACTGGGTCTGCTCTTGGGCACGCTGGGCCTGGCCACAGTCCAGTTGCGAAGTGTGCTCGAACGGCGTGGCGAGCTGGCCTTGATGCGGGCCGCCGGTTTCCGGCGCGCACTGCTGGCCCGGCTGGTGATGATCGAAAACTCGCTGCTGCTGGTCGGCGGATTGGCCGTCGGCGTGATCGCGGCACTGGTGGCCGTGGTGCCGTTCTGGCTCGGCGGCGGCGCGAGCGTGCCCTGGCTATCCTTGGCGCTCACGCTGGCCACGGTGCTGGCCGTGGGTCTGCTGGCCGGTCTGGTCTCCGTGCGAGCAACACTGCGGGCCGAGCTGTTGCCGGCCCTGCGCGAAGAGTAAGAAGAAGAGATAAGTCGTGTGCTGGCCGATCACCCGTCGCCTGGGCAAACGGCCGACGAACCGCTAAGCTGATTTCGCCCGTGGGGGCTGCCGATTGAGTCGCCCCGCTGAGTGCGCCCACCCCATCCCTGCCGCCGTTTTGGAGTCATGCCGCCATGAGAGGCACGCTGGCACTTCTCGCATCGATCGCCTTGGCCATGTTCTGCTGGGGCGTTTATGGCCCCGTGTTGCGCGAGGGGCAGCTCGACATGGCGGGCAGTTCGCTGCGGCCCTTCATCTGCGTGGGCATGGCCTACTTTCTGATCGCGGTTCTCGCACCCGGCGTCTTGATGAAGGTGCGTCCCGAGCCGGGGCACTGGTCCACGAGCGGCATTTTTTGGAGTCTGGCGGCCGGCGCGGTCGGCGCGCTGGGAGCGTTGGGCATCATCCTGGCGCTGTCATCTGGCGGCAGCCCGGTCTATGTGATGCCGCTGGTGTTTGGCTGCGCCCCGGTCGTCAACACGTTCTTGACCATGTATTGGGCTCGCTCGTACAAGCAAGCGGGACCGATCTTCATCGCTGGCTTGATCCTGGTCGTGTTGGGAGCCGTGACCGTGCTATTGTCGCGACCCCACGGCCATGCCGCCGCCGAGAGTGCTCCGCTGACGCCGCAACAGCTCACCGAAATCATCCTGTTCACGGCCATGACCACCGTGTCGTGGGGCGTGTATGGTCCCATGCTCCATCGCGGCCAAATGGGCATGGCCGGCAGCCGGCTGCGACCGTTGATCTGCGTCGGGCTGGCCTACTTTCTGATCGCGGTGCTCGTGCCGCTGATGTTGCTGACGCAATGGGACAAGCCCGACGCCCATTTCACCTTCAACGGCACCTTGTGGAGCCTGGGTGGCGGTGCCGCCGGAGCCCTGGGCGCGCTGGGCATCATCATGGCGTTCAACTTTGGCGGCAAGCCGATCTATGTCATGCCGCTGGTGTTTGGCGGCGCGCCGGTGATCAACACCTTCGCCAGCGTGTTGCGAGCCGGCACTTTTGGCGAACTGCCGGCCATGTTCTACGCCGGACTGATCGTCGTGGCCGCCGGAGCCGTGACCGTGCTGGTCTTCTCGCCCAAGGGGGGCCATGCCCCGCCGACCAAAAAAACCAAGCACGAAGCCGCGCCGGCCTCGTAGCGGGACTGGTCGGGTGCAGGCGTGCCGCGGGGCGGCCCGGCTGCCAGTCGTTTAACCCGCTGAAACCCGACGGGTTCGCCGGACGGTGGCTCAAGCACGAGCCGATGCACGCTGAACCCGGATCGAGCGGCCGGCCGCAGGGCGCCGTTTTGCTGGCGCTTTGGGGCCAGGAATTGGGCCGACATCAGGTTGGACGCGGGCAGGGGGCATGGTATAAAAATGGGGTCCAGGCGAGTCAATTCAAAAAAAGGGCTTTATCATGCAGGCCATGTGCAGAACCTTGGTGGCGATCGCGATCCTGGTGATTTTTTCGGCGCCGTTGCGTGCTGAAAAGGCCCCCTCGAATCTGGCCGAGCAGACGCCGGTCAAGATCGGTCAGCCCGCCGGCGACTTCACGTTCAAGGACATTCGCTATCTGCCGCGCAAGCTGGCCGATTTCGGCGACAAGAAAGCCTACGTGATCCTGTTCACGACGCTCGACTGCCCCGTCGTGCAGCGCTACCTGCCCAAGCTCAAGGCCCTGGACGAAGCCTATCGCGACAAGGGCGTGCAGTTCCTGGCCATGAACGTGGGGCCGAGCGACGATCTGCGCGAGGTGGCCTATCAAGCCCTGACCGTGGACGCCGAGTTTCCGTTTGCCAAGGACTTCGACGGCCAGGTCGTTCGCGCCGTGGGCGCTTCGCGGGCAGCCGAAGTCGTGGTGCTCGACGCCGACAAGAAGCTGCGCTATCGCGGCCACGTCGACAATCAGTTTCGCCTCGGCGGCGAAAAGCCCTCGGCCGATCGCGAGGACTTGAAGCTGGCGATCGACGACGTGCTGGCAGGCCGCGACGTGGCGGTGAGCCAGACGGCGGTCGACGGCTGCCTGATCAGCTTTCCCAAGCCGCGCACGCGGTCGACGCCCGTCACCTTTAACGAACACATCGTGCCGCTGCTGCAAAAGCACTGCCAGGGCTGCCACCATGCCGGCGCGCCGGAAGCGCCGTTCGCGTTGGCCAGCTATCAGGAAACCGCCGACCACGCGGCGATGATCGCCGAGGTCGTTTCCGAGCAGCGCATGCCTCCCTGGTATGGCAGCAAGCAACATGGTGAGTTTACGAACTATCGCGGCATGACAGCCGACGAGCGAAACCTGTTCGAGGATTGGGTGCGCGGCGACTGCCAGGAAGGCGACTCGGCCAAGGCGCCCCCGGCCCGCGAATATGCCCGGACCAAGTGGCGAATCGGCGAGCCCGACGTGGTCATCAAGACCAGCGTGCAGAAGATTCCGGCCACGGGCTACATTCCCTATCGCTACATCAACCTTGCGTCGCACTTCTTCAAGAAGGACACCTGGGTGCAGGGCGTGCAGATTCTGCCCGAAAACGCCAAGGCCATGCACCACTGCAACATGTTCTTCATGAAGATCGGCGAAAACCCCAGCGCGCAGAATTTCATCACCGGCCAGGTTCCTGGCGGCGATGCGATGATTCTCGACCACAACGTCGCATTTTTGATTCCCGCCGGCTCGATCCTGGCTTTGCAGGTTCACTACGTGACCTTGGGCCAGGAAACGACCGATCAGATTTCGGTCGGTCTGCGATACGCCCGCGAGGTGGTGAAAAAGAGCCTCAAGAACACGCAGGTCACGAACCTGAGTTTTCACATTCCTCCCGGTGCCCCGCACTACAAGGTGAGCGCGGTGCGGGAACTGAAGCACGACGTGACCGGCTATGGCATGTTCTCGCACATGCACGTGCGCGGCGAAGACATGACCTTCCGCGCGGTTTATCCCGATGGCAAGGATGAAACGCTGCTGGTCATTCCGAACTACAACTTCGATTGGCAACAAGCCTATCGCTGGGCCGAGAACAAGCAGAAGTTTCCCAAGGGCACCAAGCTGGAAGTCAGTGCCCACTACGACAACTCGCCATTCAATCCCTACAATCCGGACGCGACCAAAACGGTCGAAGAAGGACAGCAAACATTCCAGGAGATGATGTACGGATTCGTGTTCTACACCGAGGATGACGAGAACCTGAACCTGACGATCGATCCCAAGAACGGCACCGTCGTTCCGGGTGCCGAGGCCTCGGCCGAGAAATAGCGGCGAAGAATAAGGCCGGGCAGTCGAGGCGCGAAGAATGGGCCGGTGTACGCTCGCGGCGTTAGCGCGAGTGACTCGCCAGCGATTCGCCGGCGACGATGGCCAGCGCTTCCTCAAAATGCGATTGCAGCAGCAGAAAGCGCCGCTGATCGCCGCCGTGGTCGGGGTGCAGTCGCTTGACTTGTTTGCGATAAGCTCGCTTCAAGTCCTCTTCGCTGCACGGCATCCGCAGGCCCAGCGCCGCGATTGCCTGGGGGGTCTCGCGCTGCACCCAACTCGGCGCTTCCCAAACACAGTGGCTCACCGTGATCAAGCTGCGCCGCAGGGTCCGCAGATAGGCACGGAAATCGAGCACCATGAACACGTAGCCAATCGCCGGCACGATGACCAGCATCGCCAGAAACGCGACGGTCAGCACCGTGTCGAGTGCGTTGGGCCAGACGTGTTGGGAGAGGTCAGTCACCGGATAACCCATTTGCTCGCAGGCAACCGATTCGTTTTCATGCAGGCCGTTGGAACGCGACGCCTCCAACAACCCCCCAATCAGCAACTTCCATGCCTATCCTAGAAAGCCCCGTGTTTCGGAGCAAGACCACTCGCCGCCGCCCCTGTACCATGCACGCGGTCCCTCGCGCTGCCTAATCGATAGGCTTCCCGGCCGCCAGGTGCCGGGCCCAGCGTTCGTATTCCTGCTGGCAATCTTCGGGGCTGACGTAGGCCTTCCAAACCATCCGCGCCCTGAAACCGTAGTCCTGGCCGGCCGCGACGCGGTGAATCACATACTGCCAATCGAAGGCCGGTCGCGGGAACTTGGGCACCTTGAATTTGAACAGGCTAAAACGAATCTCGTCGCGCTCGCTGGTGCTCTTGTCGAACATCATGATCAACGTCATGCCATGCGCGGCGCGGCCAAAATAGAAGGGTTGGGTGTAGCGCGGCTGGTCGTAGCTCCACAGGTTGAGCTTGAAGTTGTGATCGGCGTCATACTCCAGCGGCGGTGCGCCGGCCGCGCGATAGGTGCCGCCGCCGTTGTAGTCGGCATGTCCCGGCGGCGCGTCGGCCGCGATCCACTGCTCGGCCTCGCCCGCTTTGGCCTGGCCCCGGAAGTTCAGCGCCACCTGCTCGACGTCGTTCATGTAGTTGGCAAAGAACAACACGGCATAGCCGCGCGGACCGAATAGCTCCGGCTGTTGGGCCCGACAGCGAAAATCGAGATCGATCGCGTTCGGCTCGACCAACGTGTAGGTGAGCGTGCTGGCCAGCTTCCAGGGATCGTCCTGGGCCTCGCGCACCAGCCGCACGGCCGGCTCGCGCGGCGCGCGCAACAGCGTGTACTGGTGATGCCGGGGCATGAATAGGTTATTGGGTGACTTGTGCCCCGCAATCACATGCTCGAAATTCAAACCGGCCGACGCGCCCGGCGAATCGGGATCGAACGCGTCGAAGTCCGGGGCCGAGCGCCGATTGAAGAGTGCATCGACGCCGCTGAGCACGCCGGGCGACTGGCTGTTATCGCGAAACACGGCCTCGAGCTCGCCGTGCTTGACCGTGGTCGTTTCGCAACGCGTCCAGCCCGCGTCATCACTCCGGGCCAGCAACCCGCCGACGACGGCCAGCAGGCCGCAAAGACTCGCGACGCGGCACGATCTCAATCGGAACGAGGATGCTGATTCCAGAGGCATTCGCGGACGGCTCTTTCGATTGCGGTCCGCGCGCGGTCCCTACAGCTCCATGTCGTCGCCGAAGTAATACTTACGGGCTTCGGGGTTCCGCAGCACGTCCTCGGGACTGCCGTGGCACAGCACGCTGCCGGCCCGGATGACGTAGCTGCGGTCGGTGATCTGCAGGGTTTCGCGGACCTGATGATCGGTGATTAGAATCGAAATTCCCCGCTGCCGCAAATCGCGAATGATCTGCTGAATGCTGTTGATCGTCACCGGATCGATGCCGGTGAAGGGCTCGTCGAGCAGGATGATCTTGGGGTTCGAAACCAGCGAGCGGGCGATTTCCAACCGTCGCCGTTCGCCGCCCGACAGCGAGTCGGCCCGCGCCTTGCGCAGCCGCGTGATGTCGAACTGTTCGAGCAATTCGTCGCAACGGGCCTTGCGCTGCTTGCTGTCGAGGCCCAGCATCTCCATCACGCCCAGTAAATTGTTTTCGACCGACAACTTGCGAAAGACGCTCGACTCCTGAGCCAGGTAGCCCATGCCTTGCTGGGCCCGCTGATACATGGGCAGGTTCGTGACGTCGGCCTCGTTCAACAGCACGGTGCCGGCGTCGGCCTCGATCAGCCCGCAGGTGATGCGAAAGCTGGTGGTCTTGCCCGCGCCGTTGGGTCCCAACAGGCCGACGATCTCGCCTTGGCCGACTTCGAAGTCGACGCCATCGACCACGCGGCGGCGGCCGTAGGTCTTGATCAATCCCTTGGCTTCGAGCACGACCACTGGGCTGGTCCTCCTTGACCTTCGAAAGCCGGCATTCAGGGCCGGCAAGGGGCTAGCGAATGAACCCCATGCCCGGAAAGTTGGGAATGACGCCGATCGAGATATTCGTCAACGGAATGTATAAGTCCAGCGGGTGCGGCCAATAGACGAACAGGGCTTTGCCCACCAGCAAATCGCGCTGCACATAGTTCTGGCTCGACCACAGCCGGGCGTCGGAACTGGCGGGACTGTTGTCGCCCAGCACGAAAAACTGATCGGGACCAAAGGGCTCGTCGTCGGAAGGAAACGTGACCTTCTGCCGCAGGTCGAAGACGTTGCGGCCCTGTGGGGTCTGCCACTTTTCGGGCGAGGCGAAAAAGTCGGCCAACTCCTCCGCGTTCATCTGCACCATGCTCGTATTCTGATCGCGAAAATCGGAGATCACGTTTCGCGCATAGCGCGATTTTTCGGCGATGTAGTAGACGTCGCGCAGCACGCGCAAATGGTTCACGGCCAGGGCCGCGCGCCGCGAGCCGATGCCCACCGGCGCCAGGTCGCCCCGGTCGCGCCCCGTGGCCTGCGGCCGATCGTTATCCAGGTACGGATAACTCGTGGGCTCGTCGAATGCCACCACCTTGTCGTTGACCCACAGCAGCAATTGCTGATCGACATTGGCGAACATCACGCGATACTTGCCGCCGCCACGCACGTCGGTCGCGGCCGTGGGCTTCCAATCGGGCACGCCGTCGATGCTCAAGCCGGCCTGCCCCGTGGCCACGTCGATCGTGCAGCGGAATTGCCGTCCGCCCTTGCACAAGTTCAACAGCAGCTCTCCCGCGGTGCCTTGCACGTCGACTTCGCAGTCCAGCGTCAGGTCGCCAACCCAGTGCAATCCCAGCGCGGCGGGAAACGAGCCGCCCTCGCTCCGCACGACGCGCGTATTGAACGCGTAAAAGTCGGTAATCAACTGCGGTGGCGAGGCCGCCTTGGGGGGCCACCGATCGCGTCCCCAATTGGCCTGGCCCGGCACGATGTGCTGATAGCGAATCCAGGCTTCGCCCGCGCCGCTGCCATCGGTCTGGTACGAGCGCGTGTCCTCGGAGACTTGCCAATCGCCCGGCGTTTCCTGTTCGGACCAGACTTGCCAGCGCAAGGGCCAGCCATGAGCGGCCAGCGAGTCGGCCACATAGTCGTTGTCGTACACCACCTGCGACATCGCCCGCACCTTGTCCGGCGGCTTGCGCTGAATGACAAAGTCGGCGTCGTCGACCCCCTTGGTGTAGATGTCGCCGTGATGAATCTTCAACTGTTCGTTGGGCAATCCGACCAGGCGCTTGATGTAATAGGTTTCGGCTTCCTCGGGAAAGCGAAACACGATCACGTCCCAGCGGCGCGGCTCCATCAGGTTATAGGGAACCTTGCTGACCCAGATGCGGTCGCCGCTGTAGCTGAGCTTGGCGGCGCGGCCGGCGTTGGCCGGGTCGCTCGGGTCGACTGACACCGTGTAGCGGCAGTTGGGACAGGTGCAGGCGATCACGTCGTACCTCGGATCCATGCGCAGGGTGCCGTCGCGATCGGCCTCCTCGCTGCCGCTGGCCGAGTAGCGAAAATCGCACTCGGGACAAACGACGTCCTTGTGCCGACCCATCAACGTCGGCGCCATCGAGCCGGTGGGAATCACGAACGCCTCGGCCTCGAACGTCTTGAACAAGAACGCCAGTGCAAAGGCGATCGCCACGCATTCGATCGTCTCGCGCACGCCGCGCGAAAAATGCGACGTGCCGTGGCCGGTTCCCTCGGGCAAAGTGGGTGGAGGCGCGGCGGGGCGGGCGGGGGCGGAAGTCGGAGTGCTCATAGTTGGATTCTACCTGATGAAGCCCATGCGAGCGAAGTTCGGAAAGAATGGGAAGGGAATGCTGGTGCCTGGTAGCACGTCAAACGAGTGCGGCCAAAAGATCAACAAGGCCTTGCCCACCAGCAAGTCGCGGTCGACGTAAGGCTCGACCTCCCACAGACGTGCGTCCTTGCTGGCCGGGCTATTATCGCCCAGCGGGAAGAACTGATCGGCCGCCAGCGAGAAGATCGCCTCCTGCCGCTCTTCGAAGGGGCTCGGCCTGCCCGCCGGCCGCCACATCGCGGGGGTCGAAAAGAACTTGACCAGGCTATCGTAGTCCAAGCCAGGCAGCATGCCCGAGCGGTCATAGTCCGAAATTTGAACCTGCCCCTGTTGGGCCGCGATGTAATACAGGTCGCGCCACAGCCGTAAGTGGCTCACCGCCAGCGAAGCCGAGCTTGCGCCAATGCCAGCCGGCGCCAGGTCGAGCGGATCGGCCGACGTCGCTTGCGGAATCTCGTCGTCGAGCGGGTCATAGGTCGTGGGCGCGTTGAACGGAACCGGCGTGCCGTCGATCCACAGCAGCAATTGCCGGTCGACGTTGCCGAAAATCACGCGATGGCTGCCCTTACCGCGCACCGCCGTGCTGGCCGTGGGATGAAAATCGTCCTGGCCCTCGATCGACAAGCGCACCGTGCCGTCGGCGCAGTCGAGCTGGCAGTCAAAATGCTTGCCGCCTTTGACGAGATCGAAGTGGACCTGACCTTCGGCTGAGTTGACATCGAGTTGGCACTCGATCATCAGGTCGCCAACCCAGTGCTGCCCGATCAGGGTCGGCCCGCGTTCCGACTCGCGCATGCGATAAATGCCTGTGTTGTAGGCACAAAAATCGGTGATCAATTGCGCGGCCGGATGAAAGTCCTCCGGCAACGATCCCTGCTTCAAGCGGGCCCAATCGTCGAGGGTGGGCACGTAGTGCCGATAGCGCAGCCAGCGGATCGGACCGCCGGCGCTCTCGATCTGAAACTTGCGACCGTCGTCTTGCGTGGTCCACTGAGCCTGCGGCGCTGCCGGCGCCGCAGGCGAGTTATTCCAGCGCGGCGGCCACCGCTTGTCGGTCATCGACGGCACAACGTAGTCATTGTCATAGACGATCTGCGCCATCTCGCGCACCTTGGCCGGGCCGCGGCGCTCGATCTGATACGCGTCGCCCCCCTCGGGCTTGATGTAAATGTCGCCGTGCCAGATGCGCACTTGCTCGTTGGGCAAACCGATCAGGCGCTTGATGTAATTCTCTTGCGCCAGACCGGGATACTTGAAAATGAAAACGTCCCACCGCCGCGGCTCGCCAAACTCGTAATTGAACCGCGTGGCCAGAATCCGATCGCCGCCATAGGTCGGATACTCGCGCCCCGTCGCGGTGCGGGGGTCGACCGAGGTCGACGCGCGGCACAGCGGGCACATCACCGACACCACCTCGCGCGCCTCGGGCGGCAATGTCGAGGGCTGAAGCGGCGACTCGGTTTCCTGGCTGGCGCCCACCTGATAGCGATATTTGCAGTTAGGGCACAACAAATCCTTGTGCTGCCCCATCAAGGTCAAGGCCATCGAGCCCGTCGGGATGACGAAGGCCTCGGCGACGAACGCGCGAAACAACAGCGCCAACACTAGCGCGATCGCCATGGCCTCGACCGACTCGCGCACGGCATGCGCCAGCCCGTGTTTCGGCGTCGGGACCGGCACGGTTTTTTGGGGACTCGCCACCGTTACGCGCGGCGCGCTGGCCGTCGGTTTCGTCGGAGGTGATTTCTTTTTCGCCATCGATTCATCAACCCGTGCCTGAAATTCGCTTCCTGGCCTCAGCCGTGATTACCATTTCAACACCCGGCCCACCAGCATCGCGTCGCTCAACCCCGGCGGTGACCAGCCCCGGCTATCCAGGGCGTGGGGGCTGTTGTCGCCCAGCAAGCAGTATTCGCCCGGGGCCAGTTCAAATTGAGTCGCGGCCGTGCCACGGGGGCCGTCCGTGTAGAAAACATCTCGCCAAACCTGCAAATCGCGCACCTCGACCTGGGCTCCCTGGGCGCCAATCGCCAGCGGTTCATCCCGCGACGGCGTTTCTCCGCTGGAAAACACAGCCGAAGGCGTGGACGGTTGATAGTCGAACTCCACCAGCAAACTGCCATTGAGCGCTAACCGCGCGCACTGGTCGACGACGAACAGCTCGACCGTTGCCATTCGGCTAAATGGCTCGAAACCTGCCTCGATCAATTGGGTCCGATGCCCGTTGTGGTCCAGATCGCCCTCACCGGTCTCAACGTCCACGCGGACCAGAAACTCGTCGGTTTGCGAGCGGGCTCGCAGCCAAACCGCTCCATTCCCGCTGGCCTGAATCTGGCAGCGCAGCGCGACGTCGGTCACCGGATTCAACGTGCGCGATTCGTCTTGGTCGTAGGCACTCTCGTCCATGATCAGCCCCCCTTGCGCACCGCCTGCGAACCGCTGCTGATGGCGGTAGACCAGCCAGTCGACCGGTGTGTTGCGGGGCCGCCGAGCGGGTCGATCGCGGCGGGGTCTCTCTTTCTCTTTCTCGTTGTGTACATAACCGTCCGCCGTCGGCGACCATGGCTGGCCTTGCGGCGGTTGCCAACGCGGGTCGCCCGCCGGGCTGTCGTAAACCAGCACGGCCATCGATCGGCAAGTGGCCAAATCCTTGGTCGCGATCGTGCCGTCGACCACGAGCTCTCCGGCGCGGATTTGCAGTTTCTCTCCCGGCAAGCCCACCACCCGCTTCACGCACAGCGTGCGCGCATCGTCGGGGCAGCGGAACACGACCGGCTCCCAGCGCCGCGGCGCGCGCCAATAAAATGCCGAGCGGTCAATCAGCACGCGATCGCCGCGCAGATCCTGCCCGGCTTCGACGTCGTTCTCCGTGCCGCAATTCGGGCAAATGGCCGCCGCTCCCGGCGAGGGCAACGACTCCAGCCCACAGTTAAAAGTGCGCTGGCAGCCCGAGCATTGCCACTGGCGATGCGGTCCCAACAGTGCCGGCGCCATCGATCCGCTGGCCACGATCACCGGCGCGAGCAAGCCCTCGACCAGCCAGGTATCGACCAACAGCACCAGAACGCCGCAACCAACGACCCATCGCAACAGCCGCCGCAAGGCGCGGCTGCCCAACGTCGCGCGCGACCGGTTTGGCTCGGGGCACATCATAAGAGCGCTGGGGATCGAGTCGGATTAGCGCCGGGCCGCGACTACTTTTCGGCGCCGGTGTCGAGCACGGCCAGAAACGCCTTTTGCGGAATGTCGACGCTGCCAATCGACTTCATCCGCTTCTTGCCTTCCTTTTGCTTGGCCCACAGCTTGCGCTTGCGGGTAATGTCGCCGCCGTAACATTTGGCAGTGACGTTTTTGCGCATGGCCGAGATCGTCTCGCGGGCAATGATACGGGTGCCGATCGCGGCTTGCAGCGCGATTTCGAACATGTGCCGGTCGATCTCGGTGCGCAACTTCTTGACGATCGCCCGGCCGCGGCGGTCGGCATCGCGGCGATCGCAGATGATGCTCAGGGCATCGACCCGCTTGCTGCCGACCAGGATGTCCATGCGCACCAGGTCGGCCTCGAAATAGCCGATCAACTCATAGTCCATCGTGCCATAGCCGCGGGTCACGCTCTTGAGCTTGTCGTGCATGTCGTAGATCACGTCGGCCAGCGGCAAGTTGAAGGTCAACATGGCCCGCGTCGGCGACAGATACTCGGTGCGGACGTACACTCCGCGACGATCCGTACACAACTGCATCACCGGACCGATCGACTCGGTGGGCAGCACGAAGTTCACCTTCACGATCGGCTGGCGAAACTGCTCGATCTGCCCCGATTCGGGCACCTTCTGCGGATTGTGAATGTGCAGCGTCTCGCCTGTCGTGGTCAGAATCTCGTAGGTCACATTCGGCGCCGTTTGCACCAGGTCGAGATCCGCCTCGCCCTCGAGCCGCTGCTGAATGATCTCCATGTGCAGCAAGCCCAGGAACCCGCAACGGAAGCCGAAGCCCAGCGCGTCGCTGGTTTCGGGTTCGAACTCGAAGCTGGGATCGTTGATGCTCAGCTTGGTGAGCGCGTCGCGCAATTCCTCGAAGTCCTGACCGTCCGACGGATAGAGTCCGCAGTAAACCATCCGCTGCGGCACGCGATAGCCTTCGAGCGCCTCGGCGCCGTTCTCGCCGGCGACGGTCACGGTGTCGCCGACGTGTACCTGGCCCAGGGACTTGATGTTGCAGATCAAATAACCCACCTGGCCGGCCTGCAATTCGGTACACGAGCGGCGTCGCGGCACGAACTGCCCCAGCTCGATGACCTCGTGCGTGGTGCCCACGCGAATGAAGCGAATCTTCTGGCCTTTGCGCACCGTGCCATTCATCACGCGCACATAGGTGATCGCGCCGCGAAACTCGTCGTAGTGGCTGTCGAACACCATCGCTTGCAGCGGCGCATCGGGGTCGCCGTCGGGCGCGGGCACGCGCTCGACAATCGCCCGCAGCAACTCGTCGGCTCCCACGCCGGTCTTGCCGCTGCACCGCAGCACTTCGTCGGGATTGATCGCCAGTACCGATTCCATTTCGGCGATCACTTCCTCCGGCCGGGCGTGACGCAGATCGACCTTGTTCAGCACCGGCACGACGGCCAGGTTGTGTTCCATCGCCGCGTACGCATTGGCCACGGTCTGGGCTTCGACCCCTTGAAAGGCGTCGACCAGCAGCACGGCCCCCTCGCAACAAGCCAGGCTGCGCGAAACTTCATATTGAAAATCGACGTGCCCGGGCGTGTCGATCAAGTTCAGTTCGTATTCATCGCCGTCGTAGGTATAGCGCATGGCCACGGCGCGGGCCTTGATCGTGATGCCGCGGGCCCGTTCCAGGTCCATGTCGTCGAGCGTCTGCTCGCGCATCTCGCGCTTGTCGAGCGTGCCGGTTTTTTCCAACAGCCGATCGGCCAACGTGCTTTTGCCGTGGTCGATGTGGGCAATGATGGAGAAGTTGCGAATGTGCTTGCAGTCGATCTTGGCCATAAAAGAGCAATTCACGCCGCCTACGTGCGCGGCGAACTCAAGTTTTTTGAAGTAAATAGGCCCGGCGGGCCAAACCCGCGGCTCCGATGAATCCGGCGTCGCCGCCGAGCGAGGCATAATCGATCGCGGTCCGCTGGGCCAAAAACGGAAACGCCCGCCGCCCGACTTCTTCCTTGACGCGCTCCAAAAACCTTCGCCCGGTCGCGGTGGTGTGCTGACCAAACGTCATCGCGCCGCCGATCACCACGCCCTGTGGATCAATGGCGTGCATGGCCGACGTGATGCCGATTCCCAAGTACCGCGCCGTATCCAACACGATCTCCAAAGCCAACGCGTCGCCGCGCTCGGCCTCTTCGTCGATCATCAGGGCCGTCAACTCTTCGCAGGCGGCGGTTCGATCGGCCAGCGAACTGGGCCGCCCGCCGCGCAGCACCTCGTGCGTGCGCTTCACCACCGACGAGGCGCTGGCATAGGCTTCCAGGTGGCCCGTCTTGCCGCAGGAGCAAAGCCGGGCGTTGTCGTTGCAATCGATGATCATGTGTCCCAGCTCCGAACCCGCGCTGTTCTCACCTTCGACCGACAGGTCGCCGATGATAATGCCGCCCCCGACGCCCGTGCCCAGGGTGAACATCACCATGCTG
Source organism: Planctomycetaceae bacterium (assembly GCA_003153375.1). Classification (GTDB taxonomy): domain Bacteria; phylum Planctomycetota; class Planctomycetia; order Pirellulales; family PALSA-1355; genus PALSA-1355. The sequence continues at coordinate 45,461 of PLYM01000260.1, forward strand.
TGCAACACCCTGCCGCTGCCGACCCAAAACTCGCCATAGGCAGCGGCGCCGGCATCGTTGCCAAACGTCACGCCAGCCCCCGTGGCCTGGCTGAGGGCGTCACGGATCGGAAAATTCCACCATCCGGGCAAATTGCCCGGTTCGAGCAGGATGCCCCGGGGTACGTCCATCGTGCCGGGCGTGCCCAAGCCGACCCGCGCGATCGCTCCCCATTCCAAACCGGCCTCGCTGACCACTTTGCGAACCGCCTCGCCCGCGCGGGCGACCGCCGCCTGAGGGCCTTTTTCCACCTGGGTGGCGATGTGCGTGGCGTTCAACGGCCGACCCAGATCGTCGACCACGCCAATCTTGATATTCGTTCCCCCGACGTCCACGCCAACGAAGAAGGGGGGGCATGCCTCAGCTAACGGAACAAACTGCCGCGAGTCAGCCATTGCATGCGCGTGTGGCAAGGAAGGAGGACAAGCTCGTCGGAACCGGACGACAACCAGGGGAAGTATAAGGGGTTACGCCCGGGCCGACAATGCGGACCGGGCGCGTGAATTCAAAACGTAAGGCATTGGCCGCAGGCGACTTGCGACCTGTGGCCGCGAACCTGCGGCCCGGCCGCTACTTCTTGGGCCGATTGCGCAGCACCTGATGGCAGCGGCGGCAACGCTTCACTTGCGGGCTGAGCAGCTTGCCACATTTCGCGCAGCGGCGCGCCTTAAGCTTCTGTACGAATGCACTATGGGGGCGGGTTCTCATCGCAGGACTCTTCTCGGAAAGTTGACCAGAAGCGCGGCTCATGCCGCGTATATGACAAGGGGTTGCGTCAAGATAACAGGTCGACCAAAGCGTGTCTATCGAGACCCCTTGGAGTCCGCGGAGCCGGCAGCGAAAAACGGCGGAAAAAGGCGTCTCCAAGGCCCAGTGCTACCTCGCTCGCCGTGGGACCGTTAAGATGGCCGTTGCGCCTCCGGGCGAGCCGGCGGCCCCGAGAGGCAAGAAAACCCCCACCCGGGCTTCAGTTCGAGGAACACCCGCATGATCGAGCAGATTCCATTCGGCACGGACAGTTTCGCCGAAAACCCCGAGCCGCGAGTCCCTTGCGTGCTGCTGCTCGACGTTTCCAGCTCGATGTCCGGTGAGCGGATCAGCGAGCTGAATGCGGGACTGGGTGTCTATAAGGAAGAGTTGATCAGCGACAGCCTCGCCGCCAAGCGGGTCGAGGTGGCTGTCGTGACCTTTGGCGGTGAAGTCACGACGCAGGTCGACTTCACCACGGCCGCCAACTTCAGCCCGCCCACCCTCGAACCCCATGGCGACACGCCGATGGGCGCGGCGATCAATCGGGCCATCGAGATGGTCACGGATCGCAAAGTGACCTATCGCTCCAACGGCATCGCCTTTTACCGACCGTGGATCTTTCTGATCACCGACGGCGCGCCGACCGACGACTGGCAAACCGCCGCCGAGCGCGTCAAGCAAGGCGAGAAGAGCAAGTCGTTCTCTTTCTTCGCCGTCGGCGTCGACGGATCCGATTTTGGCGTGCTGGGCAAGATCGCCACCCGCGAACCGCTCAAGCTCAAGGGACTGCGTTTCCGCGATCTGTTCCAATGGCTCTCCAATTCGCAGCAGTCGGTGTCGCGCTCCACGCCCGGCGACGACGTTCCGCTGAGCAACCCCACGTCGCCCGAAGGTTGGGCCTCGGTGTAGAGCACCCTCTCGCGATGTGGAAAACCGTCTACCAGAGCGTGCAGGGAACCTCGCACCAGCGCAGCGGGCAAGTCTGCCAGGATAGCTGCGCGGTGCGCGAGATTTCCCTGGCCGACGAGACCGTGTTGGTCTTGGCCTGTTCCGACGGCGCGGGCAGTGCCGAGTTCTCCGATGCTGGCTCGCGACTGGCGGTCGACACGCTGATCGATCGCGTGGCCCAGTCTCTGCACGCGTCGCAGCGCCTGAACCGCATTTCCGGCGAACAAGCACTCGCTTGGGCCAGCCAGGTGCACGATGCGCTGTTGGCGGAAGCCCAAGCGCGGCAAATCGACGCCCGGCAATTGGCTTGCACGCTCTTGTTTGCCGTGTTGGGCCGCGCGGGCGCGGTGTTCGGCCAGATCGGCGACGGGGCGATGGTGGTTTGGCAGGACGACGCGTATCAAAACGTGTTCTGGCCCCAGTCGGGCGAGTACGTCAACACGACCAATTTCATTACGGGCCCCAAGTTCGCCTCCTGTTTCGAATTCACCTGGCGCGATGTGCCGGTCGATGAGGTGGCGTTATTCACCGATGGTTTGCAAATGCTAGGGCTCAACTTTCGCGAGCGGTTGGCGCATGGTCCGTTCTTCGCGCCGATGTTCGAGCGGCTCAGGCAGCAAACCGGGCCCGACGAACTGACCGGTCCGCTGCGTGCCTTTCTCGAATCGCCCGGGTTGGCCGAGCGGACCGACGACGACAAGACCCTGGTCTTGGCGACCCGCAGAACAAGCTGATGGCGCACTACTACGACGCACACGGCCGCCTGATTGCCTTGGGCAAAGAGTTGGGTTCCGGAGGCGAGGGGGCGGTCTTCGAGGTCGGCGACGATCCGCGGCTGGCGGCCAAGATTTATCATCGGCCGCTCGATGCCGCGAAAGCCGACAAGCTGCGCGCGATGGCCGCGCTGGCCTCGCCCGAGCTGACAGCGTTTGCCTCCTGGCCGCTGGCCGTGCTGCACAACGGACAGCCGAACGTGGTCTCCGGCATCGTGCTGCCGCGCGTTAAGGATCATGACGAGATTCACAAGCTCTACAGCCCCGCGCAGCGCAAGTTCGAGTATCCCGACAAGGATTGGGCGTTCCTGGTCCACGCGGCCATGAATTGCGCGGCGGCCTTCGACGCCATCCACGGCCAGTCGCACGTCATCGGCGACGTCAACCAGGGCAACGTGCTGGTCTCGCCGCGCGGCACCGTGTTCCTGATCGACTGCGATAGTTTTCAGGTTCACGCCGACGGGCGGCTCTTCCTCTGCGACGTCGGCGTGCCGCAGTACACGCCGCCGGAGTTGCAAGGTCAGGGCTTCCGTGGGCTGGCACGCACGGTGAACCAAGACCGTTTCGGTCTGGCCGTGTTGATCTTTCATCTGCTGTTCATGGGCCGACATCCGTTCGCCGGACGTTTTGCCGGGCCCGGCGATATGCCCATCGAACAGGCGATCGCCGAATATCGCTACGCTTTCAGTGGCGACGCCGCCGCGCTTTACATGGCGCCGCCGCCGCAGACCCTGCCGATCGACCAGATCGCGCCGCAGGTCGCTGGGCTGTTCGAGCGGGCCTTCGATCGCGGCTCGGAGCATCCGGATGCCCGGCCGACGGCCGAAGAATGGCATAACGTGCTCTCTGGCATGCTCAAGCAATTGCAGGCTTGCCAGGTCGATCGTGGACACAAGTTCGCCGCCGGGCTGACGGCCTGCCCCTGGTGTCGCTTGATGACCGACGGGGCACCGAACTTCTTCTTGTCGGTGACTTTCCGCGCCACGACGCCCGAGGTGCTCAACGTCACTTCGGCCATCGCCACGCTGTGGACCGCGATCGAGCGCGTGCCGGCGCCGCGCGATCGGGCATTGCCGCCGGCCCCGCAGGCCGCCTTGCACATCGTCGCCACGCCGCCGCCGCCGGCCGTCGAGTCGGCGCAATCGCTTTCGACCATGGTTCGCTACGTGGCCCTGACCGGTCTGCTGAGCATGCCGCTGATGTTCTTCGTTCCCGAGTCGGGCTACCTGAGCGTGCCGATCTTTGGCGTGTTCGCCGTCTGGTGGCTGGGGCTGTTTCTCACCTCGGGGCATCGGCCGGAGCGCAATCGCCGCCGCCGCGTGCTGCGCAGCCGTCGCGCGCAATTGAAGCAACTGCAACTCGGCTGGCACAACGCCGCGTCGCTGGCCGACACCGAATTCAAACTGGCCCGCAAGGACCTGGCCACGGCCCGCGAGCAGATTGGCCACCTCAAGGGTTTGTACGAGACCGAGCTGCGGCGGCTGTCGCGCGACGTCGCCCAGCGGCAACTGAAGGCCTTCTTGCAGAGCAAGTTCATCTGCAACTACAAGATCGACGGCATCAGCGCCGGCCGCCAGGCCACGTTGGCCTCCTATGGCATCGAGACCGCCTACGACGTCGAATACAACCGCGTGCTCAGCATTCCGGGAATGGGGCCGGCCATGACGAACACGCTGTGCGCGTGGCGCAGCCAGATCGAACGCCAATTCACGCTCAACGCCGCGCAGGGCATACCCTCCGCCGAGCGCCAGGCGCTGCTGTTTCAGTATGCTCAATTGCGGCAGCAACTCGAATTCAAGCTGCGCCACGGACCCGACCGCTTGCGCGAGATCGACGGCCGTCTCGACCAGACCCTCGCGCAGATGTCACCTCAGATCGCCACCGCCCACATCGCCACGGCCCAAGCCTTCGCTGACCTGGCGGTCATGGGCACGATCAAGCACCTCGACACGAAGTGAGACGCTCTCGTCACTAGCCCGCAGCGCGAGCAGGGGAGGGGAGCCATCGATCAAGATATTCCGCGACGAGCGAGTAGAATGACCAATGCCCCTTGCTAGAGCTGCGGCCTAGTGTAGTGGGCTCGTGTCGGGATGGACCCTCGCCTGCAAGCTCGGCGGTCAGGCCAGAATCTCGCGGACGACCTCTCCCGACACATCGGTCAGGCGGAAGTCGCGGCC
>PLYM01000254.1 GCA_003153375.1 Planctomycetaceae bacterium
GTTAAATGTTGGGATTGGTATAATATCCTTTTCGGGGATGACGACGAGCAAGTTGTTTACAGGCTCTTCTCCAAATATCCAAAGCAAGCCAGGTGCGTCGTATGGATTCCAGTGCTTCATAAGGCCCCTCCATAGCCGAACGTCTTCAGCGCCTTTGTTGGTTCGCACATCTGTATCCTGTTGCGCTTGTTGTAGCGCTAGAAACGCGTGCCGCTGCCGAATCCAGTTGATGCTGTGGAGAACCCATACCATGACGATTCCAAACACCGTTACTAATATGAATAGCGTCCGCAGCGAGTAGGCAAACCAGCGGCGTTTAGGGGCGGAAGCCATGGCTCTCAAATCGTTGGCGACGCGAATGGGCGGTTGAGCATCGAGCCGAACCCAGCCATGAGGCAACCGATTCCTGCTCCGATTGCTGACGTTGAAAGTAGCAACGAAGTCAGTGTGAATTGCGGACGTTTGTCTGGGCCTGCGCTCATGCCCTGATTGTAACCGGCTGCGCATGAAAAAAGCCGTCCCTGAGGGGACGGCTTTTGCGAGGCGCGGTTGGTACATGTTCCGCTCAATCGTCGTCGCGGTCACGGGACGGGGGACCGTGGTGACGCGGGCCGGGGCCGTGGTCGCCGTGGCGGTGACGAAGGCTGGCGAAGTGGTGGTCGTGGTGACCGTGATGGCCGCCGTGCCGGGCGTCGCCGTGACCTGGACTATGGTGGTGCCCATGCTGCGCGAACTCGGGGCCATGCGGACGGTGGCCCTGATGGCCATGCCGACCGGCAAACTGGTGGCCGGGTCCGTGATGACCGTGGTGTCGGTAGCCGTGATGATGGGCGTGGCCATGGTGGCCATGACGGTAACCGGCGAAACGGGAGCCGTCGTGCCCGTGATGACCGTGAGCGTGATGCCCGTGGCCGTGATGGCGACCCGCAAACTGATGACCGTCATGGTGGCGACCGTGATGATGGCCACGGTGATGGTGGCTGACATACTGATGGCCGTGACCGTGGTGACGGCCGTGGGCAAAGTTCGGGCCACGGTGATGGCCATGATGATGGTGGGCAAACTGATGATGTCCGTGGCCATGATGCCGGGCGAAGTCACCACCGGGACGATGATGCCCGTAGGGTCGGTTGTGCCCTTGCCAATGATGGCCGTGGAAGCTGGCAAAGCCTGGACGCGGGCCATGCGGTCCGCCGGGTCCGGCAAAGGGAGGCCGGGGTCCGTGAGGACCGGCAAAGCGCGGCGGAGGTCCGCCGGGACCGGGGCGATGATCGCCACGACCAAAACCACCAGGACCGTGATCGCCGCGGGCGTGATCGTCGGGACCATGATTGCCGCGACGTTCGTGACGGGCTTCGCCATCGCGCGGCCCGGGCCGTTGATCTGGACCTGATTTGTCTGGACCTGAGTCACCGGGGCCCGCTTTAGGGGCGCCACGATGACCGTGCCGGTTCCCGCGCGGGCGATGGTGATGTCGGGGACCGTCGGGTCGGTTGCCGCGATCGCGATCAGCGCGGTCGCGCGGACCATCGGGAGGTCCCGGAGGGCCCTTGGGGCCAGCGCCGTCCGGAGGGCCATCGGGACGACGATCGCGCGGTCCGCGGTCATCGCCCACGGCTTGCGCGATCTGGTCCCAGACCTTGTCATTCGCGTTCGATGCGATGCCGGTGGCAGGCTGAACGTGATCGGCAATAGCGGGCTCGGCCTTCGGCGCTTCGGCCGTGGCGTTGTTGTCGGCTGGCGTGGTGAAGCTGGCCAGGTGGAACACGGCCCCTAGCGGTCCGCCGATCGCGGCCTGGGCGGGGGCGTTACGACGCAGCGCGGCGCCGGGGCGATTGGCTCGACCTTGCGGACGCACGGTCTCGCCCTTGAAAGGCTCGCCGAGCAGCGATTTCCATTTGTCTTTTTGCTCATTCGACAACACGCCGAGCGCCTTCTCGTTGGCGCTGGCGCGAAGCTCGTCGAGCTTCTTGCGGGCAGCGGCTCGGTCACCGCCTCCGCCGCCGGCTTGGAAGGCTTCGCGCAGCTCGGATTGGGTGCTCTGTTGAATGCTCTTCAACTTGTCCTTTTGGTCGCTGCTGAGGTCGAGCGACGCGGACACTTCGGGATCTTCCAACGCTACCGCGCCGCGTTGTTGCAGGCTGATCTGCTTGAATCGTTTGAGCTGGTCTTCCTTCAAGATCGTGGAGAGCGTGGCCTGATTGGCCTTTTGTATCTCGGCGAATTTGGCTTGCCGCTCTTCGCGGCTGAGATCGCGCAGGCCGCCGGCGCCAGCGCGCTGTTTTTCAAGTTGTTCCGTGACTTGCTTGACCTGGTCGTCCGAGAGCTTGAGTTCGGACTGGACCGACTTTTGTCCCAGCAGGCCCAAGGAGCTGAATCCGGCTCCCATGCCGCCGCCAAAACCACCGCCTCGCTGTCGTTGTGCCCAGGCACCCGGCGCCGAGAGCGCCACCAATGCGAACACAAGACCCAAATAACCCAGCTTCTTCATCGTCCTTCTCCTGGTGACTCGCCTGATGCCGCGCCGTGCGGGGAGCACGATCGACCTTTGGCGCTCATGTCCCTAGTGGATGAAACCGCGCAGCGTGCGGGGAGTTCCGAAAAAACCGGGCGGAATGCGGGGGGGCAGGCCGGAGGCGGGAGGCCGGAGGGAAGATGGAGGAGCGTTAGCGGTGTGTGATGATTCGTGCCGGATAGCGCCTTCAGCGTTCGGCTCTTCGCCTCCAGCCTCCGGTCTCCAGCCTCCCGCCTATTCCCCGTCCCACTTCCGCACCAGCACGGCGCTGGCCTGGCCCTGGGGCGTGACGTTCACGTTCAGCACGCTGTTGCCCGCGGCAACCGGCTGGGCGACGACGTTGATTGGGCAGGCAGGATCGGGTGTATCGTAGTTCAAGACGGGGAAGAGCTGGCCGTGCTGAATGGCCAGCACGCTGGCGATCAGCTCGACCAGGCCGCTGGCGGCGCCGAGATTGCCAAAATAGCTCTTGGCCGCGGTGACCGGCACCTGGCCTGATCCGTTTTCGAACACGCGGCGAATCGCACGGGCTTCGTCCTCGTCGCAACTGCGAGTGCTCAGCCCGTGGGCGTGGACGTGGCCCACGTCGCTCGGTTTGCAGCCGGCGTCGCGCAGGCTGCCGGCCATCACATTGGCCAAGGCGGTCTCGCGCTGGGAGATGCCCTGCTGATTGGCGACGGAGCTGGAGGCGGTGCCGATCATCTCGCCATAGATCTTGGCGCCGCGGGCTCGAGCCGACTCGAGTTCTTCGAGCACGATCGTGGCGGCGCCTTCGCCCAGCACCATGCCGCTACGATTCAAATCGAACGGCCGGCTGGCGCGGGTGGCTTCGACTCCGTTGCCGGCGACTTCTTCTTGCGTCAGCGCGTGTACCATCTTCATCGGGTGCACGCGGGTGCCGGTCGCTCCGGCGAGCATCACGTCGGCGCTGCCGCGGACGATCGTGCGAAAGGCTTCGCCCACAGCCGCGTTGGCGGCGGCTTCGCGCATGGTCAGCGAATTGTTCGGGCCGCGCAGATCGTTGAAGATCGCGATGTGGCTGGCCGGCATGTTCGGCAGGTACTTGAGCAGCCACAGCGGCGTGACTTGCGGAATGCCGTCGGGCGCCCAGCGGCTGAAATCGAAATTGCCCTGCTCGTCAATACAGCGCTGAATGCCGGCCGTGAAATCATCGGGGAGCGTGAGCATGTAGTCGGTGCCAAACACGACGCCCGCGCGCTCGGGATCGAGCTTGCCGACGGGCAAGCCCGCGTCGGCCAGCGCGCACTGAGCGCTGGCCACTCCCATTTGCGATTCGCGCGACATCAGCTTGAGGCCCTTGCGAATGGCTTTCTTCTGTTCGCCTTCGACCGGGCCGAAGTTGTCGATCGCGCCGGTGAAGTCGTGGGCTTCGGCGGCGAATTTGGTGGGCAGGTTCGTGGCCGGAAAGGCCGTCAACGGCGCGACGCCGCTGCGGCCGGCCGCCAGGGCTTCCCAAAAGGCCTCGAGCCGATTGCCCAAGGGGCTGATCAAACCCATGCCGGTGATGACGACGCGTCGTAAACTGCTCATAGTTGTCTACCGAAACCGCGCGAGCGATGCGATCGAGGGGATCGCGGGAGATTGTGATTTTAGTGATCGAGCCCGGGATTGGCGAGCCGCACGGAGCGGGCGAAACGCCGCGAATTAATAGCGATTGCGATAAACACTGGCGTTGCGCTGGCCCGGCGTGGGGGTGGCGGCGGTTGGCGTGCCCACCTTGCCCTTGCTCTCGACCAGCACCAGCATCTCGGCCCGGGTGGGCGAGGCCAACGCGGTGAGCGGGTTGGGCGTGGCGGCGACCGGAGCCGGGCCGACGCCCAGGCTGATCAGCAGCACCTGGTCGGCCGGCCAGCGAAAGCGCTCGTGCAACCGCGTCGTGATGCCCTGCGGCACTTCGATCTTGGTGCGCTGGCCGCGGACCTGCGCGGTCGAGATGTCGATCATCACGGGGATCATTTTCTCGATCTGGTTCACCTCGCAGCGAATCACGGCGTCGACCACCTTGCCGTCGAGCGACAACAGCGGATTGAATTCGAGTTTGAAGCCTTCGTCATACTGGGCCATCTGCGGCTCGAAGCCGCCCCAGGCGTCGGTCTTCAGCAGCAGGTCGCGCACGTAATTGCGCGGCCGCATGGCGGGCACCTGCGTGCTCTGGCCGTTGTTGACCAGCAGATGCGGCGTGCTCAGTTCCTGGAAATCGCTGCGACGTCGCAAATCGGCCGAGAGCAACGCGGCGTCTTCCTTGGCCAGCAGCCAGGCTTGCACGCCTTGGGTTTGCGTGGTGACCGGATGCAGCATCTTGTGGGCTTTGGCTCGCCAGTTGGGACTGCCAACCGTCAGCACGCGCATGCCGAAGGCGTGCGACTCGGCTTCGGTGTTGACGAAGCGGTCGACCATCTCGGCCACGGTGGCATGCATTTCCGGAGTGTGAAAGACGCGCAGGCGGCGGCTGTCGATGCTCAAGAAAGCGAGCGGCTGCGTGTGCCAGGCTTCGTAGCCGGTCTCGCGCAGAATCCAATCGAGGATCGCCTGCTCGGGGCGGTTGGTCGAGGTGACGCGCGCCGTGTAGGGGCTGATGTCGTAGTCGCGCCACTCTTGGCCGGCATCGCTGGGCAGCGAATCGGGTCCCTTGGTGACACGCGCCACCGGTTGGCGGGCGGTGATGTTGAGCGGCTTCGCCGGATCGCCGCCGTCGGGCGAGATGGGCGTTTCGTTGCTGGCGCGCACGACGCCGTTGGGCGTGCGCCATTTGGCGCCGCTGGTAGTGGTGGGAATGGGTTGCGCGTCGGCGGGCTCTTTGGCCGCCGCGGCCGTGGGGCGAGTCGGATCGGCGGTCGAGGGCACGTCGCGCCGCGTTTGGGCCTGCGCGCTAGCGGCCAACAATACAGCGGCCGCGGCGATCGAACAGCATCGGGCAAACATCAGATCGGCCTCCTTGCCTCGGCGCGGCTGTCGCGGCCCCATGGACCGGCAAGCGCGCTAAATCCTGGCGGATGAGGGGGCGAAGTATAGGGACCGGGCCAACAGGGGGCAAGAGCGGCTGAACGCGCGATGCGCCGGGCCGTGTCCAGACTCGCAATCAGGCGGTCCTGGAATCGAATTCGGGTGCCACTGCTGGCTTGTCCATCAGTGGAAAACTCGCGAGGCTTGCAGGCACTGCTGGACAAGCCAGCAGTGGCACCCAGAGTGGGCATGGGACGCAAGCTTGGGTAGAGCACGGAAGAGGCGGTCACGCATTCGGACCAGCACGGCGATCAATGCGGCGTTAGGCGGCGTGGCCGTTACGGAGGGTGCCGACAATGATCGAGGCATTGTGGCCGCCGAAGCCGAAGCTGTTGCTCATGGCGGCACGCAGCTTGCGCTCGCGGGCTCGGTTCGGCGTGTAGTCGAGATCGCAGAGCGGATCGGGATTGTCGAGGTTGATCGTGGGGGGCACGACATTGTCGCGCACGGCCAACATCGTGAGCACCAGCTCCACGCCGCCGCTGGCGCCCAGCAGGTGGCCCAACTGGCTCTTGGTGCTCGAAATGCTGATCTGGCTGGCATGGTCGCCAAACACGCGCTTGATGGCCGCGGTCTCGGCCTGATCGCCCAGCAGGGTGCTGGTGCCGTGGGCGTTGATGTAACCGACCGAACTGGGGTCGAGCTCGCCGTCTTCCAGGGCCCGCTTCATGGCCCGGGCCGCGCCCAGGCCATCGCCATCGGGCTGGGTAATATGTCCGGCGTCGGCGCTGGCGCCATAGCCCAGCACTTCGCCGTAGATGCGTGCTCCGCGGCGTTTGGCGTGCTCCAACTCCTCGAAAACCAGCATGCCGGCGCCTTCGCTGAGCACGAAGCCGTCGCGATCGCGATCGAACGGGCGGCTGGCTTGCTGCGGCGCGTCGTTGCGTTCCGAGAGGGCCCGCATGTTGGCAAAACCGCTGATGCCCATCGGCGTGATGGCGGCTTCGCTGCCGCCGGTGATCATCAGGTCGGCCTCGTCGTGCTGGATCGACTTGAAGGCGTCGCCCATCGCGTTGGTGGCGCTGGCACAGGCCGTGGCCACGGCGTAGTTGGGTCCGCGCAAGCCGAACTCGATCGACAGCTGACCGCTGGCCGCGTTGAGCATCAGCTTGGGAATGGTGAATGCCGAGACTTTGTCGGGCCCTTTGTGCAGCAGCCGCTCGACCTGCGTTTCGATCTCGTGCAGGCCGCCGATGCCTGAGCCGACGATCACGCCGGCGCGAAAGGGGTCGATTTTATCGATCTCCAGGCCGCTATCGCGCATCGCGTCGATGCCGGCGACCATGGCAAACTGCGTGAAGCGGTCGATGCGCTTGGCATCCTTGGCCGACATGTAGTCGCCGAAGGACCAATCGTGAATATCGCCGCCGAAGTGGACCTTGTGCTCGGTGGTGTCGAACAAGCGGATTTCGTGGACGCCACTCTCGCCGGCGAGAATGCGCTGCCAAAGATCCGCGACCTTGGAACTGAGCGAGGTGACCACGCCCATCCCGGTGACGACGACACGCCGTTTCATGAATGCCACTTAAGCCTGGGAACTTTCGATGTACTGAACCGCTTGTCCCACGGTTTGAATCTTTTCCGCGGCATCGTCGGGAATGGTGATGTCGAACTCCTCCTCCAACTCCATCACCAACTCGACCGTGTCGAGAGAATCCGCGCCCAGGTCATTCACGAAAGATGTCTCGGGCGTGACCTTTTCCTTGTCGACACCCAATTGTTCTGCCACGATGTCAATTACTCGCTCTTGAACTGACGCCACCTTCACGATCCTCCAACTGAATCCACGATCGGGTAATTCGATCCCGAGCAAAACAAGAAAATTGCCACCGTTCGCCACGGCGCCTCGCTGGCCTGGGTTGGAACTCAACCCGGCCGCGGCGCACGCGACACGCTCGTAGGATGTATGGTTTGGGCCATCCCAAACACGTCCAGCCTACGCCAAGTAACTCAAGCCTTTACGGAACTCCTCGCCAGCACTGGCTCTTACAAAAAATAGAGGATTTCCATAAGACAGGTCAAGATAGATTGTTTTACCCTCGCTGTCCATATCACCTTGCAGCCCCAGCACCCTGCAATCTGGCCACCTCTAGCAGACGCCGCTCAGGCCCACGAGGTCACATGGGTCATTCCATCGTGCGGCCCCTGGATCACGAGTTGCAGGAATTAGCCGTGCTGAGCGCTCTATGATGATTCTTCATAGTGATGATTCGTCATAGTCTGGGGGAGATTTTCCCGGGGTTCGCCAAAATCGAAGCACAGGTCTAAGCGCAGAGGCCGCCATCGATCACCAGAACCTGGCCGGTGATATAGCTGGCCGCCTCGCTGGCGAGAAACAGCACGCCGGCGGCAATCTCTTCTGCCTCGCCCACCCGCTTTACGGGAATTCGCTTCTTGACCTCATCTAACACGACCGGGCCCAGGGCATCGGTCATTTCGGTTTTGATGAAGCCCGGCGCCACGGCGTTGACCGTGACCTTGCGGCTGGCCAGCTCTTTGGCCACCACCCGGGTCATGCCGATCACGCCGGCCTTCGAGGCGGCATAGTTGGCCTGGCCCGCGTTGCCGGTCAGGGCCGAGACGCTGGCGATGTTGATGATGCGGCCATAGCGCCCCTGCATCATCGGCCGGGTGACGGCCCGCATGAACAGGAACGAGCCGCGGAGATTCGTATTGATCACCGAGTCCCAGTCGTCGTCGCTCATCCGCGGAATGAGCGTGTCGCGGGTGATGCCGGCATTGTTGACCAGGATTTGCAGCTTGTCCCACTTTTCGACGACGGCGTCGACCACTTGCTGCACGCTCTCGGCGTGGGTCACGTCGCAGGCAAAGGCCTCGGCCGTGCCGCCCGAGGCGCGAATGGCCTCGACGGTTTCGGCCAGCTTGTCGACGCTGCGGGCGACGCAGGCCACCTTGGCGCCGGCCGCGGCCAGAGCGAGGGCCACGGCGCGGCCGATGCCGCGCGACGCCCCGGTGACGATGGCCGCCTGGCCGCTGAGATCCACTTGAAAGGCACGCTTGGGCTGGTCGTTCATGCGCCGCATCCGTTCGGAGTGTCGAAGAAGAAGTTGTCCTTAACTGGGGGGCATCTGGCGGTTGAGGCCGGACGCCCGTCGCGCTAATCGAACACGCCCTGGCAGGAGACGCGGCGTTCGATGCGCTTCAACAGGCCACGCAAAACGCGACCGGGGCCGACTTCGTAAAACTGATCGTAGCCCTCGTCGAGCAGCCGGCGCATCGATTCTTCCCAACGTACTTGCGAGACTACCTGCTTGACCAGCAGGTCGCGAATCGCGTCGGGTTCGAAATGGGCCTGGGCGTCGACGTTCGAGATCACGGGGATCGTGGGACGCGTGATCCGCGTTTCGGCCAGGGCCGCCTTCAGCTTGTCGACGGCACTGTTCATGATCGAGGTGTGAAACGCTCCGGCCACGGCCAGGGGCACGGCCTTGATCGCGCCGGCCGGACCCGCCAATTCGGCGGCCCGTTCGCAGGCTGAATTGGTGCCCGAGATCACGATGTTGCCGGGGCAAAGGATATTGGCGATTTGCAGCACTTCGCCCCCGCGGGCTTTTTCGCAAAGCTGCTCGACCTGCGAGCGCTCGAGCCCCAGGATGCTGACCATGCCGCTGGGGGTGGCGTCCGAGGCCTCTTGCATGGCTTCGCCACGCAGGGCCACCAGTCGCAGCCCGTCGTCGAATTCCATCGCGCCGGCAAAGACCAGCGCCGTGTACTCCCCAAGGCTCAAGCCGGCCGTGGCTTCGCAGGCCAGCACGGCATCGGGCGAGTTCTTGCGCAGCAGTTCGATGGCGGCCAGGCTGGTGACGAACAGCGCGGGCTGGCTGCCGCTGGTCGAGTCGAGCTCCTCGGCCGGGCCCTCGAAGCAGAGCTTGGCCAGGTCGTAGCCCAGGATTTCGTTGGCCCGATCGTAGAGCCGCCGCGCGGCGGGCAGGGTCTCGGCGGCCTGGCGGCCCATGCCGACCGTTTGTGCGCCCTGGCCAGGAAATAGGAATGCGATCTTGCTCAACGTCGGGATTCCTGCTGTCGGGTGGAAGCTGGAAAAATTGAGCAGGGAACGTCGGCGAGCCGCCCAGTGCCAGCCCGGACCGCCCAGTGCCAGCCCGCCAAAATGCGCCGGCCCGCCAATGCGCGCTGGGGGACCGCGCGCTACTCTTCGGTGATTTCGACCATCGTGCGGCCTTGGTAGTGGCCGCAGTTGGGGCAAATGCGATGCGAGGGGATCGCGGTGCTGCACTGCGGGCAGTACTCGAGCCGCTTGGGCTTGATGGCGTTGTGAGCACAGCGGCTACCGCTGCGGGCGTTCGAATGTTTGCGTTTGGGTACAGCCATGGCAATCAACCTTCTGTCGGAGCCCGACAACCGGGCCCAAGTTCAACGTGGACAACTTGTTGCACTTGATGCAAACGGCCCATCGTAAACCAGCCGCCGGGAAGGTGTCAAGCGGAGCGCGGGTGCGTCCTAACTGTGTGGTGGCCGGGGCAGGCACGGGCGGGGCCAGCAGGTTCGCTTCGGAACCAAGATCAGGAAAGGCAACGCGATTAGCGGTCGTGCTCCGATAGTTGCCGCCCGAGCCAGTGGCAACCCATAGTAGTGGCCAAAATCCTCGCCTTCGATGTCCTGCTTGAACGTAATCATCCCAGATTCAAAGCCGAGTCGAGGGTGTTGCAACCACGGACGCACCGGCCCGAGCGGAATTCCGACGACGAAACACAAGAATGCGATGCCGAAAAACAGCGACCGCAAACTAAACCGTCCTCGACTCTTCAAGGCCAGGCCAGCAATAGCGGCGAGAAGCGTTCCGGCCCCGAGTGGAATGAGTAACGTGCACCACTCAATCAAGATTGCGTGGATGGCCAGTTCCGATTGATAGCCGGTGAAACCACCTTCGTTCGCTATTTGGGCGGCCTACCAATCGCCCATTCTGGCGGAAGCTCTCAAAGCTTCTACGCACCCGAGCCCAATCCCGATGGAAACAATCGCAGCCCCCAGCAGCAAAAAGAAACCAAGGCGGCGCGAAACATTGTCGCTCATTGGTAGACCTACCCCGCTACGTTCCCTTGAAGACTCCGTCATGTTTTGCGTCCTTCTCCGAAGCGGTCGAATTCCTGGCCGCATTTGGGGCACGATGATCCTCCCCACATGAATTGTCGAGCGTTGCGCGGGAGTCGCAAGGCCGGCAGTTTCTCTCCGCAGTTCGGGCAAGGTGTGTTCCCGCGTATCTTGTAGGCGACCGTGAGAACTGCGCCCCCGCCAACGATTGCACCGATGATCGCACCGGCGATCGCAGCAGGAGTGAAATCAAAGTCGAACATAGCAGACTGGCTCCTTCTGCTTTTTCGTCAGCCGTTGTCGTCACGCTCGCATTTCACCACTTCACATTGCCGCCGTCGTATTGCTTGAGCAGCCAACTGAATGCGGAAACGATGGCGGTGCCTGCGGCCAGGGCTGCCCAGGCGCGCCAGTTCCAAGGATTGAACCAGCCGAACCATGAGCACAGAGCGATCACGATCACCAGCGCGATGGCAACTTTGATCCGGTCGCTCACGGGCGCAGCCCATGCTCTTGTGGTGGAAGTCAATGGTTCCGTCATTGTATCGCGCGAATGGACCGATTGCGGCCGATCGCAATTCACCAAGACAAACTCGGCCCGAATTGAATACACAATCCGCCGAGGACGATGATGGCCAGACCGATCCAGGTGGATGTTGGAATGGTTTCACCAAACATAAATTTACCGGCCAATACGCTGATGACGGCGAAGACGGCGACGTAGACGCCGAGCAGGCGCGAGAAATCCCAACTCACGGTGTTGACGACCAGGCCATAGATCGCCAGGGCCAGGCAGCCGGCTGCGATCCAGCCGATTCCGCCGCCGCGCAGGCCGCGGCGCACCAGGGCGTCGCCGCCGACTTCCAAACACGCGGTGCCCACGAAGATCAACCAGGCTTGAACGTGCTGCACGATTTTTTCTCCTCGCGTTTTTTGTCTGGACGCGAAGGTGTTTTTTGTTCTCGCAGATGCAACCGCCATCGCTGGGGCAGTCGGCCGCGCACCGCTGCGCCATGCGCGGACCAACTATCTTTCCGCCTGTCAATCCCCCGCGCCGTTTCGCCGCATTTTAGCGCGCCGTTTCAGCGCCGCGGCGGAACAAACTACTTGACTTGACGGGCTCGAACCGCATACTCACTTATCATACGCATCACGATGAATGGCCTCGATTGCCTAGGCGCAACGCGGGCCGAGGCGCAACGCGGAGTTGAGAATGAGTCGTCCGAAGATCAGCATTATCGGTGCCGGCAATGTCGGCGCCACCACGGCCCACTGGTGTGCCGCGGCCGAGTTGGGTGATATCGTCCTGTTGGATATTCCGCAGGTCGGCGATATGCCCAAGGGCAAAGCGCTCGACCTGATGCAAGCCAGCCCGATCATGGGCTTTGATTCACACATCACCGGCACCAACGACTATACCGACACCAAGGGCAGTCAGGTGGTCGTGATTACGGCAGGCATTGCCCGCAAACCGGGCATGAGCCGCGATGATCTGCTGAGCACCAACGCCAAAATTGTTGGCTCCGTGGCCGAGCAAATCAAAGCCACCAGCCCCGACGCCATTCTGATCGTGGTCAGCAATCCGCTGGATGCGATGGTGCAGCGCGTGCTGAAGGTCAGCGGCTTTCCCAACAAGCGCGTGGTGGGCCAGGCCGGCGTGTTGGATACGGCCCGCTATCGCACGTTTTTGGCGATGGAGCTGGGCGTGAGCGTCGAGGACATCCAGGCGCTGCTGCTGGGCGGCCACGGCGACACGATGGTGCCGATGCCCAGTTGCACGAGCGTCGGCGGCATTCCGGTGTCGCAGTTGATCGATCCCAAGCGTTTGCAGGAAATCGTCGAGCGCACGCGCTCAGGCGGAGCCGAGATCGTGGGCCTGCTCAAGACCGGCAGCGCTTACTACGCACCCGCCGCGGCCACGACGCAAATGGTCGAGGCGATCGTGCGCGACAAGAAGCGTTTGCTTCCCTGCGCCGCGTATTGCGACAAGGAGTATGGTGTCGGCGGATATTATGTCGGCGTGCCGGTCATTCTGGGCGCCGGCGGCGTGGAACGCATTGTTGAGTTGGAATTGACCGCCTCGGAGCGGGCGGATTTTCAAAAGAGCATCACCGCAGTGAAGGAACTCGTGGCGGCGATGAACGCATTGCCCTTATAGGGTCTTTTCACTTTCTTGCGGCGCGCTGTTTGCAAGTATCGGCGACAGTATCAACGAGAGGCCACTGGCGCTCGCGACATCTCGTCGCAAAACGCGTGCTAGCATGCTAGCAGGCCACAAGCTCGAAGCGCAGGATGCAAAAACGGACGGCACGAGGCCGGCTTAATAGCTCGACCTCGCAGGCCCAATACAAAATGTGCTCTGACGTTGACACTCTGAAAACACTGGAGTACAGTCCCCGACTTGATTGCGGCGTGTTACGGTTTCGTAAGCATGGAGCTGGCGGAAACGGCCGGAACGAGAGGCATGGTTTCAGGCGGAGCGTTCGTGCTTTTTTCGAAACGAGTCTCGCCATGTTGCTGTTTGACACGCTGAAGAGGGCGCTGGCCGCCCCCACGCTCCCGCGGTTCACCCAACCGCCGAGTTTCCGTTTCTCGCTGCCAGGTCTTTTTCTCCCGGCGATCAATCCTCGCCTGCTACTCGCCCATGCAAAGCTGCCGACGTGCGCCGCGCGCCGTCGTTCCAGGATGGACCGGTTGATGCGTTAGTCCGACGTGCCGCTAATTTCGCCCGAACTCTCAACCCGCCATAGCGAAGAATCATGAATCGAATTCAAAGCCTCGTCAACGACGCCTTGGGCACAGTCACGAAGTCTTCGAAGCCCAAGGCCGCCAACGGCTTTGACGCACGGGAAGATGGCCAGCCCCTGGGTGTTTGCGAGTCGCTTCAAGGCATGTTCGAATCGACGGGTGAAGTCGAGGATGCGCATTGCATCTTCACTCCCCTGCACTACGAACGAAACTATGCTTATCCGTTGATCGTGTGGTTACACGGTCCGGATGACGACGAGCGGCAGGTGACGCGGATCATGCCGCTGGTGAGCATGCGCAACTATGTGGGCGTGGGCCCGCGGGGTACGCTGGCCTCGACGCAAGTGGCCGGCGGCTATAGCTGGTCGCAAGGTCAGCGGCATATCGTGGCGGCCGAGCAGCGCGTGCTGTCGGCCGTGGCCGCCGCGCGGCGCTGGCTGAATGTCGCTCCTTCGCGCATCTATCTGGCCGGCTATCAGGGTGGCGGCACGATGGCGTTCCGCATCGCGCTCAATCACCCGCAACTGTTTGCCGGCGTGCTGTCGATCGGCGGCGGCTTTCCGTCGACGTTGTGTCCGTTGGGCCAATTGCACGCTGCCCGCAGTCTGCGAACGTTCCTGGCGATCGGCAAGGAGAGCAAGCTCTATCCCGAGCCGCAAGTCTGCGACGACCTGCGGCTGTTTCATGCCGCCGGCATGTCGCTCAATCTGCGGGTCTATCCGTGTGCCGACGAGGTGCTGAGCAACATGCTCTCGGACATGGACCGCTGGATCATGGAGCAAGTGGCTCCCTGCGAACCGGTGGAACAGGACCAGCCCGACTATCGCCTTCGCGGCAAGTAAGCGGCGCCTTCGCGGCAAGTAAGCGGCGCCTTCGCGGCAAGTAGGGGCGTCTCGGCGGCAAGTCAGCGGCATCTCAAGCCTCTGGTGCGCCTGGCCGCGCTTCGCGGGTGCTGCCATCGGGGGCAATTCGACCTGCGCGGAGCCTGTCTGGGCTATCGCCGGGTGCCCGACCGCGAACGCGCATTGACCGCGTGGGGCGTTTCCAGTACAAACCCCGCCGCTTATCCCGGCGCGCAGGGCCGAGTCGCCCTGCGCGGTTATCCTTCGAAAACTCTCCTGAGACGACGCATGGATCAGCCCGACATCTTTCAAGATCCACTTTCGCTCGCGCACTCCGAGATGGACGACATGGCGGCCGAGCAGGGCGAGGGTTTGCACCTCGCGCAGCTGACGCCGTCGAGCCGCGAGCAGGAGCGGAAGAATCGCTGGGCCGAGTTGGGTCGGATTTCGTCGCGCGTGGCTCGCGAAGTGCGCGACAACCTCGGCCCCGTCACGCTCTACCTCAGCCTGCTGCGCCGCCGCATGTCGGACGACTCGGGCAGCATCGACATTCTGGACAAGATCACGCCCGCCATCGCCGCGATCGAAGCCACGCTGGGCGATCTGATGAATCTCACGTCGGAGCGCGATCCGAAGCTGCAGTGGGTCAACGTGCGCGGCGTGATCGACGAGGTTTACGCCTCGTTGGCTCCGCAACTGGCGGCGCAAGAGGTGGAAACCGTCACCGACGTGCCGCGTCACTTGGGCATCCTGGTCGACGCCATCCTGCTGCGCTCGGCGATCGTCAATCTGGTGCTCAATGCGCTCGAGGCCATGCCCGATGGTGGCCGTCTGGTCGTCACCTCCTACACCGGGCGGGGCGGATTGGAATTGGAAGTGGCCGATAGCGGCCCCGGCTTGAGCGACGACGTGCGCAGTCACGCCTTCGAGCCGTTCTTCTCGACCAAAAACGGCGGCGTGGGCCTGGGCCTGGCCGTCGTGCACCGCGTGGCGCAAATGCACGGCGGCAGCGTCGTGGCGATGAACTGTCCGGAAGGTGGCGCCGCCTTCACGCTCCGCTTTCCGCAACGCGCCTCGCAAGCCGCCGCTTGAATCCATGGGCCTCTTGAACAGCGGGGGCCGCACGACGCACCGCCAGAGGTCAGAAACGCCAGGGGATATCGAGAACGATCATGCAACCGATCCAAGGCTTGGGGCCGCTGGTGCCCGTGCAGATGATCTCGGCCTCGAGCCCACGGGCAATCGCGGCCGAGACGAACGTCGCGGGTCCGTCGTTCAAGGAAATGCTGCTCAACTCGCTCCAACGCGCCGCCAGCATCGAACAGCAAGGTCAGCAAACGGCAGCGACGAGTGGCGGCCATACGACCCCTTCGCTCGCGGCCCAGACGGCGATCGATCGAGCCCAGGCGGCCGTACACACGGCCACGCAAGTGCGCGACGCCCTGTTGGGGGCCTATAACGAAATCAAGGATTTGCGGATTTAGTCAGCACGTACCTACGTTCTTCCTCGCGCGTTCGAATCGGCGCGATAGTTAAGTCGAGAGTCCACGGATGGATTATCTCCAAAAGGCCATCGGCCAGCTGATCGAGTTGCTCAAGGCGATGCCCGCCGGCATGCGGGCAACCGTGGGCCTGCTCGTGGTCGTGGCCCTGGTGAGCGCGGCTTATCTGGGCAACGAGCAGCTCGCGGGCAGCGACGCCTATCTGATGGACGGCGAAACGTTTTCGGCCAGTCAGTTGCACGCCATGCACGCGGCGCTGGGCAAAGCCAATCTGGAAGCGAGCATCGACGGCGCTCGCATCAAGGTCTCGCGCGGGCAGGAATCGAAGTGCATGGCCGCGTTGGCCGAGGCCGGCGCGCTGCCGGTCGAGTTTGGCGGCTATCTGGAAAAGGCGGTGAACTCGAGCGGCTTCATGACGCTCAATCGCAATCAGGAAGCGGCCATGCGGATTGCCAAGCAGCGCGAGTTGCAAAACATCATCAACACGATGGTCGACAAGTCGCTGGTGTTGATCGACGAGCAGTCGGACCACGGCTTTCCGCCCAAGAAGATCATCACCGCCTCGGTCAGCATCCAGCCGCGCGGCCAGCAACCGCTGGACGAGAACCGCATTCCGGCCGCCATTCGCAACCTGGTCGCTAGCTCGGTGGCGGGCTTGAAGCCCGAAGCGGTCACGGTGGTCGATTTGAGCACCCAGCGCACGTATCCAGGCGCCAGCAGCGGCGACAGCCACGGGCCGCTCGCGCTGGGTGAGTATGCGGAGCTGAAACGTTACTATGAGCGGGAGTATCAGGAAAAGATCAGCCGCGCGCTGGCGCCGCACGTCGCGGGGGCGCTGGTGACGACGAGCGTGGAACTCGACGCTGAAGCGGCCACGCCCAGCGGAACGGGTGATGCCGCGCCGCGGCCGTTGGCACAGGCGGGTCGGTCGCCCAAGCGGGTGGCCGTTTCGATCGCCGTGCCGCACGCCTACTACGAACAAATCTGGCGCCAGTCGCGCCCCTCGTCGACAGCCGACAGCGTTCGCAAGTCCGACGCCGCCGTGCTGAGCGGAATCATCGCGACCGAGAAGCAGAAGATCGAAGCCCTGGTGACTTCGCTGCTACCGAATCGCGAGGCCGCTGGCGCCGGCTCTCAGGTCATGGTTTCGACGTTCTATCCGGTCGCTGAATTGCCGCCGCCCGAAATCGCGCCCAGCGAGCAGGCTTGGGCGTGGCTGAGCGAGCATGGCAAGACATTGGGCCTGGTGGGGCTGGGGCTCGTGGGATTATTGGCGGTCCGCAGCCTGGTGCGTTCCACCGGGCGCTCCGCGGCCGTATCAACGCACGACGCCGACACGGGCCTGGGGCTCTCAGGCGATCAAGCACTTGCCAAGTCGGCACCCAACGTCGCGCACGACGCCGCGCGGCATCGCGCCCCGCTGAGTCCCATGTTGCGTGGAGATCTGGCTGACATCGTGCGCGACGACCCCGAGGCGGCGGTGACGATCTTGCGAACTTGGATCGGCAATGCCGGCTAACGCCATGAGAAAGAAACATCGCAATCTGCGCAAGGCGGCCATTCTGTTGGCCAGTCTCGAGGCCGACCATGCCGAGTCGCTGCTCGCGCAAATGGCGCCGGCGCAGGCCGAGGCATTGCGCCAGGCCGTGGCTCGACTGACCGACATCGATCCGCAAGAGCAGGACGACGTGATCGAGGAGTTCTTTCGCATCGGCCCCTTGGTGCCCGACAAGCACTGCTCGGGCCTGGAATTGGACGACCATCTGCCGTCGCAACTGTCGGTGGTCGAGTCCGCCGACGAGGCGCCCAGCGCGCTGGCAAGTCCGGCGGCGCCGTTTCATTGTTTGCATGCCGCGCCGGTCCGCTCGCTGTCGCCGTTTTTGGAGCGCGAGCATCCGCGGACGATCGCGGTGGTGGCCTCGCATTTGCCCGCCGAGCGCGCCGCCGAACTGTTGGCCGGACTGCCGGCCGAATTGCAGATCGAAGTTGCCCGCCGGCTGGTGGACCTGGAAGAGACCGATCCGGAGATACTCCGCGAAGTCGAGCGAGGGCTCGAATCGTGGTTGGGCGAACAGCTGCGCGGAGACCGTCGCCGGGCCGCCGGCATCGCGGCACTGAACAACATTCTGGGCGCTGCCAGTCCCGGCACGAAACAGCACATTCTGGCCAACCTCACCCGGCACGATCGGCAACTGGCCGGCCAGCTCAAGGTTCCCTTGCAGCCGGCGCTCACGTTTGCCGAGTTGGAACGGCTCGATGCCGCGTCGCTGACCGTCGTGCTACACCATGCCCCGGGTGAATTGCTGGTGCTGGCGCTGGCCGGCGCGTCGCACGAGTTCGCCGAACGGGTTTTTGAATTGTTTCCGCCGGCCGAAGTGCGAGCCTTGCGATCGGCCTTGCGCCACTTGGGCCCTACGCGGCTCAGCGACGTCGAAGACGCGAAGCACGAGCTCACCGAATTGGCGCGGCAGTTGGAGCTGCGCGGCGAAATCATGCCCGACGTTCGCGGTCGATTGAGCGTGGCCGTCTAGGTTCCGCGAGCCAGACCGCGCGAGACGATGTCGGCTGTCGACAACTGTTGCACCCGTCGCACACGACGCTGGGAGATTTATGGCGACCATCATCAAGGGCACGTCCACGCCGCGGGCTGCCGACGGCGCGCTGTTTCACCTCGACGATCTGGGCGATCGGGCCAAGGAGTATCTGGAACAGGTGCGGCACCAGGCCGCCGAGATCGTGGCCCAGGCCCAGCAGGAAGCCGTCGAGATTCGCCGCCGGGCCGAGGAAGAGGGCCGTGCCGCGGCGCTCGAAGCGGCCGAGACGGTGCTCGACGAAAAAGTGACCCGGCAGCTGGGCTCGCTGTTGCCGGCCTTGCGTGATGCGATCGACGCGATTTGCCGGGCGAAGGCCGAATGGATCGCGCATTGGGAGCGCTCGGCCGTACACGTCGCGGCGGCCATCGCTGGACGCATCGTGCGTCGCGAAGTCGAGCGCGCTCCGGAAATCACGATCACGCTGGTCAAGGAAGCGCTCGAGCTGGCGTCGGGCAGCAGCGAGATTCAACTGCGTTTGCACCCCGATGACGTCGCCGCGCTGGGCGGACAGATCTCGCGATTGGCCGAGGAATTGGTGCGGCTCGGCAATCCCCAGATCGTGCCCGATGCGACGATCGAAAAGGGTTCCTGCCGCGTCGAGACCCGCTTCGGCACGATCGATCAGCAGTTTGCCGCACAATTGGCCCGCATCGAACAAGAATTGACCTAAGCAGCCAGGGCGTTCGATGCAAACATTGACCGACATGACCGATCAGATCCGGCAGACGATGCCGACGGCCATCCGCGGCAGCATCGTGCGCACCGTGGGCAGCACGGCCTCGGTGGCCGATTTTCCCGCACCGGTTGGGGCCCTGGTCGAGATCGAACGGCAGGGGAGCGAGCCCGCGCTGGCGGAAGTCATCGGGTTTCGCGATCAACTGACGCTGGTCTATCTGCTCCATAGCGTGAATGGCCTGAGGCACGGGAACCGGGTGCGGCTGGTGCGGACGTCGCGTTGGATTCGTGTGGGCGACGAGTTGCTGGGCCGCGTGATCAACGCCCAGGCCGAGCCGATCGACGGGCGGCCCCGGCCCGTGCTGCACGAGCGGGTGCCCTTGGATCGAGCACCGCTGTCGGCGATCGAACGGCCCCGCATCGATACGCCGTTGTCGACGGGCATTCGCGCGATCGACGGCCTGTTGAGTTGCGGCAAGGGGCAGCGGATTGGCATCTTTGCTGGCTCGGGCGTCGGCAAGAGCGTGACCTTGGGAATGATGTCGCGCTATACCACGGCAGACGTGAACGTCGTGGCGCTGATTGGCGAGCGCGGCCGCGAAGTGAATGAATTCATCCAGCGCGACCTGGGGCCGGCCCTCGACAAGACCGTGGTCGTCGTGGCCACGAGCGATGAGCCGGCGCTGGCGCGCGTGCAGGCGGCCTTCACCGCCACGGCCGTGGCCGAATACTTTCGCGACCTGGGACGCGACGTGCTGCTAGTCATGGACTCGCTGACGCGGCTGGCGCTGGCTCAACGCGAAATCGGACTGGCCGCCGGAGAACCACCGACCACGCGCGGCTTTCCGCCTTCGGTGTTCAGCCAACTTCCCAGACTATTGGAGCGAGCGGGCTGCAGTCCGCGCGGCAGCATCACGGGGTTCTACTCGGTGCTGGTCGAGGGCGATGACCCGAACGAGCCGATTTCCGACACCGTTCGCGGCTTGCTCGACGGTCATATCTGGCTGGCCCGCAAGTTGGCCGCGCGGGGCCATTATCCGGCGATCGACGTGCTCGAGAGCGTCAGCCGGCTGATGACCGAAGTGGCCGACGACGAGCATCGCGCCGCCGCCCAGCGCGTGCGTGAATTGTTGAGCGTGTATCGCGAGCACGAGGATTTGATCTCGATCGGCGCCTATCGTCGCGGCGCCAATCCCTCGGTCGATCTGGCGATTGAGCAGTTGGGGCCGATCAACGATTTTCTGCGTCAGCGGGTCGACGAGCGTTCGAGCGTCGCAGAGGCTCGCGAACAGTTGATGGGCTTGTGCCAGCAGGCCCAACGGCAAACGAGCTGAGGCCCAGCACCGCGTGAGTTGTCATGCCACGGTTTGAATTTCGCCTGCGATCGCTGTTGGCCGTGCGCGAAGCGGAGCGGGCCGCCGCGCGCACGCACCTGGCCGCCGCGCAGGTCGAACTCGAGGAGCTCGTTGCCACCCGCGCCCTTCGTCAGCGAGGGCTGGACGAGCAACGTTCCTGGCTGCGCAATCGGGCCGCGCCCGGCCAGATCGATCCCCAGCGCCTCGCCGCCGCCAGTCGTTACGAGCGCGTGTTGCTCCACGAGCTGGAAGCACTCTTCGCCCAGCAGCAAGCGCTCGAAGTCGAGACGGAACGCCGCCGTGCCTTCGTCGTCGAAGCCGACCGCGAAGTGCGCGTGTTGGAGAAACTGCGCGAGCGGAAATTCGAGCAGTATCAGCGCGACCAAGCGCTCGCCGAAGTGAAACGCTTCGACGAAGTGGCCAGTCAGGCGAGGATTCGAGCCGCGGACGAAATGGTGTGACGAATGCCTCGTTCCTTCCTCGCATGCGAGAGCTTCTGTACCAGCTTCTCGCGCCTTCGTTTGTGGGCCAACGGCCCACAGGTTCGATGGGCCGTCGGCACATTTAACGATACACGCTGCCGTTGGCCCCGGCGTCGTTCCAGCCGACGACGGGGGTTTCGGGGCCGAGCAGGAAGATTTCGACGCGGCGATTCTTTTGACGGGCTTGGGCGGTGTCGTTGGGCGAGACGGGTTGATACTGGCCAAAGCCGGTGACGCCCATCCGCGATTCGGGGATGCCCGCTTTGCGCAGGCGGTCGGCCACGGCCAGCGCGCGGCCGGCGCTCAAGTGCCAGTTGTTCGGATAGCGTTGCCGCACTTCGCGACCCTTGATGCCCAGGGCATCGGCGTGGCCCACCACCATGATCTTCAAGTCGCGGGCTTCGGGCGACTGAAAGATGTCGGCAAACTCGCGCAGGATGCGATCGGCGCCGGGCTTCAGCTCGGCATCGCCGCTGTCGAACAGCAAATCGGTGTCGAGCTTACTGACGCCGGTCTTGGCGTCATATTGCAACACCGGAAAACGCTCGGCCAGATCGGCCAGGCGTCCGCTCAAGCCTTCAGGCAATCGGCCGCGAGCCAGCTTCTGCCGACCGCCGGCGCCCTCGGCGCGGGCCAGGTCTTCCTCGGCCTTGATCAGTTGATCCTCGACGTGGTGCGTGTGGACCTTCAGATTCTCGATCTCGGCCAGTTGCGCCTGCGTCTGCTCGGTGAGCGACCGGTTCTGCGATTGCAGCGCCGAGAATTTGGTCTGAGAGACCGTCTTGCACCCGCAAGCGGCCAGCGCGGTCACTGCCAAGAGGACCAGCGTATGACGGGTAGCAGCCATCGATTCGACTCCTTTCGAATCAACCTTCAATCGGTCGTTTAGTTTTTCCGGCTTCCTGCCGCCGGCAGCTCGCGCCAAAAATCGGCCGCGCGTTATTTTTCGAACCAACTCAAAATCGAGCTCATCAGCCAACTGTTTACCGGGTAGGGGCTGTTCCAGCTCCACATGTTGCGCAGCAAATCGAACATGAACATGCCGACGAACAACAGCAGCATGGCGCACAACGCCAGGCTGGCCACGTTCCAGCCCGAGTAGGCCGGCTCGGGAGCCACCGCCGCGGGCGCTCCGCCGGCAGCCGCCGCCGTGGCGGCCGCGGGGGTCAAGGCGGCGGCGCTCAACGCGCCGGCAGCACTCAGCCCTTCGCCCAAGTCCTCATCCAACAGCCCCCCGCCACCGCCGGCGGCCGCTTCGAGCATCGCCGAGCTGGTTGAGGGGCCAGCGTCTTCGAATTCCACGTCGCCTTCGAGCGCGATCACCTGCGAGCCGCTATCCGACTCCTCGACGCCCGCTTCTTCCAACGGCGTGAGCAGAAAATCGTCGTCGGTCGGTTGCGCGCCGATTTGCGTGCGAGCCCCGGGACTATCGACTTCCAGATCGTCACCGAGCGCCGCGTCTTCTTCGCCCAGCTCGAGCGATTCGACCGCCGAGCCGCCCAGGTCGAGCGGGGCTGACTCGAGCGACAAGCCGCTGTCGGCCGGATTGAGCAAGTTGATGCCGCTATCGCCCGAGCGCGACAAGTCGCCGTGCGAGCTGCCGCCGAGCACCAGATCGCCATCTTCGTCGCCCGTCAGGTCGATTGCCGAACCGCCGGCGGCATTGGAATCGGAAAGTTTGATGCCCGAGTCTTCACCGAGCTGCAAGGCGTCGTCGTCGCCAAAGGCGAGCGCCGAACCCTCGAGCTTCAAGGCGTCGGAACCCAGGGCGATGTCGCTGGTGCCGGCCGCGGGGCCGGCGGTCGCCGCGCTGTCGCTAAAGATCTTGGACGAGATACCGCTGTCGGCCGCGCTGTCCATTTCCAGATCGAGCGTGTCGAGCTCGTCGAACAAGGGACTGACGCCCGAGCCCTTCTTCGAGGGCTCGGCCAGCACGTCGGAGCCGCCCTGCGCGTCGGTTTGCAAGGGGGCGTCGAGATCGACGTCGCTGTCGTGTTTCGGTTTGGCCAATTGAATATCGCTTTCGGCCGGATCGTTGCGGCTGCTCTTGCCGCCGATGATCGTGCTCGACGTGCTCTCGTTCGAACCGCCCAACTCCACCTCGCTCAGCAGGATCGAATCGGGGTCTTCGTCCATTTCGGCAAACTCGCCCTCTTGTTCGGCCGACTCGCGGTCGGCGATCAACCGTTCGACGTCCTCGGGCTTGAACTTCCAACTGCCGCCGTCGCGATAGCCGTAGATTTTCTGCCGCTCGCGCATTTCCGTGAGCGTGTCGGGCGTTACGCCTAACATCTTGGCAGCTTCTTCAAGATCGACGAATTTTCGGGCCATCACGGGTGGTTATCTCTGGAGGCCGATCTACCGTTGGTCGAGCATCGAACGGACCTCGCGGGGCAAGGGGCTCGTGCCGTTGAATTCGGACATTTGCAAGTCCCAATGAATGTTACGCACGCTCTTCAGCACGACAACGCCCGTGGCCAGGTCGATGTGATAGACACTCATCACATGTTTCTCGGGATCGATCACCGTCACCTGCTGGCGTTGTTCACCGGCGGCGCTTGCCAGGGCAATCAATCCGCTGGAAGTCGCCGGGACGGCGGGCGTCGCCCGCTGGGCAAAACCGACGCTCGGAACGACCGCGGAGAGAAACGTGGCCAAGACAAGACTGGCTAACATCCAAGCACCGATGACCGCGACTCTCATAAGTAAATCCTTTGCACTTAAGAGCATGGCGGAAAAACGGGGCACAAATCCATTCTAAAAGCCCCGCATTCCAATTCAACACAAATCTTGCCCAAGCTGCCAGCGCGCCACACTGCCCACAGCGCAACGGCCCCGGCCGAAGTGCCTCGAACAACGGGCGTTTTCCCGCGGAATATCGCTTTTCGTGTCGACTTGCCGTGACGAACGCAACAACCAGTCCGAACGGACCGGCAGATAGGGTTTTAGGGGTCGCGAGTTTAGTGATCTGCCGCCACCGCGGCAAGAGCAACTGGAAACCGCCCGGGCAGCCCCTAGAATAAGGAGCCCCGTTGAGCACCGGCCGGCGATCCGGTGTCCCCGAGTGTTTCCGTGAGGTTGCCATCCTTTGAAGCCGACCGTGGCCGTACTCTTCAGTGGTGGGCTCGATAGCTCGATTCTGCTGGCACATCTGCTCCGACAGCAGCAGCGTGTGCAGCCGCTGTATGTCGACAGCCAACTCCATTGGCAAGGGGCCGAACGCCGCCAGGCCGAGCTGTTCCTGCGGGCCGTCCAGGGTCCCGATCTCGAGCCTCTGGTCGTGCTCAGCCTGCCGCTGGCCGACCTGTATGCCGACCATTGGAGCGTCACGGGGCGGGGCATTCCCGGCGCGGACGAGGCCGACGAGGAAGTCTATCTGCCGGGCCGCAATCCGCTGCTGATTGTCAAAACCCACATCTGGTGCCGCTTGCACGGCGTGGCGCAACTCGCCCTGGGCTCGCTCAAGAACAATCCCTTTGCCGACGCCACCGGTGATTTTTTCCAGGCCTTCGAAGCGGCCATGGATCGGGCCGTGTCAGGGCACGTGCAACTCGTGCGACCGCTGTCGCAATACGACAAGCAGCAAGTGATGCGACTCGGCACCCACTTGCCGCTGGAGCTCACCTTTTCTTGCCTCAATCCCAGCGACGGACTGCATTGCGGGCGGTGCAACAAATGCGCCGAGCGCCGCGAGGCGTTCCGCAGTTCCGGACTCACCGATCCGACTTCGTATCGCGCCGCCCCGCGGCCGATCGCCCTCTCAAAGGACCCTGCTCGATGTATCGAGTGACGCGCGAAATCGACTTCTGCTACGGCCACCGCCTGCTGAACTACGACGGCAAGTGCAAGTACTTGCACGGGCACAACGGCAAGGCCGTGATCACGTTCGAATCTCCACGGCTCGACGAACGAGGCATGGTGCTCGACTTTTCGGACATCAAGCGCGTGGTGAGCAATTGGATCGACGAGAACCTGGACCATCGCATGATCCTGCACCGCGACGATCCGGCCCGCGCGGCCTTGGAGAAGCTCGGCGAGCCGGTGTACCTGGTTGAGGTGAACCCCACGGCCGAGAACATCGCCAAGCTGATCTTCGACTACGCCCACGCCCAGGGTTTTCCGGTCGTGGAGACCGTGCTCTGGGAAACGCCCCGTTGCATGGCAACCTATCGTGCGTAAACGACAAACAGTCCGGGAGGTCCCGAAGGACCTGCACCGGACTGTTATTCCCCCCTGGAATAGCGAGGACTCGCGACCGAGCTGTCGCGGCTATGTTTTCGCGCTCTCGGAACTTTCGTTAAGCGCTGGAGACGTTTGATTGTTGCGCCGACGCTGAATGTATCGGTTGTGACGCCGCATCCACTTTGGAGAATTTTTTCGAAAACCGTCGAGAGTCGGCCGGCGTCACGGTGCACAGTCCGTATTTCGCCGATGGATAGGCCGCGCGGCCCCACGGTGCGCGCAACGGGCAACACAAACTGCTAGCAACCCCCTCGCGCCGGAGGGCCTGCAAATTGTTTGATGGTACTCGTCCGCGCGCGGCTTCCGATTCGCGTTGCTAAGGGCGTTCGCTCTAGCGACTTTCGCTCATAACTTGTAGCGTTTACGCCGATTTTAAGGGCATAGGCGTCGCGCTGCGCTTGTTGAGCGCGCAGTCGCGGTGCGCGCAAACCGTGTGGAACTTCATGGCTCACGCTGCGAATTCACGATCCGCTAAAGGCTCGATTGCATGAGAAAGCGCAAGCGCGTGCAATCGGGCAGCGGCGTCCAGATGTTTCCCTTTCTGGATGCCCTGATCTGCACCATGGGCGCACTGCTGGTGCTGCTCCATGCCTTTGCGCGCCACGGCCAGGTCGAGGCCGTCAAGAAAGCCGAATCGCAAGTCACCAGCTCGGGCGACGTGCAAGCCGATCGCGAAGAGTTAGAGTGGCGCATCAACCAACTGAAAGAAGTGCGCGCCAAGGCCGAGGCCAACCTGGGCGAGGAGCGCCAGCGATTGAGCCACGTCGAAGACCATGAGCGGCGGCTGCGCGAGCAGTTCGAAAAACTGCGCATCGCCGCCGAGGAACTCGAACGTCACGGTAAGCAGACCGGCGAGCAGGATCAGAAATCGCTGGCCGAGCTGGCGCAAGCCACGTCGAAGTTGAGCGAAGCCAAGGCGGCCGTCACCGATTCGAAACGGCTGGCCGAGCAGAAGGCCGCGACCTACTCGGTGGTTCCCTACGAGGGGCCCAACTCCACGCGTCGCCGGCCGATCTATATCGAATGCCGGGCCGATTGCGTGGTGCTGCAACCCGAGGGAGTGGAACTGCCTCCCGATTGCTTCATCGGCTTCATGGGTCCCGGCAATCCGCTGGCCTCGGCGCTGCGCGGCGTCACCGAGTATTACGCCCGGCAATCGACCGACGGCAAACCGCCCAGCGAGCCCTATCCGCTCTTGCTGGTCCGGCCCGAGGGAATCGGCGCGTACTATGCGGCCCGCGGCGCGCTCGACTCCTGGGGCACCGAATTCGGCTACGAGCTGATCGGCGAGGATTGGAAGCTCGACTTTCCGGCGGCCGATCCGCGGCTGGCCGAGATCGCGAAACAAGTCGTCGCCGAAGCCCGCGTGCGGCAGCGCGATTACGTGATGAGCATGGCACAAATGTCGAAAAACAATCGGCCCCGCGCCACGTACCATGCCAACTCGCGTGGCGGCTTCACGGCCGAACGCGGCGGAGGCGGCAGTGGTCGCGGCACTGGCACCGACGGCCGCGGCCCCGGCGGCTGGGACTCCCTGGGCTCCAACTGGGCCAACGGCGAGGGCGCCGGCGCAGGCTCCGCGGCGAACGGCGTCGGCGGCACAGGCGCCGGAGGCACCACGCTGGGCGGCGGTGGCGGCGGCGGCGATCGACTGTTCGGCAGCAGCGGCGGCGGTGGACTCGATGGCAAGGTGGGTGCCGGCGGTGCCGGTCTCGGCGGACAAGGCGGACAATTTGCCAACGGTGGCACGGGTCCGTTATCAGGCAGTGCCGGCGGCCGTGGTGGCACACTTGCCGGCACTGGCGGCGGACCTGATCTGGCCGGCGGCCCCGGGGGATCGCCTGGCAACGGCGGCGACTCGTCGAATCCGGGCGGTGCGAGTGCAGCCGGCATGGGGCCCTATGGCTCCGGGCCCTACGGTTCCAACGCCAGCGCGAGCGCCGGCGGCGCCAACGGCTCGGGCACGGACGGCTCGGGCCGTTATACCACGGGCCCCAGCGCCTCGCAGGCCGATCAGATGGCAGGCAACTCGCGCTATGGCAGCACCGGCGGTGCCGGGGGCGGTCAAGGCGACGGCGCCTCGGGCGGAACTGGCAATGCACCTTCGAGCGGCTCGCAACGCGGAACCGACGGCCAGCAAAATGGCTCGGGCAATCAAAGCGCCGGCAGCACCACCAAGACTTATGGCAGTCAAGGTGGCCGCGACACGCAGGGCGCAGTGGGCCAGGCCGGCTCCGGCGCCGCCGGCAGTGGTGGCTCGTCAGGCAGCGGCTCGCCCGGCGGAGGTTCGTCGGGCGGCAGTTCCTCGCCGATCTCGGCAGGTTCCCCGGCGCCGAACTTCGACTCCTCGCCGCTGTCGAAGACGCAGAGCATGGCCAAGTCGCGCGGACGCGACTGGGGTCTGCCCGACGCGAGTCCCGCCGCCGCGGCCGCCACGCGGCCGATCCTGGTCGAGTGCCACAACGACCGCCTGGTGATCATTCCCGAAAGCCGCAACCAATTGCCGAAGGAAGTTCGCCTGGGCCCGCAGGCGCAGGAATCGATGGACGAATTTGTTTCCGGCGTGTGGCAACACATGAAGGGCTGGGGCATGGCCGGCAAGAACCTCTATTGGCGGCCCACGCTGGTGATGGACGTCAAGCCGGGCGCGGCCGACCGCTATGCCGAGGTCAAATCGCTGCTCGCCGACAGCGGCCTCGATGTCCACGAACGCCGCGCCCAAGTCGCCACGCCGCCGGCCACTCAAAAACCCACTCGCCGATAACCCTGGATCGCTCGCATGGCCAGCTCCGAAGCCGAACATGATGACGAAGGGATCAACTCCTTTCTGGACGTGATCTCGAACTTCGTCGGCATCTTGATCATTCTCGTAATGGTCGTGGGCGAGCGCGCCAAGAACTTTCCGCTGGGGCTGGTGTCGCAATCGCCGGCCGTCGAGCAATTGGAATCCACCCGGGCCGAGGCCGAGGCGCTGGAACGGGGTATTCACGAAATCGAAGACCAGCGGGCCACGGTCGAACGCGAGCTGGCCGCTCGCTCGGCCGAGCGCAACCAGGTGAGCACCGTGGTGATGGCGGTTGAACGCGACATCGCGGCGCGGCGCACCGCGCTCGACGAAAAATCGCGTCATCGCTACGACGTCGAGCGCGATCTGGCCCTGGCCCGCGACGAGCTGAAACGCCTCGAAGACCAGCTCAAGGCCAAGGAAACGGTGGTCGTGCCCGATGCGATCAAGATCGAGAACTTTCCCACGCCGCTCAGCAAGACGGTCGACGGCAAAGAGGCCCATTTCCAGATCATCGGCGGACGCATCGTCTTCGTGCCGCTCGATAATCTCGTCGAACAACTGCGCGACGTGCTGCGCGAGCACGCCTGGAAATCGACGGAACAGGGAGATGTGAACGATACGCTGGGGCCCGTGGGCGGGTTTCGGCTGCGTTATAGCATCGTGCGGCACGACACGCCGCGGGGGGCCTTCATGCAAGTGGCCCACTGCGACGTGCTGGCTTCTTCGTCCCAACTCGGCGAGCCGATGAACGTGGCCCTGGCCCCGCGGTCGAAGCTGCGCGACAAGCTCGAGATGCTGCCGCCCCGCCTGTACACGATCACGGTCTGGACTTATCCCGATAGCTTTGCCGAATACCGCGCGCTCAAGAAGGAGCTGTACGGCATGGGCTACTCCGTGGCGGCCCGCCCGCTGATGCACGGCATGCCGATCGGTCTCTCACCGAACGGCACCAAGTCGTCGTCGGAATAGCCGCTAGCGGCCCGCTGGCGGCACGGTCCGCCTGCACGTCGTGTACGCTGCCTGGCGGACTTCTCGCCCCCTCAATCGGCCCGCTAGCAAGACAGCGAGGCTTCTGGCGTTGCTGTCGATTCGCGGTTTGGCCGTCGAGTTGACATTGCTTCGGATGCCAATTTTTAGGACAGTTCGCCCCGTTCCCAAGTCCCTTGGCACTTCACCTCTCCAAGGGATGTTCCGCGAAGCGAGTTCTCGTTGATCTGAAGCATGACCGCCACGGCCAGTCCGCGGCCTGCGCGTGCGCCGGAAACAAGCCGGTAACGCGTGGAGCCTCGAGCGCGCTTGCGGCGGGTAGGAAATGGACTCCATGACCGACAAACCCCGGTCACCATCGTCAGATTTGCAATTGCGCATCGATCCGCCCGCGCGGCCGCTGCGCGGTGGCGCGATGCCGCAACCGGCCCATCCGCGCAGAGCCGCATCGGAAATCGACGATCTGCTCACGCAGACCGAGCGGGCGCTGGCGGCCGCCGGCACCGAGACCGCCACCTCGAGCGCGCCGCCGGTCACGGCCTATCAACTGGACGAATTCACCGCCGCGCCCACGGTGGGCGATCCGCACGCGCTCGAGCGTATTCGCGATGTGGAACTCGACCTGAAGATCGAGCTGGGCCGCACCCAGATGGCGCTCGAGGACGTGCTCAAACTGCGATCAGGCTCGATCGTGCCGCTCGACAAGTTGGCCGGCGACCCGGTCGACATCGTCGTCAACGGCAGGCTGGTCGCGCG
Source organism: Planctomycetaceae bacterium (assembly GCA_003153375.1). Taxonomy (GTDB): domain Bacteria; phylum Planctomycetota; class Planctomycetia; order Pirellulales; family PALSA-1355; genus PALSA-1355. The sequence continues at coordinate 29,581 of PLYM01000254.1, forward strand.
TGGCGAAGTGCTGGTGCTGAATGACAACTTTTGCGTGCGCGTGCTGGAACTGCTCGGCGAAAAGGGCGACCCGTCCGCGGCCAGCATGCTGCAAACCGACTCTTAAATCACCGTCGGCCAACGGGCCGGAGCCTTTCAAGACAATTTCCCGTTATTACCAAGAGGCCAATCATGGCACGTTCGATTCAAGTGAGCCGGCTGCCCGGGCTGTGGACCATTCCCGCGGCCTGCTGCATCCTGGCCTTCGGCCATTTCGCCGCACGGGCCGACTATCCCGACTACGCCCCCGCTCCGCCGGCCGCTGCCGACCGCGAGCAGCAGCCCGCGGCCTATGCCGACGAGCAAACGCCCAGCGGCCCCGCCGACTTGCGCGAGCCGGTCGACCGCTACCCTCGGGCACAGATTCAGTTGCCCAACGAGCTGCGACCGCACGTGCAACCGCGCGTACAGGTGCCGCCGATGAACGCCACGCTCCCCAGCGCGCCGCCCGCGACGACAGCGCCACCAACCGCGGCCGAAAACTCCATCAGCCCGCGTCCTCTGCCGGTCCGCTTTCAACCGGTTGATTACCAGGCGCCCGTCACGGCGCAGCCGACCGGCGAAACGGAGCAACCCTCCGATCCGCAAGTTGCCACGGAGATTCCGCCCGCCGCCCAGTTGAATGGAACGCCCACGAGTCCGCAGATCATCGAGAACGCACTCGAACCGCAGCCGGCGATTCCGTTGGTTCCGCAGTTACCCCCCGCACGCTCAGGCTTTCGCGGCAGCGACTTGCCGCCGTGGGCTGCCGGCGCCGGCAGCCTGGGAATCGTGCTGGGCTTGTTCCTGGTGTTGGCCTGGGTGATGCGTCGCGGCATGCCCAAGAACGTCACCTTGCTGCCGCGCGAGGCGGTCGAGGTGCTGGGGCGAGCACCGCTCGTCGGTCGCGAGCACGTTTACCTGGTCCGCTGCGCCAACAAGATGCTGCTGGTTTCGCACTCGGCTGGCAAGTTGGAAACGCTGACCGAAATCACCGACGCCGCCGAGGTCGATCGGTTGGCCGGCATGTGCCAGCAAATGAATCCGCACAGCGTCACGGCCTCCTTCCGCCAGGTGTTTCAACAGTTCGGCAACACGCCCGCCGTGCGAGGCTATCCGGCCCGTCGGCCGGCCGACGAGATGGAATTCTCTGACATGGAAGACGTCGGCAACTATTCGATGCGGGAGATGCGCAGCTGAGATGAACGTTTCTCGGGCTGACGAATTCGCACCGGCTGACTCCGCACGCCCCATCGTGTGGCAGGACGATCGCTCCGCGCCCACGCCCCGGGGCGGCCCACGGCCGGCCGGCTTGCGGCGCGTGGCCCTGCTGGCGACGATGGCCCTGATGCTCAGCCTGCTGGCGGCGCCCTGGGCGCTGGCCGACAACTCGGTCGGCACGATTCCGCCAATCACCAATGCCTCACCGGTCACGACTGCGTCTCCGGTCACCCCGGCCCCCCCCACCGCCAATGCCCCGCCGATCGAACTGCCCGGCGGACTGGGCAATCCCGAACGTTGGACGAGTCCCGAGGGTCTCTCGTCAGCGCTCGAGGTCATGCTGCTGCTGACCGTGATCAGCCTGGCGCCTGCGGTGCTGATGATGACGACCTGCTTCGTGCGGATCGTGGTCGTGTTGGGCCTGTTGCGTCAGGCTTTGGGCACGCAGCAGTTGCCACCCAGCCAGGTGATGACTTCGATCGCACTGTTCATGACGCTGTTCATCATGTCGCCTGTCTGGACGCGAGTTTATTCGGATGCCATCAAGCCCTACACCGCCCACGAGATGTCGCTCGAGCAGGCCTGGGATTCCGGCGTCAAGCCCGTGCGGCAGTTCATGAGCGCTCAGATTAACCGCACCGGCAACAGCAACGACGTGTGGCTGTTCTACAAGTATCTGCCCAAGGACACTCCGGCGCCGAACAGCTATGACGACGTGCCGCTGCAAGTGCTGCTGCCGGCGTTCATGCTGAGCGAATTGAAGACGTCGTTCCTGATCGGCTTTCAGATTTATCTGCCGTTTTTAATCGTCGACCTGGTGATCGCCAGCGTCACGATTTCGATGGGCATGCTGATGCTGCCGCCGGTGCTAATCTCGCTCCCCTTCAAATTGCTGTTGTTCGTGCTCGTCGACGGCTGGCACCTGGTGGTCGGCATGCTGATGGATAGTTTTCAAACGTTCTCCTGAAGATGGCGTCCAAAGAAACCCTTGCGCGCATCGCTCACATGAATCCACAAGAAGCCGTTGACCTGGGACGCGAAGCCTTGCAGATGGCACTGGTGATCGGCGCGCCCGTCTTGATCTCAGGCCTGGTCGTGGGCCTGGCCGTGGGGCTGTTGCAGGCGATCACGCAGGTGCAGGAGCAGACCGTTTCGTTCGTGCCCAAGCTCGTGGCCATGGTGTTGGTCGTGAGCCTGATGTTGCCGTGGCTGATCGGTCAGATGGTCAGCTATGCGCACGATTTGATCACCAACATTCCCAACACGTTGTAAACGGAGCCGGCCGTGGATAGCGCGTTCGCCGTTCAGCACCTGCTCACCTTCGTGCTCGTTGCCACGCGCGTTTCGACGCTGGTGGCGATCGCTCCGATCTTTGGCCCGGCCTCGGTGCCGCTGCGCGTCCGCGGTCTGGTGGCCGTGGCCCTGTCGCTGTTGATCGCGCCGTTGGAGTTCGCCCACAGTTCGCCGCGGCCGGCCAATTTGATCGACTTTTTGGTGCTGATCGGTGCCGAAGCCCTGGTCGGACTGACGCTGGGGCTGGGGATCCTGATCTTGTTTTCGTCCATGCAGGTCGCCGGGCAAATCATCAGCCAGATGAGCGGTCTGCAACTGGCCGACGCCTACGACCCCGGCTTCGACGCCAGCGTTCCGGTCCTGTCGCAACTGATGTTTTATGTGGCGCTGGCCGTATTCGTCATCATCGGCGGGCATCGACTGGTGATGGAGGCCTTGCTCGATACCTTCGTCTGTCTGCCGGCAGGTCACGCCAGCGCTTCACCAGGAGTGCTGGCCGCGATGACGGGGCTCTTGGCCGAAAGTTTCATCTTGGGAATCCGCGCCGCGGCGCCCGTCATGGTGGCCCTGCTGTTGGCCACGCTGATCGTGGGCCTGGTAGGACGCACCCTGCCGCAGTTGAATGTAATGGCGCTGGGTTTCAGCGTCGGCGCGCTGGTCCTGATCGTCACCCTGAGCGTCTCACTCGGCGCCGCCGCCTGGATCTTTCAGGCCCAAGTCGACCCCGTTCTGCAAACCGTCATGGCGGCGCTGAAACCGCAATAAACTGGCAACGCCCCACAAGCTGATCGCGAACTGGTGGCTCATCCATGGCTGAATACGACGGCGACAAATCACTCGACCCCACGCCGCACCGCCGCCAACTGGCGCGCGAGGCCGGCCAGGTCGCGCGCAGCCAGGATCTGAGCTCGGCCGGCCTTCTGCTGGGCGGGCTCGTGGTGTTGTTCTTCACCGGTGGGGCACTTCTCGATTTTCTGATCGGCCTGTTGACGGGTTACCTGGGCGGCAGCTCGTGGATGTCGGGCACCGAAGCGGGCCAGGGCATGTCGCTCGAGGCGATCGCCGGCCAGTGGAACAGCCTGATGACGGGCCTGGCCAAGGTTCTCCTGCCTCTCATCGCGCTGGTCACGCTGCTCTCGATAGTCGTGAATGTGGCGCAAACCGGGCTGCTCTTCCTGCCGGGCAAATTGGCGCCCGACTTTTCGCGCGTCAATCCGCTTAGCGGCTGGGGTCGTATTTTTTCGATGTCCGGCGGGGCGCGGCTGGGATTCGGTCTGATCAAGGTCGCCGTGATCGGCCTGGTGGCGCTCGCGAGCTTGTACGACCGCCGCGAGGAATTGATGTCGCTCTCGGCGCTCGACCTGCCGCAAATTGCCGCGTTTGCCTGGCAGATTTGCCTGGGCACCTGCGTCAGAATTGGACTGGCCCTGTTGGCCTTGGCCGTGATCGACTATGGCTACCAACGCTTCCGCCACGAGCGGGAGCTGAAGATGACGCCGCAGGAAATGCGCGAAGAACTGCGCAACATGCAGGGCGATCCACAAGTCGCCGCGCGACGGCGCACGGTGCAGGCCCAACTGGCCTTGGGCCAGTTATCGCACACGGTGCCGAAGGCCGACGTGGTGATCGCCAACTCTGCCGGAGTGGCCGTGGCTCTGCAATTCGACGCCGAGACAATGCGGGCCCCGATTGTCGTCGCCCGCGGCAACGGTGTCATTGCCCAACGCATTCGCCTGCTGGCCGTCGATCACGCGATCACCGTGGTCGAGAAGGACGAGCTGGCCCAAGCCCTGTTCGACGAAGTGGCGTACAACCGCCCGATTCCCGATCGGCTGTTCGCGCCCGTGGCCGAGGTGCTGGCCTACGTCTATCAGCTCAAGAGCAAGCCCTTGGCGGCGTAACTAAAGCCGCGCTGTCGCTTCGCGGCTCAACCCGCGGCGGCCACTGGCTTGGGCTGGCAGTAGCCGTACTTGCGCATGTACGGTCCCCAGCGGCGATCGATCTCATCGCGCAGGCTGTCGGGAATCTGGTACGTGCCCGCCCGATAGTCTTCCTGATCCTTGAAGTATGCGTTCAGCTTGGGCAGCACGGTCTCGAATTCGCCCAGCTCCAGGTGATCGTAGAGCTTGCGCATGTGCTCGATCGGGCTACCGACAAAATCCTCGTAGCGCACTTCGAAGAACCGCGAGGGATCGATCAACAAGCGGTCGCGTTCAAAGCTTTCATACATCCGCTCGAAATTCGAAAAGACGTACTCCTCGAGCCCCTGATGGTTGGGCTCCTGCACCGCCTGGAACTTATAGAGCGTCTTCCACAGCTTGACGGTCGACCCATAGAGCGGATAAGGATCGCGCACGATGTGTACGAACCGTGCGTCGGGAAACAACTCCAACAGCGTTTTGATCCGTCCCGTGTGCGGGGGCGATTTCAGAATGATGCGCTTCGCGTCGCGCATCGTGACGCGTTTCAGAAACCATTCCAGCCCGGCCTTCCAGCGGTCGACTTCCTGCGGCGACAGCCCCTCGAGTGTTAGATACTCGGGATACTGAGGCGGCTCGTTCGGAAACGCCATCGTCAGATACGGCGACGGCAGGCCCATGTTGCACAGCGCGAACTCGTCTTCCTGGGGCCGATCCCAGCCGGTGAGCATGTTGTCCATCGGCCGCTTGGCCGGCAGCAGGAACTTGAACTTGGTGACCAGCCAGGCGCTCATCAACGCATGGTTCGGCGCCAGGCACTCATAGGTCGTGGGAAACGTATAGCGCCCGTCGAGCACCATCAGCTCGTGCAGCAAGGTTGTGCCCGAGCGCCAGTGTCCGATGATGAAAATCGGCGCGTCCTTGATCTGAGTGCGATCGAGATAGCGGCGATAGAGGTATTCCTGCAACGGCCGCAACGCGGAGTTGAGCACCGCAGCGCAGGAGATCGTGAATGCCAGCGGCCAGCGCGTCAGGCTGATCCGCGCGCCGTTGCGGCGCACCAGCGCCAGCCACGAACCGAACAACATGCCGTGCCAGAACCGGGCGACCCAGAAATGATACGGATTGACTTCGACCGGCTTGGGTTTCGACGGCGCCCCTGTTCCCATCGTGGCGGCTCCGGTTAACAAGATCGCGGCGAGTCGATCGGCCAGAACACGATCTCTGGCACGGTTCGACCGTCCATCGCACAGCTTCCTGAAGATAACGCAACGCTTCCTAAAGATAACAAGGTCGCCAAGAATCGACTACAGGAACCGCCTCACGGCTCCCTGCCGACGGGGGAAAAGCTCGCTGTTTCGCCTGGACTATTTCAAATCAAATACTGAACGTTATTTCCAAACGGAAAAGACGGCTCGTTGCCTGGGCGCGACGTCCGCGCCGCGGGACGTTAGCGCGAGGGAATCTCGCTGGCGTCGTCGGGCCGGCGGGCCACGGTTTGCAGGGCCGCTTGCATCGACATCATCAACTGATGCCCCGGTTTCTTGCCTACGATCCGCTCGAGTGCCACGCCGCGCGAGGAGAGGAATTGGATCGTCGGATAGCCCGTCACTTGAAAATAGTGACACACGTCGGGTTCGACGTCGGCATCGACCAGGATGCAGACGAACCGTTCCGACAGGCTAATGACCTGCGGGTGCGAGAAGGCTTCTTCGGCCATCTGGTGGCAAAAGTGGCACCACTCGGCCGTGAAAAATAACAACATCGGCTTGCCCTCGCGCTCCGCCTGCTCGAAGCCGCGCTGGTAGCCCTCGACAAATTGCAACGAGCCACGCTCGATGCGTGAACTTGCGCCGCGTGGTGGACTTTGCGCTGTCGCGCTGGTCGTCCGGCGCTCCGTGGCGCCGGCCGGCGCGCGCTGACCGACCCCGCCCGGCGTGCCCTCGATGCCGACCTCGCAGCCGGCCGCCAGAGTCAGAAACCACGTCGCCGCTGCGAGCGCTAAGTGCTTCATGGAATCAGAATCCAGGGTGTGCGGCGCGGGCCAGGCAATTTCACGACCGGGGACGAAGGGATGGGGTCGCTGCTGGCGGCAAGAGAAAGACGTGTGACAACCAGTAGAAGAGTATCGTCGCGGCGGAAAAACGAACTTGAATCGCTAGCAACGCTGCGATCCCGATTTTTCCGGCACTGGCAAACCCTCGCGTCAGGCGTCTGCCGAGTGCGCTGACGCTGCCCCCGGTCGGGAAAAAAGACGACGAAAACGCCGCCCAAAGGGGGCGCTAGCACGGCCTGCTGGTAAGATAGCGAGCGCCGTCGGTTCGAGATCCTCGATCCGCACGCCAATCCGAAAAGCATCCTCCCACGAACGAACACGCGAGGCGTTCATCTGATGAACATTCACCCTGCCAGCACGCGTTTCACGGCCCGATGGTCCTGCTGGGCCCTCCTAGTCTTGATGTCATTTTCCGCTCTGCCTGCGCGCGCCGAGACGCTGTTGCGCTGGAAGTTCGTACCGCAAGACATCTCGAATTTCACCTTCTCGACTTCCATGCAGCAGGACACCAAGCTCGAAGACATGAAACTCAAGACGATCGCCGAGCAGGTGCTGGAGACTACGTGGATCATTGGCGACGTCGATGCCGACGGCACCGCCAACATGACGCAGACGATCAAGCGGCTGCGGATGGACGTGAAAACCTGGCAGAACGATGTGCTGGGGCAAGCAATCAAACTCGATTCGGCCTCCAAGGAGCAACCCACCGGGCTGAACGCGGTGCTGGCTCCCATGATCATGAGCCTGGTCAACAAGCCGATTTCGCTGCGGGTGACGCCCTTGGGCAAGATCGTCGAATTCAAGTTGTCCGACGAACTGATCGAGGCCCTGAGCACATCGCCCAACGGCGCCAAGATGGGCGGCATCTTTACTCCCGAGGGGCTCAAACAGATGCTCTCGCAAAGCATGCTGAAGTTTCCCGAAAAGCCGCTCGCCAAGGGAGATTCGTGGAACACGGCGCTCGACGTCGACCAGCAGGACGTCGGCAAGCAAAGCGTCGCCACCACCTACACCTATCAGGGCATCGACACGATCGGCGAGCGACCGACTGACGTCATCGATATGAAGCAGGAGTCGAAGATCCAACCCGCCAAGGACGCCACCGGCTCGATCGAACTCAAGGACCAGAAGAGCTCGGGTGTGATCCACTTCGACAACGCGCGCGGCGCATTGATCGACAGCGAATCATCGACCACGATGAGAATGAAAATGTCGATGATGGGCCGCACGCTCGACCAGGACATCACGATCAAGACCTCGATGAAGCGCAAGACGGCTGACGCTCGCTAGCGGCTGCCGGCCGGCCTGGCATCAGACCGCGTTGCCAGCAGAGCCATGACAGCACGCCGGCTCCTCGATCGGCGCATCGCTAGGGCGACTGGCGCGGCATGCCATGTCGGCGTGTCCTTTCCTGCCTGCTGGCAGCGCAAAGATCGCCAGCACAATTCCTTGCGATCGCGCTGCAGCCGCTCTCTTTGAGGCCGCGCGAAACCCGTCTGGACACTCCTTGCGCTTTGCTGTAATTTCCGCCCCTCACTTCTGCCAGTTGTCTCGTCGTTCTGACACCGTTTAAACCCGCGAGAAACACTGCCATGGCAACCGCCGCCATGCCACGCGTCGCTTCGCCGTTTGCCCGGCTGCAAGACCTGATCTTGCCCGTTGGGTTGATGGCCAGCGTGCTGGTGATTCTCGTGCCGATGCCGGCGCCCGTGATGGACGTGTTGCTGGCATCGAACATCGCGATCGCGGTGATCATCCTGCTGACGACCATCTACGTTCGCACGCCGCTGGAGTTCAGCATTTTTCCGTCGCTTCTGCTGGCCACGACCCTGGCGCGGCTGGTGCTGAACGTGGCGACGACGCGGCTGATTCTGACACAGGCCCAGGCCAAAGGCATGCTAGCGGCCGGCGGCGTCGTGAAGAGTTTTGGCGAGTTCGTAACCGGCGACAAGATCGTGGTCGGCGTGGTCATCTTTCTCATTATCGTCGTGATTCAGTTCGTCGTGATCACCAAGGGNNGGATCAGCGAAGTCGCGGCCCGCTTTGCCTTGGACGGCATGCCCGGACGGCAGATGGCGATCGATGCCGATCTGAACGCCGGCATCATCGACGACCGCGAGGCCCAACGGCGTCGCGGCGAGTTGGTGCAACAGGCCGACTTCTTCGGCGCCATGGATGGTGCCAGCAAGTTCGTGCGCGGCGATGCCATCGCCGGCATCGTCATCACCTTGGTCAACATCATCGGTGGCCTGACCATCGGCCTGATCGAGTACCACATGGAGATCGGCCAGGCCGCGTCGCTGTTTACGCGACTGACGATCGGCGACGGGCTGGTCACCCAAGTGCCCGCGTTTTTGATCTCGTTGGCGGCCGGCTTGCTGGTCACGCGCAGCTCGGGCAACGTGAACCTGCCGGTGCAATTCATCTCGCAACTCTTCTCCCGGCCCCAGACCTTGGCCGTGACGGCCGGATTCCTGGGGCTGCTGATTTTCACTAATTTGCCGGCCCTGCCGCTGCTGGGCATTGGCGGCAGTTGCGCGGTGTTGGCCCTGGTGCTCTCGCGCCGCCAGCGCGACGCCGACGAAGTGGCGCGGCAGACGGCGAACGCCGAAGCCAAGAAACCACGCGAGGAGCGGGTCGAGGACTATCTGGCCGTCGATCCGATGGAAGTCGAAATCGGNNCAGTATCGCATCAAGATCGCCGACATTCCCGTGGCCGAGGGCAAGCTCTATCCGGGCATGCTGCTGGCCATCGAAACGGCAGCTGCGACCGGCCAGCTCAACGGTTTGGCGACGCGCGAGCCGGCCTTCGACACGCCCGCCACCTGGATCGAGCCGGCCACGCGTGACCAGGCCGAGATGCTCGGCTATTCGGTCGTGGAACCGATCAGCGTGCTGGCGACCCATCTGACCGAAGTGGTTCGCCGCCATGCCGACGAAATCCTCAGCCGCGACGCTACCAAGCATTTGATCGACGAGTTGAAAAAAACATCGCCCGCTGTGGTCGACGAGCTGATTCCCGCGCAAATGAAGCTGGCCGACGTGCAACAAATCCTGCAACTGCTGCTGCGCGAACAGGTCTCGATTCGGCAGTTGGCGCCGATCCTGGAAACGCTGGGCGAGTATGCGCCGCGCACCAAGGATCCGGTGCTACTGACCGATTATGTGCGCCGCCGCGTGGCTCGGGCCATCTGTGCTCAATATCGCGACAAGGACAACCGGTTGTACGTCGTCACGCTCGATCCCGAGTTGGAAGACCGCATTGCCGCGGGCCTCGATCATCACGAGCGGGGGCTAGCGGTTCGCCTGTCGCCGCAGGCGATCGATGGGGTCTGCCGGCTGATCGACCACGAATTGAAAAGCCCGGCGATGGCCCACCGGCCGCAGATCGTGCTGGTGAGCCCGCAAATTCGCGCGGGACTGAAACAATTGACCGCCGCGCAACTGCCGCGGCTGGTTGTGTTGAGCTATGACGAGATCACGCGTGACACGCAATTGGAATCGACGGCCCTGGTCGAAGACATGGCCGGAGTCCGCTGAGTCGCTCGCGTGCGATCGCTGGAACTATTTGAAATTATAAACCGCCGCTCCCTTTCGGTGCCATGAACGTCAAGACATATCGAGCCAATACGATGCAGGAAGCGCTCGCCTTGGTGCGGCGCGAGATGGGTCCCAAGGCCTCGGTGCTACGCACCCGCGAGGTGCGCGGCGGCGGCCTGTGGCGCTGGCTCAGCGGCTCGCGCGTGATCGAGGTGGTCGCATCCACGAGTGTCGCGGTTCCCAGCCGGCTGCCGTCGCGCAGGCGCGCTGTTGAGCCGGCCGCGGCCACGCGCGTGCGCCCTCGCGAAACCGCGCCAGTGGCGCGTGCCACGCCCGCGGCTGCACCGCCCATCGTTGCTCCCCCCATGGCGCCGCGCGATGACCTCGAGGCTCAACTCAGCCAGCTGCAATCGAAGGTCGATGACCTGTGTCGCCGCGCGGCGCAGGTGGCAAACTTCGAACCGCAAGGCGTGGCCCCCTCGGCGATCATATTGCCCGACACGCTCGTTCAGCCCGACGCGCTGTTTCACCTGTTCACCGATCTGATTGAAGCTGACGTCAACGAGGACCTGGCCCGCGAGCTGGTCGAACGCGTGCGCCGCGAGTCCCGCGGCGAGCAGACGCCGGAGCTATCGCAACTCAAGGAACAATTGGCGCGGATCGTCGAACAACAGATTTCGGTTGGCGGCCCGATTCACGTCATGCCCGGCCAACGGCGTTTGGTGGCGCTGGTTGGTCCGACGGGCGTTGGCAAGACCACGACGATCGCGAAGCTGGCCGCCAACTATCGCTTGCGCGAAAAGCGCCGCGTCGGCTTGATCACGGTCGACACCTATCGCATCGCGGCGGTCGAGCAGTTGCGCACCTATGCCGACATCATCGACCTGCCGATGGAAATCGTTTCCACGCCGCGCGAAATGCACCAGGCCTTGGCCCGCATGGCCGACTTGGACCTGATCCTGATGGACACGGCCGGTCGCAGCCCACGCGACGAAGTGAAGATTCAGGAGCTCAAAGCCCTGTTGGCCGAAGCCAAGCCGGACGAGGTGCATCTGGTGCTCAGCAGCGTGGCCAGTGCCAATTGCCTGACGAAAACCGCCGCCCAGTTCGCGACCGTCGGCACGACGGCTCTGGTGCTGACGAAGCTCGACGAGGCCGCCTCGCTGGGCAATCTGCTTGGAATTGTTCGCGACTGCCGGCTGCCGTTGAGCTATCTGACGCACGGTCAGAACGTGCCCGACGACATTGCCCCGGCCGACAGCGCTCGGTTGGCCCGGGTCATCCTGGGGGTCGAGCCCCTCACTCACAAGTAAACCCGTCCCTTACAAGTAAACTTGCGCCATCGATCAACCGCAACGAATCAAGCACGACACAACGCCTCATCTATCTCCTTGACACGAACATGATTCACGATCAGGCCGACGATCTGCGACAACTGGTGCGCCAACGGGCGACGGACGATCGCGCGCGGCCCTCGGTGCCGTTGGTCGTCGTGGCCGGCGGCAAGGGCGACGTGGGCGTGACTACCACGGCCGAAAACCTGACGATCGCGCTGGCGCGGCAAGGCCGCCGCGCGGTCTTCGTCGATGCCGATCTCGATCACGGCGGCAACGCCACGGCCAGCCAGCCAGCCTCGCGCGGCTCGATTGTCGACGTCCTGGCCGGTCGCCGCACGGTACACGACGTTTTGCAGCGTGGGCCCTCGGGCATTCTGGTGCTTCCGGGCGCCTGGCCCGCTGGCGGCTTGACCGACTGCTCCGAGGTCTCCGAGCGGCGCATGATCGGTGAATTGAAAAACCTGGCGCCGCAAGCGGACGTGGCCGTGGTCGATGCCGGCAGCGGTCGCGGCCGATTCGCCCGCGATCTGTGGCGGGCCGCCGACGCCTTGCTCGTGGTCACCACGCCCGACGCGGCGTCCATCCGCGAGTGCTATGCCGCGATCAAGGTGTTACTCGATACTCCGGCCGCGTCGGCCCTGCAAATTCTGGTCAACCTTGCCGAGAGTTCCGCGGTGGCCGTCGACGTGCACGCTCGCATCGATGCGGCCTGCCGACGGTTTCTGGGTTGGCAGGCCCTTTCTGCCGGCTACGTTGAGCCCTGCTCGGCCAGCCGGCCCGAGGACGGAGTCCTGGTTTATCCGGCCCGCTCGATCTCGGCTCGCGCGCTCGATCGCATGGCCGACACGCTGTGGGCCCAATGGCAACAACAACGCAAGCGACATGCGAACGGAACGAGCAGCGAGTCAACCGGCTCAGCTAGCGAAGGCGAATTCGAAATGGCCACGACGTCGTGTGCCGAACGTGCAAAATCAAACTCGGTGGGACTTTGACTGAACGCCGAGCGTGATCTGGTCGATACTGTGAGACAAGCCTGACAACCGCCGCCGCCGAAAGCTGTGCCGGTTGCGAGGAGATTGCGGGCCACGAACCGCAAGCAGCACGGACCAGTGCCGTCGCGAGCGACTGAGAACGACACGACTGATAGCGGCGAGCGGCCAGGGCCCAAGGATCGGGCCAAACGTGGCCGCCGACGAGAAGGATCTCAACGACGGGAAACCGCCGGAAATATTCACGGAGGATGGAATGGCGATGACCACCTTGGCGCCCGAAGATGTGGCGCAGATTTGGCAGAACTTCAAGGCGGATCCGAACAACCAAGACCTGCGCAATCGGCTGGTCGAAATGTACTTGCCGTTGGTCAAATACAACGGCGAACGGATTTGGTCACGGCTGCCCGAAGGGGTGGAATTGGACGATCTGATCTCGGCCGGCGTCTTCGGCCTGATGGACGCCATCGACGCCTTCGATCTGTCGCGGGGAGTCAAGTTCGAGACTTATTGCGTGCCGCGCATCCGCGGCGCCATGCTCGACGAGCTGCGCACGATGGACTGGGTGCCGCGCCTGGTGCGTTCCAAGGCCAGCAAGCTCAACGAGGGAATCAAGACCATGGAAGCCCGGTTGGGCCGCACGCCCACCGAAATCGAGCTGTCCACCTACATGGCGATCTCCGTGCCCGAGTTGGAGAAGATGATTCTCGAGGCTAACGCCGTCAACCTGATCAGCCTCAACAAGAAGTGGTACGAGACGGACAGCTACAAGGACGTCCGCGAGATCGACATCCTGGAAGACAAGAAGGGCGAGGACCCGACGCGTCGCATTCAGAAGAACGACCTGATGCGCCTCGTGACCAAGGGCCTCAACCGCAACGAGCGGCTGATCATCATCCTCTACTACTACGAAGAGCTGACGATGAAGGAGATCGGCGCCACGCTCGATCTGTCGGAGAGCCGTGTCAGCCAGATGCACAGCTCGATCGTGCAACGCCTGCAAAGCCAATTGCAGCGCCGCCGACCGGAGTTTGGGTCGTAAGGCGACGCGTTGGGCTAACTCTCGGGGAAAACGTCGGCGATTTGCCAAGTCGACCATTGGTGCTACAATGGATCAACGACTCGACAAANNAGCGAGCAGCATCGTGATCAAAAAACTGAGCAAGCACGGCAACAGTCTGGCTCTGATCCTCGATCGTTCGATCTTGGATCTTTTGAGCATCGACGAGGACACGGAGCTGGAGATTTCCACCGACGGCCAGGCTCTCGTCATCGCGCCGGCGCACGCCAAAAAACGGCGAAAGCAATTCGACAACGCTTTGGCTGACACGAATGCCCGCTATGGCAAGGCCCTGAAGCGGCTGGCCGAGTGAGTCGAACGTCGCCGGTTTTTCTCACGCTCGATGAGATGATCGCGATCCACAATGACCAGATCGCTCGCTACGGCGGCGCGGCCGGCGTGCGGGACTGGGGATTGCTGAAGTCGGCCACCGCCATGCCCGCCGTGACATTTGGCGGTCAGTTCTTGCACGCCGACCTGATCGAGATGGCCGCTGCCTATCTCTTCCATCTGACGCGTAATCATCCGTTCGTCGACGGCAACAAGCGCGTGGGAGCCGTCGCGGCGACCATCTTCCTGGCCTTGAACGAACTGCGACTGGTGGCGGATCAAGACGCCTACGCTGACCTGGTGGAATCCGTTGCCGCCGGAAAAACGACCAAATCCGAGGTGGCCCAATTCCTGCGAGTCAACGTCGAGCCGACCGAGTAGCCCCTTATTCCGGCAGCCGATGGTCCGCCATCGCCGTGTCGTGCGCCAGATAGCGCGACGCGAACAGCCAGGTGACGCCGCTCAGCAGGATCGCGGCCGAGACGCAGAGGAATCCGGCGTTCATGTTGTCCTGGTTCGAGGCGTCTCGGAACTGGCCGCTGACCCAGCCGATCAATGGGGGCGAAATCGCGTCGCCCAGCAGGTGAATCAAGAAGATGTTCACCGCGAAGGCCGACGCCCGAATCGCCGGCGGCGTCACATTGGCCAGGGCCGCGTTGCTGGGCCCGGTGTTCAAAAACACGCACAGCTCGGTGACGAAGATCAAACCCCAGGCGTAGGGAAACGGCACGTAGAGCGCGGCCAGAAAGAATGGGAATGCCAACAGCATGCCCGCGCCGGACACGAGAAAATAGGAGCCCGGCCAGCGCGTGATTAGCCAATCGCCCAGCAGTCCGCCGAGCAGCGTGCCCAAAATGCCCCCCACGACTGTGATGGCGCCAAACGTCGTGCTCACTTCGGCCGGGTTATTCAATCCGCGAAACTCGCTGATATAGGTCGGCATCCAAAACGCCATCCCGCCGACGGCGAACGTCATGGCGGTCATGCCCAGCGTATTGAGCACGTAGGACGGCGTGTGGGCCAGCACCAGGTAGTCGCGCAACCGCGCGTTGCGATGGGTCGCGGCCCCGTCGCCCGTGCCGCGGCCCGGGTCTTTCATCATCAGGGCTGCGATGCCCAGCGCAATGCCGGGCGGCACCGACAAGTAAAACGCCCACCGCCAATGCCAATGCGTGGCCACCACGCCGCCCAGCAGATAGCCCAGCGCGCTGCCGACCGGAATGGCCATATAGAACCAGGCCATCTTGCGACCGCGCTTCTCGATGGGATAGAGATCGGAAATCAGCGTGGGCGCGGCGGGACCGTAGGCCGCTTCGCCGATGCCGATAAACACGCGCGTCAGCAGCAGCACCATATACGTGGGCGCCAGCCCCGAACCGCCCGAGGCCAGGCTCCACACGATCACGCCGCCGCCGACGATCGCCCACCGCGACGTGCGGTCGGCCAGCCAGCCGAACAGCGGAGCCGCGACCATGTAGGACAACAAGAACGCGGTTGAGAGAAAGCCCGTGTCGCGCTTGGCGTTGTGGTCGTCGGCCTCGAAGAATGTGGCCCGCACGTCCTTCTCAACGCTGGCCAACACGTAGCGATCGACATAATTGAACATGTTGATCGCCAGCAGCAGACACAGCGCCAAGGTGGCGCGCGAGGGCGCCACGGGCGAACGAGCGGCTGTGGAATTCATGCGGCGGATCACCCAGGCTGTGCGGGCGCGGGCGATCGGTTCATCCAATCGATGGGCCGATGCGGCGTGCCATGCCGCACAGTGTAAGAGTTTTCCACGGCCGATGGCAGCCTGAAATCCCCAGTCGCGTTTGCACCACGCGACCGGGGACTCCAGGGGTCACTGCCGTCCCAGGCGAGAGTGGAAACGGAGAACGCTCGCCGGGACCACCAGAAATCCGCCGTTAGCGGGCGACGGCCGGCGTCAAATCGGTCGCACTGCCGTCCGTGGCCACGCCGGCAGCCAGAACGGCGCCGGCGCTGTGCGCAGGCGGCTCGAGCAGATCGCAGAGCTTGATGGCCTGCAATTGGTGCCGCGAGCTGAGCGTCACCTTTTCCAGAGCTGCGCGGAGCCGATTTTCCATGCCCGACTCTTCACCGCCGTCGAACGAAGGGACCGCGGCCGCCAGCGGGCCGTCGATGGCCTCGATGATGTCCAACAGCGAAATGTCTTCGGGACTACGGTCCAAGGCATAGCCGCCATCGACGCCGCGCGTCGAGTTCAGAATGCCATGCGTCACTAGGTGCCGCAGAATTTGCAGCAAGAATCGCTCCGGCATGTGACCTTCGGCAGCCAGTTGGCTGCACGGAATCGGAATGCCGGAATCTGCCTGTGCCAAGCGCAACGTTGCTTGGACGGCGTAGGCCACGGTTCGAGAAAGTTTCATCGCTGGCTGCCCCCAGGATTTTGATAAAAACCACGGTTTCCATTCGGCGCCAGGCTCAGGGCCAGGTCATGCGAAGGGTCACCTGCGGAATTCATCGACCAAAAGATTGCCTGATCTCCGCTACGATGGAAGCATAATTTCCATGGAGATAGTAACACCGCCCCTGGAACGGAGTATCGCGAATTAGCTTGGAATCGATTAAGACACCCGAATGGACTGCCATTCGGCATAGGCCGCGCTGCGGAACGGGCGCTTTGGGGCAGTGAAAGGGGTCGTTGCACGGGCCTCGAACGGCTCAATGAGGGGCCTGATGCAGACCTGCGCGTTTGTGCAATCTCAGCCGCGGCTTCCGTGAGTCGTGATACGCCGGGTATCTACACGGTCGGCGTGGCCGAATCGGCCGGTCGAGCGGATGCCGCCGGCACGGCCGGCCGCGGGAACAGCAAGGCGTGCCCGATCAACAGTGCCGCCCCGCAGACGAGCAGGCTGTCGGCGACGTTAAAGATCGGCCAGTCGACCACCTGGTCGATCTTGAAGTGCACCCAATCGCGGACGGCATACACCGGCTGCCCCTGGCTGTGCAGCGGGCCGTTGTTCCAGTGCAGGCCGGGCAGGCCCAGCCGGTCGTAGAGATTTCCCAGGATGCCCCCGGTCACCATGCCCAGGGCGACGGTCAGCAGCCGATCGTGGGCCGCCCGAGCGATGAACAGCCAATAGAGAATTCCCACCGCCGCGACGACGGACAGCAGGCTGAAGACCATGCCCTGCCCGCGCCCGATGCCGAACAGGGCGCCTTCGTTGAGGCTGGTCGTCAGGCCCAGCACGCCATCGACGAGCCACAGCGTGTCGCGCGTCCGCGAAGGCATGCCCAGCTTGTCGAAGATCCACCGCTTGGTCAGCAGATCGGCCGCGCAGCCCGCGGCGACAATGGCGGCATACAGCAGATAGCGATGCGTCGGAACGGCTTTCATGGCCACGGCTCGCCGAAGGCTGTCGGGCAATTCAAACGCTGCGTTTCGCCGTAGAAATAGGCCCTGGCCGTCTTCTGCGTGCCACTGCTGGCTTGTCCAGCAGTGCGTATTGCCGCGACGGGGGAACACTGCTGGACAAGCCAGCAGTGGCACCCGGGCGGGTCAGCTTCCGCGTCAACGTCCCATGCCCGTGCCCGCGACTAGCTGCGTTCGAGCTTCTGGGCGCACTTGATGCACAAGGGCGTGTAGGGAATCGCGTTCAGCCGGGCCTTGCTGATCGGTGCGTTGCAATCCTCGCACAGGCCGAAGAGGCCGTCTTCGATTTTCTCGATGGCCGCTTCGATCGAGTCGAGCGTCACTTCGTCGCTCTGCATCAGGCTCAGCGTGAATTCCTGCTCGTAGTTATCGCTGCCGATATCGGCCATGTGGATCGGCATGCTCGACAGATCGCCGTTGGCTTCCGAGCGGGTCTTGCGCAAAGCGGCGTCGGCCATCGCATTGACGTCGCCACGCAACCGCGCGCGCCAGGCCAGGAGCAGCTCCTTGTAAACCTTCATTTCGGCCTTCTTCATATTTCACGCTTCTCCGGCACGAGGAACCTACGGTGATGCCCCCTCAAAAAATCCACAGAATCACTATTCTAAAATCCGCCCCTCGAAGTGTCAAATCCAGCGCATCCCGGGCCGTGGTTCACTTTGAATCACGGATTTTCGGGAATCGTTCCTGGCGGATTATGGGGACTGGTCGTCCTTACGTCTTTGCGTAGCCTCAGCTATCGGAGCGAGAAACTCCAACAAGTCGAACGCTGCCGATTCGTCTTCTTGCGGCCAGCCCGCACGAACAAATGACTTGCCGAATAGCCGGCCGATTTGGTCCTCGGGCATGTGAGCTTCGTATGCCCAATTGACGTACAGGAAAACGCCGCCCTTTAGTGCTTCCCAATCGCCAAGGCACCGCCGGAGATAGCTGATCGTTTCTTGTTCAAGCCACTCCCGGAATCGATCTGCGGCCTCGCCTTCCGGTTCCTGGCGAAAATCGTGTTTCATGCCTCCCATCATAACCGACCGGGATTGAAAGCCGCGAACATCCGGTGCAACATCTGCGTGGCACGCGACCGCCAGCACTCTTAACGCAACATCGGACAGCGACGTGCTATCACGGTAACACAAGACATGAGGCCGAGGGGCCTATCCCCTGCGGCATCTTTGTCGGCCGCTGCTACAATCGCGGAATGAGCGATGACGTCGGATTAGATGCGTTTTTTCGCGATTTCGAGCGACGTTCCGGCCGTACGCTTTCGCCGGCCGCGCGGGCCCGGATCGCAAAGCAAATTGAAGCCTCTCGCCAACGACGGGAAGCGACGGCGTGGATGCAAAGGCTCGTAGAGCGGCAGGGCACGATCATGCCGGACTTTGCCGCCCTCTACGACAAGAAGGCGGCCATTGACCGCAAGCTGCTCGGTGAAAATGAGTCATGATCGCGGCCCCGAAACGTCGCTGGTTCCGCTTCAGCCTGCGAACGCTGTTCCTGGTGGTGACGACTTTGGCCATCCTGTTGGCGGTCGTGGCCTGGAAATTCCGTCAAGATGCGAGCCGCGAAATGGCGTTGGGCGCGCTGCGCAATTTGGGAATGCAAACGTCGATCTCATCGTTGCCCGGAAATCGAACGACGTTGTCGCTGACTTGCCAATCCGCCGATCTCGACGACCGCCAGATTGAACCATTCCTGGCACAGATTGCGACCTTGAAACGAGCCCACGACTTGGGAATGTCGCCAGGAATGGATCTGATCCAACTCGACATGGCCAAGAGCAGCATCTCGAGCGACGGCGAGCATGCGCTGCGGCAGGCCCTGCCCGAGGTGGAAATCAAGCGATGATCGTCGGCCCTCGGCCCGATTTGATCGCTTCCCTGCCTTCTCGGTAAAATGGGCCTATCAGGCGCCATGCCCAGCGCCGTCAGGCCGATTTGACAGTGCGTGGCAACCCAAAAACCAATATGGCAGCGTGCGACGTGAGCGCGCGGCTGCTGGGGTGCGGTGCGAGTCGCGCCAGACGAACTGGGAGGCACGAAACTAGACAGCCCCCGGCGTGCTGACTTAGACTACAAAGTAGACTTTTACCGCGTGCCAACGCCTCGGCCATCAGAGCCGGCAGGAGCAGGTTAGCCATTCGTGTCGCCCGCAATGACGTCGCTTTTCAACGTTGCATCTCGCCCTCCTGTGGCGCGACGTTTGGCATCCACGAGGCCCGCGTGGCCTGCGAGGCTTGCGGCAGCCTGCTGGACGTCATTTACGACTGGAACCGCCTGCGGCCCCCCACCTCGCTCGACTTCTTCGAGAGCAAGTGGTCGCGCCGCTACGACCCGCTAGATTTCAGCGGCGTGTGGCGGTTTCACGAGCTGCTGCCGTTTGCCCCCCGCGAGCAAGTGGTCACGATCGGCGAAGGCCAGACCCTGCTGCAAGAGTCGCCCGGCGTGGGCAAATTCGTCGGCATGCGGCCGGGCAACCTCTATCTGCAATACGAGGGCCAAAATCCCTCGGGCAGCTTCAAAGACAACGGCATGTCGGCCGCCTTCACGCACGCCCATTCGATCGGCGCCAAGCGGGCCGCCTGCGCCTCGACCGGCAACACCAGCGCCTCGCTGGCCCTCTACTGCTCGGTGACCAAGCTGATGAAGGCCGTGATCTTCATCGGCTCGGGCAAGATCTCCTATGGCAAGCTGTCGCAAGCCCTCGACTATGGCGCGCTTACGATGCAGATCGCCGGCGATTTCGACGACGCCATGGCTCGCGTCAAAGAGGTCTCCAGCCAACTGGGCATCTACCTGGTCAACAGCGTCAATCCCTTCCGGCTCGAAGGCCAGAAGACCATCATGTTCCGCGTGCTCGAAGGCCTGCGTTGGGAAGTGCCCGACTGGATCGTCGTGCCCGGCGGAAACCTGGGCAATTCGAGCGCCTTCGGAAAAGCCTTTGCCGAGCTGCGCGAGATCGGCCTGATCGACCGCGTGCCGCGTCTGGCCGTGATCAACGCCGCCGGGGCCAATACGCTGTACGAGCTTTATGAAAAACGGGGCCTGCGCTGGAACGACGGCCGGCCCGATCAATCGATCACCGAAGGCTATTACAAGGATCTCGACAGCGGCGAAAAACGAGCTTCGACCATCGCCAGCGCCATCGAAATCAATCGCCCGGTGAACCTCGACAAGTGCCTGCGGGCACTGGACGTCTGCAACCAGGGCGTGGTGCGCGAAGTGACCGACCAGGAGATTCTGGACGCCAAGGCCCAGGTCGGGGCTGGCGGGCTGGGTTGCGAACCGGCCAGCGCCGCCAGCGTCGCCGGCGCCAAGTTGCTGGTCTCGCAAGGCGTGATCGGACCCGACGAGCGCGTGGTCTGCATCCTCACGGGCCATCAGCTCAAAGACCCCACGGCCACGGTCGCCTACCACACGACCGACCAGGAGCAGTTCAACAAAGTGCTCGGCAGCCGCGGCATCCGCCGCGCCGCCTTCGCCAACCGCGCCGTCACGGTGCCCAACGAGATCGACGAGATCATCAAGGCGATTCAGCTTTATAGCTGAGCAGACTCGCCGGCGATCGCGTTTTCGTTTCCATGCAGTTGGCGGCTCACCGGCGTCGAATTGCCGCCCGCGTATCGTGGCGGTGCTGGACAATCCGGCGGGAGCACCCGACAATCGCGGAATTGAGCGGGACCGCAGTTTTTGGAGATGCGATGGCGATTCAACTGGGTATCAACGGCGCCGCCGGGCGGATGGGGCAACTGCTCGTGGCTTTGGGACATGTCGATCACGAGCTCAAGCTGGTCGCGGCCCTGGAGAGTTCCGGCTATCCGAAGCTCGGCACCGACGCCGGCGTCATCGCGGGCGTGGGCCCGATCGGCGTGCCGCTGGCCACCCAGGTTTCGGCCCCCTTGGACGTGATCATCGACTTCTCCGTGCCCGAGGCCGTCGCCACGGTGCTGGCCACGTGCCTGGAGCGCAAGATCGCGCTGGTGCTGGCCACCACCGGGCTCGACGCCGAGTTGCAGCAGCGTGTTCAGCAAGCGACCCGCGAGATCGCGATCCTGCAAGCGCCCAACATGAGCCTGGCCACGAACCTGGTGATGAAGCTTTCGGAAGTGGCCGCCACGGTCCTCAAGAACCATCCCTCGGGCGCCGACGTCGAGATCATCGAGCGGCACCATCGCTTCAAGGTCGACGCCCCCAGCGGCACGGCCTTGAAGTTCGGCCAGATCATCTCCAACGTGATGGGTCAGACCGAGCAAGTGCACGGCCGCAGCGGTCGCCCCGGTCAGCGCCCACACCGCGAAATCGGCTACCACGCCCTGCGCGTCGGCGACAATCCCGGCGAACACACGATCGTCTTCGGCCTGTTGGGCGAAACCGTCGAGCTCACCGTCCGCGCCACCAACCGCGACTGCTACGCCCACGGCGCATTGGCCGCCGCCAAGTTTCTGGCCGGCAAGAAACCGGGCCTGTACAACATGAACGATGTGCTGGGAATTTGAGGAGAGTGATTGGTGGTCAGTGGCTAGTGGTCAGTGTTCGGAAAAGCAAAACCAGCCGGCCGGTTCTTTGAAGGTCGCATGAATCGATTCAGATGCATCGCATTGTTTGCCGGCATTCTGCAACTAGCCAATGTGACGGCCAGCGTTTCCGCCGAACCCGAGCCGATCGTCAAGCTGACAAAGAATGCATCAGCCCAAATCCAAAAGCTCATTTTGGACCAAAAGCTTCCCGCCGACACGCTGCTGCGGGTAGGCGTTACCCAAGGGAAGACCGGCTTTCAGCACACTTTAGGTTTCGCCAAAAAAACAGAGAAGACGACGGACGACCTGGAACTCGAGTCTCATGGTGTGCGGATCATCGTGGATCGACGGAGCTGCTTGTATTTGCAGGGAACGACTGTCGATTACGAGCAGAAGCCCAAGCCCGGCTTTCGGTTCGACAATCCGAATGCCACAAAGGAAACAAAATAGAATCCGGGTTCAGCCTCTTCTTCACCAACCACTAGCCACTAACCACCAACCACTATTCCTGTGGCCAAATGCGAAGAAGGTTACCTGTGCGGCGTCTGCGGCGGCGACGTCGAAGAGATCTGGGATAGCGATCTCTACCTGCGCTACGTGATCGGCTTGCTCGATCCCGAGACGTTGCACACCACGCGCGAGCGGCACATCCGCTGCAATCCCGTGCTGGGGCAGTTCATCGTCGATGCGGATTTTGAGCCGATCGTGGTCGAGGGAGAATTCGACAAACGGCTGCTTGACCCGAACTATGTTCGCGAGCACGAGACCCTCGTCACCCGCGGCTACCGCCGTCTGCGCGAAGTGGCCCACCTCGACCTGCCCATCATCGACTACCCCCTGCCCGAAGTCCGCGCACGCCTCGAAGAGCAAGCCCGCAAACGGTAGGGGTTGTAGGCACTTGATGGTCATCCTTCGGGTGCCACTGGCGTGTCGCCAGTGCAATGCCAGGACGCGGGCAAGATGCCCGTGGCACCCGGTATTTCAGCGCAGCCGGGTGCCATGTTTGCGCTTCGCAAGCATGCTCACGCAGCGTGAGCATGGCACCCACGACTTGCGGCGCAGACACGCCGACCCAGTGCTCGTCGCGAGGAATCGCCGCATCCCCGCCGTAATCACTGCCGCGGAAACGCATCCTTAGCGGCCGCCACGGCCCCGTGCACCACGACCTGCTCGCTCAACTGGGCGGGGGCGATTTCATACGTGCCGATCAACGGCGGAAAGACGTACCGCTCGACTTCGATCCGCAGCGGGTGCAGGAACAAGGTCTCATCCATCAGCGACACCCCGCCGCCGATCACCACCACCTCGGGCGAGAACAGCGTGACGGCCTGGGCGATGCCCCAGCCCAGGGCCTGGCAGGCGTGCGACAGCACCTCGCGGGCGACTTCGTTGCCCTCGGCGGCCGCCTGGGCCACCATGTAGGTCGTGAGCTGATCGAGCTTGCCGCCGCAGCGATCCCACAGGTCCGCGGCATATTCCTCTTCGGCCTCCTCGGTTTCGATCATCCGCTGCCGCACCTCGTCGGGCGAACTGCGACTCAACCCGCTGGTCAGCGGAATGAAGGCGTGCGAAATCGGATCGCTCAGCCGGGCCTGCGCGGCCGCCGCGATGCCCCAGCCGCTGGCGAGCGACTCGACGGTCTGATCGGCCCGATCGGCGTGCAACCCGGGCCGCAGGTGGCCAATCTCGGCGGCGCCGTGTCCGTTGCCGCGATAGATCTGGTTGTCGAGAATCAGCCCGCCGCCGATGCCGGTGCCGACCGTGACGAACAACACGGCCCGACGCCCGCGACCAGCGCCAAAGCGGGCCTCGGCCAGTCCGGCCGCGTCGCAGTCGTTTTGCAACGTGGTGGGCAGCAGCAGCACGCGGCGGCACCAATCGACCAGGCCAAAGCGCTCCCAGCCGTCGACGTGGTGGCTTTTCTTGACGATGCCCGACTGCGAGTCGATCGGTCCGCCGAAGCCGATGCCGATGCCCACCACATTGTGCCGCGCAATCAGCACCCGGGCTGACGATTCGATTTGTTCCAAAATTCCCGTGGCGCCGAGCTTGGGGCGCACTTCAAAACGGTCGACCGCGGCCAGCGTGCCGTCGCCGGGCCCGACGCCCAGTTGCAGCTTGGTGCCGCCGATCTCGATGCCCAGGAACATCGGCGGCGTGGCGCTCTTGGCGGATTTAGACATGGGAAATCACGACTTGCGGTGCCGGCCTTCGTGATTGATGCGGGCGTAGACGTCGTTGAGCACCCAGTGAAACAGGCACAGATGGATGCTCTCGACCATGCCCATGTCGTCCAAGGGCACGTGCAGTCCGGCCTGCTGCATGCCGCGCAACTTGCCGCCGTTGTAGCCGGTCAGCCCAAAGGTCTTGAGCCCGTGCCGGTTGGCCCAGTCGACCGCGGCCAGCACGTTGGGACTGTTGCCCGAGCCGCTGATGGCGATCACCAGGTCGTCCTTCGTGCCATAGTTCATCAGTTGCTGCACGAAAATCTGGTCGTAGCCCACGTCGTTGCCCACCGCCAGAATCCAGCCCAAGTTGTCGGTCAGGCTGAGCACCTTGAGGCGCTTCTTGCTCTCGTCCTTCAGATGCTCGGGCTTGAGCGAGCTTTTGCCCAAATCCTCGCTCATGTGCGTGGCCGTGGTGCCGCTGCCGCCATTGCCCAGAATGTAGACGAACTTCTCGTGCTGCCAGGCTTCGTAGATCAAGTCGGCCCAGGCCTGCATTTCGGCATGGTCGACGCGTTTCAGTTCGTCCTGCAACCGGGTGACGTACTGATCGATGCCTAAGGTCGCACCCAACATGCAGAGTGATCTTTCTGACGAGGAGGTAGCCAAAACAACAGGTCCCTCAGTCTACAACGCGACGATTCGCCCGGCCAGACGTCGCCCGGGCAGCCGTCGGCGGCCCACGATCCTCGCCACTTGGCAGCCCTCGGCCGCGCCGGTAGGCTTTTTGGCATGCACAACGACGAACTTTCGCCGCGTTTGGAGCTGGCCCTGGCGGCCGCGCGCGAAGCCGCGCAATTGACGCTCGGTTACTTTCGCAATGACGCCCTGGCCGTCGAGTTGAAGCACGACGACTCGCCGGTCACCGTGGCCGATCGCCAGGCCGAGCAACTGCTGCGCCAGCGAATCGCCGACGAGTTTCCGGCCGATGGCATCCTGGGCGAGGAGTTTGGCGAGATGCCCGGCACCAGCGGCTATCGCTGGATTTTGGATCCAATCGACGGCACCAAGTCGTTCATCCGCGGCGTGCCGCTGTATGGCACCCTGGTGGGCGTGGAGCACCGGCAGCAGAGCGTGATCGGCGTCTCGGTCTTTCCCGCGATCGACGAGTGCATCTACGCCGCCACCGGACAAGGCGCCTGGTATCTGCGCGGCGACAGTCCCCCGCAACGGGCCCGGGTCTCGAAGCGGGCGCTGTTGGCCGAGGCGCTAGTTTGTTCCAGCGACACGCGTTTTCCCGTCGCCCGGCAGGAAGCCGCCGCGCGCTTGCAACAGGCCGCGCTCGTCAGCCGCACCTGGGGCGACTGCTATGGCTATCTGCTCGTGGCCACGGGCCGCGCCGAAGTGATGTTCGACGCGATCATGAACGTCTGGGACGCCGCGGCCATTCAGCCGATCGTCGTCGAAGCCGGCGGCACCTTCACCGACTGGCAAGGCCGCCCGACCATCTACAGCGGCGAAGGCATCGCCACCAACGGCCTCGTGCTCGACGAAGTAATCGCCATCACGCAGGGCACGTGAGGCACCCGTCGATCAAAACTACTTGGTCGTTTCCAGCGCCTTCTGCACGACCTCGTCGAGTTCCTTGAGCCCCTGATCCTGGTGCACGTCGTAGTGGCCGACGTGGTAGTGCAGGATCTTCTGGTCGGGGCCGATCACGACGAACAGCGGCAGGCTCGCGCCCAGCAACCGCGGATCGCCGAACTGCTTCACCAGCGGCCCGGGATCGAGCAGGATCGGATAGCTCAAGTTCATGAACGCCTTCAGTTTTTTCACGCTGCGTTCGGCGGCAGCGCGTGTTTTGTCATCGCCCAAGCGACCGTCGACGGCCACGCCATAAACTTGCAGCCCCGTGGGCTTGCGGCGGTGATAGAGGAAGTCCAAATAGCCCACCTGGCCATACGGCTCTTTGAGCGGCTCGTCGCGATAGTCCCAGAAGTGCAGCACGGTCACCTTGCCGGCTAGGTCATCGGCGGCCAGCGCGTCCTCGCCAAAGCCCTTGCTGGAAAAAGCCTCGACCGGACGGCCCTGGTATTTCGAACCAAGCTCCGTGAGTGCGTCGCTGCGGCCCGACTGCAACTGCACGTCGCGCTCGCCCGCGGCGACCAGCCGCGCCAACGGCGTGGCCACGGCCAATTCGGCCAAGGCCGGCAACTGCTCGCGCAGCAGCGCCAACTGCTCGCTCTTCCAGTTGGTTTCTTGCGTCTGCGGCGGTTGGTTGAGCTTGCCGCGCAAGGCCAGCAGCTTGTCGAGCACCTTGTTGACCGCGGCCAATTGCTCGCCGGCCAACGGTTCGGCGCCAACAAATTCGAGCTTGAGCTGATATTCCTCGCCGCGGCCCATGATCACGCGCTCGTTCAAGGCCAGCACGAGCGGACTGTGCTGATCCACCGATAGCGTGCGTTTGGGTCCGAACGGATCGCGGACGCTGATCTTCCAGGTTGGCTTGTCGGCCGACTTGCCCGCCTTGTCGACGTGGAATTCGAGTTTGCCTTCGCTGAAGGCCGCATCGACCGTCAGCGGCTTGTCACTGACCAGAAACGGCAATGGAATCGGCACCACGCTGCGGCCTTCGCCCCGGTCGTAGAGCAAAGCCGGCCCCGCGGCGCCGGTGCGCCAGGCGCCGTCCACACTGACGCGGCCAAACCGCTCGCTCCAGGGAAACTCGCCTCGTCCGCGCTCGTCGACCAGCCACACAATCTCGGCGCCGGTCTCGCTCTTCTGCGTGATCCACAGCGTCAGGTCGAAGGCCTTGCCCCCCTTGCCTTGCTCCGCCGCGACGGCCTCGACCCCACCGCGAAAACTCAGTTGCGTGCCCGCCGTCAACGTCACGTCAGAAACCACAAGCGGAGCCAGCGCCGCGGATAAAAGGAGCTGCAACATGACAAAGATCTCGACGACAAGAGTATGGGCCCGCGGTGAGCGAATTCGCTCAAAAGCGAGCGGAAGTTGGATTCACGGCATTGTAATCAGCGGGGCCGCAAAAGACGAACCGGCGCCGCGGGGGCCAACCCCGCGCTCGGATTGGACCAGTCCTGGGCCACCCGAAACGGCCCCTAATTCCCGGCCCGATCACGCCTTGCCCGGGGGCGCAAACTCGATATACTAACGGTCTTGCATTTTTTCAGGAAGCTGTGAATTCGAGGCGTTCGCGATGGGAAAGCAATGTGAAGTCTGCGGCAAAGCCCCGCAGGTCGGCAATCGGGTGACGATTCGCGGTAAGGCCAAGTACTTGGGCGGTGTCGGTACCAAGGTGACGGGCATTTCGCGACGCCAATTCAAGCCGAATTTGCAGCGCGTGCGGGTCACGACTGCCAAGGGAACCAACACCACCGTTCGCGTCTGCACCCAGTGCATTCGCTCGGGCGCGATCACCAAGCGGGTCCGCAACGTCCCGTTCAAACTGCCGGCCAGCGCCGGATCGACCAAGGCCGCCGCCGCCAAGTAGACCCTGCCGGCGCGCACGCCAGAGACGCGGCCAGACCCCTCGAATTCTGTCAGGCACTCAGCCAGCGCGGGCGGCGCGAACCGGTTTTTTCCGAAAGATTCGTTCGCATGAGCCTCACTCGCCAAGAGGTCGAAAAAGTCTCGCTGCTCGGCCGGTTGTTGTTGACCTCCGAGGAGTTGGACCTGATGACCACGCAAATGGGCCAGATCGTGGCCTACGTCGAGTCGCTCGCCGAACTCGACACCTCGGACGTCGAGCCCATGGCTCACGCTCTGGAGATCTCGAACGTGTTTGCCGAGGATCAACTGCGGCCGAGCCTCGACCGCGCCGACGCCTTGGCCAATGCTCCGCGTCACGACCGCGAGTTTTTCCTGGTTCCCGCCGTGTTGGGCGATTGAGCGCATTCATCGAGGAAGCATGTCACTCGCGCGCCAAAGTGCCACCGAACTGTTGGCCCTGCTCAACGCGGGCCAGACTACGTCCGTCGCGCTGACCGAGACCTTTCTCGACCAGATTAAACAGCACGACCCGCAGGTCAAAGCCTTCCTGCGCGTCGATCAGCAGGCCGCACTCGCTCGCGCGGCCGACATCGACCAGCGCCGCCGCGCCGGCAAGCCGCTGGGTCGATTGGCCGGGCTGCCCGTGGCGATCAAGGACTTGCTCTGCACCAAGGGCGAGATCACGACGTGCGGCTCGAAGATGCTCGAGCACTTCGCGCCGCCGTATGACGCCACGGTGATCGCGAAGTTGAAGGCGGCCGACGCCGTGCTGATCGGCAAGACCAACATGGACGAGTTCGCCATGGGCGGTTCGACCGAAAACTCGGCCTATCAGAAAACCGCCAACCCCTGGGACCTTGAGCGCACGCCCGGCGGCTCCAGCGGTGGTGCGGCCGCCGCGATCGCCGCGGCCATGGCACCCCTGTCGGTCGGCAGCGACACCGGCGGCTCGATTCGTCAGCCCGCCGGGTTGTGCGGCATCACGGGACTCAAGCCGACCTATGGCCGCGTGAGCCGCTATGGCCTGGTGGCTTTCGCCAGCAGTCTAGATCAGATTGGCCCGTTGGCCCAGACTGCCGAAGACACGGCCCTGCTGTTGGAAGTGCTGGCCGGCCACGACCCGCTCGACTCGACGTCGATCGATCGGCCGGTGCCCAAGTACAGCGAGACCGTCAAGCAGCCGCTCAAGGGATTGCGGCTCGGTCTGGTGCGCGAGCATTTTGGTCCGGGGCTCGAGGCCGAAGTGGAGCAAGCCGTGCGGTCGGCGGTCGACGTCTATCGCTCGCTTGGCGCCACGGTCAAAGACATCTCGTTGCCGCATGGCAAATACGGCGTGGCCACCTACTACATCATTGCTCCCTGCGAGGCCTCGAGCAATCTCGCCCGTTACGACGGCGTACACTATGGCCATCGCACCGACGAAAAGAAGCTCGAGTCGGCCATCGCCCAGCGGCGCGCGACCCTGCAAGCGGCCGGCCGCCATGCCGAGAGCGAAGCCGTCGACAACCCGCTGGTGTGGATGTATCGCCAGAGCCGGGCCGAAGGCTTTGGGCCCGAAGTCAAGCGGCGGATCATGCTGGGCACCTATGCCCTCAGCGCGGGCTACTACGACGCCTACTATCTCAAGGCCCTCAAGGTCCGCCGGCTGATCCGCAACGACTACGATGCCGCGTTCGCCGAAGTCGACCTGATCGTTGGCCCGGTGACCACCGCCACCGCCTTCAAGCTGGGCGAGAAAGTCAACGACCCGCTGTCGATGTACCTGGTCGACTTGTATACCGTGAGCGCCAACCTGGCCGGCGTGGGCGGCATCG
Source organism: Planctomycetaceae bacterium (assembly GCA_003153375.1). Lineage (GTDB taxonomy): Bacteria > Planctomycetota > Planctomycetia > Pirellulales > PALSA-1355 > PALSA-1355. The sequence goes on from PLYM01000254.1 coordinate 58,737, forward strand.
CCTTCCCCTGTGGCTTCGGCGCCGGCGGCTTGCCCATCGGGTTGCAGTTGCAAGCCCCGCCATTCGAGGAAGAACGCCTGTTGCGAGCGGCCCACATGTTTCAGCAGGCGACCGACTGGCACCAGCGCCGCGCGCCGATGGTTCCCGCGTAAATCACCACCGCGCTCCGCGAGGCGCCTAGCGGCTAGTTAAACGGGATCGTGCCGTGACAGAACCTTATACCATCGTGATCGGCCTGGAAGTACACGTGCAGTTGCTCACGCGCACCAAGCTCTTCTGCCGCTGCAGCACGAAATTCGGCGCGCCGCCCAACACCCACACCTGTCCCATCTGCATTGGCATGCCGGGCACACTGCCGGTGATGAATCGCGAAGCCTTCCTGCTCGGCCGCCGCACGGCCGTGGCGCTCAATTGCCAGATCGCCGAGTTCACCAAGTGGGATCGCAAACAGTATTACTATCCCGATCTGCCCAAGGGCTAT